>JAFRQH010000025.1 GCA_017428725.1 Bacteroidales bacterium | reverse complement strand
TCTCTACATGGAGCTTCCTGGCTAACCAACCGTCAGCCATATCACTGAACCCACAGAGTACATAGAGTGTCCAGAACGGCCATCCCGAAACATCGCAAAACAGCAAGCCGATGGAGCCTGCTATCCTGAGTACAGATATGACATTCGGCAAATGCTTCACGCCTTCAGATTCTCCTTCGCCTGAGGACTGTTCTGCGAGACAGTTCCGGCCTTCGGACGTTTCGTTATCCTGAAGGTACATCGTTCTCCGCCTCGAAGTATCGTATTCTCAATCCGAACCTCGAAATGGCTGCCTGGTTCAAGTTGCGAAAGAATATATAAAATGCTCTGTCGCGAGCACTCACATTGATGTGGATGGTTTCTCAGCCCACATTTAACTTTAGGGCACGTACATTCCAAATAGCTCAGTTCATATACCTTCCCTGGCTCAATCACCCTACCCGTATAGGACTTGTTGTTGTACCCTTCCGAGTAGATCCTGTCGAAATCCCCATCATACTTGGCATAGATTTGCTTATGTAAAGGGAGGACATGATCCTTAACGCAATCTATAGCCTCTCTTCTATAACCCATATAAATAGATTGTTGCCGAATCTATAAATTCTTCACTTCGCATCCTTGTTTGGCGTAGTAGGCCAGCATCTCCGGCAGTTTCTTCAGGTCATAGCAGGTGATGCAGTTGCTGAGGACATGTACCGTGAAGCCCGCCTTGGCCATGTTGAAGCAGGTCGATTTCACGCAGGCCGTAGCGTCGGCTCCAGCTATATAGAACTCCGTGATACCGTTATTAGCGATGAAGGCGGTGAAAGCTTCGCTCGTAAGGGCATTGCTTTTCGACTTCACGAAGATATTGTCCGACACAACCTTCATCTCAGGCACCAGTTCCTTACCCTTTGTTCCAGGCTTAAAAGTCCGTGTACCGGCCGAGATGTTGTTATGCTTGATATACACAACGTGAATCCCCTCGGCCATAGCCCATTCGATGGCGGCATTGATGTTGCCGATGATGTCCCGATAGTGCTTGGTGATGTCATTCTGGATGTCGATAACGACAAGTGCTTTGTTGCTCATTGTTTATTCTATCACAAAACTACGGGGATAGAAATCACTATAGAAGCGGCCGTCGGTGGCTGTGAATTTGAGGACACAGTAGTTGGGGTCAGTGACGCCGCCGGGGTAATACTCCTCATCACCGTCTCGCCAGATCCGCTCTTTCGAGGCAGCGTCCATCATCACCTCCATTGTACCGCGCAACATGACGCCCTTGAAGCCCTCGGCATCACAGAAATAGATACTCGCTTTGGGGTTCTCCTTGTAATGCGCTACGCGCAAGGAGAAAGTATTGGTGGTGAAATAGAACACCTTAATGCCCTCACGCACACGGGGAGACAGCATCGCCTTGGTACAGGGATAGCCTTCATCATCCACGGAAGAAATGAAGGCGATCGGAAGTGTATCGGCCATTTGACCGATGAGTTCCTTCACTCCGGCCAGAGCGGGATTCTCCGGCATGGAATCAATAAGTGTCAGCTCTTTGCGCCAACGTTTCAGATGCGGAAAATACACCTTCATCTGGCCGATGTACTCTTCCTTCGTGATGGGCTTCGGCAGCCCTTTGTTCACCTCGTCCACGAACTGGGCACAGTGCTGGATCATCTCATCCATTGTGCACTCCTGCAAGAACTTCCCGTCCTTATAGCAGTACATGCAGTAATCCTCATTCTTACTCCCATCGGCATTGGTACCGAGAACCTCCTCTGTGAGCGGCATTCCGCAGCTCTGGCAAAATTTCTGTTCCATATGATCTTATTTTTTACATTCTGGCCTTGCTGTCGGAGCCTGCGCCGGTGCCGCGGTACTTGCTCTGGGCCGTGTTGAAATTGTAGCGGATGGAAAGCTTCAGCTTCTGCGTGTCCATCAGGTTGGTCTGCATGATGGTGTGGCTGCCGAAGTCGGAATCCACGTTCATGTGGGCCGTGTCCAAGAGGTCGTTCCCCTCCAGGCGAAGCACCAGGGAGCCATCCTTGAGGAGGGTTTTCTGCACGGCAGCTGTGACGTTGGCATAGATGTTCCGGATCCTGAGGTTCCCCGAATACCCGGGAGACTGAACCAGCCCGCCCAGTTCGAACTGCCATCCGTCCTTTAGTGTAAGGGTGTTCAGCAGCTGCGCAAAGTACATCGGTTTCCCGTTGAAGCTCGTCGTCCGGATACCGGAGGCCTCGCGGGGATCCGCAACATTGATCGTAAGCCACTGCGGCTGTACTCCGACGGTGTAATTCATCGTCCAGGGCCCGATAGTGGGCGTCAGGTTCACAAAGGCCGACAGCTGCCGGAATGGCGTTTCGATATTCCGGGGCTTCACCAATACCACGCCTTCGTCTCCAATGGGGGAAGACCAGGTCATGATGGCATCGTCCGTGCGGGTATAGTTGACCATTAATGTCACCCACTTCCATACGGCCGTGACGCCCACATTGTGGGACAGTTCCGGCTGCAGGCCCGCATTGCCGCTCTGCCAGATAAAACGGCTGTTGTACCGGATGGCGCTGGAAAGGTTGGCGTAATTGGGCCTGCGCGTCTTGGCACTGTAATTCAGCATCACCTGGACCGGATTCTTGGACTGGGCGCCGATAACCCCGGCGTACGACATATTGGGGAACCAGTTGCCATAATCGCGGGTAAGGTTATTGGCGGGCGTAACTGCATCCTCGTAGGCGTAATGCACCCATTCATAGCGCACCCCGGCGCTCAGCTGCCCTACCTTCGGCATATAACAGCCATAAGAGGCGAAGGCCGCGATATTATCCTCGGCTACCGTGGCATCCGACGCCGGTATGGCAATGCCGGAGATGGTGTATTTGTCCGTCCTGCGGGAGAAGGTCTCCTCCGTTCCGGCCTGCAACTGTCCTTTCCAGAACGGATAGGAAAACACTGTCTTGGCGGCATACATGCGCCCTGCATTGGTGCTACCGCTCTGAATGGCGGCATTGTGCGTCATGTCGCTCGTTTCGATTGATACGGACTTGGAACTGTCGTCCACGCCGTAGTAGTCCAGATTGACGTCAATGCCCAGTTTGCCCGCGACGAGACCGTTGTAATAGAGGTTGGCGCCCAGGTTGTACGGTATCCACTCCCCCATCGTGTCATCCGATACCGTGGTGAGTCGGTCCACCATCGTCCCGTTCTCAAAGACATTGTCATTCACTTCCGTATGCACGCTGTAAGTCAGGTGCCGGCCCCATTCCACCTTGCCGCCCATGAAATGGTTGTCGGCCATCTGCCAGTTCACACCGGCGTTGCCATAAAGGGTGCTGCCGGAGTATTCGTTCAGAAGCGTCCCCTTGTTTACGAAAAGCCAGTCATTTCCGCTGGCGGTCCTGCCGAAAGTATTCTTCTCCAGTTCACTCTCCTGCCGGGAAGTATTGCGGGCATAGTTGATCCCGCCAAAGATATCCACTCCGCCCGTGCGGTAGTTCACGTTAATGGCACCGAAGGGGTCATTCCCCTTGACCCAGCGCAGGGACTGCGCATCGGATGCGTCCAGGTTGAAGCCGAAGCCATCGCCCTGGCGCCGGATGGTGCGGATGCGCACCACCGCCCGCACCGTGGCATCGTACTGGGCGCCGGGGTTGGTGATAACCTCGACGCTCTGGATTTCGTTGCTTTGCAGACGGTCCAGCTCGGAGGCGTCGCTGACGCGCCGTCCGTTGATATACACCATCGGCGAGCCCTTGCCGATTACCTCCAGGCCGTTCTGACCCTTGATAAGGCCGGGCGTTTTGGCCAGGACGTCATTGGCGCTGCCGGCGTTTTCCAGCACGGAGCCGCGTACATTCGTTTGCAGCCCCTCGCCCGTAAGTTTTGTCTTGGGCATGACGGCGCTCGCCACGGCCCCTTCCAGCATTTGCGTATCATCGGACAGGGTAATCACCGCACCGTCAACGGGAGCCTGAAACACCGTCTTGTAGCCCAGCATGGCCACCATCATGATGCCTTCCGTTTCGTTCGTCACTATTTTGAAGGTACCATCCTCTTGAGTCACCACACCACATACTACGGTAGAGTCGGTCTTGGAGAGCACGGCCACGTTGGCGTATGGGATCGGATCACCCTTCTCATCTACCACCTTTCCCTTCCAGTCGTCCTTCGCCAGTGCGGGAATCGCAACCCCTGTGAGCATTAACAAAACAATCAGTCGTTTCATCGTTTGTCCATGTTTTTACGGATGCAAAGTTAGCGTATCCAGCGTTCCGAAATAAAAAACGATATGGACAATAATGTGGACAATTGCGCATTATTTCCGAAATCTGATTGGACATTCCCACCCCTTTGTTTATCTTTGCAAGAAACTGATTCGGAACATCGATTATGGCAAGACCGGTTACTGTCACAAAAGAAAGGATCCTTTCCGCAGCCACTGACTTGGTGCGCTCCGGAGGTCCTTCGGCCCTTACGGCCCGCAGCCTTTGTACGCGCCTTGACTGCGGCGCCAATGCCATCTTCTCTTCTTTCGGATCCATTCAAGGAGTCAGGGACGCTGTCCGGGAGGAAGCCCGGAAACTGTATCGGAAACGGGTGGGAGACGGCTTTGCGCTCAATCCACCTTTCAAAGGCTTTGGCGTGGCCTTTATCTGGTTCGCCATGGACGAGCCGCGTCTATTCTCCATGATTATGGAATCCCAGACGCAACCCGCTTCCTACAAGGATTACATTGATTCCCACGTAGGTTTCAAGGCAGAGAGCCTTTCTGCGATAGCGGGCACCTTCGGCCTGCATGGCAAAGATGCAGAAACGCTCTATTATCAACTCATTTTGGTGGCTTTGGGCCTTGCATCAACCTGCACCGACGGAAAAAGTCCGCTCACCATCCCGCAAGCCAGCGAAATCCTCGGCAAGAATGTCAGGGCTTTCCTGATGGTCATTCGCGCCGGGAACGATGAGCGGGAAGGATTTGTCCCTAACGCCGGCGGAGGTCCTGGCGGCGAAGTCGATTCTTATGTGCTGATGCGTGCGCTCATGGAGCAGAATCACCTGCTGCAGGAACTCCACGCCCGTCCCCGCTATATTCTGGATGAAGAATGGGCCGAATTGGAACGGATGCTCCGGAATTCATGCGACCTTACGCCCGAATCTCTCCGCGAAGCGCACCCCGACCTGACAAAGGGCGATATCCGCACCTATATCCTCTCGCACCTGCAATTCTCCGTATCTGAGCAAGCCATCCTGTTGGGGATTTCCCCTGCCTCTGTTACGAAAGCTCGCCAGCGGCTTAAAGCAAAACTATGAGGCCGAAAAAGTCTCTTTCCCATGCCTAAACACTCTTTGTGCGCTCCCAAACCTCGCCTTTTCGGTGGTGGACGAAGCGGAAGTCGCAGCAGTCGCCGCCCTGGCAGAGGGTCTTGGTGCGGATGAAGTCGATGTCGTGCAGGTTGCCGTAGTTGATGATGTCGCTGCGGCAGAACATGGGTCCGAAGCGTTCCAGCACCCCGTGCTTGGAGAACACGTACTTGTACAGGCACTCCAGCGTCTCGAAGTGGTAGTATTCCTTCGGGTCCTCTGGATGCCAGACGTACTTCCAACCCTTTCCCGATCCGTACTTGAAACCCAGCGGGATGATCTTACGCATGACGGAGAGGAAGAACGGCAGTTTGGAGAGCTTCCGGAACCCGTCCGGATTCAGCGCCGCCCACATGTGGGTGGAGATAAGTTCGAACGCCTCCTCGGGCGACGTTCCATTGCGCTGCAGCACGTCGTCGATGGCGATGGTCGGAAGGATGTTGCAGAAGTGGCCGTAGTTGCCTTTGTCCTCGTAATCCCGCTCTTCCTCAATGAGCCCGGCCATCCTGGAAAGGACTTCCTGCTGGACGGCCGGGTCAAGCTTCCTATACAGAACGGCGTATCGTCCGTTCATGATCATGTTCAGGGGTTCGTATGTTTTCCTCATGATGGTGCAAAAGTATGGGAGATCCCTTGCAACCGGGTTGCGATCATTTCTTTCCGAAGAGAATCGCCGAACCAGACAAGCCCATCCACCTGGCTTCCCACGGGGACATGAACCGGCCGTTATCCGTGGGAATGAGCTCCGCCCGTTCATAGCCGAGGTCCTTGAGTTTCGCCACGAAAGCCTGCATGTCGCCGTATTTGTCCTTCGAGAAGAGATCGTGGATGGCGAAGGTCCCTCCCCTCTTCAGCACGCGCAGGGTCTCCAGCAGGATCGCCTGGCGGTCGCGGCTGGGGATGTTGTGATAGACATAGTTGGACGTGACGGCATCGAAGGTCCCGTCCGGGAAATCAAGCTTCTGTGCGTCTCCCCTGGCAAAAGATGTCCTCTCCGCCACGCCTTCCGCGCGGGCGTTGTCTTCGCAGAGTTTCTTGCTGAAGGAAGCGTACTCCGCCCCCCAACGGTCGATGCCGGTCACCGTCCCCTGCGGGTTCCGCTTGGCCACGGCGTTGGCCAACGCTCCGCTGCCGCAGCCCACATCCAGGCATCGGCCTCCCTCCGGCAGTTTGACATACTCCGCTACGCCGTCGATGATCTGGCGGGACATCTGACGCTTCCCGTCATAGGAGAAAGCCCGGTACATCAGTACAGTCCAGACAGTTACCCCCGCCAAGACCAAGGTAAGGATCAGCAGGAGGATCTTCAACCAGCCGACACCGATGACCAGCATCAGAGCCAGCGCCACGGCTGTTCCTGCCGCGAAACTCCAGATCATGCCTTTCGGCATCCAGTTCTTGTAATTCGGTTTCATTTCAATCCCTCTGTTTGTTTCTTCAGCGAACGTTCAGCAAGCCTCATGGCGAGGATGGCAACGGGAATGGTCAGGACCAGGACAACAATCAGCAACGGAATATTGTTGATGACAGGAATCATCAACTGGTCATATCCAGCGGGCATTTCTTCAACGGCTGCGGCAAGGGAGCCCTCTGTGTCTGTCCACCAGTGGGAGATGTAGGCAAAGAAAGAGAAAGCAAAGGGGATGAAACTCCAGCGGACGCCTTTCTTCGTATCATAGCCGAAGACCCTCCTGAGCAGTTCAGCCAGCGCCGTTATAACAACCGTAGCGATAATATAGCCCAGATCAGCTTCACCCGCGATCAGGAACAGGACGAGGATAAATCCGTTCAGTGCTGTCGCCGCTCCGAAACCACGGATAATGGAGCAGGTGTAAAGATAGATGAACGCGAACACCAACGGCAGAAGCGCCCCGATGTACGCATAGCATGCCGGGTGAATGGCGCCGCTCGAGGCGCCGAGGATGAACGTTGCCAGATAGGCAGCGGCCATCAGAATGACTTTGAATGCTGGTTTCATATGCTTTAAAGGATTAAATATTCCACTCAAGGGCTCCCTGTTGGATGTCCTGCATCCGCTTGTAAAAGCCGCCGGAAGCCGTAAGTTCAGCCGGGGTTCCGCACTCTTCCACCTTGCCTTCCTTCAAGACCACGATCTTGTCGGCCCCGGCAACGGTGCGCATGCGGTGTGCAATGATTATCACCGTCTTGTCCTTGACCAGCCGCGAGAGCGACTCCTGGATAAACGTTTCGTTCTCCACGTCCAGGGAAGCAGTGGCTTCGTCCATCAGGATGATGGGGGCGTCTTTCAGGAAGGCGCGGGCGATGGAGATCCGCTGGCGCTCTCCTCCCGATAGTTCACTGCCATTTTCGCCGATCATCGTATTCCATCCTTGCGGCAACTTCTCGGCGAAGACATCCACGTGGGCCAGCCGTGCGGCTGCAATGACCTCCTCCTCCGAAGCATCCTTGCGGCCGATGCGGATATTCTCCAACACAGTGTTGTTGAACAGCGTAACATCCTGGAATACGATGGAATACAGGTTCATCAGCGTCTCAGGGTCTATCTTGGAGATGTCCATCCCGCCTACCGTGATGGTGCCGGACGGGATGTCCCAGAAACGGGAGGCCAGGCGCGAGATGGTGGTCTTGCCGGAACCGGAAGGGCCGATGAGTGCAGTGACCTCTCCCTGCTTCGCAGTAAATGAAACCCCGTCCAGAACCGTCTCAGACGTATCGTAAGCGAAGCGGACATCCTTGAATTCAATATCAAAGCCCTTGTTGGAAAGGATTTCCTCTCCACGCTGCTCCGCGTGATTGAGGATTTCGTCCATGCGCTCGGACTGGACGCCCAGCGACACCACGGCGCCCAGGTTGATGAGCGACCCGGACATCGGGTCATACAGGCGGGATGCCACGAGCAGGAACATAAAGAATGTCAGCACATCCAGGCTTCCGGCGGAAAGCAGCACGGCTCCGACCAGGGCAATGGTCGCAATCCCCAGCTTCAGGACCATCTGCCCGCTCACCACAAAGATGGCAACGCCCAGCTCGGCCTGGATGGCCCGCTTCTCCACCAGGTCGATGCGGGGCCAAAGCTCCTGCAGGTATTTGCCCTCCGCATCGTTGGCGCGGATGTCCTGGAACGCCTCCAATCCCTCCTGGATGCTGTCGGCCAGAGCCACCTTCGCCTGCACGTTGCGGCGGTTGAAGCGGTTCTGGAACTTGGACGAAAACAGGACGATGCTGATGGCGATGGGGATCACCCAGACGGCAGCGAGCGCCATTCTCCAGTCGAAGAAGAAAAGACTGATGCCGATGAGCGTCGTGGAGATCATCGACCCGATGAGTTCCGGCACCCAATGGGACGTCCCCGTTTCAATCGTGGCCGCATCGGCCATGATGGTGCTGGTGAGGTCGGCCAGGTCCTTCTTGCCAAAGAAAGACAGCGGCAGCCGGCGCAGCTTCTCGGCCAGCGAGATCCTCCGGCGCCCGCTCTCCAGATACACGGTGACGAACTGATAATTGTATTTGACATATTCCATGACCGCCACGGCCAGCAGGCAGGCGCCGATTTTCCAGACATATCCCCAGGTATTCAACGCATTGCCTTCCATCAGGTCCTTCACCAGGAAGAACAGAAGGCCCACCGGCAGCATGAGGACGATATCCATCGCGGCGCTGGCGAGGCTGGACTTCACAAGGTCTTTCGCGCCCTGCCGGGTAAGGGCATATTTATGCCGAAGTGTTTCTATGATGCTCATTTGATGTTCCATTTGACAGATTCCACATACTGTTTCCACATAGAGGCGTACTTGCCACCTTTCTCCAGAAGATCCTTGTGCGAGCCACTTTCCGTCACGCGTCCTTCCTCGAGCACAAAGATGCGGTCTGCTCCGGTCACGGAAGAGAGTCGGTGAGCGATCATGATGATGGTCTTGCCGCCGGCTGCCATCTCGGTGAAGGCCCGCTGCACACGGGTCTCGTTGTCCGGATCCGCAAAAGCCGTAGCCTCATCCAGAATGACGATGGGGGTGCCTTTCAGCATCACGCGGGCGATGGACACCCGCTGCTGCTCTCCCCCGGAGAGATAGGTCCCCTGCGTGCCGATGACCGTGTCGATGCCCGCGGGCAGCTTGGCGAGGATATCGTCGCACTGGGCTTTATGCAAGGCCTCCAGCACCTCTTCCCGAGTGGCGTCAGGCCTGCCCAGGCGGACATTCTCGAAGATGCTCGTCTTCAGCAGACGGCTGTCCTGGAACACAAAGGAGATACGTTTCATCAGGTCCTTTTTTCGGATATGGCGGATGTCCACGCCGCCCAGGGTGATGGTCCCTTCCGTCACGTCAAAGAAACGGGCGATGAGGCTGGCCGTCGTGGTCTTTCCGCCACCGGAAGGGCCCACGAAGGCGATTTTCTGTCCCGGCTTGATGCCCAGCGAGACACCGTCCACCGCAAAGCGTTCGGCCTCCGGATAGCGGAAGCGGACATCCTTGAGCTGAATCTCATTGTCCTCCGGCAACGTGGCATCCGAAGGATCCGCGAGCGGATCAATCGCCAGGATCCGTCCCGTCTTGTCCAGCGCCTCGGCCACGATCATCTCGTTCTCGCTGGCGAACATGATCCGGTTCAGCGTGACGGCGATGGCCGGGGTGACGATGATGTAATACAACAGGTTCAGCAGGAACTCAGGCGAATAAGTCCCGTTCTTCACAACAACTAGTGTCAGCGCGATGAGTACCGCAAAGGAGGCATTGACGAGCGTCGTATACAAGGTCATCGGTCGCCGCAGATCGATCGTATAGGCGATCACCCATTGCTTGTATTGGTCGATGGATTCTTTGAAACGCTTGAAGGAGAAGACCGACTGGCCGAAGGTCTTCACCACGGGGATGCCGCGGACATATTCGACGGCCTCGCCCGCCATGGCATCCAGCGCCTTGTTGTATTCCCCCAGCTTCCTGCGGAGCGTCGGGCCCGTCATCAGGGAGACCATCACGATGATGGCCATCAGGACCGTACCCAGGCACAGCAGCCCCATCCGCCAGTCGAACAGGAACATCAGGACGGCCAGTCCGGCCACCGTGGCGTACATGCCGGCCTTGTCCGGAAGCTGGTGAGCCAGGTAGGTCTCCGTGGATTGGGTGGATTCCTGCACCCATTTGCGTACCTTGCCGCTTCCCAGCGTGTCCAGGAAGCCTATCGGCAATGTCATGATATGCCGCATCAGCGCCTTGCGCATATTGGCGGCGATCCTGAAAGCCGCCAGGTGCGAACACATCAGGGCTCCGAAATACACGACGATCGTGGCGATGGCAAAGGCCACGGCCAGCCAGCCGTAATGGGCGATACGGCTGTAATCTCCGGCGATCACATCCCGCAGGATGGCCCAGATGTAGAGGAAAGGGACCAGGGCGAGCAACTGGCTTACGCCCGAGATGACCATTGACAGGTAGGTCAGCACCTTTCTCTTCCCCGCGTATGCGAGGAGCGGTTGCAGAATCGGTTTCTTCTTATCCATATATCCGTTGCAATAGTGAACAATGTTTCATTTTGTTCCCAAAAAAACGGCCGCCTCCGTGGCGACCGTCAAATCTGTATCATCTTTCTCCATCCTATGACCTCGAATTGGATGTAGTCCGACATGACCGACCGGACCTCCTCTTCCGTCAGGTCGTGCATCAGGACCTCTTCCAGCAGGGTGAACATCCATACGTTGTTCAGGTGAACGAAAAAACCGGACACATCCGTGTTGATCTCAGGATGCTTCGTTTTCATGGCCCTCAACCAGTCAAGGACCAGCCGCGTGGCCTTCTCTACGTAGTATTCCTTATATCCTTCCAGGGATGATCCCTGGGATTTGAAGAGCAGGAGTTTCAAGAGATTCCGGTATTTGCGGATTGCGTCCATGTACTCTTCCAGCGTTGCTTCCACATATCCTTCCTCCTGCATGCTGAGGATGTCAACGCCCTTGATTCCATGGTGTTCGTTCAACATGGCCTCCAGCGTATTCGTCGCCGGTTTCAGCAACTGGCAGAACAACTCGTCCTTGGAGGCGAAATAGTGATATAGGTTGCTCAGGTTGATTCCCGCCTCACGGGCAATGTCCCGCGTGGTCGTCTCCCGGAAGCCCTTCTTCAGGAAGAGCCTCTTCGAGACATTGAGAATCCGTTTGCGCGTATCTGTCTTGAGCGTCTGCATAGGGAACACTGTTCCTTTTTCCTGTGCAAAGATACGCTCTTTCCATAATCACCGCAATCCCCATTTATTGCGATTGTTTAACCAATCATTTCCTTCGCCCTTTCGCATAACCTGCAGCCTAAGGCATAAGCCTGCTCCAGGTCCTTCGGGAATCGTTTTTCATGGACTTCGGCTTTATGGCCAGCATCGATCTGCGCCGCATCATAGCGACTGTAGTCGTTGAACTGATAAGTATCGTAGGAAAGCATCAGCTCTGTGGGGCCGAACATCCCCAGCTGGGAGGCGTTGACGTCCATGGTGATATGGTAGTCATTCGCCCTATACATCATCTTGTTCGGGCAATTCATCGTGTAGATGGTGGCCGAAACCTTGGGCTTGTTGACGAGAGGATGCCGGAAATCCGAATAGTTGACTGCCGGGAATATCAGACGCTCCATAAAAGCCCGGAGATTCGCCGTAGGATAAGCCGTGTAGACCGGTGAGCCGCACATCAGGACATCGGCCTCCATCGCTTTCTCCAAAATGGGTTGCAGGTCGTCCTTGAAGGAGCAGATTCCCTTGCGCCCGCCTTTGACCTTGCAGGCGAAGCAGCTCATACAACCTTTGTAATTGAGGCTGCGGTCGTACAGATTGATGAATTCCACTTCGGCGCCGGCTTCTTTTGCACCCTCCATGGCTTTCTTGAGGAGTTGTGCCGTGTTCCCGTTCTTGCGGGGACTTCCGTTGATAAAGAGTGCTTTCATAAGCTGCGTTTGTTATTTCGGATGGCCGTAAGCCTGTCCATGTCAATTACAGTTTTAAGCGGAGCACCCTTATGGGCCGGTCGGCACCTTGATACTGCGTTTCGTCAATGACGGTTTCTCCGGTGGGGATGAAGCCGCATTTCTCCATTACGCGCCCGCTGGCCGGGTTGTCGATGAAATGTCCGGAAATAAGGGATTTGATATCGGTCATACACCGGATATGCTCGATCATCAACCCCAGCGCTTCGGTGCAAATACCTTTGTTCCAATAGGGTTTCGCAATCCAATACCCGACAATAGGCTCTCCGCCCCGGGCCGGCAGATTGCAATTGCACGATGGGCCATAACCCATCGCGCCGATAACGACCCCTGCCTCTTTAAGTTCGATGGCCCAGGTATTGGTGGCGTCGTTAAAGACCGTCCGGATGACCTCCAGGCTCTCTTCTACGGACTGGTGCGGGGCCCATCCGGCACGCGGGCCCACATCAGGATCCGACGCCCACTTATACAACGCGGGAGCGTCGCTGTCCCGCCAGGGCCGGAGGATGATACGGCCGGTTTCCATCACTCCATCGTAAAAGAGCTGCCCTGGGAGGCGCATTTTCTCCTTTGCCGGGAAGGTGGCATCGAATGCTTCAAATTCCTCCGGACTCTCATCGGCGACGAAATACCCCTTGGGAGGACAATACGTAGCTTCTTCTATGCCATTTGCCTTCAGCCAGCCGGGGACCAGTTCCCGGGCCAGGAAGAAGGGAACCGGATCATCTTTCGGGAAGTCGTGGTAGTGGATGCCGAAGCCGCTTGCCAGCGAGAATCCGGCATGCCTGTAGAAGTCGACATTCCCTTCCATACAAAGGAACCCGACCCCCATTTCACGCGCCTTATCCAGCGCATAACTCAACAGTCTGAGACCGTATCCTTTGCGTTTAAAGTCGGGATGGATGCAGATGGGGCCGAATGTCCAGGATGGCTTGCGCGTGCCATCAGGCAGCACCAATGCTGCTTTTGAGAACATCACGTGGCCCATCAAGCGGCCATTCTCCTCCAGCACAAAGTCCAGTTCAGGGATAAAGTCAGGATTGTCCCTGTAACAATGAAGCACGAAGTGTTCCGTACATCCGGGACGATATACATTCCAGAAAGCATCGCGCGTGAGGCTCTCAACCGCACGGAAATCTTCCGGTCTTTCATGTCTGATCTTCATACGTTATACTTGTTTACACTTTCTGTTTCGGGATGACCCCATTCATCGGTCTTCTCCCCTAACGTCCTCCTATTTGCATGATCGGATCAACAACTTATCACTTTGAAACCACTGTGATTTCGTGGATGGTGAACAATCCGTTTTCATCAACCGTGACGGGAGCCGACAGCTCCGGCATATCCTCGTATATCAGCACAAGACCTGTCGTATATTTCACACCAGGGGTGAAGATGACTTTGGGATCACCGCTGCTGACATCATAGTACAGCTGCTCACCGATCCATAACGGCTGTCCGTCATCGAAGCCACCCATGTCCTTGACGGAATTGGTGACAGTCGCCAACAGCTTGTTTCCATCATAGAGCGAGATGGTTTCACCCTCGATGCTGTAACCCAAGCGCTGTAGCAGTTCTTGCTGTACGCCGTAGGGGTTGACCGCTGTCTTCACATACGCCAAGTCGTTGTCGCCAAAGCGGATCTGATGGAGCCACTCTACCCGGACGCCCGTGCCCTCCATCGCCGGACTGGTAAGCCAGAGGTCGCCCGTCCTGGCATTGTACCTGGCCTGCGGTGCGCGAGTATGGCGGATGTTCGGGAAGGTGGTGGATTGCGACGCTTTCGTCACGTTGATGCCATAGCCCTCCGTGGAGGTCTGGTCAACCTCGTCGATGCTCGATACGCATATTTCGTTTACGCTGTCGTTCAACAGATCGTGGCAGTGGTATTTCATCGCCTTTGTCAATGCCTGCTGGACACGGTCGGGCATCCTGTCCGATGGCACAGGCTCTTCCATCGTGCCTGCCACCGGCTTCGTGTTGTCACCTGCAGCCTTACACCCTGCCATTACCAGGGCCATGGCAAAGATTACCGTGGCGAAACGGATAAAAGACTTTCTGTCCATATTTCTCATTGATGCTACAGGTAATCTTTCAGTTCTATGGTGCCGGCTTCTTCCGTGATGTCGAGGGCGGGTACGTGCTCTACCATCCGGGTGGTGCCGCTTTTCTTGTCGACGTAGAAATACACGTATGCTCCGGTATAGCTGCGGAAGACTACCTGGTATTCTGTTTCAGTCCCCTCTCCCATCTCGAGGGTCATCGTTGAGCCATTGTCTTCTGCCGCGCTCCAGTCATACTCGCCGTGGCAATAGTTGCTGACGCCTTCGAAAGCCTGTTCCGGGGTTATCCCGCTCTTTGCTGCGTTGTTGCGGCACGAGCAGCACATCAACGCCGCTGCAAGTGCCAGTAAAAAAGCTGTATGTTTCATAGAATACAATGAAAACCCGTTTTTTCGAATGCAAATATAGAAATAAAACCTGCCGCTTGACCCTGTCACGGCAGCCGTGACTCTGTTTTGGAAGAAGAAAAGGGCCCCGGCAATCCATCTGGAGTGTCGGGGCTTGTTCCAAAAGATTAATCCGATTTCAGCAAGTCGGCTGAATCATTACTCAATACTTTCCGGTATAATTGCTGAATCTGTTCCAACCAGTCGCATTGCGATAATCCCCCACGTTCGCCATCGGGACGGTCACGGGGATGTCGGTGGGGATACCGTCAAACGTGTTCGCCGAGCACACAGGCGGCGTGGCTGTCGTACAGGAAATGGAACCGACCGCGATGCATCCGGAAAAAGCCCGAGCACCGATGTTCTGCAAAGAGCGGTCGATCTTGATCGCCCGAGCGGAGGTGCACCCTTCGAACGCACTGGTTCCGACATGCATGATCGTGGACGGAAGGTTTATCTCCTTCAAGCTGGTGCATCCGCTGCACAGTTCATCCGGAATCTCCGTGATGGTGGGCGTGAATACCAGTTCCTCCAGAGAAGCGCAGCCCCGGAACGCGCCCTTTCCCAACTCGGATAAGGAAGCCTCCAGGGAGAAGGCTTTCAGCTGTGAACAGCCATCAAAGGCATATGCCCCGATGACGGAAAGCGGCTGCGGGGTATTGATCGCCTGGAGGGATGTACAACCGGCAAACGCCTCGTTCTCAATCTGCGAGAGAGTCTTGGGCAGGGTGACGGAAGTGATTCCCGTGTAGTCGCGGAAAGCCCGCTGCCCGATTTGGGTGACGGTGTAAGTTACGCCATCATACACGGCCGTAGTTGGAAGTGTTATGTCTCCCTTCACCACGGAAGGTGCGGAGACCGGTGTCAGGCGGACATAGGCAATCTTGGACACGATGACTTCGAAGTTGTACTCTATTCCCCCTACGGTTTGGTTGAAACTGTCCCCGCTGTTCAGCTTGGTACAGGACGACATGACTGCGGCCAACGCGAAAAAGAGGGTCAATATCTTTGCTTTCATGTTCAAATTGGTTTAATCCAAGTACAAAGGTAGAGCGTGCAGATACAACAAAAAAGGTCAGTTTTCTATATTGATTGGACTATTTTCTACTTTTTAGGTTTATTTTAGCAAATAGTCGTATATTTACTCGCAAAATAAGCACTCGATGATTGACTTTTCGGAAATACTGCATCAAGACATCCGGAACCCGGAGTCGGTTACGGCGGCTTCAGACGAGCTGATTATCCTGGACAATCCCCGGTTCTATCTCTCCGGGCGATTCCCGTACAAGAACGACTGGCTCATCGCCACTTTGTGTGAATCCGGCTCGGCCAGCGGGATGATCAATCTGCGCGAGTACCGGGTGGAGAAAGGAGGATTCATCATCATACTTCCCGGACAGGTCATCGTTCAGAGTTCCCTGAGCAAGGGCTTCAAAGGCAGGATCCTCCTCATGTCGCGTCGGTTCATCGAGTCCTTGGACATCGGGCGTACGCTCACCCTGACGGCCACCATCGAGAACAGGCCCTATTACCAATTGAAGGAGGACGCCATTGAACTGACCCTGGCGTTCATCACTTCCTGCAAGGCCATGATCCATAGCTCCAGGAGCAGTTCTGTCATCTGGGACAGCCTGCGTCTGCTTACGAGAGCTTTCTTCCTGAGTGCGAGCCCGATGCTTTCCCAGCAGCAGGGGGTGGGAACGATCGGCCCCTACGGGAGATTGACGGAGGATTTCCTTACGCTTGTGGAGCGGGAATACCGGAATCACAGAGAGTTGGACTATTACGCCCGGAGACTGGACCGTAATGCCAAGTACCTGTCACGGCGCATAAAAGAAGAGACAGGACAGACGGCAACGGACTGGATTGACAAATGCGTCATCCTGGACGCCGAGGCACAGCTCCTCTCCACCAAACAGAGCATCCGTGAGATCAGCGAATCGCTGGGGTTCTCCTCCCAGTCCTTTTTCGGGAAGTTTTTCAAGCGGGTCAAAGGGGTATCTCCAAAAGAATTCAGGGCGGAGAATTAGTTCAATTCATCAGCATGATGGTTTGATGCCGGCCGATGATGTGTTTCGCCGAAAAAAGCGTAAATTTGAGCCATGGAATACTTATCCAAGCAACGATACGACGAGATCTCTGCCGAGCTGAAGCATCTTATCAACGAGGTTTACCCCCAGATCAAAGACGACCTTACGGAGGCCAGCGCCCAGGGGGACCGGAGCGATAATGCGGGATACCGCGAAGCAAGGCGGAACCAGGCGAAGACCATCAGCCGCATCCGTTTCCTGCAGAAAGTCCTGGAGCATTCCCGCGTGATCGACCCCGACGCCCTCCCCAAAGACAGGGTCAGCCTGCTGAGCCGGGTCGAATTCACGAACCTCTCGACGAATGCCCGCATGAAATTCGAGATCGTCAGCCCGCACGAGATGGACCTCGAGGCTGGCAAGATCTCGCTGAATTCTCCGATCGGCGCCGCCCTGATGGGCAAGAAGGTCGGCGAAATCGCCGAGGCCCGGGTCCCCTCCGGAATCCTGCGCCTGAGAATCGAAAGCATCACGTACAACTGAGGAAAGTCCCCAAGGCCGGGGCGCCGGTTCCCCGCCTTGGACGTGTCGACATTTCTTCCTATCTTAGTGGCAGAGAACAACGTGACATTTAGCATTATACAAGGGACATATGACACTGCTTGAAGCGATCGGGGCACGGCATTCCGTGCGCAAGTACAAGGACGATCCCATCCCGGAGGACATCCTCTCCGTCCTCCGCGACAAGGTCCGGGAGATCAACGAAGAGGCTGGCCTGCATGTCCAGCTGGTCACGGACGAGCCCAAGGCCTTCAGCGGAATCATGGCTTACGGTTCCTTCTCCGGCGTGAAGAACTACCTCATCATGGCCGGCAGGAAAGGAGATGACCTGGACGAGAAGATCGGGTATTACGGGGAGCAGCTTGTCCTGCTGGCCCAGACGCTGGGACTGAATTCCTGCTGGGCGGGGCTCAGCTACAGCAAGATTCCCGGCACTTACGAACTGGCGGACGGGGAGAAAATCGGATGCTACATCGCCCTGGGTTACGGAGTGACGCCCGGAAAGGGCCATAAGGTGAAAGACATCAAGGAAATAAGCAACGTCAGCGACGTCACCCCGAAATGGTTCAGCAAGGGGGTTGATGCGGCTGTCCTCGCTCCGACGGCCGTCAACCAGCAGAAGTTCTACCTGGAGTACCTGGGGTTCAAGGACTACAGCAAGCTCCCCAAGGTCGCTGCCAAACCTGTCTTCTCCATGATCGGGTACTCGAAGATGGATCTCGGTATCGTCAAGTATCACTTCGAGGTCGGTGCCGGGAAGGAGAATTTCGAATGGATGTGAGGCGTCACACCAACAGGCCCGGGTTCTGGTTCGGGCTTATCGATTTCTGCACGGCCGGACTGTTCTTCCTGTTCTACATGCCGCTGAGCGGTCTCCAGGACGAGCTTGACCATATCGTTGGGCGGCGTACCCAGCGCTATTGGGTCGCGTACCTGCTGGGCATCCCGACCTTGTTCATATACCCTCTTCTGTGGATGGCGAGGATTGCCGGGGAATTGAAGGAAAAGGCCATTGAACTGGGGGTCGAGGGGCCGTATACCTCCTGGTGGCATATGTTCGGCTGGAACACCCTCGGCGTCCTGTTCCTGGGAGCGCCCATCGCCACGAAACGCTTCTTCGACACGCTGGACAAGATTGAACGGGCGCTGGACGACAATGCCTAGTTCTGGTCCTCGGTTTTTTTTTGTAGCTTTGGACATTCAATCATCTGTCTATGAATATCGAAGAAGGATATATGCCCTTCCTGGGGCACAAGACGTACTACAGGATCGTCGGGACGGCTTCCAAAGACAAGAAACCACTGCTGCTTCTGCACGGCGGTCCCGGCAGCACCCACAACTATTTCGAGGTGCTGGACCGCGTGGCGTGGGAAACGGGCCGTCAGGTCATCTCCTACGACCAGATCGGATGCGGGAATTCCTACCTCGAAGGGCATCCGGAGCTTTGGACCCTGGACACGTGGATGGACGAACTTATCGCCCTGCGGAAACACCTTCATCTGGACAGGCTCCACATCCTGGGCCAGTCCTGGGGCGGCATGCTCATCATCGCTTACCTCATCGACAAGAAGCCCCAAGGCATCTGCTCCGCCATCATCTCCAGCGGTCACGCCTCTTCCAGTCTCTGGGCGAGCGAGCAGCACAGGATGATCGGCCACATGCCCGAAGAGGACCAGGAAGCCATCCGCCGGGCCGAACAGACGGGTGACTTTGAGGATCCCTCCTATCTCCGCGCCAACGACCGTTTTATGACGCTGCATTGCGCCAGCACGGACGAGAACAGCCCGGAATGCCTGACCCGCCCCAAGCGCTCCGGCAAGGAATCATACCTTTACGGCTGGGGGCCGAATGAATACGTGCCCACCGGCAGCCTTGGGAATTTCGAATACATCGACCGCCTGGGAGAGATAGACTGCCCCTGTCTGCTGTTCAGCGGATCGGAAGACCTATGCACCCCGGCCGTGGCCCGCTCCATGTACGAGGGAATCCCCGGCAGCCGTTGGGAGCTGATGGACGGCGCCCGGCATATGTGTTTCGTGGACCGCCACGAAGACTACTGCCGCATCCTGGAGTCCTGGCTGGAAGAGCACGACCACGCTTGCTTATGAGACACAGCACACTTCTCCTTCTGTCCCTACTCTTCCTGCTGGGCTGCCAGCCCTCCCCCCGGAAGTCCGCCATTTCGCGCCAGCTGCAGGATTATCCCGAATCCCGCATACAGGACATCTACAAGAGTTTCTGCCAGGACAATCTCGGTCCCGGACACCTCATCCCGGATCCGGAATATGCGAGGAACTATCTCAGGACGGAACTCGCCTCCTTCCGCGAGGACCTGGACAGCCTGCGTTATGATGTGCCGGAGCTGAAATACTATCCCGTTGGAGACCAGGGCAATTACGTGCGCGTGGATCTCTCCGTCGTCCTGGAGGGGCGGGTCAGCGAAGAGGCGCTGTTGGACGCGTTCGTGCGGAGCGCGAACGAGGGCAGGACGGTCAGTCCGAAAGCGTGGGTGGACAAGTGGCACGACATCGAGGGAATCCTCCGAAAGGATTTCCGGGACATCCCCGGAGCGGAGGATGACCTGGAGCGGCTGGACTCCCTGGTGAGCGCAGGAGAACTCATCATGCACCACAGCCCGGCGTTCGAAGCCGCCTACCACCCCCATTACCGGATCGTGGCGAAGGACATCTTCGAAGCCGAGCTGAAACCGCTTATCGACCGAATGGTGCAATAACTCACTTATGTCCTTCGAATTGCATTTTTGGGGCCGAACCGCTTTGTTTTTCCAGCGCGATTCGTACCTTTGTCCCAGTAGTTACAGTAGTGTATGAAAAAAGCCATCTTCGCCTTCTTCGCTTTCCTTGCGCTCGCCGCCACACCGGCCACTGCGCAGGTTTCCTCCGACCTCGGAACCTGGAGCAGCATCCAGCTCATCAAATCTTTCGGCGCCCCTTTCGCGATGGCGCGCCTGGAGCACCGCTCCTATGACCACGTCAGCGGCACGGAGTGCTGGTTCACGATGGCCGGCGCCGGCTACAACTTCAACAGCTGGCTCAAGGGCGACCTGAGCTACGAGTACTGGAGCATCCCTTCAGCGGGCGACCTGGTCCAGCACAAGGGCGTCCTGACACTCACCGAGACCCTGGGACGCGACGGCCTGTCGCTTTCCGTCCGGCAGAAGTACGAGCTGGCCTACAACCCTGGCGCAAAAGCTTACAGCAATACCTTCCGGGCCCGCCTCCGCGGACAATACAAGGCCCCGCAGAGCATCTTCACACCCTATCTGATGTACGAGTACTTCAGCAGCTTCGACAGCGGCAAATGGGTGCGCTCCCTGCATTATGCCGGCACGGAGATCAGCCTCGGCAAAGGCCATTCGCTGGATTTCTTCTATATGTACCACCTATATGACAAAGGCGGCCTGATGGCCGCCCGTCACACGTTGGGTATCGGTTACATTTTCGTCTTCTAACCCTGCTGCTCCGCCTCTTCGGACAGGGCGTCCGTGGCACGCACCCTGACGGTGTTGGAATAGCAGTCGAACATCTCTTCCACCTCCTCTTTCCGGTTCACCTTGGAGAGGAGACTTACCACAGGTACGACCACCAGGCCCAGCAGCATCGCCAGCACACCGGCATTGATCGGCGAGGTGAAATACGGGCTGATGAACGTCTTGCCCGTGAAGGTGCAATACATACAGCAGCACATGATGCCTACGCCCGTGATGAAGGAAGCCCAGACCGATGCCGGAGTGGTGCGCTTCCAGTAGAGGCCGTACAGGAACGGCGCCAGGAAAGCGCCGGCCAGTGCGCCCCAGGAAATACCCATCAGCTGGGCGATGAAGGTCACGGAACTCTTGGCCTGGACGATGGCCAGCACGGAAGAGACGATGATGAAGAACAGGACGAGCAGGCGGATGCAGAGCAGCTGCCTGCGGTCATCCATATGCGCGCCCTTGCGGACCTTGGCCAATGCCGGGTCGATGATGTCCAGGGTCAACGTGGACCCGGAGGTGAGCACCAGCGAGGAGAGGGTCGACATGGAGGCGGAGAGCACCAGGATGATCACCACGCCGATCATCAGGTCCGGCAGGGAGGCGAGCATCGACGGGACGATGCTGTCGTAGACCGGCGTGCCTGCCGCCGTGTACTCGATGCTCTGGCCGTAGAGCCGGCCGAAACCGCCCAGGAAATAACAGCCGCCCGCCACGATGATGGCGAAGAAGGTGGAGATGAACGTGCCCTTGCGGATGGCAGCCTCATTGCGGATGGCGTAGAACTTTCCGACCATCTGCGGCAGGCCCCAGGTGCCCAGGGAGGTCAGCAGCACGACACCCAGCAGATAGATGGGCTGAGGTCCCAGGAAGGAGACGAACGCGCCGTTCAGGGAAGGCGCAGTCTCGGACGGGATGTGCGAGAGGCTCTCCACCGCGGTGGTGAAGCCACCGTTGCCGTTGAGCACGGATGCGATCACGGCGCAGATGCCCACCAGCATGATCAAACCCTGGATGAAGTCGTTGACGGCGGTAGCCATATACCCTCCTACCAGCACGTAAACACCGGTGAGGACGGCCATTCCCAGCACACACCACACGTAATCCACATTGAATGCCATGCTGAACAGGCGCGACAGGCCGTTATAGAGCGACGCGGTATAAGGGATGAGGAATATGAACACGATCACGGAAGCGGCCACCTTGAGCGCATCGCTGAAGAAGCGCTTCCCGAAGAAGTCGGGCATCGTGGCGCTCTGCAGGTGCTGCGTCATCAGTCGGGTCCTCCGGCCCAGGATCCGCCAGGCCAGCAATGAGCCGATGATGGCATTGCCGAGGCCGATCCAGGTGGCGGCAAGGCCGTACTTCCAGCCGAACTGGCCGGCGTATCCCACGAAGATGACCGCGGAGAAATAAGATGTGCCGAAGGCGAAAGCCGTGAGCCAGGAGCCGACGTTACGGCTGCCCAGGACGAAACCCTGTACGTCAGATGCGGTCCGGCGGCAATAGATGCCGACACCGATCATCACGGCAAAGAACAGGATCAGGAGAATACACTTGACTAACATACCCCAAATGTAGCAAAAAATTGTGACGACAGAGAGGGGTGACGGGGAAAGTTGTTAAAAAACACGACTTTCCCCGTCAAACAGCCAGTTATCTGAAAAGAGGATCCGCGCTATTCTCCTCTCGGAGTCGCGTTGACACGGTCGTATTGCTCGTCCGTCACCGGCTCCAGCCATTCGTTGCTCGCCCCCTCCTGCACATCCTTGTGATAGGTCAGGTGCTGGAACCACGAGTCTTCGGCGGCGCCGTGCCAGTGCTTGACTTCAGCAGGAATGGCGATGATGGTACCGGGCGTCATCTCGACCGGCTCTTTCCCCCATTCCTGATACCAGCCGCGTCCGGAGACGCAGATCAGGACCTGCACCTGCTTGTGGTGGATATGCCAGTTGTTGCGGCAGCGGGGCTCGAAGGTGACGTTGGCTATGCCGCCCTCCATCGGGGCAAGATAGCTGTTGCCCGTGAAGTATCGGGCATAGGCGGTGTTGGGCTCGCCCTTGGGCCAGACGGAAAAGTCGACCGTCTGCACAGGGGAATGGCTCCCACCAAGGACGGTGGCCAGCACCCCGATTCTTGTTTTCAAAGTCATTTTCAACCGTATTGATTATCGGGCTTTTTTCACGAACTCCGCCATCACCAGCGGAATGGTGTCGATCAGTCGGAGGGAACGGACCATGTCGGCCGTACCTTCCTTGTAGGTGTGGAAATGGGCGGTCAGGATGTGTGCCTGATAGGCCTGCTGATCGGCATAGACTTCCAGGATGTACACTTTGCAGGGGTCGGCTTTGTCTTGCATGGAGAAAAGGGCGATGACGCCGGGTTCCGTCGCCATGGACACGCGGCCAACCTCCGCTGCGTATTTCAGATACGTTTCGAGTTTCTCCGGAACTACCTCAATCTCCGCCAGCCTGACCAGTTTTTCGCCATATTCCCGCCGGGGAATGTCGGCGCCGAAGAGCCGGCGGGCATTGTCCGCCAGAACAGCCTGAGGATCCAGGCCAAGGCCAGGGAGCCGCTGCCGCAGGGATGCATTCGCAGCCACCAGGGCCGGGGCGGCGACATAGGGATAATCGGAGCCATAGAGCAGATGGTCGGCGGAGGTGATGGTCAGCAGGGAGCGGATGGCATCATCCGTCGCGGCACCGGCCAGGTCGAAATACAGGCGGGCGATGTTGGCGTCCACATCGACCGGCTTCATATACCCTTGCCCTATCATAACAGGCAGGAGGCCCTTGAAACGCGGGAGCGCGTTCGGCAGGAAAGAGCCGCAGTGCGGGACCACCACCTTGAGGTCCGGATAGCGGACCAGGACGTCATGGGCAACCATGTTCAGGATAGCCCGCGTGGTTTCGGCCAGATACTCGTACGAAGCCAGCGGCACTTCAGCGATCAACTTGTCGTTTACGGCAGATGGCTTGTGCGGATGGATGATGACGACGGCCTTACGCGCATTCAGCACATCCATCAGAGGCTCCAACTCCGGATCGCCCAGGTATTGGCCATAACTGTTAGTGGCCAGTTTCACGCCGTCCGCATGCAGGATATCCAGCGCGTAGACCGCCTCTTCCACCGACCGCTTCACATCCGGTAAAGGCAGGGCGGCGCAGAAAAGGAAACGACCGGGATACCGGGCCTTGAGCGCGGCGCACTCCTCGTTGTACTTGCGGCAGAACGCCGCGGATTCGGCACCATCCCCAAACCAAGGCTGCGGCGCCGGCATGGTCAGGACTGCGGTCTCGATCCCGGCCTGGTCCATGAAGGCCAGATGCTCCTCCACGTTCCAGCCAGGAATCGGGAAGCCTTCGTCCATCTCGGCCCCATGGGCCTTGATGAAATCCATATACGATGCCGTGATGGCATGGCTGTGTACATCTATCTGTGCCCACAGCCCGGAAGCCGTGCATAACATAGCCGCCAATGCAAGTGTCAGTTTTCTCATCGTTTTCCGTTTTCCTGGGGAGGATCCTGCCGCCTTCCGGGCATCATCGGCGTGTACATCCGGACCGTCCTGTTGCCCAGACCGTACTTTTCGCGCAAGGCGGCGGCTTCCTGCATCGCGGGAGACGCATGGTAGCGGTTTAGGGCTTCCTGGCCGCTCCACTCATCAATCAGCAGCAGACCTTCCGGATCATCGGCCGGGAAGAAATAGTCGTAACGGATACATCCTTCGATGGCACGGATGCGGGCGGCGATCCCGCTGCTTTCCATTTCCTCCACGTATTTCCGGGCGCTGCCATCCTGCCCGGAATACCGGATGTTGATGGTCAGTTGCGCGCTGGCCAATTGCGAAACGATGACCATAAGGATCAAACTGAATACTGTCTTTTTCATTGCTTCTCAAATTTGACGGAAACACTCCCCTTGCCCAGGGAATCGGCGAGCCCTGTCACATCCGCAATCTTCCCGATCCGGGTATAGCTGTAACCTCCGGCCGTGCCGTAAAACAAAACGATGCAGTCACCGCTGTAGAGCATCAAGTCCCCGGCCTGGATGTTGGCATAGTGCTTATCATCCTTGGGCAGAGACACGCCGTAGCAGTATTTCTCGTTGCCGTTGAGCTCGGACATCTCGAGCGTCATCGGCAGCTTCCCGAGGAAGGCTTTGCCCGTCTCGGAATCTTCGATGTCGGCGGTGAAGCTCTTTCCGCCGGCGGTGATTTTCACTTTCATAGCGCTTTCTTTGTCATTGTCCGGGAACAGCTTGTCATACCAGGCGGCCGTGAGTTCCTTCGCGTTGCCGACCTGGGCGGAGCGGATCCAGAGGCTTTCAGAAAGGAACCGGCCCTGCGAAATCAGCCGCTTCGCATCCTGCTCCACGCCGGAAATGCCGCTGCTGGAGCTGGTGACGACGAGACCGATGGTCTTGCCGGCTATCTTCGCGCCGTAATTGAAGAGGAAACTCTGCATTGGTGCGGCCATCTGGCTCCACCAGAGCGGTGTCACGATGAGGATGGTGTCATAGTTGTCGAAGGACACTTCGACTTCCTTGACAGCGGGATAGGAGGAGGCGGATGCGGGATGCTCCCGGATGGCGGCGATCAGCGAACTGCCAATGGCATAATTGTTTGCAGCATAGTCAAGGCCCGCTTCCGCCGGCTTGATCTCAAGGGCGTCGGCCTTGATATGGGACCGAAGCGCCTGGACGATGGCCGTGGAGTTCCCAGTGAAACTGTACCAGACGACCAGTGTCTTGCTCCCGGTCGTTTCCGGTTTCTGCGGTGTGCCGGCATCGCCCTGCCCGCCGTTCTGCGCTGGCGTTTCCGTCGCGGGATCAACCTGCAGCGGATTCGTCGTGCAGGAAGCAGTGACCGAAGCGAGAGCGGCCCAGCCGGCAATGACAAGATCCAAGATTCTCATTTCAGGTTCTCCTTGAAGAAGGTTTCCATCTTGTCGTAAGGGATCACGCCGGCCACGTCGTCGTAAAGATCCACGTGAGAGGCACCAGGAATGGTCATCAACTCTTTGTTGCTGCCGGTCATCAGGCCGAAGGCGTACTCGCTGAAATAGCGGCTGTGGGCCTTCTCGCCATGGATGAGGAGCACGGGGTTCTCGATCTCGCCGGCCCAGGCCAGCAGGGGCTGGTTCAGGAAACTCTGGCAGCCGATGACGTTCCAGCCGTCGTTGGAGTTGCCGCTGCGTGCGTGGTAGCCCCGGGGGGTCTTGTAGTATGCGTGATATTCCTTGACAAACCAGGGCGCATCCTCCGGCAGCGGATCGACGACGCCGCCCGCCCGCTCGTATGTGCCTGAAGCATAGTCCTTCGTCCGCTGGGCAGCCAGCGCCTTGCGCTTCTCCATACGCTGGGCAGGTGTGTCCTCGCTGGCAAAATACCCCTCTGCATTGATCTTGCTCATATCGTACATCGTGGAGGCCACGGTTGCCTTGATGCGAGGATCGAGGGCGGCCGCGTTGACGGCCATCCCGCCGAAACCGCAGATGCCGATGATGCCGATGCGCTCCGGATCGACCCGCTCGCAGGTGGACAGGAAGTCCACCGCCGCGAGGAAGTCCTCTGTGTTAATGTCTGGGGATGCCATCCTGCGGGGTTCACCGCCGGATTCACCCGTGAAAGAAGGATCGAAAGCGACGGTCACGAATCCCCTTTCCGCCATATGCTGGGCATAGAGTCCGCTGGACTGCTCCTTCACGGCGCCGAAGGGCCCGCTGACCGCGAGGGCGGGAAGCCTGCCGGCGGCATCCTTGGGGACGTACATATCGGCGGCCAGCTCGATGCCGTAACGGTTGTGGAAAGTGACTTTGCAGTGGTCGACCTGTTCGGATTTGGGGAAGGTCTTGTCCCATTCCTGGGTAAGGGTAAGATTGCTCATATCTGTCGTCTTCGTTTTGCAGCCAAACAGCATCAGGGATGCAAGGGCAAAAGGTAAAACATACTTCATATCCGATTGTTTTTGCAAAAGTACGCCCTCGAACCGGAATTTCAGTACCGATTTTTGTCAGATTTCTACCAATATCGCAGAATATTGGATTAAAAGAAGGAATTTCCTACCTTTACGGGTGATATGAAGAATCTGTTATCCGTCTCGGACCCGAATGTTTATACCCGCTTCGTCGGTGCGCCCGTCCTGCATCCGCTGGTCAGCGTCATCCACTACGACGAAGTGTCGCCCATCCACTCCAGCCTGAACCGCTACGGCGTCTACGGCCTGTTCATCCAGCGGAACTTCCCCAAGAACCTCACCTACGGGATGAAGATGTTCGATGCGGCCGACGGCTCCATCATCGCCGTCGAGCCCGGCCAGATCGGCGGGAAGGAAGACGACGGGGAAAGGATCCACATCAGCGGCTGGGCCCTCCTGTTCTCGCCGGAACTCCTACACGGGACCGACCTGGAGACGAGGATGAGGGATTATCACTTCTTTTCCTATTTTGCCACGGAAACCTTGAAGATGGAATCCGCGGAATGGGGCCGGATCACCCAGCTGCTCACCCAATTGCGGCACGAACTGCAGGAGAACGCCGACTCCACGGCACTGCGTGCCGTCATCCTCGGTTACATCCGGCTCATCCTGGAATACTGCCAACGGATCTACCTCCGTCAGCTCTCCAAAGAAGAGAGGTCGGCCTCGGACCTGCTCAAACGTTTCCACCAGCTGCTCCGAGAATACTATCTGGACGGCAGGCAACTGGATTTGGGCGTCCCGTCCGTCCGGTTCTGCGCCGGCGAACTCGCCTATTCAGCCCGTTATCTGGGCGATGTCGTACACAAGGCAACCGGCGGCACAGCCATCGGCTACATCCATTCCTTCGTGACAGAGCAGGGCAAAAATCTACTGATGAACGGTCACAATATCAATGAGACCGCCCATTTACTGGGATTCGACTATCCACAACATTTCACCCGTCTGTTCAAGAAAGAGACGGGCATCACACCTTCGGAGTTCCTCGGGAAGTCACCGGCTCCGTAAACCGGGAAGCGGCGCCTTATTCCGCAGGAGAGAATTCATCCTTGCCGACACCGCAGACAGGGCAGACCCAATCCGCAGGGATGTCCTCGAAAGCCGTTCCGGGAGCGATGCCGTTGTCCGGATCACCGGCTGCAGGGTCATACTCGTACCCGCACACGTCGCATACATACTTTTTCATATTCACGCTTTTTGAGTTACTTTCGTCGATGTAAATATAGCATTTTTTGGCGAGAAAGAATCAGCCGGGGAATTTGTATATTTGTCGCCGGATCATCCAGAATTGCCAATAGAGAAACCCCGATGAAAACATTCACCATCCGGCCGGCCAGGCCCGACGAGGCGGGCCTCGTCCTCGAATTCATCAAGAAGCTCGCAGTCTATGAGAAGTGCGCGGCCGATGTCGTGGCCGACGAGGCCACCATCCACCATTCCCTGTTCGTAGAGCGGGCCGCCGAAGTGGTCTTCGGCGAGGAGGACGGCGTCGTGGTCGGATTCGCCCTGTTCTTCCACAACTTCTCCACCTTCGTCGGGCGCAAAGGGATGTACCTGGAGGACCTGTTCGTCCTCCCGGAGAAGCGTGGACTGGGCTACGGCAAGGCCCTGCTGAAGTACGTGGCCAAAACCGCCGTGGAAAGGGGTTGCGGCAGGATGGAATGGATCTGCCTCGACTGGAACGAATCCGCCCTGTCAGTCTACCGCTCCATCGGGGCCAAGCCCCTGTCGGACTGGACAGTGCAGCGCCTGGACGAGGCTGGCTTGAAACAGTTCGCCGAAGACTGACCCCCTGCTATTTCTCCCGCACGCGCTTGCCGCTCATATGCTCGACCGTGAAATCCAGCACGGCGGCCCGCGGTCCGTTCTTCGTCAGATCCGAATCGATATCGTATCCTTCCGGAAAGTACTTGGCTCCCAGCTGGCGCAGCCTGGCCCGGCGCTCCGCCTCGTCGGAGACGATACGGACCCGCCCGAAGCAGATGACGCTTTTCACGTGGTACCACCAGTCGTTCTCTTCCCTGACCGGCTCGCCGATTACCGTGAAACAGGCCTTGTCGCAGGCCTTCAGGGCATCCATCTTATGTCCCTCCAGTGCACAGTGGAACCAGATATGGCCGTCGGCATATACGAAGTTGATGGGCAGCGAATAAGGATACCCGCCATCGCCGATGACGGACAGGAAGCCCCTGTAGGCTTTCTGCAGAATGTCCTCGCACTCCTGCTCCGGGAGTTCCTGTTTGAAACGTCTCATCGGACGAAATTTCATTTCCTCGCTCATTTCAATATCTGTTTCAAAAACAAAAATACAACTTGATCCTTTATCACAAACGACTCAAAGATAGCATTATCCGGGATTTGTTGGTATTAGTATTTATCATTAGATTTGATACATATCGATTAAATACGCACTTATTTGATGAAAGAACAAGTACTTAAGGCCATGCGCGAAGCTGGCAAGCCGGTATCCGCCGGCGATGTGACCAAGGCCCTCGGGGCAGAACGCAAGGAAGTGGACAAGGCGTTCGCCGAACTCAAGAAGGAAGGCGCTATCATCTCCCCCGTCCGGTGCAAGTGGGCACCTGCTGAATGATGGCCGCGGTCAACCTGCCGCAGCATATGAGCGACGCGATCCGTCGCATCATGGCCAAGGCATACGCCAACGTCCTACGAAACCCCTTGGAGGCAAAGACCGTCTGGCGCCTGCAACAGGCTTTCCTGAAGTCCGAGAAGCGTCGTGCGGAGATCAAGGAGAAGGAGGGCATGGATGTGCCGCCCTTCCTCATCTGCTCCATCGCCACCGCCTGCAACCTGCATTGCAAGGGGTGCTATGCCCGCGCCAATGGGATCGCGGCGGACAGCGCCGACGCGCAGAAAGCGTCGCTCCCGCCCGAACAGTGGAAGGCTATCTTCGAGGAGGCGGCCTCGCTGGGCATCAACTTCGCCCTGCTGGCCGGCGGAGAGCCTATGCTGCGCAGGGATATCCTGGAGCGCGTGGCAGAGGTCGAGGATATGGTTTTCCCCATCTTCACCAACGGCACGCTCATCGGCCACTCCTATATTGAATTCCTCAAGCAGCACCTCAACATGATTCCCGTCATCAGCATCGAGGGGCTGGAACATGCGACGGACGAGCGGCGGGGCCCGGGGATGTACAGGCGGGCAATGCTGTCGGTGGAGATGCTGCACCAGGAAGACCTGTTCTTCGGCACCAGCATCACCGTCACTACGGAGAACTTCGACCTGGTGACCTCCGATGCCTTTGTCGAAAACCTGCGCACGCTGGGGTGCAAGCTGATCATCTATGTTGAATACGTGCCCACGGATCCCGGCACGGAACACCTCGCCCTCAGCGAAGCTGATCTGGAGAAGATGGAGGCCGTGCAGGAATACCAGGGAGAGCGATTCAAAGACCTGATAATCATTTCCTTCCCGGGTGACGAGAAATTCCTGGGAGGTTGCCTGGCAGCCGGACGGGGGTTCTTCCACATCGGACCGGACGGAAGCGCGGAGCCCTGTCCTTTCTCCCCGTTCAGTGACAGCAGCGTCGTGGAGCTGGGGGTCAGAGGGGCGCTCGCCTCGCCCCTGTTCCGCAAACTGCGGGAAGCGCACCTGGTGGGCGGGGAACACACCGGCGGCTGCGCCCTGTACGAACACCGCGAAGAAGTAGAAGCAATGTTAAAAGGACAATGATATGAACGCTATCCGTTATTACAGCAAGTTTGGTCATTCCAAACTGATGGCAGAGGCCATCGAAGATATCGTCGGGGCGAAAGCCGCCACCGTTGCAGAGCCCCTGGACCAGCCCGTGGACCTGCTCTTCCTGGGGGCCGGCGTGTTCCTGGGCAAGGTCAACGGCGCCGTCATCGACTTCATCAACACCCTTACGCCCGAGAAAGTCAAGTGCGTGGCCCTGTTCGGCTCCTGCGCCATCGTCGAGTCTCCCCTGCCGCAAATGCTCCAGGCGCTGAAGGCGCGCGGCATTCAGGTTTGTGACAAATCGTTTACCTGCAAAGGATCGATGGGGCCCATTTGCAAAGGGCACCCCAATGCACAGGACCTGGACTGTTTCCGCCAATTCGCCCGGTCCCTGACGGAAATGGATTTCACCAAGACGGAAGCCCAGGCTTAGTCCGCCCGACCGGCCTTTTAACCACTCATCGCAGCAGGAAGGAGAGCACGGCCGCATTGAAGGCCTCCGGCTGCTTGTTGGCGATGAAATGATCGCCTGGGATAATCACCAACCGGGCATCGGGGATATGCGCCGCGATCAAGCGGGTGTGGGATTCCTTGATCATATCCCTGTCTCCGGCGATGACGAGCGTGGGAGCCTGGATACGGCCCAGTTCGTCCGGCTTCACGTCAGGATCGTTGACCATCAGGCCCAGCAGCTCGGCATTTTTGCGGGCTTCGGGGCTCCGACGCGCGAAGAGGCTGGCCATCCGGTAGCCGATATCGATGGGAATCTGCACGCTTCGCTTGACGCCGGATGCATCCAGGTTGGCACCGTTGAGGATGAGCCGGTCCACACGCTCCGGATACTTCAGGGCGAAGACCATCGCGATGTTGCCACCGTCGGAGAAACCCAGGATGCTGGCCTTTACAATCCCCTGCGTATCCATAAAAGCCCGCAGATCCTCGGCGAACTGGCGGATCGTGAACGGCGCTTCGCCGCGCGGGGTCTGACCGTGGCCGCGCGTGTCGACGGCTATCACCCGGAAATGTCGGGAAAAAGGCTCCATCTGGTGCACGAAGTATCCGGCATCCTCCCCATTGCCGTGGAGGAGGATCAGCGGCTCGCCGGAGCCCTGCTCGATATGGTGATGCACGATATTCATCCCCATAAAGATAAGAGTTTTGCACCAAAAACACTAACTTTGAGCCATGGCCCTTCTGTTCGACCTGAAACGCTACGCCCTCCACGACGGACCCGGCATCCGTACGACCCTCTTCCTGAAGGGGTGTCCGCTCCGCTGCGTGTGGTGCCATAACCCGGAGAGCTGGTCGGACAGACCGCAAAGGCTGTACAAGAGTGTCAAATGCATCGGCTGCGCCGCCTGCGTGGAAGCCTGTCCGGAGGGAGCGATCGCGCTCACCCCGGACGGGATCAGGCCCACCGGGCGGCCCTGCCTGACTTGCGGGGCCTGCGCGGAGGCCTGCCCCGCCCTGGCGATGGAGATCTGCGGCCGCGAATGGCCGCTCGACGAGCTGATGGCCGAGATCGAGAAGGAGCGCGACATGATGGCGGACAGCGGCGGCGGTGTGACGCTCTCCGGCGGCGAGCCGCTGATGCATCCCGCCTACGCCCTGGAACTGCTCCGGGAGCTGGGCCGGCGCGGCTTCCACCGCGCCGTGGACACGACGCTCTTTGCCAGCCCGGACACCGTTCGCGCCGTGGCCGCGGAGTGCGAGCTGTTCCTCATTGACTTGAAGGTGATGGATTCCGACAGGCACGAGCGGTATACGGGCATCCCCAACGGACAGATCCTGGACAACATACGCCTGGTAGCGGAGTCGGGACATCCCTATCGCATTCGCATCCCGCTCATCGCGGAGGTCAATGCCTCGGTGGCGGATATCGCCGCCACGGCGGACTTCCTCCGCGCCCTGCCCCTGCTGCCCGAAGGCGTGGACCTGCTCCCCTACCACGACATCGGGAAGGGCAAGCACGAGCGGCTCGGCACCACGTACAATCCCGGACAACTGGCTCTCTCCGCCCCGGCCAGGGACGTCCAAGACCGCTGTCTGCGGCAGTTCGAGGCCGCCGGGCTGGCAGCCACGATCGGAGGTTGATCCCTAGAGGTCTTCGTTCTGCGTGCGGGCGATGATCTCGTCCTGCAGCTGTGCCGTCATATCGTTGAAGTAGTCGGAATAGCCGGCCACGCGCACCAGGAGATCCCGGTAGTCGTCCGGATGCTGCTGGGCGTCGCAGAGCGTGTCGGTGTCCACGATGTTGAACTGGATGTGGTGGCCTCCAAGCTTGAAGTACTCGCGGATGAGCTTGCCCAGTTTCTTCACCTCGGCGTCGGTCCGCAGAAGGGCCGGCACGAAGCGGACGTTCAGCAGGGTGCCGCCGCTCTTGGTCTGGTCCAGTTTGCCGAGGGAGCGCACGACGCAGGTCGGGCCCTTCGTGTCGGAGCCGTGGGCGGGCGAAGTGCCGTCGGAGATGGCGAAATGGGCGAAACGGCCGTTCACGGAGGCGCCGCACACCTGGCCGAAATAGTTGTGGCAGGTGGTGGAGAGCATATTCAGCTGCGTCTTGCCGCCGCGGGTGTTGGGCCGGCCTTCGATGGCGCGCACCAGGTCGTCGTACACGCGCACGGCTATGTCGTCGGCGTAGGCGTCGTCGTTGCCGAAGAACGGGGTGTGGTTGCGGATATACAGGCGCATCGGCTCAGCGCCCTCCCAGTTGGCGGCTACGGCCGCAAGCAGTTGGTCCATCGTGTAGCGGCCCGTCTCGAAGACGTGTTTCTTCAGGGTCGTGAAGCAGTCCGTGATGGTACCCAGGCCCGTACACTGGATATAGGTGGTATTGTAGCGGGCACCGCCGCTGTAGTAGTCCCTGCCCTTGTCGATGCAGTCCTCGATATACAAGCTCAGGAACGTGGCGGGGGCATACAGGGAGAACATCCGCTCGATGTAGTTGTTCACGGCAAGCTTGAGGTCCACGAAATACACCATCTGCCGGTGCCAGGCGTCGTACAGCTGCTCAAAGGTCTTGAAGCTGCGCGGATCGCCCATCTTCAGGCCGATCTGCTTGCCCGTCTCCGGGTCCACACCGTCGTTCAGCGTGATCTCCAGGATCTTCGGCGTGTTCAGGTAGCCGGTCAGCAGGTACGCCTCCTTGCCGAAGGCGCCGACTTCGATGCAGCCGGAGCAGCCGCCCTCGCGGGCGTCCTCCAGGGATTTGCCCTGGCGGACCAGCTCCTTCACGTATGTGTCCGGATTGAACACGGAAGGATAGCCGTGGCCCAGGCGGATGACCTTGATGCCGGCCTCCAGGAACTCGTCCGGTGTATTCTCAGCGATGTGGATGGACAGGCCCGGCTGCAGTTCGTGGAGCTCTTCCTGGATCTCGAGGATCATATAGGAGAGCGTGTTCACGCCGGAACGGCCGTTCCGGTCGACGCCGCCGATGTTGATGTTCGTGAAATCGTTGTAGGTGCCGGATTCCCGGGCGGTGATGCCCACCTTGGGCGGGGCCGGCTGGTTGTTGAACTTGATCCAGAGGCAGCTCAGGAGCTCTTTCGCCCGGTCATAGGTGAGGGTCCCTTCGCGCACGCCCTTCTCGTAGAACGGATAGAGGTGCTGGTCGATGTGGCCTGGATTCATCGAATCCCAGCCGTTCAGCTCCGTGACCGTCCCGAGATGGACGAACCAATACATCTGGATGGCCTCCCAGAGGTCGCGGGGGGCGTGGGCAGGCACCCAGTGGCAGACGGCGGCGATCTTCTCCAGCTCCGCCTTGCGGACGGGATCCGGACAGGCGGCAGCCATCTCTTCCGCCAGGACGGCGTGGCGCTCGGCGAAGAGGATGGCGGCGTCGCAGGAGATGGCCATCGCCTCGAGTTCCTGCTGCTTGTCCGTGGCCTCGGGGTCGTTGATATAATCCAGGGCGGCGATGTTCTTCGCGATCCGGGCCTTCATGTCCAGGAGGCCCTCCCGGTACATCCGGCCGTCCATGGCGGTGTGGCCGGCAGCGCGCTGCTCCATGAACTCGGTGAAGACGCCAGCATGGTAGGCCTCCTCCCACTCCTTGGAGACATGTCCGAAGATCCGCTCGCGCTGCGTCTTGCCCTTCCAGTAAGGGATCACCTCGCGGGCGTATGTATCGATGTCTTCCTGACTGATGTGATAGGTCTGCAACTCTCTGGTATCCAGCACGTGGAGGTCCTCCACGCTGTGGCAGGTCAACTCCGGGAAAGTGGGAACCGCCTTCGGTCGCGGGCCGCGCTCGCCCACGATGAGTTCGTCGGGGCCGATGTAGATGGTCTTCTTCGCGCAGATTTCATAGAAGTTCTTCGCACGGAGCACAGCGATCGGATACTTGCCGTAATTCTCCTTGTAGAAGGCCGTCTCGATGAGGGCGCGTTCGATGGTGAGGGTCGCGGGCGTGCTGACGCTCTCCTGCCGGAGGCGCCGGATTCTCGCATTCATTCCCCCGTCGTTGGCGGGGTGCTTGATCGTAAAACTCATTGTTCTGGACAGTTCCGGATTGGCCCGCTAAGTTAGCGACCTTCCGCCAATTATCCAAGCGGGCGGGCGAAGAGCTCGTACTTTCGGAGCTGTCGCTGCAGTGCCTCCGGGTCGAGACAGGCATCGGGATGGAAGACATCCACCTGCACCCGGCCGCCCGCAAAGCTCCAGTTGCCCACGACTTCACCGTCCTGGAGGACGACCGGCCAGAAGTTGCCGGTGTTATTGTGGGCGCGGTGGCTGTGGTCAGGATGGACGGCCACGTGGCGGCTCTTGTAGCCGATCAAATATTCATCGTAGGGCGACAGGAGGAGGACGCCACCCCGGCGGAAGCCGCGGGTGCGGCAGTCTTCGTGGAGATAGAGGGAAAGCCCCTTCCAGCGCTCCCGGGACAGTTCCGGCCCAAGGGCGTCGATCCCCTTGCGACAGTCGCCGATGCCCAGGCCGCTCCACCACACGAAGTCTTCGAGCGTGGCCGGAGCGTGGCTCCGGAAATAGGTCCGGGCCAGCAGGGCGAGCGATTCCTCGCGGCTGCGGGAAGCCGATCCGGGCAGTTTGTCGGTCACCAGAGCGTATGTGGCTTTCTGCGGGAGCAGGTCGCCGCTGCACAGCAGGCCTGCATACTCGCCCAAGCGGATGTGGTAGGACAGACGGTGGTCGTCCATCACGATCCCCTTGTCCCTGAGGGCGGCATCGAAATCACTCTTGGTGGCCGTGCGATGGGAGGAGAGGAAGTCGGCGAAGAGGGTCTGCACGGTCTCCTGTTCAGTCCGGGGAATGCTGACGCCGTTGGATTTCATCCAGCCCGCCAGCCCCCGCAGGGCGTGCGTACGGCAGAGCCCAAGCATCCAGCGAAGGTCTTCGCCGGCCACGAGTTGCCACGTGGTCCTGAACAAGTGGACGCGCACGATGCGGCCGCTGTTGAAATCCTGCTCGAACGCGCGGGCGGAAGGCTTGCGGGTCCGCATCCCCACGGCCCAGCGCATCATCCGGTAATCCTGGCCCTGCATTGCGCCCATCCACCGAACCACCTCGTACGGCGCGGTGAACAGCGGGCTGATCAGCTGCTGGTTTAGAAGCCTGGCGAAAACAGGATTCATACTGCGTCCTTGCGGGACTTATTGCCGCTCGTACGGGATGCCCCTTCTCTCGAGAGATGTCTGGATCTTGACGAAGGCGTTGTGCGGTTCCTTCAGGGCGAATTTCTTGCCGAGGACCCGGATGAGGGTATCGGGATTCTTGACCCGGAGACTGTCCATCAGCCGGCGGGTATCCTTGGCGGACACGACGAGGCTCTCGCCCTTGGCGGGATCCTCGTCCCAGCCATAGCGGGTAAGGGTGTACTTGCCTTTGTCGACCTTCGCGACGATGCAATACTCCTCGCGTTTGAAATAAGTGGCTTCAGGGGTGTCTTCCTTCCAGAGGACCTCGATCTGGGGGGATTTCTGTTTCTTGATGTCTGACTTGGCCATAGCAAATGATTCGGTTAAAGATGGTTAAAGATAGGAAATAACGATGATATGACACTACTTTTTTGCGGATTTCCGCCCGGGGAGGATCCGCAGGGCGAGCATCGTGAGGTCGTCGCTCTGTTCGGCATCCCCGACGAACGCATCCACCGCCGCAGACATCTGGGTGATCAGCTGCTCGGCGGAGACCCCCTTGCCCCCGGAAGCGGCAAGGGCATCGAGGACCCGCTTCTCCCCGAACAGTTCGTCTCCGGCCCGGGTGGCTTCGGTCAGGCCGTCGGTGTAGAGGAAGAGCATCGATGCGGGAGGGAGCATCAAAGTCTGAAGCGAGAACTCCCAGTCGGGCTCGATCCCCACGGCCACATTGCAGTCGACCTTCAACATCCTGGGCGTGCCTTCCGTGATGACGACGGGAGCATTGTGGCCCGCATTGGAATACCGCAGTTCGCCGGAAGCGAGATCCAGCACGCCCACGAAAAGGGTGACGAACATCAGGCTGTCGTTCCGGGCCGACATGGAGGCATTGATGGACGAGAGGACTTTCGCCGGGTTGTCTTCGGTGGCGGAGAGCGTCCGGAACATCGAACTGATCTCGGTCATCACCAGCGACGCGGGAATCCCCTTGCCGGACACGTCTCCGATACAGAAGAACAACTTGCCGTCGCGGAGACGGAAGTCATACAGGTCGCCGCCGACCGCCTTGGCCGGAGCGACACTAGCGTAGATGTCTATGTCGTCTCTCTCCGGGAAAGCGGGCCAAGTCACGGGCAGCATCGACATCTGGATCTTGCGTGCCACGTCCAGCTCTCTCTCCATCGAAGCCTTCTGCATCGTCGTCTCCGTCAACTCCGCGATATATTCCTTGAGCGATTTCTGCATATTGTCGAAGGAGTCGCGGAGGAGGCGGATCTCGTCATTCCTCCGGATCGTAGGGAGTTCCGTGTCAAAGTTTCCCAATGCCACTTCCTTGGCAGAGTCGGCCAGGCGGATGAGCGGCTTGGTCGCATGCCGGATGGAAAGGTAGCAGACGACGAAGACGATCACCAGGCCCAGGAGGATCAGGAAGATGATAATGGACCCGAACAGCAAACCAGGGAACAGCAGCCGCTTCGTCGGGACGACGATACCCATCGACCAGCCGGAATTGAGGAGCGGGGCATAATACACGTGGGATTTGACGCCGTCGATCTCGACGGACATCTCTCCTGACTCCCCTGCCCGCATCGCATCTCCCAAGGCCTTGTATTCGACCACATCTTCGCCGGATGCAAAGTCATAGAAATTGGTCTTGAGGACACGCTCCGTGTCAGGATGCACGATATAGTCTCCGTCCCGCCCGATGATGAAACCGTAGATCATGGCTTTTCCTCTGTCAGGCGTAATACCCTGGATCGGAGATTCGTTCTCTTTCCGAATGCTCTCCGACACGAATTCGGACAACGCGTTGAGGCTCAGATCCGCGCCGAAAACACCGGCCACCTTGCCCTTGGGGTCCGTCACCTGGCGGGAATAGGTACAGAGGACCGTACCGGCTCCGACATCGTCAAAGTAAGGATTGGACCAGACCCCTTCGGGAGACTCCAGGCCCATCGTGTACCATTCGGCGCTGAAGTAGTCATGGGTCTGGGAGCCGATGTTCCTGACGGTGATCCCGTCCGGCCCGTTCAGGGCGTAGGGCTCAAACCAACGGCCCTGTTTGCGGTAATAATCCGGCACGAATCCCATCGCACAGCCATAGAGGTGGCGGTTGGTCTTCAGCTCGTATTGGATTGTCGAAATGACCAGGTCGGGCGTGTCAAGATGCCAGGACAACTCATCGATGATATTGTCTGCGGAGACTTCCACCCGGCTCATCGTCGAGGCCATGTTCCCCTGGGTCTTGTCCAGGAGGTCGAAAACGTGCGCCCGGGTAAAAAGCAGCAGCCCGGCGGCGGTGACCAGGAAAACGAGCATCGAGATAAAGGTCATCACGGCCAACACCGTGAGCACGACGCTCCGGGTCAGGCGGCCGGAAAAAGATTTCATCTTCTTCATAGTTCAGACATTGGAATCATGGTTTACTGGCAGTGAAATGCTTGGAATCGCCCCACCTGCCGAAGCCGATGGTGATCCTGCCATTCCGGAGACTCTCTCCCAGCGAGTCGGCAAAGAGGGATTCGCCGGGGTGCGGGCGGTCACGGAGCAGGGTCTTGCGGTCGTAGAGGTTGTACTTGACCATCTGCTCGTCCGGGGTCACGTTGGGCATGAAGACATTGGCCCCGGAGAGGATGCCGAGCTCGCGCCCGCGCGGACTCAGGACCTCCAGCGCCGTGGCAGAGGCGATGTTGATGTCCGGCATCAGGAGCCGCAGCAGCGCAATCATCTTCAGGCCGAGCTCCAGGCGCTCGGCGTCGCTGGGATACGGCGCACCGCTGAGGGTCAGCGGCGTCTCGTCATTGGGATTGTAGGGGCCCATCCCGATCATCGGGGCATCGAAGCGTTTGTAGAAGAGCAGGTCGTCGGCCAGGTCGGCCGCCGTCTGGTAAGGCAGGCCGATCATCGCGCCGGTACCAGCTTGGTAACCAATGGCTTTCAGGTCCAGGAGGGCCTCCATTCGGCGTTCGAAGCTATGCTGGGAATCCTGCGGATGGATCCTGTGGTACAGGTCCGGGTTGCTCGTCTCGATGCGGAGCAGATAGCGGTGCGCGCCCGCTTCGAACCACTCCTCATAGACCTCGCGCGGCTGCTCGCCCAGGGACAGTGTGATGCCCAGGGGCCGTCCGCCTTCGGAATCCGTCTCTATCTGCTTGATGGCCTTGACCAGGCGCGTGATCTTGCGGACGAAAGCTGCATCGGTGCGCTCGCCGCCCTGGATCACCACCGAACCGAAACGCTGCCGGGCGGCGCGCGCGGCGGCTGCAAGGACCTCCGCGTCGGAGAGCTCGTAGCGGGCACAGGAGGCATTGTCCCGCCGTATGCCGCAATACAGGCAGTTCTTGCGGCAGATGTTCGAAATCTCGATCAGACCGCGGAGGTAAACCTCCGTGCCGATGTGGGCGACCTTCGTGCGGAAAGCCTCCTGCCGCAGCGCCTCGTTGAAGGCGGGGTCCTTGCATTCGATGGCGGCGATCAAGCCGTCGCGGTCCAGGGTCACCATCTCAAATCACTTTCCATCTGACACGCCAGCGACCGTCCTCGAAGTCGTGGCTGAGGATCTTGAACGTACCGATCTCCGAGGTGTTCTCCACGTGGGCGCCCGCGCACGCGCAGACATCATAATCTCCCACGCGGACGATGCGCAAAGTGTCGGACACGCCTTCAGGGAGTTTGCTCAGGTCCACGAGCCCTTCGGCCTCCGAGCGCGGGACGTACGCGACGGTGACCGGAAGGTTCCGGGCGATGACCTCGTTGACCGTCGCCTCGATCTGCGCAACCTGCTCGGCGGAAGGAGCCTCTGCGAGCTCGTAGTCGCACTTGGATTTCTTGCGCTCGATGTGGGCATTGCGGGAGCGCGGGCAGCCGAACATCCTGACCATCGTCGCATTCAGGATGTGCTCCGCCGTGTGCATCGGCGGATACTCCTGCTTGTTGTGTTCGTTGATGACCGGTTCATTCATTGCTGCATCCCCCTCAAAGGTTCTCTTTCAGGTAGCGGGCGCTGATGCCCGGGCCCTCGAAACGGTCAGCGGCGCCGGCCGAGGGGTCGTCCTGCTCCACACAGAGCCAGGTGACGCCGGTCTGGCGCGCAGCGTCGATGACGGCAGCCAGGTCCACCACGCCCTTGCCGAGCGGGCGGTACTCGAAACCGCGGCGTCCGCCGCCGGATCCGCCCTGCTCACCGACGAGCGCATACGGGTCCGCATCCGACTTGCCGGCCTGGTAGTAGTCCTTCATATGGAGCACGGGCAGGCGGCCGGCATACTTGCGGACCAGTTCCGGGACATTCGCCCCGGCATAATCCGCCCAGCACACATCCAGCTCGACCCCGACGTCGGCAGGGTCCGTGGCCGCGAACATATAATCGTGGCCGACCGTGCCGTCCGGCAGGAGGGCGAACTCGAAATCGTGGTTGTGGTAGAGTAGTTCGAAGCCTGCCGCACGCACCTTCTTGCCGATCTCGCCGATGGCGGCGACGGTCTGCTTGAAGCCCTCCGGATCGACAGCCGGCCGGGTCGGGATCGAAGGGATCGTGATGTATTTCATCCCCAGGATGCGGCTCTCCGCGATCACGCGGTCCGGATCCGTCATCAGCAGGCGGACCGGCACGTGGTTGGAGAAGATGGTCAGCCCCAGCGAATCGCAGAGTGCGCGCACCTGCTCCGGCGTGTACCCGGCGAATTCGTTATAGAACTCGACGCCTTCGTAGCCCAGGTCACTTACCTTCTGCAGCGTCCCGCGGAAATCGCGCTGGAGGTCCTGGCGGACGCTGTACAACTGAAGCCCGATATGGAACTGGGCGGCATCCTTGCTGCCGGAGCAACCGGTCATCAGGGCAAGGGCCAGGACTGAGAAGAGGATTTTGTGTCTCATCGTAAAATAATTGGTTTTATTTCTTCTGTTTGCGCTAATATAGCAATAAAAAAGAGTAACTTAGCAGGACGCGACAAACCAATTGCGAAAAGGTATGAAAAAGACCGTTTTCCTGGCCGCCTTGGCGGCGCTCTGCCTTGGCGCAGCGTCCTGCAACCACAAGGCAGAGGAGCCCAAGATCTCCATCTTCTGCGACCACATAGAGACCATCGCCCAGCAGGAGGGCATCTCCTTCGCGGAGGCGGCGACCCTCCTCAAGGAGGCCGGATACACCGGCGCCGACATCCGGGTCTTCCAGAAGCCCGGGGAGATCAAGACGCTGGACAGCCTGGGCTTCGCCCACGCCTGCGCCATCACCGATATCAACTACTCCCGCGGTGACCAGAAGGAACTGGAAGACAAGACGCTGGCCTTCCTGAAGGAGCGGGGCTTCGAGCGTCTGCTGCTGGTCACTGGCCTGATGCCCGGACAGGGTTACTCCAAGGCGGACCGCGAGGCCGCCCGGAGCCGCATCGCTGACTTCGCCGCGCGCGTGACCGCGGAGGGCTTCGACATCGTGGTCGAGGACTACGACAACCGCCGCTCCCTGTGCTACGACAAGGCCCTGCTGGATTCGTTGTTCGCCGTGTCCAAAGACCTTGGCCTGGCATACGATTCCGGCAATTTCCTCTTTGCCGGAGACGACCCCGTGGGTTCTCTCAAGCATTTCCTGGACCGGGTCAAGCACGTCCACCTCAAAGACCGGACCTCCCCGACCGACATGACCTGCAAGCCGGTCGGCACGGGCTGCATCCAGATGGAAACGATCATCCGCACGCTCAAAGAAAGCGGCTATAAAGGCTGGCTCACCGTCGAGCAGTACGGTTCCCGCCAGATGCTCGAGGACAGCCGCACCTCCATCCGCAACGTCCAGGCCATCCTGGCCGGAGAATAACCGTCGTTCCCCCTTGAGGCTGATCGGTAAAGCAGAGGTCAACACCGGGCGCCAGGTCAACTTGGACCTGGCGAAGGTCCTTGCGCTCTTCTTCATGGTCCTGAGCCACCCCTTCGAGTATAATGGCGTCAGCATTTCGAAGGGGCTTCCCTGGCTGGTCACCTTCATCGGTGCGCACCAGTTCGCAGCGCCGGTCTTCATGCTGTGCATGGGCATCGGTTACGCCTATTGGCACCACAGGGCGGAGCCTGCCGCCATGTGCAGGCGGGGGCTGAGGCTGTTCCTGGCCGCCTATGCGCTCAATCTGTTCCGCGCGCTGGGCGTGCTGCTGGCGGGAGTGGCTACCGGCAAGGACTACCTGTATGGCTGGGCGCTGGACGAGACGGTGATCATCGACATCCTGCAATTCGCCGGCCTGTCTTCCATCCTGCTCGGCGCCCTGCTCTTGCTGCGCCTCCCCTACTGGTCCATCCTGCTCACGGCCCTGGCGATGTCACTGGGCGGCTCGGCCATCCACATGGTCTCCACAGGGCGGATGTGGTCCGATGCCATCCTGGGGCTCTTCGCCGGCATCAACGGCGAGGACGTGGAGAGCTATTTCCCGCTGCTCAACTGGTTCATCTTCGTGGTGGCCGGCTACGGGATGGGGCGGATGCTGCGCCGCTGCACCGACACGGACCGGCTCTGGCTGCCGCTGGCCCTCGCGGGCACTGCCATCTATCTGGGATACACCTTGTACGCCGCTCCGCGCGGAATCGGGATGTTCGACGACTCGTCCGTGATGCACTTCTACCACATCCGCACCGGAGACGCCTTCATTTGCATCGCCGCCTTCCTGTCCGTCGCCGGCATCTCCCATTTCCTGCTACGCAGAGCGCCCCGGCGCCTGACGGCGCAGATCACGCGCTGCGCCTCCGACGTGCTGCGCATCTACCTGCTGCAGTGGTTCTTCGTCATCTGGATCATCTTTGCCCTGATGCACCAGGTCATGGGCTTCCGTTTCACCCCGGAGACGACGCTGCTGGCCGGGGGCCTGGTCTTCGTCGCCTCCGTGCTGCTGGCACGCGTCAAGCCGTTCTCCCGGATCCGGATCTGAGAGGCAGCGGTATGCAGAAGCCCCCGGAAGCGGTCCGCTTCCGGGGGCTTCTGCAAATCAGCGTGTAAGGTTTAGAACCGAGCGGGCGTCGCCGGCATCTCGCGGGAAGGGATCTTGCCGGGATCGTTGGCGGCGCAAACCGCCAGCCAGGCCACGATGGTCGCATCCAGGGTCAGGTCGCCCAGGGACAGACGCTCATAGGTGTCCATGATGGTGTGGTAAGTACGGTTGTACTCCAGCACATCCTGGATGAACTGGTATGCGGGCAGGCCGGCGCGGTTGAAGGTCACGTGGTCAGTCGAGCCGGTGGTGCGGGGCGAGAGATAGTTGAAACCGAGGGGCTCGATATACTTCATCCAGGCCTCAAAGAACGGGAAGGCCACGTCGTTGCGCTCCAGATATATGCCGCGGAAGCGGCCGGAGCCGTTGTCCATATTGAGGTACAGGGCGAACTTGTCGTAGCCGGGGAGCTTCTTCTGGTCCTTGTAAAGGTGCTGCTCGAGGTAGCCGCGGGAGCCGTAGAGGCCCTGCTCCTCGCCGCCCCAGAGCGCGATACGGATCGTGCGCTTGGGCTGGATGCCCAGGGCCTTGATGATGCGCATCGCCTCCATCATCACGATGCAGCCGGAGGCGTTGTCGGCAGCGCCCGTGCCGCCGTGCCAGGAGTCGAGGTGACCGCCGATCAGCACGATCTGGTCCTTGAGCTTGGGATCCGTACCGGGAATCTCCGCATAGACATTGTGGACCTCCTGGTCATTGGTGAATTTGTTGATCAGTTCGAGTTCCATCTCGACCTTCTCGCCATTCTGGATCAGGCGGACCATACGGCCGTGGTCCTCGATGGGCATCAGGATCTCGGGAGTCGGCTCAGGGTCGCCGACCTTATAGGATGCGCCCGTGCCGCTGGGGACGTTGAAAGTGCCGCGGCCCGTGACGACGCAGAGGGGCTTCTCGTTGGCCAGGAAGGCCGCCGTCAGCTGCTGAAGCTCCCTGGCAGCCTCGTAGTTCGCTGCGGTCTGGCGGGGACGGCCTGCGGTGGGAGGGCCGGCCGGAGAAACGGAGGACGCCGCACGGTTGTCCTGGGTAAGAGCACTTAACTGCTCCTCAGTATAGCGCGTAGCGAGCGGGTTGAAGTTGATGGTATAGTTCTGCGTGGAGGGCATCAGCAGGATCTTGCCGGCGAGCTTGCCACGGTACTTCTCGAGATCCTCCTTGGACTGGACATCGAAGACCACGCACTCCCCCTTCACGAGTCCGTGGGTGCTGCCCGTCCAGGCCTTGGGGTTCACGGAGAACGCGCAATAATACGGAGCGGTCATCGCGGCGTAAGTCTTGACGACATCCCAGCCGCCGCGGGTGAACTCATAAGCGAACTCGGCGCGCGGGTTGGACAGGCCGAACTCACGGAGCTTGGAGATGACCAGGCCCTCCGCACGGCGTTTCTGCTGCGAAGCGGTCAGGCGGGAACCGAGCAGGTCCGTCATATACTGCGAGATCTGCTCGATCTGAGAATTGTTCAAACCCTCATCCTTAATACGGGAAGCGAGCTCGGGGGATTCGGAAACCTGTGCAAATGCGCACTGGAAACTGAGAACTGCGACAATTGTCGCAGCAATCACGGGGAATTTGATCCTAATCATGCTACTAACTAGTTTAATTTGTGGTAAATATGTCTATTTTCCGGGGAATATCCAACAGATTCTTCAGAAAAAAGAGTATATTAGCCTATATGAAAAAATACACCCACGCCTGGCTGGCCATGATGGCCATGAAACGTATCGAGAAGGCCAAGATCCCGGCCCGTCAGTCGGATGACGCCAAGGCCCTCATCACGTGGTTCAAGAACTACCGGGACTTCGTACTCTCCGGAGCCTGGTATCCCGACTCCGTTTTCAAGGACATGACCCCGAGCCACATCGTCAAGTACGAGCCGGACACGAGTGCCCCGGAAGGGGCGACCGCATCCTTCCGCGTGATGCCGCCGACCCTGCAGCTCTACCAGTACGGGTTAAGGTCCGACATGTACGGCAAGCCCTTCCTGCTCAACAAGCGCCACAATCTCTGCGACCGCTGCGAGTCCTTCACCGAGAGCCTGATCGACTCGTTCAAGATCCTGACGATGGAGAACGAGGGCTCCCCCATCATCCCCTCCAACAACCACATCGCGATGCGCTTCTTCATCCTGTCGCACTATATCGCGGACGGGCATATGCCCCTGCACTGCGACGCGCGGTCGTTCTACAACGACAATGAAGTGCACGCCTTCATCGAGGATGTGTGGGACCAGCAGGTCCGCGCTTCGTATTTTATCGACGACGACAACGAGCGCTTCTTCTACGACCCCGAAGGCTACCCGCTCAAGCAGCCGGAGATGAGCGAGCTGATGCAATATGTCGAGGAGGAAGTCGAGACGCGGGAGTTCGTCTGGAGCTGGGGCTCCGGATGCGGCAACACCTGGGACTATATGAGCGGCATCACGCAGTATTCTTACCTGATGTCCTACCGCCTGGTCCCGGCCGACCACGTCCCGTCCGAGATCTCCAAGAACCTCTATATGGAATCCGCCGCATTCAGGGAGCATTTCTTCGAATACAGCAAGGTCATCCTCGGCGATGCCGTGGAGAGCATCGCCAAGGTCTGGCTGCACGCCTGGGTGCGCTACCGGGACTGGTTCCGCGGCACCGAGCTCGCCTACTTCAAGGAGCAGCAGAAGAAGGCCGACAAAGACCTGAAGAACGCCAACAAGACCATCACCAACTACCCCGCCGACAAGCAGAAACAGGCCGGCAAGGTCGAGGACGCCCGGAAGGCGGTCGCCAGCAAGCAAGCCGACTACGACAAAGCGCTCGCCAAAGGCGGCGCGACAGAGAGGAAGGCCGAAGCGCTCGCCAAGGCACAGGAGAAACTCGCCGACGCCCGGGAAACCCTGGCGCAGCTTGAAGCCGACTACAAGGAGGCGGAGTCTTCGCTGGAGAACCTCAAGGCCCTGCTGCTGGCCGCCCAGATCCAGGTCAAGCGCAAAGAAGCGGAGATCAAGCGGTACGCGGATTCCAACTCCGGAATCTAGGCAGCCACGCGGCCAGCGCCCTCACCGCTCGAAATTGCGGGTCGCGAAGGGCAGGGAGAGCCGCAGGGCGGTGTGCCAGTACTCCCAGTTGTGGGCGCCGTTGCGCACCCGGAGCTCGGCGGGGATGCGCTTCTGGCGCATCTTGGCGTAGAGCTCGGTGGAGAGCTGCAGCAGCGGGTCGTCGTCGCCGCAGTCGATGAACCACTTGACGCTGCGCAGGGCCTCGGCCGTGGCGGCATCGGCCTTGTCCACATAGTCCAGGGCGGAATGGTCCCGCACGGACTTCATCGTGATGTACATCTTGTCAGCGGTGACCTTGGGATCCGTGGACTCCTGCATCGGGTTGTCCAGCCAGGCGCTCATCGCATAGCAGCTGGAGAACATATCCGGGTGCCGCTGGGCATAGACGGTACTCCCGCCGCCGCCCATCGACAGGCCGGCGATGGCGCGCCGGCCCTTGGCGCCGCCGCAGCGGAACTTCGCCTCCATCGCGGGGATCAGTTCCTTGAAGAAGAAATCCTCGTAGGCATTGCCGGTGACGTTGAAATAGCCGTTCTGGATGGCGCGGGCGTCCGGACCGCCGGCGCAGGGCATCACGACGACCATCCGGGCGGCCTCCCCCGTCCCGACGAGCTCGTCCAGGACGGTCTTGAGCCCGCCGGACTCCGCCCAGTCCACGTGGGTGCCGTACAGGCCGTGCAGCAGGTACAGGACCGGGTAGCGGGCATCGGAGCCGTCGAAACCGGCCGGAACATAGACATTCACGCTGACGTCGCGTCCCAGGGCGGCGCTGGGGACGGTCTCCGTGGTGATTTTGCTCTGGGCACGGAGCCCGGAGGCGATACAAACAAGGATGCAGAGGGCAAGGATCCGTTTCATAAGGTGCGATTTTTCAGTAAACTTAATCATTATTCAGCGATTCACCAAGCAGAAAACCATATGCGTGAAACAGTGTCGGACAAGCGTGCGGAAATCTTCGTGCGCTTGTTGCACATTTCGGGCAAATGCCGTATTTTTGTAACCCGTATTCAAAAATCTGTTTCTCTTTATGCAATACGGGTTCGACAACGCCAAATACCTCAAGATCCAGTCTGAGCACATCAAGGAGCGTATCGCCAAGTTCGGCGACAAACTATATATGGAGTTCGGCGGCAAGCTTTTCGACGACTACCACGCTAGCCGCGTGCTGCCCGGATTTGAGCCGGACAGCAAGCTCAAGATGCTGATGCAGCTCAAGGACGACGCCGAGATCGTCATCGTGATCAGCGCCGTCGACATCGAAAAGAACAAGATCCGCAACGACTTGGGCATCACCTACGATATGGACGTGCTGCGCCTGCGCGACGAGTTCCTGGACCGCGGACTGAGCGTCAACAGCGTCGTGATCACCCACTTCAACGGCCAGTCCAGCGCCGAGGCCTACCGCAAACGCCTGGAAAAGATGGGCATCACGGTCTACTACCACCACACGATCGAAGGATACCCCAACAACGTGGCCCTGATCGACTCCGACGAGGGATTCGGCAAGAACGACTACGTGCAGACGACCAAGCCCCTGGTCGTCGTGACGGCGCCCGGCCCCGGCAGCGGCAAAATGGCCGTCTGCCTGAGCCAGCTCTACCAGGAGAACAAGCGCGGGATCAAGGCCGGCTACGCCAAGTTCGAGACCTTCCCGGTCTGGAACCTCCCGCTCTCACACCCCATCAACCTCGCCTACGAAGCCGCCACGGCCGACCTGGAGGACGTCAACATGATCGACCCCTTCCACCTGGACGCCTACGGCGAAGCGGCCGTCAACTACAACCGTGACGTTGAGATCTTCCCGGTGATGAACGCCCTCTTCCAGGACATCTACGGACAATCCCCGTACAAGTCCCCCACCGATATGGGCGTCAATATGATCGGGCACTGCATCAGCGACGACGCCGTGTGCCGCGAGGCCTCCCTGCAGGAAATCATCCGCCGCTACTACACGGCTCTCTGCAACTTCGCCGACGGCAAGGCCACGGAGAGCGAGGTCTCCAAGCTCGCCCTGCTGATGAAGAAGGCCGGAATCTCGACCGCCTACCGCAAGACCACGGCCGCGGCGCGCGAGCGTCTGGACATCTCCGGCGTGGCCACGGCCGCGATCGAACTCGGCGACGGGACGATCCTCACCGCCGAGACTTCCCCGCTGCTCGGCCCCAGCGCCGCCCTGCTGCTCAATGCGCTGAAGCACCTGGCAGGCATCCCCCACAACGTCAAGCTGATCCCGCAGATGATGATCGCCCCCATCCAGAAGACCAAGGTCAACTATCTGCACGGACGCAATCCCCGCCTGCATACCGACGAGGTGCTGGTCACCATCTCCATCATGAGCCTGATGGACGAGAACAGCAAGCTCGCCCTGGAGCAGCTGCCCAACCTGGCCGGCGCTCAGGTGCACTCCACGGTGATGTTGAGCGAGGTGGACCGCAAGACTTTCAGCAAGTTGGGAATCGGCCTCACCTGCGACCCGGTCCGCAAGCTGAGCGACCGCCAGCGGCGGCCCGACCTCGAGGAAGAAGAAGTCTAATCCAGACCCAGGATACGCCCCGTCTCCTCCCAGAGGCGGAGATCCAGGGCAGGATCATAGAATTTGTCGGGAAGCGCCTCCACGCGCTTCCCGACGTAGTATTTGCCCTGCGTGTCGGAAGCGAGTGCGCGAAGGGCGGGCTTCACGCCCTGCTCCGGCGTCTTGATGAAGGGGCGGAAGAGCACGTCGGCCAGCGGGTCGAACCAGCGCCCCATCGAGATCATATTGGAATTGACGATGCCCGGGTCGGCCAGGTTGATGCGCAGCGCAGGGCAGCGCCGCTGCAGTTCCTGCGAGAAATGCACCAGGGCCAGTTTGGAGCGGGCATACGTGCCCAGCTGGGAGAAATCCTCCGGAGCCGGCCGGAGCGAGCCGGCATCGATGTGCACGAAGCGGGTGGTCAGCGAGACCATATTGACGATGCGCGCGTCCGGCTCCAGGCGGGACAGCAGGAGGCGCGTCAGCAGGACCGGACCGAAATAATTGACGGCGAAGCTGTGCTCCAGCCCGTCCCCGGTCAGGGCGTATCCGCGGCTGATCACGCCGGCATTGTTGAACAGGGCACTGACTGGAGCGTCGTCCAGGCTTTCGACAAAGCCACGCACGGACGCGAGCGAGGACAACTCCAACGGGCGGATGTCGATCCGCGCCCCGGGCTGGTCCGCGAGGATCCCCTCCCGTACGGCTTCGGCCTTGGCGGGATTGCGGCAGGCCATCACCACGGCGAAACCTTGCGCGGCCAGGGCGTGCACGGCCGCAGTGCCCATTGCGCCGGAAGCGCCCGTCACGATGACCCTACCTGGCATATTCCATCCGTAAGTTGTCCACCCACAGCGTATTGCCCGGCGCGCCGGTGAAGCCGCCCTGGCAGCCGGAAGAGATCTGCAGCACTGCGTGCGTGCTGGCCGTACCGGCGTCCGCCCAGCCCTCTTCGCGGACCGGTACGCGCCGGCCCTTGCTGTTGGTGGCGTACAGGGTATTGGCTCCGGTGATGAGCCCCATATAGGGGCGGTAGCCGGACTGGCGGCTGGCGTCGCCATACCAGACCGGGATGCGGCGGTTGCGGACCCAGCCGCCGGTGGTCCGGCCGATCCGCAGGAAGGCCGTGCCTACACGTTCGGCGTGGATGTTGCCCTCGGCATCCTCCCAGCGGCGCTGAAGCAGGAGCATCACCTGGCAGGGATCCTCGCCGGGGAACTCGGTCTTGCGGAAGGTCGTCCCGCGCACCAGCTTGCCGGTGGCGGGCAGTTCGGCCTTGTAGTCCACCAGCAAGGCCTCCGGGTGTCCGGTGAAAGGGATTCCCCAATCCATATTGGCATAAGGGTCTCTCACGCCCGTGATGGGCTCGTACATCCTGCCCCAGTAAAGCGCGCCCGTGGCCAGTACCTGGATCTCCACCAGCCCCGCCACCTTGCAGGAGGCGTAGACCGTCGACAGACGCGCACACTTGCCGGTGGGGCCCTCGTCCGGCTCGACCGAAAGGCTGGTCTTGGTCACGCCCGACACGCGGGCGTATGCGTTCGACGAAGCCCAGGGCGTACGCGCGTAATCATAGGCCTTGTTGCCCTCGATGACTTCGTCGGGCCCCAGGACATACAGCGTCTTGACTTCTCCGCCGATGAGGGCGGATTCCTTGATGTGCCGGACCGTCCAGTGCTCGAAATCCCCGAACGGGACGGTCTCGACACGCTGGGCGGACAGCGGCAGGGCCGCCGCCAGGAGCAGCAGCAGGCTTATTTCAATCTTTTCCATATCGATTGGACCAGAGGGGCCGGCAACAGGCCGATCAGGGCCGGGAGCCAGACATTCATCAGGGAGGGGCTCAGCACGCGCCGGCCGCGGAACATCGCGCGCAGGGCGCGGCGGACCAGCCACCGCGGGGTGTGGATCAGGCCCGTGCGCACGCCGAGCCGCATCCATTTCTCACTCAGGCGATAGAGCGGCGTGGCGATAGCCGCCGGACAGACGGTAGTCACGCCCACGCCGTAGGGTTTGAGTTCGTAGGAGAGTGAGCGGCCGAAACTGCGCAGGTAGGCCTTGGTGGCGGAGTAGGTCGTAATCCCGGGCACGGGCAAGCATGCCGCCATCGAGGAGACGATCAGGATGTGGCCGCTCCCCCGCTCCTTCATCGCCAGGCCGAAGAGCAGGCTCAGGCGGGTAACCGTGGTGATGTGCAGGTCCAGCATCGCCTGGACGCGGTCCAAGTCCTCCGGGTGGAGCTCCTTGAAGAAGAACATCCCGGCATTGTTGACCAGCACGTCGGGCAGGATCCCCTCCCCGAGGCACCAGGCATACAGCTCATCGGCGGCCCGGGCCTGCGCCAAGTCCTGGAAGCGGGTCCGGACATGCACGGGATACGAGGCCGACAGTTCGGCCCGGGCCGCGGCCAGTTCGGCTTCGCGGTTGCTCACCAGGATGAGGTCATACCCGCGCGCCGCCAGCTCGCGGGCGTACTCCAAGCCCATCCCGGAGCTGCCACCCGTGATCAGTGCGACCATCGCGCCTCCGCTTTGTCCACCTCCCGGCGCAGGGCCGGAGGGAGATTCTCCACACAATGGTTGCAGCGCATTTCGAGCGTGTACATCCGTCCGATGCAATAGTTGGAATGGCGGCACTCGCTGCGCTCCACCTCGCCGCTGTGCAGTTTGTTGACGAAATCCGTGTCACGCACCAGGGCGCGCGCCATCTGGATGGCATCGAACCCGGCGCCGAGGACTTCCTCCATCGACACGCGCGACACCATCCCGCCCACGTAGACCAGGGGCAGCCTGACGGCTGCGCGGAACGCCTTGGCATCCTCCAGGAAATAGGCGTCGCAGTACGGCACGGTCGGGATGATGATCCGCCCGGCCAGCCGGAGCATCGCCTTCAGCCACCAGAACTTGCGCATATCCATATAATGCGCCAGCGTGCGTATGGGCATCGCACCGCGCATCACCTCCATCGGCGCCCGGCTCACGAAGCCGGCGGACAGCACGAGGGCGTGCACGCCCAGGCGCTCCAGCTCACGGGCCACTTCCAGGCACTCCTCCCGCTGCATCCCACCCCGGAATCCGTCGTGCATATTCATCTTGACCAGCACGCCCAGATCGTCTCCGGCCACCTCCATCACGCGGCGGATGACCATCTGCATGAAGCGCATCCGATTCTCGAGACTCCCGCCGAAGCGGTCCCGGCGGTGGTTGGTATAGGGCGAGAGGAACTGGCTGATCAGGTAGCCGTGGCCGGCGTGGATCTCCACGCAGTCGAAACCGGCCCGGCGGGCCAGCTCCACGGCGTGGCCGAAATCGTCGACCAGGGCCTCGATCTCGTCCTCGCGGAGCCGACGCACGAAGGTCGGGGAATACAGGTTGAAGCCGCCCGAGGCCCCCACGGGCATACAGCCGCAGGTGGCCCGGTGTGTCATGTTGCCGCAGTGGCCCAGCTGGATGGAGGCCTTGGCACCCTGGGCGTGGATGGCATCCGTGATCTCACGGAGCGCAGGGACGATCTCCTCGCGCATCCACAGCTGCCCGTCGAAGGACAGGCCGCTGCGGCACACGGAGGCGTATGCGAGCGTGGTCATCCCCACCCCGCCCCGGGCCACGGCCACGTGGTAGTCCATCAGGTCCTGCGAGGGCTTGTTGCCGTAGGCCATGTTCTCGAAGGCGGCCGAGCGGATTACGCGGTTGCGCAGGGTCACGGGGCCGATCCGGACGGGTGTGAAAATGGGAGAATCGATCATCTTGTCAATAAATGAAAGGAAGCATCCGCTTGGTCTTGGCGGTATCCAGCTCGTCCGGGAAGTCCCGGCTGTACATATCGTAAATCCGGGCCGCCCGGGGAGCCAGGTTGGCGAAGGTCCACAGGGCGAAGACCGCGCCGGCCCACGACCAGGTCAGGACGGCGAAGCCCACCCATTCCACGAATTCCCCGAAATAGTTGGCGCTCGTCACGTAGCGGAACAGCCCGGCCTTGGGCAGGTAGTGCGCCGTGTCCCCCGGTTGCCGGAGATTCCGGATGATGGCATCGGACTGCACGTTGATCGCCATCCCGCACAGGAAGACTGCCGTGCCCAGCAGGAACGGCAGTCCGGTCAGCCAGTCCGGTCCGTAATAGCCCACCGGGGAGACATAGAAGATCCAGCCCCCCTGCATCAGGGCGTTGAGCGTGTTGAACACGGCGCCCATCAGGATGATGCTGAGGGGCATCCGGCTGCGCCCCCGGATCTGCCAGGGGAAGATGAAGGAACGGTGGAAGTAGTGCAGCTCGAAAAGCAGCAGGAAGACGATCCGCACCGGGTCCGCACGTCGCGCGGAGAAGGCCCACAACAGCAGCATCGCCACGAACACCGGTGCCTCCATCAGCATCCAGCCGATCCGGTTGTCGATGGCGGGACCCCACTTGGGCTGGTAGAACTTGCCGTAGCCGGCATCCACGAAGAAGAGGCACACGAAAACCGCGACGGCCAGGACGGCCATCGCGATCAGAAAAAGGTTGAACGTGTGCAGGGATAGCATCAGGTCCGGGGACAGGCTACAGTTTGATCGTCGGCCAGCCGTCCGGAGTCCAGGTGATCTCCTTGACGAGCAGCTTGGAGCGGTAGTCCGCCTCTCCGTCGTAGCCGTGTACGAACATATAGTCCTTCCCGCTGAAATTCACGACGGCGCAGTGGCCGACGCCGGCATAGCGCTCGTTGCCCTTGGCCACCACGGTGCCGCCGCCGTTCATCAGGGACACGCCGTCCTTGTCGATGTACGGTCCCGTCACCTTCTCGGAACGGCCCACGACGACGTTGTAGGTACTGTTCTTGCCGCGGCAGCACAGGTCGTAGGAGACGAAGAGATAGTAGTAACCGCCATGACGGAAAATGAACGGAGCCTCCACGGCGCCGTTGCCGGCGTCGAAGTCGGTCCCGCGCGGATCCAGCTTGAGACCGTCATCCTTGCCGGCGATGTCCTTGGTCGTGCCCTCGGGACGGCGGCAGACCGGGAACCACACCTGCGGCTCCGCCATCCGGGTCATCGTCTCGTCGAGCTTGAACATCTTGATGCCGCGCCAGAAGGAGCCGAACACGAGCCAGCCCGTGCCTTCCTCGTCCACGATGACGTTGGCGTCGATGGCATTCCACTCGTCACGGCCCGGGATGGATTCGACGATCATTCCCTGGTCCTCCCACTTGAAGTCGGGCGAGTCGGGATTGAGCGTCTTGTTGGTAGCGCTCCCGATCGCGGAGATGTTCTTGCCGAAGACGGAGTATGAGTAATAGATGTGCCACAGCCCGTTGATATACTGGATGTCCGGAGCCCAGGGCATCCCGCGGAAACCCTTCTTGACGGCCCATTCCGGGGTCTCAGGTAACACGCGGTCCTCGAAGCGCCAATGCACCAGGTCGTCGGAGGACATCACGGTCATTCCGGTCGTGAACACATAATAGCGCCCGTCGCAGAAGGCGGCCACCGGATCGTGCGCATCCGGATTCTCGACGACCATGCCACGGACATTGGCATTTCGGCGCGGCTGCGCCACAAGGGTGAGCGAGACCAGCAGGCCCGCTAAGAGAAGGAGTTTCTTGGTCATAACGGTTTGATTTTTATACAGAGAAGAGTTAAGTCATCACTGGCTTCGGCACCGTCCACGAACGCGGTGACGGCGTGAACAAGCCGCTCGACGGTCTCCTGCGCCGATACGAAGGGACTCTGTCCGAGCACCTCCAACAAGCGGTCGTTTCCGAACTGCGCGTGGGTGAGGTTCTCGGCTTCGTTGAGGCCGTCGGTATAGAAGAGCATCGGCAGGCCGCGGACATCCGCGATGTGTTCGTCCTCGAACACCCAGTCCTCGCAGACGCCCAGCGGCGTGTTGGGCTTCAGGTCCAGGAAACGAGGCTTGCCGTCCTCGATCAGCACCGGTGGATTGTGGCCGCAGTTGCAGTAGTCCATCCGGCCGGTCTTGAGGTCGATCCGCCCGATGAACATCGTCATGAACATCATCTGCTCATTCTCTGCGGACACCGTCTCGTTGATCTGGCGGGCAATGCGCGCCGGCGTGATGCCCGGCCGGGCGACCACGCGGAAGAGGTTGCGCGACACGGCCATCAGCAGGCTGCCCGGGATGCCCTTGCCGGACACGTCTCCGATGCAGAAGTAGAGCTTTTCGTTCAGGAGGAAATAATCGTAGAGGTCGCCGCCGACTTCCTTCGCCGGGGTCATCGCGGCATAGAGATCCAGGTCGTGGCGCTCCGGGAAGGGCGGGAAGACGCGCGGAACCATCGCCATCTGGATCTCCCGGGCGATCCGGAGTTCGCCTTGGATCCGTTCGCGGTTGGCCGTGGAGGCGGTGAGTTCCGCGATATAACTGACCAGCGAAGTCTGCATCTCGCCGAACGAACGCGTCAGCTGGCCGATTTCGTCCATGCGCGTCGTGGCCGGCAGCGACTCGTCGAAGCGGCCGGTGGAGATCAGATGTGTCTGGCGGACCAGCCGCCGGAGGGGGTCCAGCCCGTGCGAGACGACCCGGAAGCAGAAGAAGAACATCAGCAGCAAGCCGGCGACCACGATCCCGAGGATGATACGGCGCAGGCGGTTGAAACTGCCGAAGATGTCACGCTCCGGACAGACGATGGCCACGCTCCAGCCCGTCTCCGTGACGGGCTCGAAGAAGACATAGTTGTCCTTGCCGTCTATCCGGATCTGGCGCATGCCGCTCTCTCCCCGGAGCATCGCGTGGCCAAGCTCCGAGATCTCCGGTTTGGGCGACTCGAGCGTCTCCGTGAAGATGGTCTGCCGCAGGAGTTTGGTCGTGTCGGGATGGACCAGGTAGGCGCCGCCCCGTCCGATCATCACGCTGTAGGAATTCTCATAGGGCTTGACCTTTGAGATCATCTCCGACAGCCAGGACAGCGAGACGTCCACAGAGAGCGAACCGGCATAGGTGCCGTCGAGGGTGGTCAACGGTTTGCAATAGGATGTCACCAGGCCGGACCAGTCCTGCTCCACATCGATATCCAGATAGGGCTCGGTCCAGCAAGGTTGGTTCAGCAGCTTGGGGAGCAGATACCAGTCCATGTAGAAATACTGGTACCTGTCGCTGCCTTCCTGCTCCGTGAGCACGGAACCATCCTTGCGGTAAGCATAGGCGGAGAAATACTGCCCGCGCTCTTTGAAGAAATCCGGCTCGAAGGAGATGGAGCAGCCGCTCACGTCGGGATTGTTGAGCAGCAGGTTACGGGTCAGGTCGAACATCGCCTCCGAGTTGTCCATATTGCGGTAGACCAGCCAGTCCAGGTTGTCGGCCGCGATCGTGACGTCGTCCAAGATGCCGTTGACGCGGAGCACCGTGTTGTCCAGGACCTGGCCGGCACGGCGCATCGCCTCGCGCCGGACGGCCTGGCGGGATTCGATGAACATATAGCCGAGCGCTGCCAGGAAGATCAGCGCCGTGAACGACACGACCCAGATGCTCAGGCGCGCCGACAGCGAACTCCGTATCTTGTCGTAGAGGGCTTTCATCGGGGCATCAGGGAATTGAATTGGACACTCCGGCGGATCAGCCCGGATCCCTGCATCAACCGGGAGGCCTGCTCCACCATATCAGGGCGCAGACGGAACTCCCGCTCCCCGCTCGCGGAATCCAGCTGAAGACGCAGCACCTCCGCGAGCATCATCTTCTGCATCACGCGGTTGGTGGCTACATGGCCGTCTTCGACATAACGCATCACGATATCCAGGGCTTCGTCCGGATGCTCCGCCACCCATTCCCAGCCGCGGCGGCTGGCACGTGCGAAACGCTCCGCCCGTGCGGGGTTGCGGCGATATCCGGCCAGGGTCATATAAACGCCCTCTTCCTGGATGTTGTATCCCATCATGTCCTCGAAGCGGAGAACGCTCTCCTCACCGATAGTCACACCGGCCTGCAGGAGGTGGAAATATTCGTTGTATGACATCGCCACCGTGGCGTCGATCGCCCCGGCGATGAACAGGTTGACACTGGTGGCCAGCGGAACCCAGTTGTAGTCCAGCCGCTCCTGGTAGCTGAAGCACCGGGCGAGCTGTCCGTGTCCGGCCCTCCAGATGCCGATCCGGGCGCCATGCTGCTCCCGGGGATCCTTGCCGAGCCGGGAGATGATGATGGTGCCGCTGTTCATCGAGGTCTGCAGGATGTTGACGAACTGCGCGCCGTGGTCGATGAGCTCCAGGGCCTGCATCAGCGGGAGCGTAGTCGCATCGCAGCGGCCCCCCAGGATGTAACTGTCGGGCGTCTGGGAAGAGCGGGGGTGCAGGATGGTGACATCGAGTCCCTCCTCCTGATAGAAGCCCTGCTCCAAGGCGGCATAATACCCGGCGAACTGCGCCTGCGCCGTCCACTGGGGCACGAACACGAAACGGTCCTGTGCGGACAGGACCTTCGGAACACCCAGCAAGACAAGTGCAAGGGACAGGATTCGGAGAAATCTCATTCCGGGCATTAATTGCTTTATTCAAACAAAAATAGCAAATAATTCCCGGATGGCGTATGTATACTGCAGCAAAATTTGGTAAAACAGCCAATAATCATTATTTTTCGACAAAGAAAGCTTTCCCTCACCATGAAAAGATTACTCCCGATCCTGTCCGCGGCAGCCTTGATGTGCGCCGCGTGCACGCAAACCCCTCCCACCACGGGGCAAGCCGTCCTGATGGGCCACGAAGACGAAATCGACCAGATCATCGCCCAACTGGCCCTGGAGGAGAAGGTGGAGATGCTCCACAGCAAGACCATCATGTCCTCCGAAGTCCTGCCCCGCCTCGGCCTGCAGGAGATCCGCTACGCCGACGGTCCCTTCGCCGTCCGCGAAGAGGTCGGCGACCGCTTCCGCCCGCTGGGTTGGCAGAACGACTCCGCCACCTACTTCCCCACCGGCTCCGCCCTCGCCGCCACGTGGTCCGAGGAGATGGCCCACAAATATGGGAACGCCCTGGGCACGGAAGCCCGCCGCCGGGGCAAGGACATCATCCTGGGGCCCGCCATCAACATCCAGCGCCTGCCGGTGGGCGGCCGGAGTTATGAGTACCTGAGCGAGGATCCTTTCCTGAGCGCCCGGCTGACCGTGGGCTATACCCTCGGCGTCCAGGAGACGGGGACCGGCGTGTGCCTGAAGCACTACGCCGTCAACAACCAGGAGTTGAACCGCAGCCGCGTCAACGCCATCGTGGACGAGCGGACCCTGCGCGAGATCTACCTCAAGCCCTTCCAGGCCGGCGTGGTCGAGGGCGGCGCCGTAGCCGTGATGACGGCCTACAACAAGGTCAACGGCGTGTATTGCTCCGAGAATGCGCACCTCAACAACGAGATCCTGCGCGGCGAGTGGGGTTTCAAGGGGATGACGATCTCCGACTGGGGCGGCACCCACAGCACGATGGGCGCGGCGCTCGGCGGACTGGACGTCCAGATGACCGGCGACAATTACTTGGGGCCGGCGCTGATCGACTCCGTGCGGGCCGGCAAGGTGTCCGAGGCGGTCGTGGACGACAAGGTTCGCGAGATCCTGCGCGTGCGCCTCGCCATCCGGCAGATCCCGCCCGAGCAGGCCAATATCGAGAAAACCTCCCAGCCCGAGCAGCAGCGGGTCGCCTATGAGGTGGCCACCAAGTCCATCGTCCTGCTGAAGAACGACGGACTGCTGCCCATCGACCTGGCGAAGACCCGCAAGGTCGCCGTCGTGGGACCGCGCATCAACACCAAGACCGCCAACGGCGGCGGTGGGGCCGGCGCCAAGTCACCCTACGAGATCACGGCCCTGAAGGGCCTCCAGGACGGGATCGGCGACCGCGCCGAGATCGTCTGGAGCGAGCGCGACATGTCCGTGGCCCGGGATGCCGACGTGGTCGTCTTCGTGGGAGGCACCACGCGCCAGCAGGAGAGCGAAGGCCATGACCGGCGCGACATCTTCCTGCCTGAGGGGCAGGATTCGTTGCTGGTAGCCCTGCAGGCAGTCAATCCGAACATCGTCACCGTGATCCAGTCCGGCGGCCCGTGCGACCTCAACGTCGCGCAGCGCGTCTCCCCCGCCCTGGTCCAGGGCTGGTGGAACGGCCTGGAGGGCGGACACGCCCTGGCGGACGTACTGCTCGGCGCCATCGCTCCCTCCGGCAAACTTCCCTTCACCTTCCCGAAGGACCTCGAGGACTCCCCGGCCTTCGCCCTGAACGTCTATCCCCAGGGATCCGAGGGCGCAGACCTGTTCATGACGCGCTACCGCAGGGACCGTGCGGACGGTCCGATGGTCGCCGTCCAGCCCGGGGAGGTCGTCGGTCCCACGTCCGAGTATGACGAGGAGATGCTGGTCGGCTACCGCTGGTACGACACCAACAAGGTCCCGGTCCTGTACCCCTTCGGATACGGACTCTCCTATGTCACGTTCGCCTATTCCAAACTCCGGACCGACTGGCTGTCCTACGGGCCCGACGACGTGATCAAGGTCAGTTTCACCTTGAAGAACGAGGGAGACATGGCTGCGGAGGAAGTGGCCCAGCTCTATGTACGGCGCATCGGCGCCGACACCTACTGGCCCGACAAAGAACTGAAGGCTTTCCGGCGCGTGGCGCTCAAGGCCGGAGAATCCCGCAAGGTCACCCTGGAAGTCCCCGTCAGCGAACTGCGCCACTGGGACAAGTACAAGGAGAGCTGGCAGCTGGAGCCCGGTCGGATCGAATTCCTCCTGGGCTCCTCAGCCGCGGACATCCGTCTCCGGACGGAGTGCGACATCGACCCGGAATAGCCTAGCGTCCGAGCAGGTCCTGCAGGGCGGTGCCGAAGATCAGGAAGCTGGTGTTGCCGGCGATCGTGCCTTCATTCTGGCCCCAGAGGAACGGCCAGTCGTCGTAGTTCTCGAAGTGGTCGGGATGCCGGAACAGCAGGCCCGGGGCCACGTTGCCCGGGATGAAGGAGAAGTCCGCCCGGTTGTTGCCGTAGAACACCTCCTTGGGGCGCGTGGCGCCGACGGCGGCCACCAGCGAATAGTTGTGGTACGGGTGGCAGCCGAACAGGAAGGACGCGGCACGCAGGGCATACTCCGGCCCGATCACATCGGGGAAATACTTCGAAGCGGAAGCCGCCGTGGTGCCGTAGCTGACCACGCTGCCGCTGCCGGCCCAGTTGCCCAGGCCGATGGGCACGCCGTAGGGGTTCTGCTGCTCCAGCGTATCCAGATAGTTCTTGTACTGAGCTACATACGGGCGCAGGCGCTCCTTGTAGGAGCCGTCCATATACGGGACGGCGTCGAGCGCCGCACCGATCGCTGAATTCACGTTGCGGTCCAGCGCCGGCCATACCTGCTCCACGAAATCGTCGAGATAGTGCTGCTCGCCCGTGGACACGTACAGCTGCAGGTTGGTGGACATATTGCCGAAACCGCGGCCGCGCCCACGGCCGCCTGCGCCGCTGTTCATCAGCTCCGTCCCCTCTTTCATCAGCCGCTTGGACTGCGCCAGGGCGCGCCGGGACAGATCGTCGTTGTAGCCCCTGAGGGCCCGGCTGGCGGCCGCGAACATCGTCGCCGCCTGCAGGTCCAGGTAGGGGCTGCGGGTGGTGAAGGCCCACATGTCGTCGGGCGTGCCGCTGGACTTGCCGTCGGCGGACTTCTGGTAAGGCTTCAGGCGCGGGTCGTAGTGGAGCCCGTCCGTGATGGAGGCGGCATCGCCGAGGTGGTGGTAGTTGTCCAGCACGGAGTTGGACAGGGTCGAGGCCATATGGCCGATGTTCTCGGCCTGGGCCACCAGATTGAGGGTGCCGTGCTCGATGTACTGAAGCACGTCGGGCACGCCGTCCGGCCGGTGCAGGTCCACGTAGCGCTGCTGCTGGCTGACGAAGGTCTCGTCGCGCATCGGCTTGAAGCGCTCCCAGTCGGAGACGAGGTTGGTCACCACGCCGATGTTGGCGCCGGTCTCGATGTCGAAGTCGCCGGCATCGAAGAAACCGCCCACGTTCAGGCCGGGGATCAGCTGGAGGCCCTTGTATTTGGTGTCGATGGCGCCCTGGCCGTGCATATCAAAATGGTCGGTGTGGGCCGGAGCCTGCAGGTAGCCCTCCTTGAAGGGCTCCCCGTGCCAGATCCGGTAGGCCTCGTTGACCGTCATATGGTTCATGTGGATCGGGATCCAGACATCGCTGGTCGCGTCCGTGATGCGGTCGTAGACATCGTCCCCGATGATGAAGTCGTTGGTCTGGACGTCACCGTAGGTCAGGTAATACACGCCCGGTTCCTGCACGGCCGAGAAATCGAAGCGGGCATAACGGTACTTGAAATAATCGCCCCAGACCTTGACGGGACCGGAGAACACGCGCTCGGAACTGCCGTCCTCGCGGATGCGGAACACGGAGGCCGTGCTGCGCGGCTTGTCCAGCTTGTCCAGTTCGATGACCGCCACCTTGGGCTGTGCGGGGATATACCCGACCTGGGAGAATCCGACATTCGGCTCGCGGACCCAGCCCGCAACGGCGTTGGGCTCCACGGTCCAGCTCAGCACCTTGCCCGTTTGTCCGGCGGGAAGAAGGCTGCGCAGGACATACCAGCCGTTCTGGGCCAGCAGGCGGCCGTCGTAGAGCTGCAGTTCGGCATCCTCGCAGCGGACCCTGACCATACGCAGGGGGTCGTCGGGAGCCATCAGGATCTCGTGGCCGGTCGACAGCGGGAGCGGCTCCACGAAGCGGTCCGTCCCCCGGTCGTCATAGGTCTTGTAGCCCTTGAACTGCTTGACTTTCTCCGCGTTGGGGCGCGTGGTCGTGAGACTGGCGGAGTAGCGCGGGAAGCGGCAGGCCTTGCCGTCCATCAGGTAGGCCTTGTTCCAGTACTGCGAGGGCAGGAATTCCAGGTTGAAGCCGGCCTCGCCCTCGAGGGCGGCCGGCAGCGGCTTGTCCAGGTACACGTCGATCCGCACCGCCTTGCCGACGGCGGTCGTGACGATGCGGGAATCGAAGTCATAATCCGGGAAACGCAGGCCGACCGTGATGGTGCCGGCCTCGCGGTCGACCTCGCGCGAGGTCGTGGCGGGGACGAGGTCCCACTGCTCCGGGGTCGTGCTCAGGCGTACGGCACCGCCCTGGGCGGTACGTACGCCGTGGTGGATAATCTCCAGACCGGAGTCCTTCTCGTCGTTGAAGCCGCCCGAGAAGGTGTTGCTGTAGACCAGGACGTTGACGCCCTGGCGCTCGAAATACTCCAGGTCATTCAGCTGGAGATCTCCGGCGACCGGGCCGGAACAGGCGGCCAGGGCCAGGGCCGAAAGGACAAGGGAAATTGGTTTGCGCATAACGGTTATGGTTACTTTTCAGATGGTTTTTCGAAATGTTGGTAGTCGCGGACGCTGCGCCAGGCTCCGCCCCAGGCGAAGCCGTGGGCGCGGAACAGCCGGTAGCAGAGGTCCTCGCGGTCTATCTTGTGCGGGAATTCCGCCGCACGGTCGGCATAGCGCTCCGCGCCGGCGGGCTCCACCCGGCCGCCGCGGCCCACGAAAGGGTTCTCCAGCGGGTTCACGTCCACGGCGCGTCCGAGCGCGTGGTTGGACAGGCGCGACTGGCCGGTGCGCGTGCGGTAGTTGAAGCAGGAGGTGTTATCGGCCTGCATCGAGGCCTCGTCGGAGCCGCCGAAATCATCGACCAGGCGGATGCTGCGGATCGGATAGCGCGCCTGGTACAACGCCTCGAAGATCTCGCAGAGGTCCTGCGCGATCGCCGCGTTGCAAACCATCTCGCCGGTCTGCGGCGCACCGTCGAAGTCGACGTACGACAGCCGCAGGTACCGCAGCTCGGACAGCGGGATGCGGGCATCCGCGGGATACGAGCAGCCGCGCATCCGCGCCTCCACTTCCGGCGGGATCGGCGCAGCGGTGAAGACCGGCTCGAAAGGAACGTTGATCCCAGAGGCATCCTCCTGCACCGCGGATTCCACGGATGCAGGCTCCCCCTCGCCTCCCCGGCCGCCGGCCCGGCAGCCGACGAGAAGAAGAGGCAGGAACAGCAGCAGGACGACCCGGCGGCAGCGCATCCCCTAGCGCGTCTCGCTGGCTTCGCAGCGCACGAGCGTGTCCGTGATCAGCAGGGTCTGCTCCTGCAGGCGCTGTGCCGCGGCGCGGTCGCCGCGCTCATAGATATCGCGGTAGTCCTCCAGCTGGTGGCAGAGGCGGTGCTCATAGCGGTTGAGCTCGAACACCTGCGGCGCGGCCCCGGGCAGGAGCAGCTCCACCTTGGTGAAGAAATTGGGCAGCCCGTATACGCGGAGTGCCCCCCGCTCGCCCTGGAAATAGAAACCGTGGGGCCCTTCGGAGTCCATCGACGCCGTACAGACGGCCACCAGGCCGCTGTCGTAGACGAGCGTGGCGGCGCCGGACGTGCCGACGGCGTCGGGGCCGCAGGCGTTGGAGGCATAGAACACCTTGTCGGGCCGGCCGTAGAGAGCCAGGATGATGTGCAGGCAGTAGATGTTGATGTCCCGCAGTGCGCCGCCTTCGTACTCGTGCGTGAACACGGGGATGTGCATCCCGCCCAGGTACTGGTCGTAGCGCGGGAAATGCTCATCGTAATCGGCGTGGACCAGGCGGACGGGGCCGATCTGCGGGAGCAGCTCCTGCACCTTGCGGAAGTTGGGCAGGTGGATGTTGGAGATGGCCTCGAAGATCCAAAGGCCGCGCTCCGCCGCCAGGGCGAAGAGCTCTTCCGCCTGCGCGACGGTGGAGGTGAAGGGCTTCTCGCACAAGACGTTGCGGCCGGCGAGCAAGGCCTGTTTCGCAGCCTCGAAGTGCAGGGAATTGGGCAGAGCGATGTAGACGAAATCGATGTCCGGACGCGCGAGCATCTGCGCATAGTCCGTATAGACATCCGGGATCCCGAAACGGGAGGCCTTCTCGCGGCTGCGGCCGCAGATGGCCACCACTTCGTAGCCCGGGACCGTCTGCATGGCCTCGAGCATCTGGGGAACGATCCGGCCGGAACCGGCGATGGCGACTCTGATCATAACGGAATGTGGTGTTGATTGGTTCTCGTTTCCAAATATACAAAAAGCTGCCGGGAGTTCTTGAAAAAAAACGAAATTCTTGCTACCTTGCTTGTTAAGAAGTGAGAGACCGGACCTACATAGCCATCGACCTGAAGTCCTTCTACGCCTCCGTGGAGTGCGTGGACCGGGGGCTCGATGCCCTGGCTACCCACCTCGTGGTGGCCGATGCGAGCCGCACCGACAAGACCATCTGCCTGGCGGTCTCCCCTTCCCTCAAGACTTATGGGATCCCCGGCCGCGCCCGCCTATTCGAGGTCGTGCAGGCCGTCGCCAAGATCAATGCGGAACGGCGGCGCAGGGCCCCGGGACGGCGCTTCCGCGCCGCCTCCTGGAGCCACCCGGAGCTGCTGGCGGACCCCTCGCTGGAGCTCTCCTACATCGTCGCCACGCCCCGGATGGCCCATTACGTGGAAGTCAGCAGCCGCATCTACGGAATCTATCTGCGCTACATCGCCCCGGAGGACATCCACGTCTACTCCATCGACGAGGTCTTCATCGACGCCACGGACTACCTCAAGACCTACCACCTGTGCGCCCACGACCTGGCGCGCAAGCTCATCCAGGAGGTCCTCCGCGAGACCGGCATCACGGCCACGGCCGGGATCGGCCCCAACCTCTATCTCTGCAAGATCGCGATGGACATCGAGGCCAAGCACAGCCCCGCCGACCGCGACGGCGTGCGGATCGCCGAACTGGACGAGCTGTCCTACCGCCGCAAATACTGGACGCACCGCCCCCTGACGGACTTCTGGCGCATCGGCCACGGCATCGCCGCCAAGCTCGAGGCGGCGGGCCTCTACACCCTCGGGGACGTGGCCCGCTGCTCGCTGGGCAAGCCCTGGGAGCGCTACAACGAGGACCTGCTCTACAAACTCTTCGGAGTCAATGCCGAGCTGCTCATCGACCACGCCTGGGGCTGGGAGCCCTGCACGATGGCCCAGATCAAGGCCTTCAAGCCCTCCGTCAACAGCCTGTCGGCCGGACAGGTCCTCACCGAACCCTACACCTTCAAGAAGGCCAAGCTGGTGATGCGCGAGATGACGGATTCGCTGGTGCTGGACCTCGTGGACAAAGGGCTCGTCACGGACCAGATGGTGCTGAGCATCGGCTACGACACCGAGAGCCTGACGGATCCGGAGATCCGGAGCCGCTACCGCGGACCCGTCGCCGCCGACTGGTACGGCCGCAAGGTCCCCAAACCGGCGCACGGCAGCGTCAACCTGCCGCGCCAGACCTCCTCCACCCGCCTGATCACCGATGCGGTGATGGACCTGTTCGACCGCATCGTGGACCCGGCGCTGCTGGTGCGCAGGATGTACGTCGTGGCGGCGCACGTGGTGGACGAGACCCGGGTGGCGGGTGTGCAGCTGGACCTGTTCGAGGAGCCCGCCGAGGACGAGGCGCGCGAGCGCAGCCGCCAGGAGGCCATCCTCGCCATCCGCAAGAAATTCGGCAAGAACGCCATCCTCAAGGGGATGAACTTCGACGAAGGCGCCACGGCGCGCGAACGCAACCAACAGATCGGAGGACACAAGGCATGAGCGATTTCGAACACCGGTACGACGACATCATCGGGCTCCCCCATCCCGATCCGCAGCGCCATCCGCGGATGGCGGCGCTCGACCGCGCGGCCCAGTTCGCGCCCTTCGCAGCGCTCACCGGCTTCGGCGCAGCCATCGAAAAAGCTGCCCGTCAACATCTTGACGAGCAGCCTTCCATGTACGCTCCCGGAGAGGAGTTCCCTTAATCGACGGTGTGGCGGTGCGCCACGGCCACGGCCGCGTGGATGTTCGCGAGCGGCGCGGAGGAGACGGTGCAGTCGGCCCCCAGCATCACCTTGCCCTTCGGACCCTCGTCGAAGATCTTCTGCGCCATCGCAGCAACCTCGGTGTCCGCCGCAGTGTTGATCTCCTTCTTGCGGTCGAAGCCACCCAGGACCGGACGCTTGAAGAGCTTGTAGCCGTCCTGCAGGGAGAACGGCGTCGTGCCGTCCAGGCTGTTGGGCGTGTTGACGATCTTGCCGGGATAGTCCGCGAAGCGGGACAGGTCGTCGAAGGGGCCTTCCCAGTCGCAGATGTGCAGGATGGTCAGCTTCGTGTCCTTGTTGCACTCGCCCATCACCTCCAGGTCGTAGGGCTTGATGTAGGTCTCGAAGAAGCCGCCGGGGATATCATAGAACTTCTTCTCGCCGCCCTGCGTGGTGGTGTAGAACCCTTCGATCCCCGCAGCCTTGCACTCGCGGATCAGCCACAGGAGGGCCTTCTTGTACAAGTCGAACACGCTCTTGAGGGCCTCGGGCTGGTTGCGGGCCGCCTCGACGATGCGGCGCTCGCCCAGCGACTGGCGCGCCACCTGGAACGGGTTGTAGATGGTCGGCAGGACGTAGACATCCTTGCCGGCGATCTCGTACAAGCGGGTGATGATCTCCAGCGTGGGGCGGTAGAAATCTTCCGGCATCCAGTCGGTGCGGCCGTCCTCCAGCTCCTGGATGCGCGGAGCGGACTGCTCGAACTGCACCTTGAGGATATCCTGGTTGGTCTCCAGGTAGAACTGCAGGTGAGCCTGCACGGCGGGCTCGCCGGTCTTGGGTCCGCTGAAATGGGCGAAGAAGGCGGCAGGTGCGTAGGACGGGTCGAGCGTCCCGGCGACGAAGCGGTCCATCACCTCCTTCTTGTTGACGGGGATGGAGCCTTTGGAGGCGGTGCAGGACGGCAGCAGGGCCGCACAAAGTGCCACTGCGAGGGCAACGGTTCTCAGTTTCATATTTGCTATGACTAGGTTGGACATGACAGGCTAAAGGGGCAGGTCATCCGCCGACAGGACACGGAGTCCGCAACGGGTGACGACCTCGCGCGCCAGCTCCTCCTGGTTGGTCCGGAAGACGAGGATCCCCCGGCCGTCCAGCAGGAAGGCGTACATATAGGTAATGCCCACGCCGGCCTCGCTGAAATGCGACACCACGTCGGCCGCCCCGCCGGGCTGGTTGCTCATCTCGACGGCGAAGACGTCGGAGATGGCCACGGCTACGCCGGCTTCCTTGAGCTCGCGGCAAGCCCGGTCGGGCTCGCGGCAGATGATCCGGAAGATACCGTACTCCGCCGTGTCGGCAATGGTGCAGGCGATGATCTGGATGTGGGCCTGCTTGATCAACTCCAGCACCTTCTGCAGGGTACCGGCCTGGTTCTCGAGAAAGATTGAAAGTTGTCTGATGGTCATATCGTTTCGGAAATTAGAGGTTATCAAAACAGTTTGCGCAGGTCGCGCACCCGCACGGCCTTCTTCTCGTCGCTGACGGGCAGGGTCCCCTTGGGCACGAGACGGACCTTCGGCGTGACCAGGATCTCGTCCCGGAGCTGACGCGTGATGATGCGCTCGAGGCGCTGCAGCTTGTTGTAATCGTCGGTGAAGACGTTGTTGACCTCCACGTCGACGTTCATCACATCGCCCTCCCCCTCGCGGGTCTCGAGGGTGATGAGATAGTCGGAGCCGATCTCCTCGAACTGCAGGAGGATCTTCTCGATCTGGATGGGGAAGATGTTGACACCCTTGAGGATGATCATGTCGTCGGTGCGGCCCTGCAGGCGGTCCAGCCGGACGTGGTGGCGCCCGCAGGGGCACTCGCCGGGCAGGATCCGGGTCAGGTCACGGGTGCGGTAGCGCAGCAGGGGCATCGCCTCGCGGCGCAGCGTCGTGAGCACCAGCTCGCCCAGCTGCCCGTCGGGCACGGGCTCGAGCGTGACCGGGTCGATGATCTCCACGATGTAGTAGTCCTCCCAGATATGGAGGCCGTTCTGCTCCGGGCACTCGAAAGCCACGCCCGGGCCCATCATCTCGGAGATGCCGTAGGAATTGTAGGCCTTGACACCCAGGTTCTCCTCGATGCGGCGGCGCTGCTCCTCGCTGTGGGGCTCCGCGCCGATGCACAGCACGCGCAGTTTCGTGTCGCGGCGCGGATCCACGCCCTGTTCCTTCATCACCTCGAAGATGCGGGAGGCGTAGCTGGGGATGGCGTGCAGCACGCTCGTGCCGAAGTCGCGGATGAACTTGATCTGACGGAGCGTGTTGCCGGCCGCGGCCGGGACCGTCAGCATCCCGACGCGCTCGGCGCCGTACTGGAAGCCCAGGCCGGCGGTGAACATACCGTATCCGGCGGAATTCTGGAACACGTCATCGGGGCGCGAGCCCACCATCCAAAGGCACCGGGCCACGGCATCCGCCCAGGCATCCAGGTCGGATTGCGTGTGCAGGACCACCGTCGGATTGCCGGTGGTGCCGGACGAGGAATGCAGTCGCACGCAGTCCCGCAGGGGGACGCAAGCCAGCCCGAAGGGATAGTTCTCGCGCAGGTCCTCCTTGGAGGTGAAGGGCAGTTTTCGGACATCCTCCACGGTCTTGATGTCTTCGGGAGTCAGGCCCATCGCGGCGAATTTCTCACGGTAGAACGGCGACTGCATACAATGGCGGACCGTCTGCTGCAGGCGTTCGGACTGAAGGGCGCGCAGCCCCTCGGTGGAAAGGGTCTCCAGCTCGGGCTGGAAGTAGGGTGATGACGAATCGGGACGAATCATAATAGTTTACGTTTATCGATGACACGGACGCTCTTGCCCTGGCTGCGCTCGATGGTACCGGGGGCCTTGATCTGCACTTTGGCGTTGATGCTCAGCACGCTGCGGAGCTTGTCGGCAAAGCGCTTCTCCAGCTCGTCGATGGCGGCCGGAGTATCGAGGGTCGCGTTGAAATATTCGGGTCTCAGTTCGACCTGGACCATCAGGGTGTCGAGGTTGTTGATGCGGTCCACGACCAGCAGGTAGCGCGGAGCGAACTCTTCCATCGTGAGCACCACGCTCTCCACCTGGGACGGGAAGACGTTGATGCCGCGGATGATCAGCATATCGTCCGTGCGGCCCTGGATGGCGGACATCCGGACGTTGGTGCGCCCGCAGGGGCAGTCCCCCGGCAGCAGCGCGCAGAGGTCGCGCGTGCGGTAGCGCAGCACGGGCATCCCCTCCTTGGTGAGGGTCGTGAAGACGAGTTCGCCCGTCTGGCCGGCCGGCAGGGGCTCCAGCGTGACGGGGTCGATGACCTCGGGGAAGAAATGGTCTTCGTTGATGTGCGAGCCGTGCTGCTCCTCGCATTCGTAGCTCACGCTCGGTCCCATGATCTCGCTAAGGCCGTAGAGGTTGTAGCCCTTCAGGCCCAGGCGGTCCTGGATCTCCTTACGCATGTTCTCGGTCCAGGGCTCCGCCCCGAACGCGCCCACGCGCAACTTGATCTGGTCACGGGTGATGCCCATGCGCTCCATCGTCTCGGCGAGGTACAGGGCATACGAGGGAGTGCAGGCGATGCCGGTGACACCCAGGTCGCGGATCAGCCGGGCGTGCTTCTCGGTATTGCCGGTGGAGGCGGGCACCACGGAGGCGCCCACGGTCTCTACGCCGTTGTGTGCGCCCAGGCCGCCCGTGAACAGGCCGTAGCCGTAGGAAACGGAGAAGATGTCTTCGCGGCCCACGCCGTAGGCCGTCAGGCTGCGCGCCATGCACTCGCTCCAGATGCTGATGTCCTTGCGGGTGTAGCCCACGATGGTGGGGTTGCCGGTGGTGCCGGACGAGGCGTGAATGCGGATGACCTCGCTCTGGGGAGCCGCCTGCAGGCCGAAGGGATAGTTGTCCCGCAGGTCCTTCTTGGTCGTGAACGGGAGCTTGACGATGTCGTCGATGGTGCGGATGTCGCTGGGCGACAAGTCCATCTCCTGCAACTTGTGGCGGTAGAAGGGAACATTGTGGTAGACGTACTCCACAATCTTGTGGAGCCGCTTGCCCTGCAGTTCGCGCATCTGCTCGCGGCTCATACACTCCTTGTTAGGATTCCAAATCATATACTACTACTAACTAACTGTATTTCTTTTATTTGCACCCGAGCCCCAGATCGAAGGCCTGCAGGTTGGCCTGCACGACGGCCTCCCCCTTGCGGGCGAAGACGCGCGCGATGGCGTCGCGAAGCTGCTGCGGCTCCAGCAGGCCGATATAGGGAGCGGCCATCCCCAGCAGGACCATATTGGCGCTCTTGGGCAGGCCGGCGGTGCGGGCGGTCTCCTCGATGTCCTTGCGGGCCACGCGCGGGAGCGCATCCAACTCGGCGAGCAACGCCGCCTCGTCGGGATAGTTCGGGATGTTGACGAACGGGTGGGAAGAAGTCACGACGACGCCCTCCGGTGCCAGGTACGGCAGGTAACGCAGGGCTTCCATCGGCTCCATCGAGATGATCAGGTCGGCGCCGCCCAGGGGGATCAGGTCGCTCCAGATCGGCTCCGTGCTCAGGCGGAGGTCGCTCTGCACGTCCCCGCCCCGCTGGCTCATACCGTGGACTTCGGCCTGCTTGAGCTGCAGGCCCGCCGCCGTGGCGGCTTCGCCGAGTACCGTGGCGATCGAGAGGATGCCCTGTCCGCCGACTCCGGCGAGTTTGATATCGATTTTCATTGTGCTTGCTTTTTCTGACGGAGTTTACGGCCCAGGGTCTGCATGCATTCGCGCTGCGGGATGATGACGGACACCCCTTCGTAGGCGATCTCCTCGCGGAGGATGCGCGTGATCTCTTCCATATTCTTGGGGAGCGGCACCACGACGTGCAGGTGTTCCCGCTCCACGCCCAGGGCCAGGCAGATCGCCTCGAACTTGTGCGTGCCGGCGGAGTCCTGTCCACCGGTCATCGCCGTAGTAAGGTTGTCGCTGATGATCACGGTGATGGCGGAATGGTCATTGACGGCGTCCAGCAGACCCGTCATCCCGGAATGCGTGAAAGTGGAATCGCCGATCACGGCGATGGCGGGCCGCAGGCCGGCGTCGGCCGCGCCCTTGGCCATCGTGATCGAGGCGCCCATATCCACGCACGAGTCGATGGCGCGGAACGGCGGCAGGGCACCGAGCGTGTAGCAGCCGATGTCCCCGAAGATGCGGGCACCGGGGAACTCCGTCGCCACCTGGTTCAGGGCCGTGTAGACGTCGCGGTGTCCGCAGCCCTGGCAGAGCTGCGGCGGGCGCGGCGCCAGATGCTCGGCGCGGGCCGGGGCCTGCGGGCCGCCGGCGCCCAGGGCCTCCGCCACGCAGTCGGGCGTGAGTTCGCCCGTGCGGGGCAGCACACCGGTCAGGCGCCCCTGGATGGGGTAATCCGCCCCGAGCAGCGCCCTCACCTGCTCCTCCACAAAGGGCTGGCCGTCCTCGACGACCAGGATGCGGCAGCAGCGCGCAGCCAGGTCCCGGACCTGCTGCGCAGGCACGGGATACTGCGACACCTTGAGGACGGGGGTGCCCTGCGGCAGTGCCTCCCGGACATAATTGTACCCGATCCCGACGGCGATCACACCCAGCTCGTCCGGGCCCTGGCCCGGCATCTCCAGCCGGTTGTAGGCGGAGGATTCCGCAGCGGCGAGGAGTTGCGGCTGCAGGGCAATCAGAGCGGCATACTGACGCTTGGCATTGCCGGGCAGCAGCACCCAGCGCGTCCGCTCGTCGTCGGGGCTGAAGGGATTCTGCGGGCGCAGCTCACCGACCTGCACGGCGGCGCGGGAGTGCGCCAGACGCGTGACGAGCCGCATCAGCACCGGCAGGCGCAGCTGCTCGGAGAGTGCGAACGCGTCCGCCACCATATCGTAGGCCTCCTGCTGGCAGGAAGGCTCCAGGACCGGGATCATCGCGAACTTGCCGTAGAAGCGCGAGTCCTGCTCGTTCTGCGACGAGTGCATCGACGGGTCGTCCGCGGCCAGCACGACCAAGCCGCCCTTCACGCCCGTAATCGCGGCGTTGACAAAGGCGTCGGCACAGACGTTCATCCCCACGTGCTTCATGCACACGAGGGCGCGCTTGCCGGCATAGGACATCCCGAGGGCCGCCTCCATCGCCGTCTTCTCATTGGTACACCAGCGGCTCCGCACCCCGCGCTCACGCGAGAGCGGGCTCTGCTGGATGTATTCGGTAATCTCCGTAGAGGGTGTGCCCGGATAGGCATAGACACCGGACAGACCAGCGTGCAAAGCCCCTAACGCCAGGGCTTCGTCTCCCAACAATAATAACTTTTCTTCCACTAACTAACTATTAACTTTACTATTTTTTCAACCGGCCCAGCGCGTGTTCGAGACTCTCGGTCGGCTCGATGATATTATAGTCTTTCCAGAAGTCCGGATCGGCGTAGACCTGGGTCTTGTCAGCCAATGCGTCGGAACTGCGGAAGCTCTCCGCCCGCTCGATCGGGACGGCATCCACCCCGGAGAAGCGGTTGGTCACCACCATCTCGGCGATGGCGGTGAACTCGGTATTCCAGATGCGGCGGCGCGCGTCGCAGTTGAAACGGAAGACCGTACGGACATAGCTCAGACGGCTCTTGCCGCCCTCACGCTTGTAGTTGAGCAGCAAGGACATCTCCTTGGGCTTGAAACGGATATCCGCAGGCTTGCGGACCAGCATCGCACGCGTCGCTTTCTCGGGATCGGACATGTCCAGGGACAGCTCGATGCGCGTAAAGGCCATCGTCTCCATATCGATGTAGATAACACCGTGCTGCAGCGCAAACTCCTCCTCCATGGCCGGAATGAGCTGGATCACGAACTGGCGCCGGTCGTCAATCATCACCGGATCCATCATCTCCAGCCTGTAGCTGGTCAGGTCCTCCTCGTTGAGGATAAGGTGGCGGGTCTTGACCAGGTCGAGGTCCACGGCTTGCGTGGGCCCGCCGATCACCTTGACGGCGAGCGTGTCGGAACGGCGCGGGCTGTTGAGCAGGCGGCTCTTCTCCACCGCCGTGCGGTCCCGTCCGAAGAGGTTCTTGAAGGACGATTTGTAGACCTTGGTCACGGCCTCGGACACGTAGATGAAGCGCTGGCGCTTCTGGGCCGTCTCCCTATAGAAGCATTCGAACAACTCAGGCTCGGACGGACAGTTCTCCGGGATCCGGTATATCGCATCGCGCAGGATGGTCAGCGGATCGCCCGTGACCACCTGTGCCGGGTCGAGGGTGAATTCGCCGCGCGTCAGCCTCACGCGCATCAGCTGGTCGCGGTCAGCGGGAACCGTCTGCACCTTGTATCCCAGCAGGGAGAAGGTGACGAAGCGCGGCGGCAGGTCGGACTTGATCACGAACGTGCCGTCCGTGTTGGTGACGGTGGCGTAATTGGTCCCGGGCAAGGTCACGGACACGTACCCCAGCGGGCGCCCGCCCTGGGCGTCCAGGACAGTGCCCCGGACGACATAGCGGAGTGTATCTGTCTGCCCGTAAGCCAGCGAGCAGGCCAGCAGGCAGAGAATGGTCAAAAGTTGACGAAGCGGTTTCACGGCAATAAAAAGGTTTATTGCCGAAAGATACGCAAAAAAATCGAGATAGCGTCCGTTATTGGACAAAGCCGGCGAAATAACCGCCGAAGAGCACGTTCGCAATCAGGTAGCCGACGACCGTGGACACGATCACGCTGATCAGCCCCGGCATCATGAAACTGTGGTTGAGCAGGTACTTGCCGATCACCGTCGTGCCGGAGCGGTCGAAGTTGACCGTGGCGATGTCCGAAGGATAGTTCGGGATGAAGAAGTAGCCGTACACGCTCGGCAGCACACCCAGCAGGACGGGACCCGCGATGCCCAGCTCATAGGCCAGCGGGAGCATCGCCACCACCACGGCGCCCTGGGAGTTGATCAGCACGGACACCAGGAAGAACACGAAGGCGATGGACCAGGGATACTGCGTCACGATGTCGGCGAGCATCACCTTCATCTGGTCCAGGTAGTTTCCGAAATAGGTATCGGCGAGCCAGGCGATGCCGTAGATGGCCACCACGGCCACCATGCCGGACTGCCAGACGGCGCCGCCGACGGCCTTCTTGGGCTTGGCCTTGCAGAACATGATGTTGCAGGCGGCGGCCGTAAGCATGATGATCTGGATGATGACGTTCATCTTCGGCAGGTTGATGGCCTCGGCGACGGCGCGGCCGTCGGAGACGTGGATCATCTGGCAGAAAGCGAAGAGCACGATGACGAGCAGGGCGCCCAGGAAAATGAACACGGAAGCCTTGGCCTCAGGGGTGATGGTCTTGTCCAGCGTGGTGGCGTGGCTGCCGTACATATACTGGTAGGTCTCGGGATCGGACTTGCGCTTCAGGAACTCGGGATCCTTGTCAAGGTCCTTGCCGCGCTTGTACGAGGCCGCCGCCGCGCACATCAGGCCGCACAGGCAGGCCGGGATCGTGACCATCAGCACCTGCGGGATGGACACCATGAAACCGTTGGCGTTGGAGATCGTCACGAAGGCCACCACGGCGGCGGCGATCGGCGAGCAGGTGATGCCCACCTGCGAGGCGATCGAGGACACGCCGCAGGGACGCTCGGGACGGATCCCCTTCTTGAGGGCGATGTCGCAGATGATCGGCATGATCGTGTAGACTACGTGGCCCGTGCCCACCAGCACCGTCAGGAAGAAAGTCGTCAGCGGGCCCAGGAAGGTGATGTGGTCAGGATGCTTGCGGAGCATCCGCTCGGCGATCTGGATCATCCAGTCCATACCGCCCGAGGCCTGGAGCGTACCGGCGCAGGTCACGGCGGCGATGATGATGTAGATGACGTCCGTCGGAGGCGTACCGGGTTTGAGGCCGAAGCCGAAGACGAGGATGGCGAGGCCGATGCCGGAGATGGCGCCGAGCGCCAGGCTGCCGTAGCGTGAGCCAACGTAGAGGGCTGCAAGCACGATCAGCAGCTCGATGATCATCACAAGAGACATAGGTTCAATGGTTTTTGTCCAGTATTATCAATGTGTCTAGCAAATATAGACATAATTTTCGTAATTTTGGCGCCACGTTAGTCAGGACTGTATGCAATATCTGGGAGAAATCATATCGTTGCTTGTCGCCGTGCTCTGGACGGCCACCGCCCTCTTCGCCGACCAGGCGAGCCACCGGATCGGTGCAATGAGCACCAATTTCTACCGTATGGTATTCTCGGCCATCCTGCTCGCCGGCCTGCTCTGGATCGTGATCGGGCACCCCTACCCCGCCTTCGCAGACGGCAAGACCTGGCTCTGGATGGGTCTCTCGGCCCTGGTCGGCTACGTCTTTGGGGACTACTGCCTGTTCAACTCCTACATCGTGATCGGCGCCCGTTTCGGGCAGCTCTTCATGACGCTGGCGCCGCCCTTCGCCGCCATCGCGGGCTGGGCGCTGCTGGGCGAGACCCTCTCCTGGAAGTCCTGGCTGGCGATGGCCGTGACCCTGACGGGCATCGCCATCTCCATCCTCAACCGCTCGGGGACGGACCACCACCTGCGGCTCAAACTCCCCCTCAAGGGCGTGCTGCTGGGGATCGGCGCCGGGCTGGGCCAGGGCGTCGGCCTGGTGCTCAGCAAGATCGGCATGCAGCACTACGCCGCCGCACTCCCCGCCGACGCCCCCGCCGCTTTCGACTGGGCGATGCCCTTCGCCTCCACGATGATCCGTTCGCTGACGGGGATGGTGGGATTCTTCGTCCTGATGGCCCTGATGCGCAAGCTCCCGGAGCTGCGCGCTGCGATGAAGAACGGCGCCGGGATGAAATACACCGGCCTGACGACCCTGTTCGGCCCCTTCATCGGCGTGTCGCTCTCGCTGATGGCCGTCCAGTACGCCCGCGCCGGCATCGCCTCCACGCTGATGGCCCTCACCCCCGTGCTCATCCTCTTCCCCTACGCCCTGATCTACAAACAGAAGATCACGCCCAAGGAGATCCTCGGCGTGATCATCAGCATGACCGGCGTCGCGCTGTTCTTCCTGCTGTAGGATCCTAGACGTCCAGGCAGCTGTCCATCAAGGATTCGATCAGCTCTCCGTCGAGGTGCTGGCCGATGAAGACGATCTTGTTCATCCGGTCGCCGTACTCGGGGTCCCAGTCGCGGCGGAGCTTGGCGTCGCGCGCCATCATCTCGCGGAGCTGGTCCGCAGGCATCGTGGCGAACCAGTAGCCGGCGTCCTTGAGGGTCTTCTGCTTGCCGGCGGTCTCGAAGAGATAGCACTTGTCGGTGTCGGCGCTGAAGTAGCACAGGCCCTTGGCGCGGATAATCTCCTTGGGCCACTTGCGGGCCACCATATAGTCGAACTTGTTGAGATCCAGCGCGGGACGGGACTCATAGACATAGGTCCCGATCCCGTATTCCTCGGCCTCACCCTCGTCCTCGTCGTGGTGGTGATGGTGGTGGTGCCCGTGCTCGTCGTGGTCATCGTGATCGTCGTGGTCGTGGTCGTCTTCGTGGTCGTCCTCGTCGTCCCCTTCGATCTCGGCGATCCAGGCCGCGGAGGTGGCCACTTTGTCGAAGTCGAACAGGCCGGTATTCAGGAGCTTGTCCAACTCCACCTCGCCGTAGTCGCAGGGGATGATCTCGGCCTTGGGCTGCAGGGCGCGCACGATGCTCTTGACGCGGCCCAGCTCCTCGGGCGTGACCTCGGAGGCCTTGTTGAGCAGGACGATGTTGCAGAACTCGATCTGCTCGATCACCAGGTTCTCGATGTCCTCCTCGTCGATGTCCTCGCGCTGCAGGGCTTCGCCGCAGGCAAATTCGTCCTTCATCCGCAGGGCGTCCACGACCGTGACGATGCAGTCGAGCGTGGGGACGGGCGTGCCGGGATAGGCCGGACGCGCAAGCTGCGGGTAGGAGTTGATCGTCTGGGCGATCGGGGCCGGCTCGCAGATGCCGCTGGCCTCGATGGCGATGTAGTCGAAGCGCTTCATCCGGGCGATCTCCTCCAGCTGCGCCACGAGGTCCATCTTGAGCGTGCAGCAGATGCAGCCGTTCTGCAGGGCCACGAGGCTGTCGTCGGTCTGGCCCACCACGCCGCCCTTCTCGATCAGGTCGGCGTCGATGTTGACCTCGCCGAGATCGTTGACGATCACGGCGAACTTGATGCCGCGGCGGTTGGTGAGGATGCGGTTGAGGAGCGTGGTCTTGCCGCTTCCGAGGTAGCCGGTGAGCAGCAGGACCGGCAGGGGTTTATTCTCGAGGGTGATGTTCATCGTATTCGGTCGTTTCGTTAGCGGACGCAAATTTAGCAAATTTTGTCGCCCGGCGGATGGATAATTGCGTATCTTTGCACATATGGAAGGCAGAAAACGCATCGAGGTGGTGGCCGCCGTGATCCGGCGCGGGGACAGGATCTTCGCGACCCAGCGCGGCTACGGCGACTGGAAGGACTGGTGGGAGTTCCCGGGCGGCAAGATGGAGCCCGGCGAGACCGCACAGGCTGCGCTCGTGCGCGAAATCCGCGAGGAGCTGGAGGCGGAGGTCTGCGTGGGCCCGCTGCTGCAGACCGTCGAATGGGACTACCCTGCCTTCCACCTCACGCTGCACTGTTTCTGGTGCAGCCTCGCCACGGACGCGCTCCATCTGCTCGAGCACGAATCTGCGCGCTGGCTCGGCGCCGCCAATCTCGGCTCCGTCCGCTGGCTCCCCGCCGACGAGCAGCTTCTCCCGCTCATCGCCGCCGCGCTCCAATAGGTCAGCGACATCGGAACAAAAAAGCTGGCAGGATTGCCCGGCAAGGAGCGGAGCGACGCAGGGGGTCTGGGGGGAACGCCCCCCAGTCATAGCGGCAGCGACATCGGAACAAAAAAGCTGGCGGAATTGCCCGGCAAGGAGCGGAGCGACGCAGGGGGTCTGGGGGGAACGCCCCCCAGTCATAGCGGCAGCGATATCGGAACAAAAAAGCTGGCGGAATCGCCAGCTTTTTTGTGGAGATGGGCGGAGTCGAACCGCCGTCCAAACAAAGTCCCAGGTAGCTTTCTACACGCTTATCCTTTCTTTGATTGTCGGCCCGCGGCTGCCGGAAGGCAGGCCACCGGGGGCTTATCCTCTGGGTGCTTAACGGTCCTTAGAGGCGTCCGGGCCGCGCATCCGGTTTTGATGATACCCCTGGATCCAGACTGAACCGGCCTAAAGCTGGAGGGATATACGTCGTGCCGCAGCCTTGGCGGCATCGATTAATGCTCAATCTCTGAGAGATTAGCAAGCGTATGAATAGTTGTAGTTGCCAGTTATGGCTCGAAGACTGGGATTAACGGGCCAGCCTCCTACGCCCGACGTGCTTACCATCCGAAATCAGTGCTGTCAAAACCAGAACATCCCCGAATGATCGTTGAAGTCTCTCATCCTTTAGGCTGGGTGCAGTCGAAGGTCCGAATCGTCCCGCTGTAAGCGAAACGGAAGGGGCGCCCGGCGGTCCTCACCTCGACGGCCACCTCGTAGTGGTCCTCCCCGGTCAGGGAGACCGTCACGGTGCCGCTGTCGATCGGGAAGAGCTGCGTCTGCTGCCCGCCCTTGGTGCGGAGACCGATATAGGAGCCTGCGACGGACTTGTCCGCCTGCATCGAGCCATAGTTGAAAGTATAGGCATACTCCCTCGAGGCGGAACCGACGTACCGGCCATCCGGAAGTGCAATGTCCTCTGCGAGGGGCGCACTGATCAGCAGGCGCACCACGGCGCCGGTGGAGATCAGATCCAGGTCCGCGTCCGTGCGGCCCTGGGCCAGGTCCAGCTGGTAGCAGCTCACTCCGCCGACTCCGTCGGTGCCGTAGTAGTAGGCCTCTGCCCACTCGGCATCGAATTCGAAGCGGTCGGACTCGAGGCGCTCCTTGGAGCACCCCAAGGCAGTCAGCAGGACTGCAACCGGCAGGAACCATCTCAGGAACATTTTCATATCCCTTAGATGCAGAAGCCGCCACAAAGATTGCATAAAAATTTTAAAAAATACGAATTATTTGGGCGGTTTTTCAAAATTGCCTATCTTTGTTTCCCCTTTGGGACCAGCGCTATCGGGAGATTAGCTCAGTTGGTTCAGAGCACATGCCTTACAAGCATGGGGTCGACGGTTCGAATCCGCCATCTCCCACGGAAAAACCTGCAAACAGCAGGTTTTTTTGTATCTTTACGGAGCTATGACACGAAAACTGATCACCTCGCTGGCCGGAGCGCTGCTGATGGCGGCGTCAGCGGCGGCGCAGCCGGCCATCTCGCAGCTGTATTTCGACACCCGCGCCTCGTTCCACCAGGAAGTGAACGGCGGGCAGTATTACAGCCAGTTCACCGGCGACCACTTCAATCTCAACGTCCGCGGGACCCTGACGGACAAACTGGATTTCCGCATCCGCCAACGGCTTAACAAAAAAGTTTTCGACGAGCGCAACATGTTCAACGCCACGGACTTCCTGTATCTGCGCTGGCAGGCCACGCCGCGTTGGGCCTTCACCGTAGGCAAGAATGCAGTGATGATCGGCGGCTACGAATTCGACGCCGTCCCGATCGACGTCTACTACTACAGCAACTTCTGCAACAACCTCTACCAGGGGTTCTCCTTCGGCGCCAGCGCCGAATACAGTTTCGCCCCGGGGCAGAGTTTCGCCTTCCAGTTCTGCAACTCTCCCCTGTCCCTGGGCTTCTTGAACCTCTATGCCTACAACGTGGCCTGGATGGGACGCTTCGCCCCCTGGTGGGAGACCCTCTGGAGCGTCAATTTCGTGCAGGACGAGTACCATCGCACCATCAACTACATCGCCCTGGGCAACCACCTCGTCTTCGGTGGGCTGGCCGTGGATTTCGACCTGATGAACAGGGCCGGAGCCGGCCAGAAGCGCTTCCTGTCCGACTACACGCTGATCTCGAAGGTCATCTGGACCGTCGGCAAATGGAACCTGTGCGCCAAGGCGGGCTACGAGAGCAACGCCGCAGAGAACGTGGACGCCCTGGGCAGGGCGCTCGACCTCGCCGTGGCGCCGGGCACGAAGAACTTCTACGGCGGCTGCGGCGTGGAGTTCTTCCCGCTGCCGCAGCGCGAGCGCCTGCGCCTGCACGCCGTCTACTTCAAGAGCAGCACGATCGGCGTGGACAATTTCGACATCGGCATCACGTGGAGACTCGACGTGATCAAGAAGTGACTCAATACGCGAGCACGTACCACAGGTCGCGGATGCGCTGCTCGGGATCCCACTGGTAATCGAAGGTCCAGGCAGCCGTGAGCGTGTAGTACTGCGGGTTGCCGGGGGCCTGGTCGGCGTTGTTGCGCAGCCAGCCGCTGTGCCCGCCCTCGCGGGTGCAGGAGATGTAATAGATGCGCATGCCCCACTCGCAGGGATCCAGCACCTGGTCGGAGTAGGCGTAGTGGATGTTGCTGTCGATCACATTCTTCGACATCGTGCTGTTGGCGATGTAGAACTGCGCATCGTGGTGGTAGCGGCCCAACAGGGTCGGCGAGGCGGCGTCGAACGAGGAGTTGGTGATGACGAGCTTCTTGTCGCGGTTGCCGCGGCCGTCGTGCCAGATCATCGCCTTGCCGTCGCCGTAGAAGGAGCAGCGCGTGGCATAGCACCACCCGCGCGGGCAGAGGAAGTCCACCCCGCGGCAGCGCAGGTCCAGGTCGGCGTGGTAGTACATCCCGTCGCCGCCGGGAGCCCAGAGCGACAGGGCGTCGTTGCCGTCGGCCCATATGTGGCAGTTGAGGATGATCGTGCGCGTGGCGCGCCCGAACACGGCCATCTGGTGCGCGGTCGTCTCCTCGACCGTGGTCCCGTAGTTGTTGTAGATGGTCAGGCCGCTGATCACGCAGTCGTCCGCACCTTCCTGCAGGACGATCACGCCGTTGCCGACCTCCTTGCCATTATACGTGCGCACCGAGCGCTTGGAGGAGAGCTCCGCGAAGGTCAGGACCGTCTCGTCGCGATCCTCACCCACCAGCACGATGTTGGGCCGGTCGATGATGACCTTCTCGTTGTACTTACCCTTGAGGATCAGGATCTTGTAAGGCTCCGTCGGGTGCTCGGGCGCCCGCTCGACGGCAGCCTGGATGCTCTGGCCGGGCAGCACGACGGCGTCGAAGTCGCGGCGGTCGACCACCGGCTCGCGGAACATCTCGATGGTGCCGTTCCGGTTGGCGCCGGGCGTGGAGAGGCTGATACGGACCTTGCCCTTGGGATCGTAGCGGTCGGCCCAGGCATCGTAGAGCGGGTAGAGCTGCGCGGCGTTGGAGTTGTACCAACCGTAGCCGTTGCGCCGCTCGGGGCCGATCTGCTCAAGCCGGCGGCGGGCGATGCCGTCGCGGTCGCACACGTAGGGCTCACAGTATTTCAGGTCATAGAAACGGCCCCACATCGGCTGCGCAGACGGGTCCTCGACGAGCCGCGTGTCGCGCACGCCGCCGTTCATCGTGCGCTCCACGCGCAGGCCGGTGAGCTTGTAGGTGTCGAACCACTGCATCGCCCCGTGGACGGCGCGCTTGACGCGCGCATCCGGGTCGGGCAGGGTCATCAGCAGGCGGACGATGCCGACGCTCTCCGCAGTGCAGTAGGAGGCCAGCTCGAACGCCCGGGCTGGCGCCGGCAGGAGCGTCTCCCGATCGTGCTGCTGGCACCACACGGAGGGCTTGCCGTCCTTGAGGATCTGGGTATTGAGGATGCACTCGATGCCCTTGTCGAAGGCGGTGCGCAGGCGCGCGCGCAGGGCAGCGTCCGTCAGGCCGTTTCCATAGGGTTCCTGCTCGGAGTAAATCTCGCGGAAAAGAGCCAGCGTGTTGACGATTGCATTGTCATTGAAGGTGATATGCCGCTGGTAGCCGGACATATCCGGCCAGAACTGCGGCCAGCCGCCGTTGTCGTACTGCCCGGAGAGCAGGTACTCCACGGCTGCCGTGAAACCGTCGCGGAAGCGCTCCTCGTGCGTGGCCTGCCACAGGCGGGCCAGATAGACCATCTGCGTCGTGGTCGCATTGTTGTCGATGGTGGAGTCGTCCGTACGGGACTTCTCGGCGCGGACACGGGCGATCTCGGCATCCGTCAGGCGGGCCGCCATGTCGGTGTTCTTGGGCCAGCCACCCGTCACGCGCTGGTACGCGAGCACCTGGTCGCCGACCCGCAGGGCGTCCTCCGTGCGGAAGAACGCGGGGTCGGTCTCCTGCAGTGCATTGCGGCGCGGCGCCTGCGGCATGGCCGGCGGGAACGGCCGCTGCGGCGGCGCGAGCTTCTTCTGCCACTCGCGCTGCTCGAGTTCGAGCGCGCCGGACAGCTGGGCGTAACTGACGGGAGCAAGGGCTAACAGGAGTGCGGCGCAGGCCGGGAGATGGAAGCGGAAATGCATAATGGCAAGCGGTTTATGGAATTGGTAGTCCAAAGTTACGTCTTTTTTTCCGTTATATGCCAAGAATGACTATATTTGTGTGCACACAGCCGCATATTCTCAATCAAACCAATAACTTATGGGACTCTTTAAATCGCTCCTGGACGTGGCGGTCAAAGCCGCCTCCGATGCCATCAAGCAACAGATGCAGGGTCAGCCGGCCTCCAAGCCCGCCGCTCCCGCCGCCGCTGCACCTGCGGCGGCCCCGCAGCCCGCTCAGCCGGCGCCCGCCGACTGGAACGCCTATTTCGCAGAGATCCTCAGCACCGAATTCCCGCAGTACGGCGTCCGCCGCAACGTCCCCGTCACGGACCTCGCCGGATACGCCGAGGACCTGTTCAAACTCTACAAGAAACGTCCGATGCAGGCATACAAGGCGGAGTGGGGCGCCCCGTACACCTTCGTCCTGTACGACGGCGGCACGCCCGCCGGCATCGTGATGCTGGGCGGCGGGCGCAGCCACGACAGCAACGTCAAGTACCTGATCGCCCGGATGTACGCCAAGAAGATGGGACTCCCCTACATCAACTTCTACACGCAGATGCCCAACGAACGGTCGTACGTGATCGGCCGTATCCGCAGGTTCATGAACGCATAGCCCCCGCAGAGAGAAGGGGATGCAATCTGATTGCGCCTGCTGCGGATGCAGCGCGGCCCCCAGCGACGGCTTTGCAGGCAGCCGGGCCGCGTAACGTCCCGTGAACCGCAATTTTGCGGATTCAAACGCCTTCCCCTTCTCTCTTTTTTCCTGATGGAGAGCATCCTCGAGCAGATCTGCCGGCCCGAAGCCTGGGAGGAGTTCCTGGCGTACCGCCTGCGCAAAGGCCGTTTCAACTGGCACGGCTTCGAGCAGGCCGACGACTTCGTTGCTGACGGATCTTATCTACCTGTAGCAGAACGGTATGCGCGCGGCGAGCCGCCGTCCCTCCCCACCCGCCACCTGGTCAACAAGACGGGCGCGGGCCGCAAGCGCGTGGTCTACAGTCTCCCGCCCGACGAGATGGCGGTCCTCAAGATCATCGCCTGGATGCTCTACCGCTATGATGCCCAGCTCCCTCCCGGATGCTACTCCTTCCGGCGCGGCCTGACGGCCCACGACGCCGTCCGGCGCGTGGTCGCCGCCGTGGCCGGCCGCCCGATGTGGGCCTACAAGCTCGACATCCACGACTACTTCAACTCCATCTCCATCCCCCTGCTGCTGCCCATCCTCCGCGAAGTGCTGGCGGACGATCCGCCGCTGTACCGTTTCTTCGAGGCCCTGCTCGCCGACGACCGCGCCCGGACGCCGGACGGCGCCCTCGTGCGCGGCCCGCGCGGGGTGATGGCGGGCACGCCCACCTCCCCCTTCCTGGCAGACATCTACCTGGCGGAGGTGGACCGCCATTTCGCCGACGCAGGGGTCGTCTACGCCCGCTACTCCGACGACATCCTCCTCTTCGCCCCGGACCGCGGGGCGCTCGAGGAGCACATCGCCACGCTGGCGGGTTTCCTGGAGAAATACCGGCTGACGGTCAATCCCGACAAGGTGCGGGTCTACGCACCCGGGGAGCCCTTCGACTTCCTGGGATTCAAGTGCCTGGGAGACCAGATCGACATCGCCGACGCCACCCGGCGCAAGATGAAGGACCGGATCCGGCGCCAGGCGCGCTCGCTGCTGCGCTGGCGCATCCGCCACGGCGTGGATGCCGGGCCGGCAATGAAAGCGCTGATCCGCTATTTCAACCGCAAGTTCTTCGAGGATGAGGATCCCGAGGCGCTCAACTGGTCACGCTGGTTTTTCCCGCTGATCAACCGCACGGACGGGCTCCGGGAGATCGACCGCTACCTGCAGCAGAATCTCCGTTACCTCGCCACGGGCCGGCACAACAAGGCCAACTACCGGGTCCGGTACGCGCAGCTCAAAGAGCTGGGCTACCGGAGCCTGGTCCACGAATTCTATGCTTACAGAGAGGAGCGGCAGGCTACTGGGCGCAGTACTCGTCCGTGCACAACTGGCCGAGATTGAACTTCACGCCCGCCGGGCTCTTGCCCTTGAGCACGGCGGCCACCTTGCCGGCCAGCACCGTCCCCAGGACCACCTCCCCCTTCGGGCTGATCACGTACAGAGACGGGATCCATTTGACGCCGAAGGTCTCCCCCACGGCGGAATCCTTCTTGCCTGCAGGATCGAACAACTGCACGCCGCCCAGCCCCTGCTCCGCCACGAAGGCCTTGAGCGTGTCGAGCGAACGGTCGAACGACACCGACACGAAGGCCAGCTTGTCAGGGTCGGCCGCGGCCTGCATCTCCTTGAGTTCGGGAATCTCCGCCCGGCAGTCCGGGCACCAGGAGGCCCAGAACACCAGCACCACCGTCCGGCCGCGGAAGTCGGACAGGCGCACCGGGCGGCCGTCCAGGTCATTGAGGGTGAAATCCGGCACCGTCTCCCCCTGCGCGATCAGCGTGGCGGCATACTGCGCATCCAGGTCGGGCTCGGTGCTGCGGGTGCGGCAGCCGGCCACGAGCACCAGCAGCACGGCAAAGAGCAATAACTTTCTCATATCGGCATTACTAGAACAACTGTTTCACCTCGGTCAGTTCTCCGGTGGCGGAATCGATGATGAAGCCGCGCACGCTCACGTCGGCGGGCATCAGCGGATGGCCGGCGATGGCGGCCACCGTGTCGCGTACGGACTTCTCCGTGTCGTGGAAGCCCTCCAGCCAGGCATCCAGGTTCACGTCCGTGCGCTGCAGGGCAGCCGCAGGGACGCCCCGGCGGAGCATCTCGTCCCGGAAATGGTCGAAACCCATATGGCAGGCACCGCATCCGGTGTGCGCCACCACCATGATCTCCTCTACGCCCAGCTCATACACGGCCACAATCAGGCTGCGCATCGCGGAATCCCAGGGCGACGGGACCAGCGCCCCGGCGTTCTTGATCACCTTCGCGTCGCCGTTGCGCAGGCCCAGGGCCTCCTGCAACAGCACGGACAGGCGCGTGTCCATACAGCTGAGCACTGCCAACTTCTTGTCGGGGAACTTGTCGGTCAGATGGGCCTCGTAGCCCTTCGAGGCCACGAATTCGCGGTTGTACGCGAGGACTTTGTCGATGTTGTCCATATGCAGTTTTCGGTTTGACGGGTTTCAAGACCCAAATTTACGAAATAATCGCCGAATCTGCACGCGCATCAGCAGCGCCACCGCGCGAAGGCTCAAGGCTGCTGGCGGCGGATGGCCTCGTCGAAGAAAGCTTTCCGCTGCTCCTGGGTGATCGGGTGGCGGACCAGGCGCGCATTCTCCTTGAGACCGTCCTCGAGATTGCACACGAAGAGGTCGTCCACGTCCGCAAGATACAGCCGGTCATAGCGCGTGTCCAGTCCGACCTGGAGGAGCAGCGTGTAGCGCATGGCGCTCAGGGCTTCCGGCACGTTGAGATTCTCGCGGCTGAACACGAACAGGCCCATCCTGTCGAACTTCCCGTAGAAACCGCCGCTGACCTTGGAGACCTTGCTCTCCAGGATGCGGCGCATCGGGAGGGCCAGGTTCCAGTAGGCCAGCTCCTTCACGCCGACGTACCGCCCGGCGCCCAGGCCGTAGGCATAGCCCGTCTCCAGGATCCGCGACAGGTCCTCGTCGCGCGGCGCATCCGACAGGCCCGCGACGTCCTGCAGCATCTGCAGGTGCGCGTGCTTGCTCTGCTCCATCGCGCGCGTGACCTCGATGCCAAGTCCGCAGCTGCCCGCGCTCTGCAGGTCCGGGCGGTCCCGGTTGACCAGGCAGTCGTATTCGCTCCCCAGCAGGGCCGAGAGCGAGATCTGAGCATACTGCTCGAAGAAACGTGTGTCGAATCGCGGATCCATCGGTCCAAATTTACAAAATATTCGGATTCCGTCCTATGGAAACGACAAAGCGCCGCACATTGTGCGGCGCTTGCTGCGGAGAGACAGGGATTCGAACCCTGGAACCGTTTTTGACGGTCACACGCTTTCCAGACGTGCCTCTTCAGCCACTCGAGCATCTCTCCAAACGGGACTGCAAATATAGAAAGATTTTTTGAAAAAATACTATCCTGCAATTGTTTTTGTGAAAGTCTTTCACGCGCCGGGGCGCTACCAGGCCCAGCCGATTTGGTTCTCCTGCAGGCGCGTGCCGGGTTTGGCGCGCAGGAAAGGCATCTGCGGGAGATTGCCCTCCGCGTCGCGCGGCAGGTAGAGGTCGCGCGGGTCCGTGGACACGAACATCGCGGCCCCCTCCTCCACGGAGATGGTGCCGAACTCGTTGTCCCGCAGGGTGCACTTCGTCTCGTCACACAGAGCGAGGTCCTCCCCGCCCGTATGCCAGGACAGGTTGGCCGTCAGGATGTGGTCGTAGCCCGGAACCCGCTGGTTCTCTCCGGCACCCGGACCGCGGCGGTTGACCATGTTGAAGTCCCGCGGATTCATCGCGGCGCTGTTGTTCTCCCAGCGGTTGCCGGCCAGGTGGTAGTTGGAATCGAAACCGTTGACCTTGTTGCGGTAGGCCACGCAGTGGTGGATGAAGTGGCTGGGACAGATGGGCGGGCAGCGCGTAGGTCCCGCGCCCAGGGCCCAGCCCCCGCTTTTGAAGCCGTTGCCGTCGCCGGCCTTCTCGAAGGTCTCGTTGTCATACGGGTCGGGCGTGGGCTGGAAACCGTTGTAGAAGGCCCAGCAATGGTCGATCTCCACCGGCGCGGCGCAGTGGATGAGGTCGTAGCCGTCGTCGGAATTGCGCCAGGCGCGGCAGCCGCGGATCACGTTGCCGACTTCCCAAGGGTAGGCCATGTGAAAACCGAAGCCGTCCACATTGCCGCCGTAGGCCCCCTCCGAGTAGTTGTCGTAATTGTTGTAGGCGTCGCAGTTGAGCACCAGGTTGTACGAGCCGGCAGTCTGGTAGAAGCCGATGGCCATGTTGTCGTGCATCGAGAGGTTCTCCACGATGCAGTGCGAGCCCTTGCGGGCCGAGACGCACTCGGACTGCGTATGCCCCTTGATGCGCACGGGCAGGCCGACGATTTCGAAATTCTTGAGATGCAGGTAGTCGGCACCCAGGTAGAATGCGGCGAAACGGTGCTGTCCGTCAAGCTGCAGCGCGGAGAAGTCGAAGACGGGACGCTCTCCCGGATACCCCATGATGCAAGTGCGATGCGCAGCCGTCCCGCCCTTCTCCAGGGCGAAGACATAGGCATACAAACTCTCCTGTTTCATCACCTGTGCATCAGTGATATAATAGGTCCCGGCCCGAAAACAGAGCGTGTCTCCGGAATTCATCTTCTGATAAGCGGCGGGGAGCGTGGCCATCGGGGCCCGGAGGGTGCCGGGGTTGGCGTCCCGGCCGTTCGGAGCGACATAGATGACCTTGGCGGTCAGCGGCAGGCAGGCCAGGCAGGCGAGCAGCAGGAGCAGGTTTTTCTTCATGAGGGCAAATCGGTTTTGTGCTGAGACAAAGTTAAGAATAAATAACTATCTTTGTGTGATATGGAAAAGAAACTCGTCATCATCCCGACCTACAACGAGATCGAGAACATAGCCAAGATCATCGCCGCGGTCTTCGCCATCCCGGGCGGATACCACATCCTCGTGATCGACGACGGCTCCCCCGACGGGACGGCCGCCGCCGTCAAGGCGCTGCAAGCCGCGCACCCGGACCGCCTGTTCCTGGTGGAGCGCAGCGGCAAGCTGGGGCTCGGGACGGCCTACGTGACGGGATTCAAGTGGGCGCTGGAGCGCGACTATGACTATGTCTTCGAGATGGATGCCGATTTCTCCCACGACCCCGCCGACCTCCCCCGCCTGCTGGCGGCCTGCACGGAGGGCGGTGCCGACATGTCCGTGGGCTCCCGCTACTGCGACGGCGTCAACGTCGTCAACTGGCCGATGGGCCGCATCCTGATGTCGTACTGCGCCTCCATCTACGTCCGCTCCATCCTGGGATTCCGGATCTACGACAGCACGGCCGGCTTCGTCTGCTACTCCCGCAGGGTCTTGGAGACCCTGGACCTGGACGCCGTCCGTATGAAGGGCTACGGCTTCCAGATCGAGCTCAAATACACCGCCCACAAGCTGGGCTTCCGCATCGCCGAGGTCCCCGTGATCTTCGTCAACCGCAAGGAGGGCACCTCCAAGATGTCGGGCAGCATCTTCGGCGAGGCGTTCTGGGGCGTGCTCGCCCTGCGCTTCCGCAAACTCCACTCCGCTCAGCAATGAAAGAGATCTATATCCAGCATATCGCCGGCCTCCTCGGACTGAAGGACTGGCAGGTAGAGAATTGCGCCGGCCTGTTCGAGGACGGCGACACCATCCCCTTCATCAGCCGCTACCGCAAGGAAAAGACCGGCGGGATGGACGACGTGGAGGTGGCGGAGGTGCGCCACTGGGTGGACGTCTTCGCCGAGATGGAGAAACGCAAGGAGACCATCCTGCGCACCATCGGCGAGGCCGGCGCGCTCACGGACGAGCTGCGCGCCAAGATCGAGAAGACCGTCTCCTCCACGGAGCTGGAGGACCTCTACCTCCCCTGGAGGCCCAAGCGGCGCACGCGCGCCACGGTCGCCCGGGAGCTGGGCCTGGAGCCGCTGGCGGACCTGATGTGGAACAACAAGACGCGCAACCCCGAGCAGGATGCCCGCAAGTTCGTCACGGACAAGGTGGCGGACGCGGAGGCGGCGCTCGCGGGGGCGCGCGACATCGTCGCGGAGCGCCTCAGCGAGACGGCCGTGATCCGCGAGAACCTCCGCGGGATCTTCCGCCGGCGCCGGATCACGGCCGGCGTGACCAAAGCCGGCCGCGACAGCGCCGAGGCGGCCAAGTACCGGAGCTATTTCGATTTCAAGATGCCCCTGGACCGCATCCCTTCGCACAACCTGCTCGCCATCCTGCGGGCGGAGAACGAGGGCTTCCTCAACGTCGGGATCGACGCCGACCCCGAGAAGTGCGGGGCCAAGATCTACTACGACTTCTGCCAGGAACACGGCTACCCGGCCGGTCCGCTCGCCGACCAGATCAAGACGGCGGTCGCGGACTCCTTCAAGCGCCTGCTCGAGCCGTCCATCAGCGGTGAGGTGCTGCGCGAGGCCAAGGAGCGGGCCGACGTGGAGAGCATCCGCGTGTTCGGCGAGAACCTCCGCCAGCTGCTGCTGAGCGCCCCCGTGGGCGCCAAGCGCACGATGGCCATCGACCCCGGGTACCGCAACGGCTGCAAGATCGCCTGCCTGGACGAGCAGGGCAATCTGCTCTACCACACGATCATCTACCCCCATCCGCCGCAGAACGAGAAGGTCAAATCCATCATGGCCGTGCAGCAGATGCTGGAACGCTACGGCATCCAGGCCGTCGCAATCGGCGACGGCACGGCCTCGCGCGAGACGGAGGACTTCATGCGCCGCATCCAGCTCCCTGACGGATGTAAAGTATGGACAGTCAGCGAGGACGGCGCCTCCATCTACAGCGCTTCTGAAATCGCGCGGGAGGAGTTCCCCGACGAGGACGTGACGGTGCGCGGCGCCGTGTCCATCGGCCGGCGGCTGATGGACCCGCTTGCCGAGCTCGTCAAGATCGACCCCAAGAACCTCGGCATCGGCCAGTACCAGCACGACGTGGACCAAGCCCTTCTCAAAGAGAAGCTCGACAACACCGTGGAGAGCTGCGTCAACGCCGTGGGCGTGGGCCTCAACACCGCCTCCCCCTACCTGCTGGCCTACGTGGCCGGCATCGGCCCCGCGCTGGCGGACAATATCGTCGCCTGGCGCAGCGAGCACGGCGCGTTCCGTAGCCGCGCGGAGCTGCGCAAGGTCCCGCGCCTGGGCCCGAAGGCCTTCGAGCAGTGCGCGGGTTTCCTGCGCATCCGCGACGCGGAGAACCCGCTGGACAACTCCGCCGTACACCCTGAGTCCTACGGCATCGTGGACCGGATGGCGCGCTCGCTGGGCGTGACCACGAAGCAGCTCGTCGGCAACGCGGAGCTCTGCGCGAAGATCCATGCGAAGGATTTCGTCACCGACACCGCCGGTCTCCCCACCATCAACGATATCCTGAAGGAATTGGCCAAGCCGGGCCTGGACCCGCGTGAGCAGGCGGCGGAGTTCTCCTTCGCGGAGGACATCCACACCATCGAGGACCTCAAGGTCGGGATGGAGCTACCGGGGATCGTCACCAACATCACCAACTTCGGCGCGTTCGTGGACATCGGCATCCACGACGACGGCCTTGTGCACGTCTCGCAGATGGGCCCCCGCGGCACCGACCCTACCAAGGTCGTCAAACTGCACCAGCAGGTCCGGGTGTCCGTCACCGCGGTCGACCTGGACCGCGGCCGCATCTCCCTGCGCCTGCTGCCTACTTCTTCTTCTCGTTGAGCACCAGCTCGTTCATCTCCATCGCGTCGTAGGCGCCGTAGCTGTCCACCCTCACGAGCAGGCGGAAGCGGCTGTATTTCATGTCGTGGATCGAAGGTGCGACCGTGCCCGTCAGATGGCCGCCGTTCTTGGTGAGCGCGAAATTGTAGTCGGTCATACCACCGACATAAGACCAACGCGCCGAATCCTCCAGCCAGCCGTACAGGAGGCACCGGTAGGGAGCATTGTCGGGATTCTGCTCGATGTCCGGGCCCATCACCACGGTGAATGACCCCGGGAGGATGGGCTCCTCGGAGGTGAACTCCAAGATCCAGGCATCCTCCTTCGTGTCCCTGTCCTTGCGCTCCACCTTCCACTTGGTCTTGAAGTCGTCGTCAAGCGCCTTGCCGTAGCCCTCGGACGCGGACGTCTGCGACCCGCCGACCGCATGCAGCTTGTAGGGCGTATGCAGGACCGGGGCCACGACGTAGCTGTCCTGCAGGCTGACATTCTGGGTGTCGTCGCAACGCCAGTGGATGGTGTATTGCTTGATGCCCCAGGACTGGGCATAGTTGAGCAGGATGTCGTTGCTGGCCGTGAAGACCTCCTTGGCGTGTGCGATGTTGGCGGTGATGACCTGCAGGCTCCTGGCCGTCTTGTCAGCCACGGAGAAGGCCTTCTTGAACTCCACGGGGAAGGAACTGATGAGGTTCTGCTCCAGGGAGCCGAGCGCACCGGGCACAGGCGTACCCTCCCATTCGTCGATGGTCACGTACATCCGCCAGTTCTGGATGTTCCGGTTGGGCTGCAACAGCTGGTAGTGGAAATCTGGGTTTTCGGCGTTGGCCGTGTACTCGTACTTGTGGGGTTTGTTCCCTGCTTTGCCTTCCCGGGAGTACAGCAGGGCGGCCGTCTCGGGCACCATCGTCACGTCGAGTGTGAACAAGCCGGTAGGGTTGGAGACCGACCAGCAGATCTCGTTGTCGAGGTTGGCGTCGTTGACCAGGATGTCGGCCGGCGACTCGTGGCAGTAGTAGATGTATCCGTCACGGATCTCCTCGCGGTACTGCGGGAGGTGTCCCTCATAGGTCCAGATGACGCGGGTCCCGTCGGTATTCTTCTTCACGGCCAGGTCCTTGTAGGTTTTGGAGAAACCCATCGAGAAGGATGTACCCTCGGTATGGCCGAGCGAGTAGTTGCCACCCCAGTTGATGCCGCCGGACGGGCCGGCGGGGCTGCCTCCGGCATTGATGCTCCAGGAGCAGCCCAGGGTCTCGGTGTTCGCCGAGGACTGGCCGCAGGTGATGGTGATGGAACTGTTGGAGTTGTCGGTATACGGGAGCGCCTCCTCCAGGCGGATGCTTCCCGAGCCGGACAGGCTCATCGAGGTCTCGAACTTCGACAGGAAGGAGCCGTACCAGCGGTTGTAATCGCCGTAACCGGTAGCGCTCTGCCAGGTGATGTCGTCATAATCCCTGACCCGCCGGAAAAGATCGGCCGACTGGAGCAGCACGCTCTGGCGGATATAATAGAAGTCCCGGTCCTCCAGCAGGTTGTGCACGCCCCAGGAGCGGAAGGTCGTGGCGATGTTGCCGGCGTGCGAGGGGAAGTTGGAACCGGTACGCTCGAGGAAGCTGCTGTAATGCGTGAAGGTCTCGCTGGCGCTCATCAGGCTGTTGATGATGCCGGCACCGTCGCCGGTGAGCGGCAGCTGCGTTCGGATCACGCCCAGGTCGTTGAGCCAGGACGCGGCGGCATCCGCCATCACGCCGCTGTTGTATTCCGTCTTCTCGATGGATACTTCCTGGGTACTGCCCAGCAGGCGGTTGCCCTCCCCGTCCACGGCGTAGGTAGTCACTTTCGGGTTGGGATTGAAGGGCTCCTGATAGAAGTATTCGGTCGGGCCCAGGATGACCATTTCGGCGGCAATTGCGTCCGCGCCCTCCGCGCCGGCGCGCGTGGCGACGCTGCTCAGGTTGGCCAGGCGCGTCCGGTCCCGCTCCTCCAGCCAGGAGGCGTCCACGCCGTATTTATACAGCCACTCCTCCTGCTTCAGGTCCGTGACGGCGCCTTGCAGGGCATCCATCAGGGTCTGGATTTGGGAGAGCGTGGGCGTCTCGAGGGCCACACAGCCCCCGTCGAGATAGATGCGGGCCATCTGCGCGAGTTGCTCCCCGGAGAGCAACGGGGAGCCCTCCTGGATGTCGCTTCCCTTGATGACGACCAGTTTCGTGCTGCGCCCCAGGGTGGCGGAGAAACCGGGCAGGCGCTTCAGCAGCGCCGCGCCGGTGGAGCCTTCGGCAAACTGGCTGAGCACGGCCGCCGGATAGTCCGCGGTCACGCTCACGCCCAACTGGTCCTCGGTCGGGACGACGGTCTCATCCTCTAACCCATCCGAAACGAAACGCACTAGGACGGGATTCTTTTCGCAGGATGCGAAAAGCATGATCAGGCAGCAGAACAAGACCATGAAACGTGCGGATACAAATTTCATAACCAACGCTAAGTCTTTAAGGTAAAACTCCGTAAAGGTAAGAAACATTTCCTTACGCCCGGCCACTCCGGCCTGCGAAAAATGGAGAATGTCTGCCGGCTCAGCGGAAAACCGGAGGATCGAACAAAGGGCCTCTCCCCCGGTATTTACAACGATGGTACTTGGTGATCCTCAGTTTGAGACGCCGTGCCAGTTCCAGCACTTTTGATTCTTCGCCAAAGACAATCAGATGAAGATGGGTCGCCATCAATGCGTCCACCCAAATTTCTACGCCGACGGCGAAAGCGACCAAGGCCAGGATGTTGGTGATGGAACGGATGTCTTCCGGACAGATCCGCACCATATCGGGTTCTGAGCATAGTCTGGGTGCGGATCCCCTTCTCTTTCTGACCTTCAAGGCTCTTTTCAGGGGGAGATCCGCAGCGACATCTACACCAGAAACCGATTTCTTGCGGATCTGCCCCCGGGGCCGGGTATCGCCGCCACGTTCAACTGCCGGATTGAAGACGTCTACTAAATTAATTCGGAAAACTCCTAAAAAAATTAGGAGATTCGAAAAAAGTGTTTATATTTGCAGTGAGAAACCCTGCATATATGAAAGCACGACTCACCGCCAAAGAAGAAGAAATCATGCAGATCGTCTGGGCGAACGGCGACCTGTTCATCCGTGACATCGTGGCCCGGATCCCGGATCCGAAGCCTTCGTACAACACCGTAGCCACCCAGGTCAAGTTCCTGGAAGAGAAGGGGTTCCTGAAGCGCAAGCCCATGGCCAACAGCTTCTGCTACTCCCCGGCCATCTCTGAGAAGGAGTACCGGGGCACGACGGTCGGAGACTTCGTGGCCCGCTACTATGACAATTCCTATTCGCTGCTCGTGTCCCAGTTCGTCGAGGACGACAAGATGGACCTCGAGGAGCTCAAGCAACTGATCGCCACCATCGAAAACAAACGCAAGGCATGACCCCGTCCCTCTTATATCTCGGGCGCGCGAGCCTGTACCTCGCCATCTTCTACGCCTTCTACCTGCTGGTGATGCGGCGGACCACCCTGTTCCGCTTCAACCGCATCGCATTGCTGTCCGGCACGGTGGCCTGCCACCTGCTGCCGGCGCTTCGTCTGCGCACGGTTTTTCTCGCGGAGACGGCGGTACCCGTATCCACCGGGACGTTGGAGGCGCTCGGCGAGCCGGTCGGCACATCGGCGCCCCCTTTCCCCTGGCTCACCGCCCTCTATCTGGCCGGTGTGGCCGCTGTCCTGCTGCTCTGCCTGCTGTCCGTCCTGCGGACACGGCGCATCATCCGCAGCGGCACCCCGCAGCCTTGCGAGGGCTGTCGCCTGACGCTCGTAGACCGCGATGTCCCCTCCTTCAGTTGGGGTCGCCGGGTCGTAATGAGCCGCACGGACTATGAGCACTACCCTGCCATCCTCTCCCACGAGCTGCAGCACATCCGCTGCCACCACTCCCTGGACGTCCTGCTGATGAGCGCGGTCACCGCCCTGCACTGGTTCAACCCGCTGGTGTGGATTGCCCGCGCAGAGCTGCGGCTCCTCCACGAATACGAGGCCGACGAAGGCCTCCTCAACCAAGGCATCGATGCTACCCAATATCAATTACTCCTGGTGCGGAAAGCCGTGGGAGAGCAGCGCTTCTCCCTGGCCAACGGCTTCAACCACGCCAAACTCAAACAAAGAATCGCCATGATGCAGCACAAAAACACTTCGGGCTGGATGCGCCTTGCCTACGTCGCGCTCCTCCCCTTCCTTGCAGGGACCATGTTCCTGTGCAACCCCGCCCGGGCGGAGATCCGCTCCGATGCTTCCGACGCGACTGTCGCAGCGCCTGACACCACGGGCAAGACCGTCGTTCCGTTCTCATTGGTCGAGAAAAAACCCACCTTCCAAGGTAACGACGCTGTCACCTTCAGCAAATGGGTCGCAGAGCGGCTGCTCTATCCGGAAGGCGCCAAGAAAGAACGCCTGCAGGGTCGCGTATTGGTCCAATTCACCGTCTGCGATGACGGTGTGGTCCGCGACGCCAAGGTCCTGCGCGGCGTCAACCCGATGCTGGACGCCGAAGCACTCCGCGTGATCAGCGCCTCCCCGAAATGGGAGCCCGGCCTCCAGGACGGCAAGCCTGTCAATGTCACCTACATGTTCCCGGTCTTCTTCCAGCTGCAGAACAACAAAACGACGCTCGGCCCCGCAACGAACGCTGTCGACCCGGAGAGCGGCCGGCAGGTCCAGGCGTACCTGAAGGTCTCCATGGAGAATGACCCTCATGACAGCATTCCTTTCGCGCAGGTCGAGCAGAAACCGACCTTCCAGGGCAACGATGCCGCCACGTTCGCCAAATGGGTCGCCGAACGGCTGACCTACCCGAAAGAAGCCAAAGACCAGAAGATCCAAGGCCGCGTGATGGTCGCCTTCGATGTCTGCGAAGACGGTGTAGTCCGGAACGTCAAGGTCCTGCGCGGCGTGAACCCGGCGCTGGACACCGAGGCGCTCCGCGTCATCAATTCCTCTCCGAAATGGGAGCCCGGCTTCCAGGACGGCAAACCCGTCAAGGTCACCTACCAGTTCCCGGTCGTCTTCCAGATGTCAAAGAATGAGCGGCCCGGCTTCCTGTTCATTCCGGTCCTCCGGCGCCCCGGTTTCTACCGGATTATCAGGAGGTAATACTGATTATCAACAACTTATGGATTAACCTTCGGAGGTTTTTCCGAAGGTTAATCCGCAACTCCTTGAAAATGAAATACAAGCTCCTACTCCTCTTCCCGCTGCTGGCCTTGGCCGCCTGCGCACCGAAGGCGCCCGCCGGCGGCGCCTTGATCCTGGGCGAAGCGTCCGGTCTGGATCCGGACGACCGGGTATACGCAAGCCTTTCCCACCATGAAGGTGAGGTCGGCATCCGGGTCCAGGTGGATACGTTGCGCGACGGGCGCTTCTCCTTCCGGCTGGATTCCCTCCCGCCCGACGGGAATCGGTATCAGGTGATCCTAGAACGCCACCATGATTTACGGCACGAAGGAATCATCCCCGCCGACGTCGTGAATGTCGGGCCCGAGCTATATCTGGAGCCGGGAGTCACCGTACGCATCAAAGGCGAAGCCGCTCACCTGCGGACCGCCCGGATCGACAGCCCCGTCCGGGACCAGCAGCTGCGCCAGCGCTTCATCCGGAAGATGTCCCGGGAGGACTGGAATACCCTGGATGACATCCAGGCCCACCGGTATCACGTCATGTACCAGCTCTATGGGGAAGAGCATACCCCGGCGCAGCAGGATTCCTTGAGGAAGCTGGCCCAGCAGGACCTGGAAGCCAGCAACGGGATCAGCGAGCGTTTGTCACGGCAAAGGCTGGAGTTGCTGGAGACCGAGGAAATTGGCCAATATGCCTTGGAGCAGTTGTACAAAGAGGCCCGTTTTTCTTCATACTACGGGCGCGACAACCGCAAGGCCCTGCTACGCTTGTATGAGCGCCTCTCGGATGACCAGAAGGCCACCCGGGAAGGTATGGAGATGCTCCAGTACCTCAACCCCGTCAAGACCGTGAGCAGCGGCGATCCGGTCCCTGCATACGATTACGTGGATCGGGACGGGAAGTCCGTACGGCTCTCCGGCTTCGCCGGGAAATGGGTCCTGGTGGATTTCTGGAGCCGCGGCTGCGGTCCTTGCCTGAAGGCCGTCCCCGAACTGGGGGCCGTGAGCCGGGAGTTCCAGGACCGGCTGGAGGTGGTCAGCGTCAGCCTGGACAAGGAAAGGATCTGGAAGGAAGCGTCCGCCGGGCACGGCATCTCCTGGCACGACTGGAACGACCCGAACGGGTCTTCCGGCAGCGTCCGGGCCTACGGGACCAACGGAATCCCTACCTTCGTGCTTATCTCTCCGGAAGGCATCATCCACGATATCACCGTCGGCTACGGCGAGGGACGCCTGCGGAGGGCTGTCCGGCGTGCGCTTGACAGCCAGGAGTGAGGCGGGCTCAGACCCGGTTGCGGGAGTCGATGCAGATGGTGACGGGGCCGTCGTTGACGAGGGCCACCTGCATGTCCGCGCCGAATTCGCCCGTGCCAACTTGGCGGCCGATGGCGGCCGAGAGGGCTGCGCAAAATGCTTCGTAAAGAGGGATGGCAAGTTCATGGCCGGCCGCTCCGATATAGGACGGCCGGTTGCCTTTCCTGGTCGAAGCCATCAGGGTGAACTGGCTCACGACGAGGGCCTCTCCCCCGGCTTCGACGACGCTGCGGTTCATCACACCGGCCTCGTCGTCGAAGATCCGCAGGCCGGAGACCTTGCGCACCAGCCAGTCGATGTCCTCCGGGCCGTCTTCGTGGCCGATCCCCAGCAGGATCAGCAGACCCGGCCCGATGGCCGAGCACTGCCGCCCGCCGATCGTCACCGAGGCGCTCCGAACCCGCTGGATGACAACCCGCATAGGCTTTTACAGCGACATTAAGTAAATATCGCGGAACTCGATGGGACCACCTTCGCTCTGGAAGCCGATATAGCCTTCCGTGGCCTCGGCGACTGCCTCGTTGACCAACTCGCCGTTGACAATTGCGGAAATCTTGCCTCCCTTGCAGACGATGACGGTCTCGTTCCACTCCCCGTCTGCCTTCTCGGGATCCTGCTCCTCCAGCGGCGGCTTACGCCAGGAGCGCTCTCCCTCGACGCCTTCCAGCGGAATGCCGCTGAAGAAAAAGCCGAAGTCGCGCTCGCGCATCTGCATCTGGATGCCGGTGGGCCAGACTTTGTCGCCTTCCTGCAGGCGGTTGAAGATGCCGCTGTCCGCACGGCCCTCGGTCCAGCGCCACGCCACGTGAAGGACATAGTCGCCGTACTTTTTCTCCGTGCGGATATAGCCGTTGGGCGTCCCGCTGACGTGGAGCGCGCCGTCCTGGACACTGAAGGTCGGCTCGGCGGGGGCCGATGCATCCTGCACCGTCTCCGCCACGAAATACACCCAGCCGTCCAGGTTCTTACCGTTGAAAAGGACTTCCTTCTTCGGCCCACACGCCGACAGGACGAAGGACACTAACGCGAAAAGCAAAATGGTTTTTCTCATAACATCAGAAATTATCGTCTAAAGATAAGCATTTTTCCAATAACCCTCTCCCGGAATGCTAAAGCGAGACAGGCAGTGCCCCCGGCGAAGGCTCGGCCGCAGCAGGATTCGCTCCGCCGAATCCGGTTCCCGCGTCAGCGGGAAGCGAGGACGGAAGCCGAGACGGGGGCAGCTGCCTGCGAGCAGCATTCCGGGGAGGAGAAACTAGTCTTCGGAAGCGATCTGCTTGAGCTCGTTGCGGTAGGCGGCGAGCAGGCGCGAGGTGGAGATGAAGCCGAGGTAGTGGCGGTCTGCGTCGACGACCGGCAGACGCCAGGCGCCCGTCTGGTCGAACTTCTTCATCACCGAATCCATCTTCTCCCCGACATAGATGAAGTCCGGGGCCGACTCCATGATGTTGTAGACGTGGTAGGTGTCGTACTTCGAGGGATCCAGCAGGACCTTGCGGGCGGCGGTCAGGTCCACCATCCCCTGGAAACGCCCCTCCGCATCCAGCACCGCCATCACCGCCGCATCCGTCTGCGCGGCTATGGAGACGATTTCGCGCAGCGAAGCGTCGATCTGCACCCGCGGATACTTGTCGCGGATCAGCGCATCCACGTGCATCAGCGTCAGCACAGCCTGGTCGCTGTCGTGCGTGAGCAGGTCACCGCTCTGCGCAATACGCTTGGTGTAGATGGAATACTTCTCGAAAAGCCGCACCGTACCGAAGGTCACGGTCGAGGTCAGGATGAGCGGAATCAGCAGCTGGTAGCCGCCGGAGATCTCCGCAATGAGGAAGATCGCCGTCATCGGCGCCTGCATCACGCCGGCCATCAGCGCGGCCATCCCCACCAGCACGAAATTCTGCTCCGGCACGTCCAGGCCCAGCAGGTTCAGGCACCGAGACACCACGAAGCCGAGGATGGCCCCGGCGAACAGCGTCGGACCGAAAGTACCGCCGACGCCCCCGCCGGCGTTGGTGGCCGTCATCGCCAGCACCTTCAGGAAGAAGATCAGCGCGAAGAACAGCGGCACGCCCCAGCGCCAGTCCAGCAGGAAAGCCATCACCGTGCGGTTCTCCAACGCTAAGTCCTGCCCGTTGAGCAGCAGGCCCAGCGAGTCGTAGCCCTCGCCGTAGAGCGGCGGGAAAAGGAAGATCAGCAAGCCCAGCGCCAGGGCGCAGATCCCCCATCGGAGATACGGGTTGGCGATCTTGCCGATGCGGTCCTCCAGCCGGAGGGTCGTGCGCATGAAGTAGAGCGAACCGAAGCCCCCCAACACGCCCAGGATGATGTAGAACGGGATATTTCCCATCGAGAAGGGCGTCAGCGTGCAGGCGAACACCGGGGTCTGACCCCGGAAAATGTACGAGACCACCGTGGCGGAAATCGTGGAGCCCAGCAGCGGCAGCAGCGAGGTCATCGACACGTTGAAGAGCAGGATCTCCAGCGTGAAAAGCACCCCGGCCAGCGGGGCCTTGAAGATGCCGGCCACGGCGCCGGCGGCACCGCAACCCAGCAGCAGCGTGATGTTGCGGTAGGACAGGCCGAAGGCCCGGCCGAGGTTGGAGCCGATGGCGGCGCCCGTGTAGACGATCGGCGCCTCGGCGCCCACGGAGCCGCCGAAGCCGATCGTGATGCTGGAGGTCAGCATCGACGACCACATATTATGCGGCTTGATCTTCGAGTCGTTGCGGGACACGGCCAGCAGGGCCTTGGTCACGCCGTGGCCGATGTTGTCCCGGATCACGTAACGGACCAGCAGCAGCGAGATCAGCATGCCGATGCCCGGCAGGACCAGGTACTGCCAGTCGTAGGCGGCGTGGAACTGCTGGTTGAGCAGACGCCGCACCGTGTGGATGGACCAGTCCAGAATGACGGCGGCGCACCCGGAGAGCACGCCGACCATCAGACTCAGCAGGAAAAGTTTGCTGTGTTCAGGAATATGTCGCAGGAAGGGGCGCACTAGGCATCCGCTCCATCATCATCTCCGCCATACTGGGAGATGTTGTCGTCGGGGAGGGTCTCACCGTCCGAAGCGGCGGCGGAAGTGGTGCCGGCCACGGACTCGACCTCGGCCTCCTCCTCGCCCTCCAGCCAGCGCTCGATGTCGTCGGCGTTGTCGATCTGGACCTTGATCTTGACCAGATAGATGGCATCCGGAATCTCGATCAGCACGGCGTAGAAAGGCGTGCCGTCAGGCTTGGTATATTTGGTGAGGTCGGGAAGATAGTCACTGAATCCCTTCGGGTATTTCTCCGCAAAAGCAGCAGCGAGCTCGGGAGACATATTTTCGTAGCTTACGATGTGGCGCTTTTTGTTGTCCTTAGCCATAGAGGTTAGATTTTGCTGCAAGTATAATTACTTTTTTCTAAAAAAGAATGCCTTCTGTTCCTTTTTTTTCGAAGAATCACGCTCCACGAAAACGGGCTTCATCGTCCGGGGGTCGATCCCCGACCAGAACATCACCGAGGAGGAGGTCATCGGGGTGGGCATGAAGTCCTGCACCTGCTCCATCCAAATCCCTTTCAGACAAGGATTTGCAGCGAGCCGGCGCATATCTTCCAGCGTGCAGCCGGGGTGCGAGGAGATGAAGTACGGGACCAGTCCGGTGTGCGTCCCGTTCTCCCGGTTGATCCGGTCGAACTCGATACGCAGGCGCTCGAACAGGCGGAAGGACGGCTTGCCCATATAGTACAGGACCTTGTCCTCCGTGTGCTCCGGGGCCACCTTGAGCCGCCCGGAGGTGTGCTTGAGCATCAGCTCGCGCAGGTACGGCTTGCCGGTCTCGTCCAGGAAGCCGTTCTCATCCAGGAACAGGTCGTATCGCACGCCGCTGCTGACGTACGAATGGCGCACGCCCTTGACGGCGTCCACCGCCTCGTAGAGCTTCAGCAGGCGTGCGTGCGAGCGGTCCAGGTTGGGGCAGGCCTTCGGGAAGATGCAGGTCTGGCGCCGGCACTTCGCGCAAAGCTCCAGGTTGCGGCCGTGCATCCCGTACATATTGGCCGAGGGGGCGCCCAGGTCGGAGATGTTGCCGTGGAACTGGGGCATCGCCGCCAGGCGCCGCACTTCGTCCAGGATGGACTTCTCGCTGCGCGACTGGATGAACTTGCCCTGGTGTGCCGCGATCGTGCAGAAGTTGCAGCCGCCGAAGCAGCCCCGGTGCGTGATGATCGAATCCTTGATCATGTCGTAGGCCGGGATGCGCTTGCCCTTGTAGCGTGGGTGCGGGAGCTTGGTGAAGGGCAGGTCCCAGCAGGCATCCATCTCCTCGGTCGTGGCCGGCGGGTACATCGGGTTGACTTGCACGTAGCCCTCCCCCACCGGCTCGATCAGCGTCCGGGGGTGGAGCACGTTGGCCTGGATCTCGATCTCCCGGAAATTCTCCGCGAACGCGACCTTATCCCGGCAGCACTTCTCATACGAATGCAGCAGGATCGGCGAAGCGGAGTCCGGGAGAGCCTCTGAAAACCGTGGCCACCCATGGCCTCGTAAATGGGAGGGGCCCGCAGCCGAAGGCTGTGGGAGGGATGAGCGAAGCGAAGTTTTCAGAGGCTCTTCCGGCGCAGCGGAGCCGATCCTGCCAGTACGGTAAAAGGCAAGTTGGGGGATCTGTTCGATTTGCCGCAGATTGCGGCCGGCCTCGATGGCTTTCGTGAGCTCGAGCATCGGACGCTCGCCCATCCCGTAGCAGAGCCAGTCGGCCCCGCTGTCCACGAGCACCGAAGGCATCAGGCGGTCGTCCCAGTAGTCGTAGTGCGTGAGGCGCCGCAGCGAGGCCTCCACGCCGCCGATGACCACCGGCACCTCCGGCCAGAGCCGCTTGAGGATCCGCGTGTAGACGGTCACCGCGCGGTCAGGACGCTGGCCGAAACGCCCCTCGGGCGTGTAGGCGTCGTCGTGCCGCAGGCGCTTGGCGGCCGTGTAGTGGTTGACCATCGAGTCCATCGCGCCGGCATTGACCGCGAAGTACAGCCGCGGAGCGCCCAGCTTGCGGAAATCCCGCAGGTCGTCCCGCCAGTTCGGCTGCGGCACGACCGCCACGCGGTACCCGGCTTTCTCCAGGTACCGCGCGATGCAGGCCGAGCCGAAACTGGGATGGTCCACGAAGGCGTCTCCGGTGAAGAGGATGACGTCGATGTAGTCCCAGCCCAGCTTCTGGACTTCCGCGACGGAAGTCGGGATATTACATTCGGTCGGGTAGGTCAATGCCGAGGATCTTCATCCCCCGACGCAGCACGCCGGCGAGCGTGGAGATGAGCTCGAGACGCATCTTGAGCACCTCCCCGTCCGGCTCGCGGAGGATCGGGGTTTCGTGGTAGTACTGGTTGAACTCCTTCGCAAGGTCATAGCTGTAGTTCGCAATGACGGCGGGAGAGAGCGCAGCGGCGGCTTCGGCCACCTTCTGCGGGTAGGCGCCCAGGATCTTCACGAGGCGGACCTCCTTCGGGCTCAGCTCCACGGCGGGGTTGAGCGCCGCCGTCAGGCCGCGCTCCGCAGCCTTGCGCAGGATCGAGCAGATGCGGGCGTGGGTGTACTGGATGAAGGGACCGGTGTTGCCGTTGAAATCGATGGATTCCTTGGGGTTGAAGAGCATTTTCTTCTTGGGGTCCACCTTGAGGATGAAGTACTTGAGCGCGCCCAGGCCGATCTGGCGGTAGAGCCGCTCCTTCTCCTCGTCGGAGATCCCCTCCAGCTTGCCGCTCTCCTCGGAAGTGGCCTTGGCTTCCTCGTACATCTTCTCGATGAGGTCGTCGGCGTCCACCACCGTCCCCTCGCGGGACTTCATCTTGCCCTCGGGCAGCTCCACCATCCCGTAGGAGAGGTGGAAGATCTGGTCGGCCCAGTCGAAGCCCAGTTTCTTGAGGATGAGCTTGAGGACCTGGAAATGGTAGTTCTGCTCGTCGCCCACCACGTAGATGTGGGAGTCGAGCTTGTATTCGCTGAAGCGGCGCTCGGCCGTGCCGAGGTCTTGCGTGATATAGACGGACGTGCCGTCGGAGCGGAGCAGGAGCTTGCGGTCCAGCCCGTCGGCGGTGAGGTCGCACCACACCGAGCCGTCCGGATCCTTGACGAACACGCCCATATCCAGGCCGCGCTGCACCAGCTCCTTGCCGAGCAGGTAGGTCTCGTGCTCATAATACGTGCGGTCGAAGGTGATGCCGAGGGCCTTGTAGGTCTGCTCGAAACCGGCGAACACCCAGCCGTTCATCATCTCCCAGAGCTTGCGGACCGCAGGGTCGCCCTCCTCCCACTTGACGAGCATCTCGTGGACCTTGTCCATCACGGACGGGTCCTCCTTCTCCATCTTGGCGAATTCGACATAGCAGTCGCCCACGAGGTGGTCTCCCTTCTTGCCGGTGCTCTCGGGGGTGGCGCCGTCGAAGCGCTGCTCCCAGGCGTACATCGACTTGCAGATATGCACGCCGCGGTCATTGACGAGCGTGGCCTTGATCACCTCATCGCCGGCGGCCTTGAGCAGGTCGGAGACCGAGGCGCCCAGCAGGTTGTTGCGGATGTGGCCCAGGTGCAGGGGTTTGTTGGTGTTGGGCGAGGAGAACTCCACCATCACGCGGCGGCCCGTTGCGGGCAGCTGCCCGTACGCGCTGTCGCCGGCGATGGCGGCCAGGGCCTCACGCCAGTAGAGATTGGACAGGCTGAGGTTCAGGAAACCCTTGACGGAGTTGTAGGCGGCTACCTCGGGGCAGTTGGCGACGAGCCAGTCGCCCAGGGCGCAGCCCGTGGCGTCCGGGCTCTGGCGCGTGACGCGCAGCAGCGGGAAGACCACAAGGGTGAAATCCCCCTCGAACTCCTTGCGGGTCACCTGGACCTGCAGCGCCTCCGGCGCGACGTCCGCACCGTATACAGCCTTGACGGCCTCTGAGGCCTTCGCGGCGAGGAATTGCTCGGGTGTCATCAGCCGAGATAGGTCTTGAGGAGTTTGCTGGCAGAGGGCTTCTTGAGCTTGCGGATGGCCTTCTCCTTGATCTGGCGGACACGCTCGCGGGTGAGGTCGAGCCGCTCGCCGATCTCCTCGAGGGTCATCTCCTGGCATCCGATGCCGAAGAAGCTCTTGATGATCTCGCGCTCACGCGGGGTGAGGATCTGCAGCGCACGCTCGATCTCGGTGCTCAGGGACTCGTTGGTGAGGCCCCTGTCGGCGCTCGGGGAGTCGTCGTTGGGCAGCACGTCCAGCAGGCTGTTGTCCTCGCCCTCGACGAACGGGGCGTCCACGCTGACGTGGCGGCCGGACACGCGGAGTGTATCGGCGATTTTGTCCTTGGGAATGTCGATCATCTCGGCGAGCTCGTCCGTGGACGGCTGGCGCTCGTTCTCCTGCTCGAACTTGCCGAGGGCCTTGTTGATCTTGTTGAGCGAGCCCACCTGGTTGAGCGGCAGGCGCACGATGCGGCTCTGCTCGGCCAGGGCCTGCAGGATGGACTGGCGGATCCACCACACGGCGTAAGAGATGAACTTGAAGCCGCGGGTCTCGTCGAACTTCTCGGCGGCCTTGATCAGGCCGAGGTTGCCCTCGTTGATCAGGTCGGGAAGGCTCAGGCCCTGGTTCTGGTATTGCTTGGCCACGGACACGACGAAGCGCAGGTTGGCGCGGGTCAGCTTCTCGAGCGCCTCCTGGTCGCCCTTGCGGATGCGCTGGGCGAGTTCGACTTCCTCTTCCGGGGACACCAGCTCCTCGCGGCCGATCTCCTGGAGGTATTTGTCCAGGGATGCGCTCTCGCGGTTGGTGATGGATTTCGTGATCTTAAGTTGTCTCATATCCTCTCAAAAAAGAATGACTTGTGTATTTCCATCCAATTATACGGAACAATCCCGCGTAAGTTTCACACTCACGCGGGATTTTTTCGGGTTACTTTTCAACAGGGGCCGGAGGACTACTCGTCCTTGCCGAAGCCGAAGTAGCCGGGACGGCCGTTCGCGGTCACACCCTCGATGAAGATGGAGCGCTTGCTCTTCTTGGCGATGTCGATGACATCCTGCGGCTTGGAGACCTTCTGGTCGTTGACGAAGCGGATGACGAACCCGTCCTCGCCGCCGGCGCGCGCCAGCTTGCCGTTGCCGGCCGAGACGATCAGCACGCCGTTCTCGGCGGCCTTGAGCTGGGCGCCGTAGAAGGCCACGGTCCCCTCGCTGCTCACGGTGCCGTCAGCCACGTTGCCGTCGGTGAAGGACACGGTGAAATCGACTTCCTTGCCGCCGCGCAGGGCCTTGACCGTGGCCTTGTCGCCCGGATGGTAGCTGTTGACCTTGGCCTGCAGCTCGGGCATCGTGGCGGTCTTGGTCCCGTCGATGCTGACGATCACGTCGCCGCTCTTGACACCGGCCTTGTCGGCCGCGCCGCCGGAGACGACTTCATCCACGTAGACTCCCTCGGGGGCCTTGACGTCAAGTTTCTGCTGCTTGATGATCTCCTCGGTCACCGTGGCGCCGGAGATGCCGAGCATCGCGCGCTTGACGGAGCCGAAGTCGATCAGGTCGGAGACCACCTTCTTGACGATGTTGGAAGGGACGGCGAAGGAGTAGCCGGCGAAGGAGCCGGTCGTGGAGACGATGGCGGTGTTGATGCCCACCAGCTCGCCCTGCTTGTTGACGAGGGCGCCGCCGGAGTTGCCCGGATTGACGGCCGCGTCGGTCTGGATGAAGGATTCGATCTTGAACTGGCCGTCGTAGTTGGGCATCGAACGGCCCTTGGCGCTGACGATGCCGGCGGTGATGGTGGAGCGGAGCTCCTCGCCCAGCGGGCTGCCGATGGCGAGCACCCACTCGCCGAGGCGGAGCTGGTCGGAGTCGGCGAACTGCACGGTCGGCAGGCCGGTGGCGTCGATCTTGATCAGGGCGACGTCCGTGGCCGGGTCGGTGCCGACGACGGTGGCCTCGTAGGTCTTGTTGTTGTTGAGGGTCACCTCGATGGTGCTGGCGTTCTCGACCACGTGGTTGTTCGTGACGATGTAGCCGTCCGGGCGGATGATCACGCCGGAACCGCTGCCCTGGCGCGCCGGGGCCTGCCCGCCGCGGTAGCCGCGGCCGCCGTAGGGATCCTCACCGAAGAAGTAACGGAAGAGGTCGTCCATCGGCGAAGGGCCGCTGGACTGGCGGCTCTGGATGGTCACCTTGACGTAGACGACGGCCTCGACGGCCGTCTCGGCGGCATAGGTGAAATCAGGATAGTCGGACAGTGACAAATTGACAGTCCTGACGGTCTGTCCGTCCTGGGAATATACGACCTCCTGGCTCTCGGAGGGAGCGGGAGAGGCCGTCTTCACGATGGCATAGGCGGTCAGACCGCTCACAAGCACCGAAAGCAATACTGTAATGATACCTTTCTTCATATGATTCAGTTTTAATATTTGTCCGGGTCGGTAAAAAGTCAAATTATATGCCAAAATCCCGGAATTATTTGCTAATTTTGCGTGAATGAAGTTTAAGAATAATTAACAAAGACAAATATGGAATTCAACGTTTCTAGCGCCGGCCTGCTCAAGGGCGTCCTCGATGTCTCCAAGGCGATCCCCGCCAAAACCGCCCTCCCGATCCTGGAGAACTTCCTCTTCGTCCTGAAGGACGGACAACTGGAGATCACCGCCTCCGACCAGGAGCTCACGCTCCGCACCCTCGTGGCGGTGGACAGCGTCGCGGACGAAGGCAGCATCGCCGTCCCGGCCCGCCAGATGATCGACCTGCTCAAGGCGCTCCCCGACCAGCCCATCACCATCAAGACCGCCGGAGAAGGCTCCTTCGAGTGCATCTGGAGCAACGGTAATTCCTCTCTCCCCTATTTCCCTGCCGCCGACTATCCCGAGATCAAGGGTGCCGGCAGCGACGCCCGGACCGCCACGGTCCCGGCCAGCGTCCTGGCAGAGGGCATCAGCAGCACGATCTACGCCACGGCCGACGACGAGATGCGCCCCGCGATGAACGGCATCTTCTTCGACATGGAGCCGGAGAGCACGACCCTGGTCGCGTCCGATTCCCACAAGCTCATCTGCTACACGACCCGTGCTTTCCAGACCGCGGAGAAGGCCTCCTTCATCCTGCACAAGAAGCCTGCGGCCGTGCTCAAGGGCGTCATCGACAAGGACGACGAGGACATCACCATCGCCTTCGACTCCTCCACCGTGGTCTTCACCATCGGCGAGACGATGATGGTCTGCCGGCTGATCGTCGGCAAGTTCCCGGAGTACCGCAAGGTCATCCCGCAGAACAACAGCAACGTCCTGCGGATCGACCGCGCGCAGCTGCTCAACACCGTGCGCCGCGTGGCCGTCTGCGCCAACAAGGCCTCCAACCACATCAAGTTCGACCTCAAGACCGGCCAGATCGAGATCACCGCGCAGGACCTGGGCTTTGCCCTCGCCGCCTACGAGAAGCTCCCGTGCGAGTACAACGGCGACGAGTTGGGCATCGGCTTCAAGTCCTCCTTCCTCATCGAGATCCTCGGAAACATGACCTGCGGGACCGTGGTGATGAAGTTCGCCGACCCGCGCCGCGCCGCCCTGATCGTCCCGGCCGAGGAGGAAGAGGAGAGCGAGAAGATCTGCGGCATCCTGATGCCGATCATGGTTTCCTAACGGTCCGGATATGCAACTGAACCTCACCCGGCCGCTGCTCTTCTTCGACATCGAGAGCACCGGCCTGAACATTCCTGCCGACTCCATCGTGGAGCTCAGTTTCGTCAAGGTGTTCCCCGGCGGGGAGCAGCGCATCAAGACCTGGCGCATCAAGCCCTGGGACTACGAGCGCCGCTGCCAGCGTCCCATAGGCGCAGAGGCGTCCAAGGTCAACGGCATCACCGACGACATGGTGAAGGACTGCCCCACCTTCTACGAAGTCGCCCCCGAGGTGGCGGAGTGGCTACGAGACAGCGACCTGGCAGGATTCAACTCCTCCAAGTTCGACCTGCCGATGCTCGCCGAGGAGTTCGAACGCGTGAAGCTCACCGGCCTGGACCTGGGCGTGGACCTGCACAGCCCGCTGATGGTGGACGTGCAGAACATCTACCACGCAATGGAGCCCCGCAACCTCCGCGCCGCCTACCGCTTCTACTGCGGCGGCGAGGATTTCGAGAATGCGCACAGCGCCGAGGCCGACACCCTCGCCACGTACGAGGTGCTCAAGGCCCAGCTGGACCGCTACCAGACGCCGGAGAAATACCGCGAGCAGGTCCTCAAGAACGACGTGGCCTCCCTCGCCGGCTTCGTCGGCAAGAAATACGTCGATTTCTCCGGGCATCTCATCAAGGACGACAGCGGCGAGATCCTGATCAACTTCGGCAAGCACAAAGGCAAGACCGCCCGCAAGGTCTTCGACACGGACCCGTCCTACTTCGCCTGGATCCAGCAAGGGAGCTTCACCCTGGACACGAAGGCCCAGTTCGCCAAGCTCGAAGAGCAGTACAAGCGCGAGCGGCTGGCCGCCAAGTGGAACGGCCGCCTCTTTTAACATTCTTTGTGCAAAGGCTGGCATTTTTCAAAATAATTACTACCTTTGCAATCCCATTGCCACTTTAGCTCAGTCGGTAGAGCAGCGCATTCGTAACGCGCAGGTCAACAGTTCAAGTCTGTTAAGTGGCTCGCTTCCGGGGTAGGTACAGAAATGAGCCTGCCCCTTTTCTTTTGTTTGTTTCCCAGCAAGATAGCAGCACCGCCACCCCTTCGGGAAGGGATGGCGGCTTGCATAAGGACCCGGGGCTGCCCGGGATAGGGTTATATGCTACTGCACCTCGCGGACCAGGCGGACGGCATAACCGTCGCGACGATATCAGATTCATAAGGTACCGTCGCGGCCTGTCTGCTTGTGCGTCATGATATCGAGGACCATCTTGTCGGTTTCCTGCATGCCCACGGAGCCCAGGCGGGTGAGATTGTGGATGCAACGGTCCACGTCGTCCTCGATCAGGCCTTCATAACAGCTGACGCTGTGGTTCTGGACGGCAAGCATCGCGCTCAGCACGGCCGTGGACACCCCGCTGCTGACCTTCAGCGCACAGCTGGGCTTGGCCCCGTCGCACACCATTCCCGCGAGGTTCGCAATCATGTTTTTGACGCTGTAGGAGACTTGCTCATAGCCGCCCCCCATCAGGTAAGTCATCCCGCAGCTGCTGCCGGTCGAGGCCACCACGCAGCCGCACAGGCAACTCAGCTTCCCCAGGCTTTGCTTGATGTAGATGGCCGTCAAGTGGCTGAGGATCAGCGCGCGCGTGAGTTCCTCTTCCGTATTGTGGTTCTCGCGGGCGAAAACCACCACGGGCAGCGTGGCGGCGATGCCCTGGTTGCCGCTGCCGGAGTTGCTCATCACGGGAATCATCGCCCCGGCCATCCTGGCGTCGCAGGCGCAGGAGGTGGCGCTGATGATGTGGCTGAAAATGGACTCGCCCATAATGCCCTTGCCCAACGGACGGGAGAGGGTCTTGCCCAGCTCGTGACCGTAGTTGCCCTTGAGGGCCTCCTCGGCGGCCGCTTCGTTGAGCCGGCGGGCTTCGTTGATGAACTCCAGGTCCGCCAGCGGCGCCGTGGTCGCAAATTCGAACACCCGGCGCAGCGTGAGGCCGTTCTCAGCCATCTCCGACTCTGGCCGGCCCAGTTCCCCACGACGGTCCACCGTCCGGCAGCAGGGCCCTTCCAGATAGACCAGGCGCGTGTGGTCCCGCGCGATGACGGCCCTGGAACTCCGCTCCCCTGCCAGGCAGGATACGGAGATATAGAGCGTCTCGTCGCTTTCCGTCGTCAGACCGATGGAAATCCGGCCTTCTTCCATGAACTTGCGGGCAGCCGCGACGGCATCCGGACACACGTCCCGGAGCACCTCCAGCTGATAGTCGCTCTTGCCGATCAACGCGCCAAGCGCCACCGCTACCGGCAGGCCAGTCATCCCCGTACCGGGGATGCCCACGCCCATGGCGTTCTTGAGCATGTTTCCGCTGAGTTCCACCCGAATCCGATCCGGACGCTCCCCGAGCGCCTCGGTGGCATATGCGGTGCAAAGGGCCACGGCGGCCGGCTCCGTACACCCGATCGCGGGAACGACCTCCCGCTTGATCAGAGCAATTATGCGATCATTCTCCATATTCGCAAAGATACTGCTTTTTTCCGTGGAAAAACGTGTGTTTTGTCAAGCGATTTAACAGGGAAATACTCGGTTTTCGTCGCATGCACCCCATTTTTGACGAGAAGTGTCAAAATGTGGGGATATTTTTGCAGCATGGGAGATTATGACTTTTATCTGAGGGGGCTGACGCAGGACCAGCGGCAGGCGGTCTGCGCCACGGAAGGGCACGTACGCGTAGTGGCCGGCGCCGGCTCCGGCAAGACCCGCACGCTCGTCCACCGCTATGCCTTTCTGCTCAACACCGTGGGCATTCCGCAGTCGGACATCCTCTGCATGACATTCACCAACAAGGCCGCCCGGGAGATGAAAGACCGCATCAGCGCCCTCTGCCCCGGCGGCGTGGCCGGGGACTTCGTCACGACGATCCACGGCTTCTGCGTGAAGTTCCTGCGCGAGGAGATCTTCCGGCTCGGGTATCCGGAGAACTACCTCATCTTCGACGAAGAGGATATGAAAGGCCTGATTAAGGAAGTCCTGGAGGAATGCGGGATCAGCCGGCGCAGCGGCATCGTGGGCGAGTACCTGGACGAGCTCGCCGCCTTCAAGGCCGCAGCGCCGTACATCCCACGCTTCGTCGTCCCGACGGCGCCGCTGAGCCCGGCGGACGTGCCCGTCCTCGGCCGGATGATCCTCCGGCAGAAGCGCTATTTCGCGCTGGATTTCGACGACTTGCTCTACTACACGCTGCACATCCTGAACAACTTCCCGGAAGTCCGCGGGCGATGGCAGCGGCAGTTCCAGTACGTGATGGTCGACGAGGTGCAGGATTGCGACCGCTACGAGTGGGAGCTCTTCACGATCCTGAGCGGCCACTACGGCAACCTTTTCATCGTCGGAGACGCCGACCAGGCCATCTACGAGTGGAAGGGTGCGCACCCGGAGTTGTTCGTGAACTACACCCCGGACACCGACATCTATCTCAAGGAGAACTTCCGGTCCGTACCCAACATCGTGGCTGCCGCGGACAGCATCGTGGGCCACAACCACAACCGTCTCCCCCGCACCTCCGTCACGACGCGCCCGGCAGCCGGGTCGCGCACGCTGTTCGTCCACTGCCGCAGCGAGGAGGCGGAGGCGGCCCGGCTGGCCGCGCACCTGCGCGCGCTCGCCGCCGAAGGCCGCTCCTGGCAGGATATGGCGGTGCTGTACCGCGCCACCTATCTGTCCCGGAGCATCGAACAGTGCTTCATCCGCGAGAAGATCCCGTACGTCATCTGGGGCGGGGTCCGCTTCTTCGAGCGCAAGGAGATCAAGGACGCCCTGGGCTACCTCCGCCTCGCCGCCCTCGACGACGACCTGTCCTTCAAGCGCATCGTCAACGTGCCCTCCCGCAAGATCGGCCGACAGACGATGACGCGCCTGCAGGAGTTCGCCGACGGGCGTGGCTGCTCGCTCTTCCGTGCGCTGGCGGACAGCGGCCTGGCCGCCCGCAACCAGGCGGCCGGCCGGCTGGTCAGCCTCGTGAGCGAAGTACGTGCCGCGATGGGATCCCGGAGCATCTCCGCCACGCTGGAGCAGCTGCTGGAGGGCTCCGGCCTGCTGGAGATGTACCGCGTGGACACGGAGGAGGACCGGCTGGAGAACCTGCAGGAGCTGCTCGCCTCCGTCCGACTCTACGAGGAGCAGAACCGCCACGAGGAGAACCTGGGTGTCCGCACGTACCTGCAGGACATTGCCCTCTACACAAACGCCGACTACCGCCGGGACGACGACAAAGTGCGCCTGATGACCATTCACCAAGCCAAAGGCCTGGAGTTCCCGGTGGTCTGGATCTACGGGCTCAGCGAGGGAGTACTGCCCAGCCACAGGACGGTCCGGGAGCGCGGCGAGGCCGGGCTCGAGGAGGAGCGGCGCTTGGTGTACGTGGCCTGCACCCGGGCGATGGACCGGCTCTTCTTCTCGGATTCCGAGGGGTTCAACGTCCAGAATTCCCTCCACAAATACCCCAGCCGCTTCATCCGCGAGGCGCAGGACGGGATGGGCCCCCTCTACGACATCGAGGGCAGCGTCGCCGAGGAACTCTGGAGGGGGACGGACCGGATGATCGCGCAGACCGGCGGACAGGAGCCTGAGGAGAAAGCGGCGGTGGACCTGGGCGCCACGGTCCGGCATATGCTGTTCGGAGACGGTGTCGTGGTGGACACCGATTCCGGGACGGGCACGGTCGTCGTGCGCTTCGCCACCTTCGGGCGCAGGAGGATCGACCCGGCTCAATTGGAGCTCGTCCCAAATGTGAAAAAAATGTGAAAATCAGCCATACAATGACGCCGAAAGCATTTTTTTTGTATATTCGACTCTCGAATCGATTATCTTTTTACAATTAAACCATATAGTTATGACAAAGGAAGAGATTGTTAAAGAGGTTGCCGGCGCCACAGGCGTTGATAGAAAGGAAGTTGCAGCCATCGTCGAGAGTTTCATGGAGTCTGTCAGGAAGTCCGTATCGGCCGGAGAGCCGGTTTTCCTCAGAGGTTTCGGCACTTTCAGCCTCAAACACAGGGCCGCCAAGCCTGCACGCAATATCACCGCGCAGAAGACCATCCTGATCCCTGAGAAGGAAGTTCCCCATTTCAAGCCCTGCGAGCGTTTCAAATCGGATGTCAACAAAGGATAATTTACCGAAATCGAATCTGCTTGCTTTCATTAATTTGGCAGTTTGAAACATTATTGCTAACTTAGGCATCGCAAAAGAAATTACTAACCTTTAAATTTATTTTTATGGAAGAGATCATCGCCAAAATGAAAGAGCAGATCGCTGCTATCTGCGCAGACATCGACAAGGTCGGCAACAAGGCGGCCCAGGCCCGCGTCCGCAAGGCCACCCTCGCCCTTGAGAAGATTGGCAAGGAATACCGCAAAGCCAGCGTGAAATAATTCCTTCCCTGCGAAGAAGCGGGTCACTGTGGGATCAATCCCTTGCAGTGACCCGTTTTTCTTTTGAATTAATTGCTATCTTTGTACGACAAAGAACCCTGAATTATGAGACTCGAAGGAAGAAGACAGAGCACCAACGTCGACGACCGGCGTGGTATGTCCGGCGGCGCAGTCGCCGGTGGTATCGGCCTGGGAGGCCTGATCATCATCGGGATCATCTCCCTGCTGATGGGAGGCAATCCGCTCGACATCCTGCAGCAGGTCGGTGGCGCCGGCGGCACGGAGATCCTCACGCCGAGCGGCCGTACGCCCACGGCCGAGGAGGAAGAGCTCGCCGTGTTCTCCAAGCAGATCCTGGCCGGCACGGAGGACGTGTGGACGAAGATTTTCGCCCAGAACGGCCGGAAATACGTCCCGCCGAAGCTGGTCCTCTACAATGACTATGTACAGACCGCCAGCGGCACGGCTTCCGCCCAGATGGGTCCGTTCTACAACAGTGCGGACCAGACGGTCTACATCGACCTCTCCTTTTTCTCCACGATGAAGCAGCAGATCGGCGCGGACGGCGACTTCGCCTACGCCTACGTCATCGCCCACGAAGTCGGACACCACGTGCAGTACCTGCTCGGCACGCTCCAGCAGGCCCACCAGCAGATGTCGCGCGTGAGCCAGGCGGAGAGCAACCAGATCAGCGTCCGGCTCGAGCTCCAGGCCGACTTCTACGCCGGCGTGTGGGCGCACCACGACAACAAGATGTACAATTCCCTGGAGCCGGGAGACATCGAGGAGGGTATGGCTGTCGCCTCCAAGATCGGCGACGACTATCTGCAGAAGAAGGCCCGGGGCTATGCTACGCCCGAGACCTTCAACCACGGCACTTCCGACCAGCGTTCCCGCTGGCTGATGAAGGGCTTCCGCACCGGAAACCCTGCCGACGGAGACACCTTCTCCCCGCGCTACAATCAGTTATAGGAGGGATTTCGCCGCGCTGATGCCCGCCAGGGCGCCCGTGGCGAAAGCGAGCTCAAGGTTGTAGCCGCCGGTATCGGCATCGATATCCAGCACTTCCCCGCACAGATGGAGTCCCGGCACGAGCCGGGATTCCATCGTTTTGGCCACGAACTCGTCGGTGCTCACGCCGCCGGCGGTGACGACCGCCCGCTCGTATCCGACGTAGCCAGCGATGTCGAAGGGCCAGTATTTCAGCGCTTTGGCTATGCTGACCAGGTTGACCCACACCTTGGTCTCGGTGCGGCTGCGGCGCTCCAAGGTCATGATCTCGGGATGCATCGCCGTGAAGGCCGGGATGAGGTCCCAGGGCATCAGTTTGCCGAGCAGGATGCGGCAGCGCTCTTTCTCGCGGACGCGGCGCGAGCGCGGATCTTTGTCAATCTCGGCCCAGAGCTCTTTGACCCGGATGGTCAGCTCGGTCAGGTCCACGCCGGGCTTGAGGTCCAGCACCAGCCGGACGCGCGAGCCGTTGACCAGCGCCTTGACGGCCTTGCGGCTGAGCTGGAATCCGACCGGACCTTCGAGGCCACCGTCGGTGAAGTCGATGTCACCGAATTCCGTCTCCACGTCCGTGCCTTCGACCTGCAGGGCAAGCTGGATGTTCTTGAGGGAGATGCCGCAGAGTTTCTCCCCCAGTTCGGACAGGGGCGTGCTGCGGTCGATGTGCAGGTCTTTGTCTTCCTGCAGTTTGTATCCTTTCGGTACGAGGGCGGTCAGGGACGGGAAGGTGGGCACGACCTTGTGGCCCAGGGCTTCCGCCCAGCGGAGCCCGTCGCCGGTCGATCCGGTGGTCGGATAGCTCAGTCCGCCCGTCGCCACGATCAGCCTGCTGCACTTCCACTCCCGACCGTCAAGCAGCGTCACGCAAAATTCTTGGCCGGTAGCAGTCGCCCCAGAAAACCGTGCCACCCTCGGCTCCGTAAGAGGGAGGGGCCCATCGTCAGATGGGAGGGGTCCGGCGCAGCCGGACGTTTTCAGGGGCGAGCTGCTACCGGCCATTTGCGTGATGCTGGCTACCTCAGCGTCGGTTTCGATCTTGACGCCGAGGGAGTGGCAGGCGGCGACGAGCGTGTCGACGACGTCGGAGGCGTGGTGCGAGGCCGGGAAGGCGCGGTCGCCGCGTTCGACGACCGTGGGCATCCCGAAACCCTCGAACCAGTCCACAAGGGCCTGCGGCGGCAGGTTGTAGAAGGCGGACTTGACGAAATTGGGCTTCGAACGGACGTGGCCGGAGAAGGCATTCCAATCCTTGACGTTCGTGAAATTGCAACGCCCCTTGCCGGTGATCATCACTTTGCGCGCCGGCCGCGGCATCTTCTCCAGGACCGTGACCTGCGCGTCGCGGCCGGCGTCGACGAGCGTGCGGGCGGCGTGGTACGCCGCCATCAGCCCGGACGCGCCCCCACCGATTACGACAATATCAGACTTCATCTAGCGCTCCTGCATCCAGACCTGCATATGGCCCGAGCCGCGGTGGCACCAGGCATAATAAGGGATCAGCGTCAGGTCGCCGTCCTTGATGACCTGGATGCCGCCCAGCAGGTCGCCACGCATCTCCGCGGAGAGCGCATCGCCCACGGCCACGGAAGCCTCCAGCACATCGCCCTCATTGTCCGGCCACTCGGCGCAGTACACCAGCGGTCCGCGCTCCACAGCCAGCCGGCCACGGTCGGCCTCCACGGCCTCGTTGGCACGCACCAGGCGCGGCTCCATGTCGAAATGGAGCGCCACCTCGTCACCGGCCTTCCACGCACGTGTGATGCAGAAATAGCCGTGGTCCAGGGTCGCCGTCTGCTCCTCGCCGTTGACCCGGACGCTGTAGCCGGTCTGCAGGCCGTCGGCATAAGCGTAGAGGTCGCTCGGCACCACCTCGCCGCGCACCCAGCCCGGGATGCGGAGCCGGAGGGTGAAGGTGCCGGCCTTGTTGGCATCAACCGTAATGCGGACATCGCCGTCCCAAGGGTAGGAAGTGGCCTGGGAGAGCGTGACTTCCCTGCCCTGGAGCTTATGCGTCATCGTGTTGGCCAGGTAGAGGTTGACATACAGGTCCTTGCCCTCGGCGGCATAGACATAGCCGGGCACGGACGGGATGAAGCGGCAGATGTTGGACGGGCAGCAGGCGCAGCCGAACCAGGGCTCGCGGTGGTGGCGTCCGTCAGAGGCCAGCGGGTTGGGATAGAAGAAGGTCCCGCCGTCCAGCGACACGCCCGAGATCACGCCGTTGTAGAGCGTCCGCTCCAGCACGTCGATGTAGCGGGCGTCGCCGTGGAGCAGGAACATCCGGTAATTGAAATAAACGTTTCCGATGGCGGCGCAGGTCTCGCAGTAGGAGGTGAGGTTCGGCAGTTCGTAATTGTCGCCGAAGGCTTCGCCGGAACGGCGCGCACCCACCCCGCCGGTCAGGTAGAGCTTCTTCGAGACGATGTTCTCCCAGATGCGGTCGATGGCGTCGATGTAGTCCTGGGCGCCGGTCAGGGCCGCCACGTCCGCGATGCCGGAGTACATATACTCCGCACGGACGGCGTGGCCCACGGCCTCGTCCTGCTCCAGGATGGGCTTGTGGGACTGGTTGTAGGGGTCGCGGTGGGCCGTACGGCCGCGCTTGTCCAGGAAATACTTGGCCTGCTCGAGGTACTTGCGGTCCCCGGTCACGAGGTAGAGCTTCGAGAGGGCCATCTCGGCGATCTGGTGGCCCGGCACGCGGGCAACCTGCCCCTCGCCGTCACCAATGGCCGCGCAGACGCAGTCTGCATACTTGATGGCGACGTCCAGGAAATTGCGCTTGCCCGTAGCCTGGTAATGGGCCACGGCGCCCTCGACCATATGGCCGAGGTTGTAGAACTCGTGGCTGAGCTCCTCCACCTGCGACCAGCGCTCCTTGCCCATCCAGTTGTGGGGATGCCAGGGATTCATCTGGCGGGCGGTATTGAGGTAGCCGTCAGGCTCCTGGGCCGCCGCCACGAGCACCAGCACGCTGTCGATGTAGGCCTCCAGCTTGGCGTCAGGATAGGTCTGGAGCAGGTAGCTGGCGCCTTCGACGGTCTTGTAGACGTCCGTGTCGTCGAAGGAATAGCCCCGGACACGGTAGGTGGAATCCGGCTTGGTGGCACGGACGAAGTTGTCGTAGCGTCCCGTCTCCTCGCACTTGCTGAAAGCCAGCGGGATGGTCACCTCGCGGCTGGCCTGCAGGCGGCCGCCCCAGAAGTCGTCGGACACTTTGACGTCGGTGAACGGCACCTGGCCGATCGGATAGCCCGTCTTCGGGCCGGATTCGCAGCAGGACAACACGGCGGCTGCGGCGATAGTCAGGAACAGAATCTTTTTCATACGACTGGAAATAAAAAAAGGGAAAGCTTAGTACATCGCACCGCTACGACCTCCTACCCTTGCTGCCTTCCGGCCCTGGGGGAGTTCAGAGGGAGCTGGTCGTGTACGACTTTCCCGCAGCAAATATAGTAAAAAAAATCAAATACTGTTGAAAATCAGCGGGAGAATGTCGTCCACTTTTTCGAACTTGAGGATCTGCCCGGAGGCCACCATCAGCACGGACATCGGCTTGCCGGACTTGGCCTGATACTGGGCCATCACCTGCCGGCAGGCGCCGCAGGGGGTGGCGGGCTGGCTGCCGAGCCGGCCCATCACGCCGCCGGCGATGGCGATGCTGAGCATGTCCTTGTCGGGATAGCGCGCACCGGCGGCGAACATCGCCGTCCGCTCGGCGCACAGGCCCGACGGGAATGCGGCGTTCTCCTGGTTGGCCCCGCGGACGATCTGGCCGTTGGACATCCGGACGGCGGCCCCGACGTGGAAGTGCGAATACGGCGCATATGCGCCCTGCATCGCCTTGACGGCTTCGGCGACCAGCTCCCGGTCTTCGGGATTCATCTCGTCGACCGAGCCGTACACCTGGTACTTGATGTTGATTTCTTGGATCGTCATAGTATCTGTGCGGTTAGTATCTTACATCTCCACGCGCTCCCCCAGGAAGTGGGGCCCCCGGTGCGTGGCCAGGTCCAGGAAGACCTTGACGCGTGCGAGCAGCTCCCGTGTGCGCGTCCGCAAGGCGCGCAGCGAATGCACGTCGCGGGCATTGAAGCCGACGGCGTCGATCCCGTGACGGCCGGCCAGGTAGACGGCGCGCTCGTTGTGGAAGCGCTGGCTGACGACGATGAAGGAATCCTGCCCGAACACCTCCCGGGCGCGGACCACGGAGTCGAGCGTGCGGAATCCGGCATAGTCCAGGACGATGAGCGAGTCCGGCACGCCGCGCGCCAGCAGGGCCCGGCGCATCATCTGGGGCTCGTTGTAAGACAGGTGGCGGTTGTCTCCGCTCACCAGGATCTTGTCCACCTTGCCGGCGTGCAGCAGCGCATCCGCGGCATCGATCCGGTACTGGAAGAAGAGGTTGGGACGGCCGTCGCGGAAGGCCGAGGACGTGCCCAGCAGCAGGGCGGCGTGGCGGTGCGGCACCGACGAGAGGTCGTCGTACAGCCGCCCGCGGGCATAGCTGCGGACCCGGAGGTCACAGACAACCACCAGCAGGACGGTCAGGCCGAGCAGGATCGCCAGGATGCCAAACACTTTTCTCATCGTTTCCGGCTTCGTCTGTCAAAGATAAGCATTTTCCGGCAGGATTGTCTATCTTTGCAGTCGATATGAAGATTTGCGTGGGACTGTCCGGAGGCGTGGACTCCAGCGTGGCGGCCTGGCTGCTCAAGCAGCAGGGCTGCGACGTCTTTGCGATGTTCATGCAGAACTGGCACGACGTGGAGGGTACGCTCCACGGCGACTGCGAGTGGGAGGAGGACCGGTTCGTGGCGGAGATGGTCGCGCGCAAGATCGGTATCCCCTTCTATTTCATCGACTTGAGCAAGGTGTACAGGCAGCGTGTGGTGGACTATATGTTCGACGAGTACGCCCGCGGCCGCACGCCCAATCCGGACGTGCTGTGCAACCGCGAGATCAAGTTCGCCGCCTTCCTGGAGGCCGCCCAGCGGCTCGGTGCGGACTATGTGGCCACGGGCCACTACTGCCGCAAGGAAGCCCTCGCCGACGGGACCTTCCGCATCCTCGAAGGCGCCGACCCCAACAAGGACCAGAGTTATTTCCTCTGCCAGCTGGGGCAGGACCAGCTCGCCAAGGCGCTCTTCCCCATCGGGGATCTCTGCAAGCCCGAGGTGCGGCGCCTCGCCAAAGAAGCCGACCTCCCCTCCGCCGACAAGAAGGATTCCCAGGGAATCTGCTTCGTGGGCAAGGTGGACCTGCCGGTCTTCCTGCAGCAGAAGCTGCAGAGCGTCGAAGGGGATGTGGTCGAGGTCTTCGGCGCCTACTACGCCGACTCGGCGAAGTTCGCGCGCGACCGCGAGCTCCTCGCGCGCGGCACGGACCTCACGGACGAGGAGCTGCTGGAGCTCTCCACGCCCCTGGACTATTCCGACATCCGCTTCGAGACGGAGACCTACCGCTCCGGGCGGCACCACATCAAGAAGACGCGCGACAAGGCCAATCCCTGGGCCCGGCGCATCGGACGCCACGAAGGCGCGCAGTTCTATACCATCGGCCAGCGCAAGGGCCTGGGCATCGGCGGGCACGCGCAGCCGGTATTCGTGCTCGCCACGGACATAGACCGCAACATCATCTACGTGGGCGAAGGCGAGGACCATCCCGGCCTGCTGCGCCGGTGCCTGCGCATCGCCCCGGACGAGATCCACTGGATCCGGCCCGCCCTGGCGATGCAGGCCGGCGAGCAACGCCGCTACCGCGTGCGCATCCGCTACCGCCAGCCCCTGCAGGACGCCACGCTCCTGATGCGCGAGAGCGGGCTCTACATCCTTTTCGACCAGCCGCAGCGCAGCATCACGCCGGGGCAGTTCGCCGTGTGGTACGCCCCGGACGGCGAGATGCCCGGCAGCGGTGTCATCTCCCTTTGAGACAGATAATCAGATTCCAGCATAGTATGCCAAGCACCCCCACCCCGCACATCAACGCACAATACGGCGACATCGCCGAGACCGTCATCATGGCCGGAGACCCGCTCCGCGCCAAGTTCATGGCGGAGACCTTCCTGGAGGACACGGTCCAGTTCAACGAAGTCCGCGGGATGCTCGGCTACACGGGCAGCTACCAGGGCAAGCGCGTCAGCGTGATGGGCCACGGGATGGGCATCCCCTCCATCGGCATCTACACCTACGAGCTGTTCAATTTCTACGGCGTGCAGACCATCATCCGCGTGGGTTCCGCCGGCGCGTACGACACCGACCTGCGCCTGGGCGACCTCGTCCTGGTGATGGGCGCCTGCACCGACTCCAACTACGGTGCGCAGTTCGGCCTGCCCGGCACCTTCGCGCCGATCGCCGACTTCGGCCTGCTGCGCGCCGCAGCCGACTGCTGCGAGCAGCGCGGCTTCCGCTACAAGGTGGGCAATGTCCTCTCCTCGGATGTCTTCTACTCCGACGATCCCCAGACGGAGAAATGGCGCAAGATGGGCGTGCTGGCCGTGGAGATGGAGGCTTCCGCCCTCTATATGAACGCCGCTCGCGCCGGCAAGCGCGCACTGGTGATCAACACCATCTCCGACCACATCATCACAGGCGCCGTCACCACCTCCGAGCAGCGCCGCACCACCTTCACCCAGATGATGGAGGTGGCCCTGTCGATCATTTGACAATCAATCCTATAATTATGAAAAAATTATTTATGCTCACTGCTCTCTGCGCTCTCGCCCTGACGGGCTGCGCCCCGAAAGAGAAGACGCTGGTCGCCTATTTCTCCGCGACCGGCACCACCGCCAAAGTTGCGGCCGCCCTCGCCGAGGCGACGGGCGCGACCCTGTATGAAATCCAACCCGAAGTGCGCTACACCGACGCCGACCTGGACTGGAGGGACCAGGAGTCCCGCAGCTCCCTGGCGATGAAGGACACCGCCTGCCGTCCGGCCATCGTGAAGGACCTGCAGGATGCGGCTTCCTACAGCACCATCTATGTGGGATTCCCCGTCTGGTGGGGTACGGCCCCGCGCGAGATCAACACTTTCCTGGAGAACTACGACTTCTCCGGCAAGACGGTCATCCTCTTCGCCACCTCCGGCGGCAGCGACCTCTCGCAGGCCAACGCGGAGTTCAAGTCCGCTTACCCGGCCCTCGTCTGGAAGGACGGCAAGGTGCTGGCGAACGACTCCACCCCTGAGCAGCTCAAGGAGTGGGTCGCCTCCCTGCAGTAGTTGCCGGCGAAACCATCCCTGTACCGACCACACATGGACAATCCCCTGCTGGACGCAATGCTCCGCCACGCTGACCCGGCCCAGGTGCCCGGCCTGGCACGCTTCTTCAAAAGCGGGCCGGGGCAGTATGGCGAGGGCGACAAGTTCCTGGGGATCAAGGTACCGGTGACCCGTGAGGTCGTGAAAAAGTGCTGGAAACAAACCGGCTTTCCCCAGCTGGAGGAGTGTCTGGCCAGCGAGTATCACGAAGTGCGGCTCTCCGGCCTTCTGTGCCTGGTCGAAACCTTCGCGCATGCCCGCAGGGACCCTGCCCTGCAGCGGCACTGCGTCGACTTCTACCTGGCCCACACCGACAGGATCAACAACTGGGACCTCGTGGACCTGAGCTGCTATCCCCTCCTGGGCGTATGGCTGCTGGACAAGGACCGGACGCCGCTGTACGAACTGGCGCGGAACGGCAAGACCCTCTGGGAGCAGCGCATCGGCATCGTCAGCACGATGACTTTCATCCGCCACGGGCAGCTCGACGACACGTTCGCCATCGCCGACATCCTCCTCCATCATCCCCACGACCTGATCCACAAAGCGACGGGCTGGCTGCTCCGCGAAGCCGGCAAACGCGACCCCCGTGCCCTGACGGACTTCCTTGAGCTCCGCTACCGGACGATGCCCCGCACGATGCTCCGCTATGCCATCGAGCGCTTCCCGGAAGCGCTGCGACGCAGATACCTGCTCCGCGATGACACGCCCGATCGATAAAGCCATGTTCGTCGGCATCCTGCTCTTCCTGACGGCCTGCATCGCCTGGACGGCGTGGTGTTTCTGGCGGATCCTCCCCCTCCCGGGCTGGGGGAAAGGGATCTGCGTGGCCGTCTACCTTCTCTGTTTCCTGGTCATCTTCCCGCATTTCCTATTGGGAGACAAGATGCCGCTCTGGCTGGCCACGGCCACGTACCGGCTCGGCACCTCGTGGATGATCTTTTTCGTGTATGCGCTGCTGCTGTTTGGTCTGCTGTACCTGGGACGGCTCCTGCACCTAGTACCGGGAGCTTTCCTGAAGGATTCCCTGCCCGGCACCTGTACGGTGCTCGGTATCCTCACCGTGCTGCTGGTCTGCGGCGGCCTGCAGTGCCGCCACATATCCCGCAGGACGTATGACCTGCAGACCGATAAACAGTTGGAGCGGCCGCTGACGATCGTGCTGGCCAGCGACCTCCACGCCGGCTATCACATCCGGGCCCGGGAGCTCGGCCGCTGGGTGGACAGGATCAACGCCGAAAAGCCCGACCTGGTCCTTTTCGCCGGGGACCTCCTGGACGGGTCCCTGCGGCCCGTACGCGAAAGGGACTACGCCGAAATCTTCCGCCGGATCAGCGCCCCCGTCTACGGCTGCCCCGGCAACCACGAATACATCGCAGGGCGCGCGGGGGCGGAGGCGTTCTACGCCGACGCCGGAATCCGGCTGCTCCGGGACACCACCGTCCGGGCCTGCGGCATCCGCGTCGTCGGGCGGGACGACCGCGCCTCCCGCAGCCGGGCTCCCCTGTCGCAGCTGGCCCCGCCCGACAGCCTCTTCACCCTGCTGCTGGACCACCAGCCATACCATCTGGAGGAAGCCGAGACGGCCGGGATCGACTTCCAGTTCAGCGGGCATACCCACCACGGCCAGATCTGGCCCGGCAACTGGATCACCGACGCAATGTACGAGAAGGCCTACGGTCCCCACCGGCGCGGCGCCACCCGCTACTACGTGACCTCCGGCCTCGGGCTCTGGGGCGGCCGCTTCCGCATCGGCACCCGCTCCGAATACCTCGTCCTCACCCTGCACAACTGAGCCCCGGCACGGGAAAAATGGCCGTACAAGCGAGTGTATTCGCGAAAAACTCTTATCTTTGTAGAATCAACCGTTATTTCTCCTCCTGTATGGCAACTGTCTATGATTTCTCCCTGCCGGCCAAGAAGGGCGGCGAAGTCCAACTCTCCGACTACAAGGGCAAGGTCCTGCTGATCGTCAATTCCGCGACCGGTTGCGGCTTCACGCCGCAGTACGAGGACCTCGAGGCGATGTACGGCCGCCTGCGCGACCGTGGATTCGAGATCCTCGACATCCCCTGCGACCAGTTCGGACACCAGGCTCCCGGCTCGGACGACGAGATCACCGAATTCTGCACGATGAAGTTCGGCACGGACTTCCCGCAGTTCAAGAAGTCCGAAGTCAACGGCCCCGGCGAACTCCCCCTCTACACCTGGCTCAAGGCCCAGAAGGGTTTCGAAGCCTTCGAAGCCGACAACAAGCTCACTCCGCTCCTGGAGCAGATGTTCGACAAGGCCGACCCCGCCTGGCGCACCAAGAGCGACATCAAGTGGAACTTCACCAAGTTCCTCATCGGCCGCGACGGCACCGTCCTGGCCCGCTTCGAACCCACCAAGGACATGGCCGCCGTGGAGGCCGCCGTCGAAGCAATCCTGTAACATCAATTCAAACAATAACTTATGAAGAAATTCCTTCTCCTTATGATTTTCCCTTTCTCTCTCTTCGCCTGCGCCGGACCGCAGTCCCGGACCCAGGCTCCCGACGGGAGCAAGTATCTGCCGTATGACCAGCGTACCGGCGAGGAATCCATCGTCTACTTCACCCGCAACCTCTCTGCCGAAGGCCTCATCAAGGCCTACGAGCAGGTCAACGGCAAGATCGGCGGCCGCGTGGGCGTGAAACTCCACACCGGCGAGCAGAACGGCCCCAACATCATCCCGCGCGAGTGGGTCAAAGCCCTGCTGGAAAAGGACTTGCCTGATGCCACCATCATCGAGACCAACACCTACTACGAAGGCGACCGCTACACCACCGAGAAGCACCGCCAGACCCTCGAGGTCAACGGCTGGAACTTCTGCCCCGTGGACATCATGGACGAAGAAGGCGTCGCCACGATCCCCGTGGAGGGCGGCAAATGGTTCAAGGCGATGTCCGTGGGCAACCATCTCCTCAACTACGACGCGATGGTCACCCTGACCCACTTCAAGGGTCACACCCAGGGCGGCTTCGGCGGCTCCAACAAGAACATCGGCATCGGCTGCGCCGACGGGCGCATCGGCAAGGGCTGGATCCACACCACCCCGGGATCCGATGACCAGTGGAACATCGCCGAGGAGGAGTTCATGGAGCGGATGACCGAGTCCACCAAGGCCACCCTCGGCCACTTCGGCGACAAGGTCACCTTCGTCAACGTGATGCGCAACATGTCCGTGTCCTGCGACTGCGAAGGCGTCGCTGCCGAGCCCGTCGTCACCCCCGACGTGGGCATCCTCTCCTCCCTCGACATCCTGGCCATCGACCAGGCCTGCGTGGACATCATCTACGCGATGACCGAAGAGGAGCACCACGATATGCTCGAGCGCATCGAGACCCGTCACGGCCTGCGCCAGCTCTCATACATGAAAGAGATGGGGATGGGCAACGACAAGTACATCCTGATCGACCTGGACAACGGCGGCAAGCGCATCACCGCCGCCGACGCCGCCAAGGACCTCAAGCCTTTCGTAAGGGTCGGGGAATAAGCGATCCTGACATACAGATGAGAAGACCTGCACCCGGATGGATGCAGGTCTTTTCGTTCCATACGGACGAGACTGCTAATAGCTGAGCCCGAAACCGTAAGGGATCAGGGCATACCCTTCCACTTCCAGGAAACTGGGGACATCTTCCTTGTTGATTTCAACGGCCTGCTGGGATGCAGGAAGCCCGAACGGCATCTTGCCGCAAGGGTTGAACTTGCCGGTGAGCACATCCATCACGGCAGGGAGTGTCGTGCCGAAGGTGGCCAGCCAGGTCTGTGATGCCGGGCCCTGCAGTTCGGAGAGCACCCACGGTTTGCTGCAATTGACGAGGATGACTGTCGGCCGGGTGGCGGCGATACGGTTCACATAACCGACGTCAATCCCGTTGGCCGACAACAGGTTGATGATGGGCGCCTCCCCACCTGTCCCCCCGAGGAAACCGCCTCCCGTGGAAGGGGTGAGCCAAAGGACGGCGACATCGGCCGCATTCACCTTTTCCACGAAACGGACCGGCCAGGCATTCTCTTGCGGGACAACGGCTGCGTGGCCGCTGCCACGGGAATTGCCGAGACGCTCGAAATAGACCTTGGTCCCGTCCTTGAGCGGCAGCAACGAATCCTCGTTACGCATCAGGACGATGGATTTCCGGAAGGCTCCGGCTGCCAGTGACTGGTGCTCTTTGCTGTTCGCCACGGCTTCCGCCCTGTCGGGGTCGACATACGGATTCTCGAACAGGCCGAGTTCGAATTTCTCGACCAGCAGGCGGGTGACGGAGCGGTCGACCTGCTCGTCCGTGATCATCCCCTGGTCATAGGTGGCACGGAGATTCTTGAGATCCACGCTTCCGGAGAACAGGTCCGTTCCAGCGTTGACGGCTTTCTGGTAACGCTCGAGCACGCTGAGATCCTCCACGCCCCACGGCATCCCGTCAATCGGGCCTGTATCGGAATTGACCAGTCCCTTGAATCCGAGTTTCCCGCGAAGGAGTTCCGTGAGCAATCCGTAGTTGAAGGCGGAACCGACTTCCTCGAACTCCGTCCTGTACGGACGGGCATAATAAGGCATGATGCCGGACACGCCGGCCTCAACGGCAGCCTGGAAAGGCTTGACGTGATAGTCGAACATTCCGCCGGGATAGACAAGGTTCCTGCCATAAGAGAAATGCGAATCCCAGCCCTTCATCTCCGCACCGCCACCAGGGAAATGTTTCATTGTCAGGGCAACGGAGCCCTCGCCCAGCTTCTCGCCCTGGAACCCTAGGACAAGGGCGCGTGCAATGTCGGACACGCGGTCCGCATTCTCGCCGAACGTACCTTCGATGCGGTTCCAGCGCGGTTCCGTAGCCAGGTCGAGCTGATACATATATCCTTTGCGGATACCGCAGGCCACCCACTCTTCGGCTGCGGTCTCGGCAAACGTCCGGATCAAGTCCAGATCATCGGTCGCTGCCAGGCCCAGGGTACCGGGCCATTGGGTCAGGTAGCTGTTGCCGACATTGAGCCCCATCGAGTTGTCCACGGCGACGTGGTTGCGCGGGTTGGAAGCAAAGATGACCGGAATGCCCAGACGGGAACGCTCCGCCACTTCCTGGACGTTGTTCGCCCATTCGGCCATCGTCCTGGCAGGAGCGTTGGCGCGGAGGATGAAGTGCCGGAGGTTGCGCTCGAGGATGCCCTTCGTGGTACCGGAGGCGTTGACCTTCTCCTCACCGAGTTCGAGACCGGTAAAGATATTCCTCCGCGTGACGGCATCCTCTTCGTTGAGTTCGCTGGTCGCCGGGGATTTCATGTTGATCTGGGAGATCAGCATAAAGCCCAGCTTCTCATCAATGCTCATCCGCCCCAGGAGGTCTGCCGCACGTTTCTGAGGCGTCAGCCGCCAGTCCTCGTACGGATCCAGTTTCCCGTTCTTGTCCAGATCCTTGAAACGGTATCCATTCTTCTCGATCACCTGTACGGTGCGGGTACCAAGTTCCGGCTGGACATATTGTCCGCCTCCGCAGCCAGCCAAAAGGCCGGAGCAGATAATGACTGGAAGCAGGAAGATCTTTTTCATCTCAACTTATTTGAGGGTGCCCAGCCATTTCTCAAGTTCCGCAGTCCACTCGCGTTTGAAGCGGAAGGAATCTTTGAATCCCCATCCGTGTCCCCCTTCGGGATAGGTATGCAGGACGGCAGGCACGCCGTTGTTGACAAGCGTAGTAAAGTACATGGCGCTCTCCGAAACCGGAACGGTCGTGTCGTCGTAGCTGTGCGCGATGAAAGCGGGCGGGCAGTCCTTGGTCACGTGCAGTTCGCAGGAATAGTAATCCGCCTGCTCCTGGGTCGCATCCTTGCCCAGCAGGAGAAAACCGCGTCCGGGCACGAAGCGGCCTTTGGTCGTGATGACGGGATAGAGCAGGATCTGGAAATCCGGACGGGTCTCGGCCGTGTAATGGACCGAGGCGCTGGCCGCCAGGTGACCGCCGGCCGAGCCGCCCATGATACCGAGCTTCTTGATCCCCCACTCCGCGGCGCGGCCGCGCATCAGTTCGATGGCGCGGTGGGCGTCGTTGAGGGGCACGTCGCAATGTCCGTTCGGCATTCGGTATTTCAGCACGGCGAACGTGATGCCCAGGCTGTTGAACCAGTCGGCCATATCCGTCCCTTCGTGCGCCGCGGCTACATAATTGTAGCCGCCGCCCGGACACATGATCACGGCCAGGCCGTTCGGCTCCTTGGCCGGGAAGACCAGCAGCTCGGGATCGGTGATGTTGCCGATACGGCCGCCGAACATCGGGCGCTCGGGACCTTCGAGGCCGTTGCTGTCCGGAGCGCCGTCAGGCCACAGTTTCACGGTGATGTAGGCAGGCTCCTGGGCCCTCGCCCAGCTTTGCCCGCCGGCGGGCCGCTGCCCCCTGCCCTGGGCAGGATTCTGCGCCAGGACAAGGACAGGGACCATTATCATAACCAAAAACAAGATGATTCTCTTCATAGCTGCGGGCATCAGTTGAGTTGCTCGGTATAAGGCTCAGCCTCCGTGGATGCCTTCCAGGGGCCATCCTTGCCCTGACCGTTGGGATTGCCGTACTTGGCGAAATTCGTCCAGTAATCCATCATCTTGTCGCTCAGCGCAAAGTCGTGGTCGGTCATCGGACGCCAGCTGCGGCCCAGGGTATGGAACATATACCAGAGTTCGGCAGAATGGAAAGCACCTTCCTCGTCGCCAGGCAGCTTGCGGTCGAAGTAATACTGATAGACGGGCTGTTTGCTCTGCGTGGAGCGGAGCGCACAGAAAGCGTTGATACCTTCGCGCATGTCGCCCATATCATCGCCGTTGCTACCGATCATATACGGGATGTCCAGGATCTGGCCGGAGCGTGCCGCTTCGTCGAAGCCCATCGTGACCAGGTTGCCGTCCGGATGGGGGCCGCCCATCCCGGCGCGCACCTTCGAGATCTCCTCCAGGGAAGCCGCACGCATCTTCGCGAGGCTGTCGAATCCGGCATCGTCCATAAGTTTCTTGCCGCGCTCGTCATAGGTGCTCATCGGAGTCGCCGCGGAGCCGCCGCCGAGGAAACCGCCCAGGCCGCCGCCGCTCTGGATGATGGCCTTGCTCACGAGCCCCTTGGTCAGCGGCGAGGTGACCAGCGTCTTCACGCTGCCCGCACCGGCGCTCTGGCCCATGATCGTGATCTGCTCCGGGTCGCCGCCGAAGGCCGCGATATTGTTGTAGATCCACTTCAGGGCGGCCAGCTGGTCATAGATGCCCTGGTTGCCGGACCCGCCGAAGCCGTTCTCGGCAGTGAGTTCAGGATGGGAGAAGAATCCCAGCATACCCAGGCGGTAGTTGATAGTCACCAGGATCACGCCGCGCGTGGCCCAGGCCTCGCCGTCGAATGCAACGTCATTGCCGCAACCGCCGGCATAGGCACCGCCGTGGATCCACATCGCCACCGGGAGCTTGGCCTCCGGATGGCCGACGGTCTTGGCGGGTGCCCACACGTTCAGGAAGAGACAGTCCTCACTGGTCGGAGGCAGGGGTTCGGGCTGGAACTCCTTATAGTAGAATGAGCCCGGCTGACGTCCGCGCTGGACGGACGGAGCGCCGAAGGTGTCAGCCACGCGGACGCCCTCCCAGGGCTTCACAGGCTGGGGCAGCGCGAAGCGAAGTTCGCCTACCGGGGGTGCCGCATACGGCACGCCCTTGAAGATCATCACTTCGGGATTCTCGGTCAGCACGCCGCGGAGCATTCCCCCGTCGACCTTGACCGTATCGATCGGTTTTGTCTGGGAACAGGCAGTCAGGACTGCCGCCAGGATCACAGAAAAGATAAGATGGAAACGTTTCATTTTTCGTATTTATTTAACAGTCCATATTGCGGAATCCTCTCCGGCAGCCGACTTGACCGTCACGGTGTTGCTGCCCTTGGCGAGTTTCACGCCCTCCCAACGGGCCGTCGCGTAGGCATCGGTCTTGGCCGTGCCGACGAGTTTGCCGTTGAGGTAGAGCTTGACGGAAGGAGCCGTGGAGAAGACCACCACGTCCGTGGTGTCCTCCTCACGCTCCGTGTAGTTCTTGGAGCAGAGGTGGAGCGTAGCCGCCTGCTTGTTCCAGTTGGCCTTGTAGAAGTAGAACGCATCCTTGCGCGTCTTGCGGTCGTGGCTTACCAAGCCCTTGTCGTTCTGGTTTTCGGTATCGCCTTCCCTGCGCATCGAAGAGCCGAAGTCGAACATGTTCCAGACGAAGGAGCCCCAGACGTAGTCGCGCTCGGCGATGGCCTTCCAGTCGTGGTAGTGCAGATACGTCTGCTTCTCCTCCGGATGGAAGCGGCCGCGAGAAGTCGACCGGACATCTACCTCGTCCGCCGGGCCATAGGCCGCCACGTGCTGGCGGACACTGGCGCCGCCGCCGTACTCGCTGATGCCGAGCTTGTCGTTCGGGAAGCGTGCGTGGTAGTCATCCATGAAAGGTCCGAAGTCGGACACGGTGTCATAATACCAGCCGAAATACTTGTTCCAGGCCATCGCGTCCGTGGTATGGATGAACGGAAGTTCCTGGTCGGTCGCCTGTACGGTCAGGCGGCCCGGATCCAGGCGGTGAGCGATGTCATTGAGGTCGCCCACGATGGCATCGATCCCGTCATGGACCTCGTTCTGGAGGCCCCAGAAGCAGATGGACGGGTGGTTGTAGTTCTGGATGATCATCTCACGCAGCTGGAGCCGGAGGTTGTCCTCGAAGACCTGTGCGGCCACATAGCCGCTCACGAACGGGATCTCCTCCCAGACGACGTAGCCCCGCTTGTCCGCCTCGCGGAACATGAAGTGGGCCTGCGGATAGTGGGCCAGGCGGAGCGCATTCGCACCGATCTCGTCGAAGAAGTCGAAGTCGGCCAGATGGTTCTCCTCCTTGAGGGCCGAGGCGAGTTCCGCCCAGTCCTGGTGGCGGCATACGCCCTGCAGTTTCAGGTGCTTGCCGTTGAGGAAGAAGCCCTTGTCGGCATCCACCCAGAAATAGCGCAGGCCGATTTGTTCCTCGACACGGTCCACTTCCTTGCCGTCTTTCTTGAGCACGGTGACCGCCTTGTACAGGTAGGGATCCTCCTTGCCGTTCCAAAGGTGCGGATGGTCCAGACCCACGAAACAAGTGGCGATGCCGTTGTTGACCTGGGTGGACTTTTTCTCGGCCACGACCTTTCCGGCTGCATCTTCCAGCCAGAAAGCGACTTCGCAGCCCTGGTAGTCTCCCAGGGAAGAGACGTGGACCTCGGCGCTCAGTTCCGCACGCTGCCCGTTCACCAGGTTCTGGTGGATCAGCACGCCGTTGGAGCCGAAATAGAGCGGGGAGATGCACTCCGGTCCGGTCACCTCCATCCAGACGTCCCGATACAGGCCGCCATAGATGTTGAAGTCGCCGCTCTGGGGTGCGATATCGAACTGCGGTTCGTTGTTGCAGATGACGGTCAGGCTGTTCGTCGCCCCCGGACGCACATAATCGGTGATCTCGAAGACGAAGGAGTTGTAGGCTCCCCGGTGCTCGCCCACGAGGCAGTTGTTGACCAGGAGCGTAGCCACCACGCCGGCCCCCTCGAAACGCAGGAACACGCGCTTGCCCCGATAGGATTCGGGGATTTCGAGCTGCTTGGCATAGGTGCCGTAGCCGCGGCGGTAGCCGGAACTGCTCATAAAGTCCGCTGCGTTCCAGGTGTGCGGCAGGTTGACCGGATCGCCGGCATTCGGGTTCGCTCCGCCCCAGCGGTTCAAGCCGGCCACGCGAGCTGGCGTGAACCGCCAGGATTCATTCAGGGAGATGACCTCCCGTGCACGCGCAAGGTCGGTGGTCAGCAGTGATGCCGCCAGGGCGATGAGCAATAGTGTTCTTTTCATATCTGGGAATAATTGGTTGATGCAGGGTTACTTCTCCTCATCCGCGACGGCATCGTGCCAGTCCGTCCAGACGGACAGGTTGGCATCATACCCGTCATAGCCGAAATTCTGCCACATCTTGTTGCCGGTGTTGGCATCGATGGCCGCCTGCGGTACAGGGAGATAGAGGTTGTGCTTGTTCATATTGTAGATGATGGTCAGACGTCCGAGCCTGTGCGTGCCCTTGCCGTCTTCTCCCTTGTTGTAGAAGTTGTTGTAGTGGCACACACGCTGCCACCAGTAGCTGCCTCCATTGGGGTCGGTGCCATCCTGCTTGTCATAGGTGTTGACATCGTAGACATTCCCCCACTCGTCCGGCTTGCCGCTCATGGCAAGGCAGAGGGACACGCGGCTGAGCTCGATGTGACGGAACTCCTCCATATAGAGTTCGCGGGCACGCTCGTCCATGATATCGCCGATGGTCACGCTGTCGTACATCTGCTCACAGTGAGCGCGCTTGCGGATGATGTTGACATCATCGGCTGCAGTATTGTCTCCCAGATAATACTTCGCTTCGGCACGGAGGAGGTAGACCTCCGCCAGGCGGTAGACATACCAGTTGGAGCAGGCGCCGGAAGTAGCCCCCTGATGGTCGTTGGAACTGATGTTCGCTTCCTTGACGACATCGTGCAGGAAGGTCTTGTAGTGCATCACGGAACCCACGGACTTGATCGTGTCGGCATAATTCGGGGCACCGACCTCACGGTAGGTCTTGCCGTACAAGCTGGCGACGGCCGGATCCGAAGAATTCTTGATCTGCGGCGTATTGTAACGGTACAGGTCACGCGAGAACCAGTTGCCGACCTCCTCGCTGTGGCGCAGGTCGCCTTCGTCCTTCTGGCCATTCACCTTCCACAAGTCATTCTCGAACCACCAGGTCTGGCGCATACAGCCGACGCCACGGCCGATACCGCGGTTGTAGTCGAGCGCCCTGTCATAATCCGGGCTGTTGCGGGCGAAACGGTTCGTACTGACGAAACCGCCGACCGGAGAAACGTTGGTACCGTTGGCCCAGAAAGGAACGAAGATACGCAGGCTGGAGAAGTTGCGGAAAGAGGCACCGCTCCCCTGATTCACGATTCCGTAGATGGTCTCCCGGTTCGCAGGGATGAGCTTGTTCTCAGGACGGTGCATATCCCAGATGACATTCCGCGTGATTTTCCAGGTCATAGGCTCGCCGCCTTCATCGAAGGTGCCGAAGGGTTGCTCCATCAGACCGTATCTGCCGCTGCCGATGATCTGGTCGGCCAGGTTCTTGGCATCCTGGTAACGGCCGTCGGCAAGATAGTACTTGATCAGGAGAACCTGGCAGGCGCCCTTGTTGACCATCCCGTAGTAATCCATCTCCGACTGCTCGGGCACGTGGGCGACGGCGAACTCCAGGTCCTCGATCATCTTCTTGATGATGGTCTCGCGCGTGGCGGACTTATAGTCCAGTTTGGGCGAGGAGATGACGTGGGTCACCAGCGGGACGTTCCGGAACTGGAAGATCATATTGTAGTAGCGGAAGGCGCGGTGGAAATAGGCGCGGCCCTTGTAGGCGTCGCGGATGCTCTCGGTCAGTCCGGGTACGTCGTCCACGTAGTCAAGGATGGTATTAGCAGACTTGACGGCACCGCCGAGCACATCGCTGAACATCGATGCAGACTGGTCATAGCCGGAGGTCGGCGTGACTTTGGTATCCAGCTCACACATAGCCGTCGTGTGCCCGGCATCGGTATTGGCACCGATGCTGATATCGGAAATACGCATCTCCATCGTCAGGATGCCACGAGCCAGGAAGTCGCTAATCATGTATTCATTGCGGAGCTCCTGATCGCAATCGATCAACGCCGCCCGGATACCGGACTCTGAATTGAAGGTGGCCGCAGGCTCGAAGTACGACAGCGGTTTCGGGTCGAGGAATTCCTTCTTGCAACCCGTCGTCAGCACAAGCAGTCCCGTCAGGGCCGCCAGGCCGATTCTCGATATATTGTTGATCTGTTTCATAATGTTGTCTTTATTCCGGTTTTATAAGGTAACGCTCACGCCGAAGGTAATCGTGCGGTTCATGAAACTCAGGGTCTGGGGATCGTAGTATTTCCATCCATCCAGGCTGATCACGCCGGCATTCCTGACGGTGGCGTTGAGACGAAGGCTGGAGATACCGAACCGGGAGATGAAAGACTTGGGCACATTATAGGCCAAAGATACATTTTCCAGCCGGATAAACGAACGGTTGTGCAGCAGGCCGCCGGACGCTCCGGCAGGCATCTGGGCATTGATCCTGCCCCAGTCGTTGTACGGTCTGTCGGGACGCCAGTAAGGACGGTTGACGAAGTTGAGTCCGTTCTCGAGCGTGACATCTTCCGCAAAAACCGAATACATCGTATCGATGAACTTGGCTCCCATCTGCGAGGCGAGGTTGAAGGAGAAGTCGAGATTCCGCATAATGGTGAAGTTGTTGTACAGGGACCACAACACCGGGAACTGGGAGTCTCCCAGGAACAACTTGTCATTGTTGTCGTACACCGGCACGCGCGTCCCGTCATCGAGGATCCTGTCGTTGTCGGTATAGACGTTCCGTACCTTCACGTCGCCCGGGACAAGGCCGAGCTTCTTGGCCTCGTCAGCCTCGTTGACCTGGTAGATGCCCATCACGTCATAGTTCCAAATGACGGAAATCGGCTTGCCGATGAACCACTGAGAGGCTATGTCGTCGAGTTCCTTCCCGTCCTCCCCGTACTCATAATAGAGATGGTCGATGCGGTTGCGGTTGTAGGAAAGGTTGAAAGTGGTGTTCCAGCGGAAGTTCGGGCGGTCGATGTTGCGGGAATTGACCGTGATCTCGAAGCCCCGGTTGGACACCTGGCCGATGTTGGCTGCAATCTCGCTGAAACCGGTGAAGTTCGGCAGGGTCCGGTTCAGGATCATATCCTTCGTGATGATATGGTAGGCCTCGATGGATCCGGTGATCCGGTTCTTCAGGAAGCCGTAATCAAGGGCGATATTGTAAGACTCGCTGCGCTCCCACTTCAGGTTCGGGTTCGCCATACGGTCCAGGGTCAGGTACTGCATCTCGGTAAGGGCGCCCGACTTGTCAATGTAGCCGAACGGGGCGCTACCGGTAGCAAGGCTCGCCAGGGCGAGGTACGGATCCCGCAGGGCACGGTTGCCGTTCTGGCCCCAGGACAGGCGGAGTTTACCCATACTCATCGGAGTCCATTTGAACCACGGCTCGTTGGTGAAGCTCCAGGCCACGGCGACGGAAGGGAAAGTCGCATAAGGGACGGCCTGGCCGAAGGCGGAGTAACCGTCGCGGCGCACGGAGGTCGTGATCATATAGCGGTCGTCATAGGAATAGAACAGGCGGGCGAGGTAACCGACGCCGCTCTGGTAGGTATCCGTCGTACCGAAGGAGCTCTCGAGCTTGCCGGCACCGGAAGTAAAGTGGAATCCGAGCGCATCGGTAGGCTCGATCTTGCGGGCACGGATGTAATCCCTCCAAGTCTGATGGCGCTCAGCCTCCTGCACGAGCGTCACGGTGAAGTGATGCTTTCCTGCGAAGGTATGGTCCCAGTTGATCGTGTTGTTGAGCGACCACTCGAAAGTCTTGTTCCAGTCACGGTTGACGCCGCGCTGGCTCGCGGTATAGTCAATATGGTCCGCCGAAGTAAAGAGGCGGTCGTAACCCCACGTGAAACGCGGCGTCATATTGAAAGAATAAGTAATATCAAAGGGAAGGAGCAGTTTGGCCGTCAGGATCGAATTCAAGGTCGTGGTACCGCTCTCTTCATTCTGGTACTTCTGGTTGTATTCGTAGTTGTAGCCCTTGGAGGAGTTGGTCTCGCCGTTGGGATGCGGGTTCAGGGAACCATCGGCAAAATACATCGACGTGAACGGGTTGTTCTGCGAGACATTGTTGCTGGAGACACCGCCGCGGGGGTTGTAGAACAGGATTGTCATATCCGTGTCGGAACGGTCGGAGAAGGCCACGTTGGCAGAGACCTCGAGCCAGTCGGTGATCTTGGTCGTGAGCTTCATGTTGGCACGGAAAGTATTGTAGTCGTCACCCAGCAGGACGCCGCGGTTCTTCAGGTAACTCAAGGACATATAATAATTGGTACGGTCGGAGGCACCGGAGATGCTGGCCGTGTAGTCCTGGTTCAGACCCAGGCGGGTGGCATAGTCATCCCAGTCGAAAGTCTTGCCGGCGAGATAGCCGTCGACGAGGGCCTGGGAAGCGGCGGGAACGATACGGCGGAACCAGACTTCCGGATCGCTCATAGAGGGATCGGCCCCCGAGTAGGCGCGCCACTGGTCTTTGGTGACCCCGGCGGGGAGATCGTCCCAGCGGTCATAGTACCCCGGCTGGTCCACGCGGCCGCTCTGATAGGGGCCATACTCCCCGGAGGGTGAGAATCCATAAGTCTGACGCTTCTGGTAATCACGTTCGAAATCCAGCAGCTCCTCTCCGGTCATCATCCGGGGGCGGCGCGTCATCTGGACAAGTCCGATCTTGGAACTGAACGTGATGACCGGCTTACCCTGCTTGCCTTTCTTGGTCGTGATGATGATGACGCCGTTGGCCGCCTGGGAGCCGTAGACGGCTGCGGCAGACGCATCCTTGAGGATGTCGATCTGGCCGATATCCTCGGGGTTAATCTCGGCGAGCGTGCCGTAGAAAGGCATGCCGTCAAGCACGAGCATCGGGGCGGTCGAGGTCATGGAAGACATCGAGCGCTCACCGCGGATCTCGATGTCACCGCCGCCACGGGCCGTGTTGTTGGCACCGATGTTCATGCCGGGGACGTTGCGGAGCAGGTCCTGGACGGTGCCGGGTGCCTCGTTGTCACGGTCGCCCGCTTTCACCTGGACCACGGATCCGGTGACATCCTTCTTGCGCATCGTGGCATAACCGACCACGACGACATCGTCCAGCAGCGTGGTGTCATCCGCGAGCACGATGTCGAAAGAACTCTTGCCCGCTACCGGAAGTTCGACACTCTGGTAACCGATGGCCGAGATTTCGAGCACGGCTCCCTGAGGGACTTGGAGAGAGAAGGCACCTTCCAGGTCGGAAGCGGTTCCGGTCTGGGTACCTTTGACGAAAATGCTTGCACCGATGACCGGCTCCCCTTTCGAGTCTTTCACCGTACCCGAAATCCGGGCGTTCTGCGCCAGGACGGGCAGGGAAAGAAGCGTGGCGAGCGCCAGTGCGAGAGAAATTGGTCTTAATAGTTTCATAACCGTTGTTAGAATTATGGATTGTTGCTTATTGCAAATTTCCGAAATCAATGACGAAGCATCGTTTCTTTTCTTTCTCATTTCTTTTGTTTTTAATCACGGGGGTATTGAATTGCGTCAATTTTTTATGAATTTTAACAAAGCCTCCCAACCATGGCCGATTTTTTATAAATTTGTGTAAAAGCCACGCGGATATGAAGAAACTCCTCCTCCCGGTCCTGCTCTTTTTACTTTCGGCCTGCTCCCGGCCGGAGAACGATCTCTCCCCCAGAACGATGGTCAGCCATCTGGCGATGCCGCAGAATGCCAAGCGCAGCCTCTCGGTCTACCAGGTGACGGGCATTGCAATGGATGCCAAGGACCTGATCTGGCTGGGCACGACACACAACCTGAATTCTTTCGACGGACAGAATACGCGGACCTGGGACAACGGACGTCCCTCGGATGAGGAGGCGCTCCCGTCCTCCGCCATCAGTTGCCTTTTCAACGACCACAACCGGACGGTCTGGATCGGCACGGATGCCGGGCTCTGCACGTATGAACGCTTCTCGCGCTTCCGCAACTACCACTGCGACGGAGCCCGGCTGGGCAAAGTCGAGGAAATCGCCGAGACCAGCGACCAGGTCCTGCTCGTCAAGACCGCCGAAGGTTTCTATCGTCTCGACGAGACACAAGACCTGCACCTTGTTCCGAGCCTGAAACGTCCATCGGCAGAATCCAAGGTCCTCTGCGACGACAATGGCGGACTCTGGATATGCACAGCTACGGAATCGGTCCATTACGACCGCTATTTCAACCCGGCAGACAGTATCCGGGCCACGTCTCCCTCCGCGAATGTGAATCCCGCCGCCGTCCGGGTCGGGGACCGGATGTGGATGCTGTCCGGTGCGGCCCTCCTCTGTGTGGACGTCAACACCGGCGCCCGGGATTTCCGACTCGACCGGGCATGGACGGACAGGTTGAATCTCTGCGCGGTCGACGGGCACTATCTGCTGTTCCAGAATGAAGATACCGGCATCCGTGCCTTCGACACCCGCCAGCGCCGCTTCGTGGATGACGCACTCCCCTACATTCCGACAACACCGTCGCGCACGGACATCTCTTTTATGTACCAGGACCCCCTGGGCAATCTCTGGATCGGGTATCGACACTACGGGGTGAAATGCATCCCCCGGGACCAGAAAGAGCTCGAATTGCTCAACGACTGCCCGGCGCACCGCCTGACGGAACGGCAGTACATCCAGTCCCTAGTCCAAGACGGATCCGGAACGATCTGGGGCAGCATTGGACGCAAGTTGTTCCGCCTGCGATCCGCTTCCGGGGATATCTCATTCCTTGACATTGAGGAAATATCCGGTCCGGACCGCCTGGATGACGCACAGGCCATGCAATTGGCCCCGGACGGCACGGACCGGCTCTGGATCCGGACACGGCATCAGCTCCTGCTCGCCGACATCTCCCGGGACCGGCCCCATGTCCTGCACAAATGGAACGTCGGCCCCTATTCCGGCGCCAGCGGTATCTCCGCCGGAGGGGACTATTATCTGCCGCTGCCGGCATCTGTTGACGTATTCCACCCGGATGGGCGGATCGACCGCATTCCGCTCGCCGGCACCGCCTGCGAAGGCGAGACCCGGTTGCTGGACTGCGGGGACGGGAAGGTCCTGGTGGTCCGCGAGCGGATGCAACCCCTGTTGCTCGACATCCGGGAGGCCTCAGTCTCCGACTTCAAAGTCGCCGGTCCGGGAGATCTTCCCATCGGCGGGACCGTGGCCGGGCTTGTGCTCGGGCGCCAGGCCTGGCTTGCCTCTACCAAGGACGGGCTGTGGATCCTGGACCTGGACTCGCACGAGCTCCGGCGGGAAGCGGCACTCGACGGCCTGCATATCTTAAGCATCGTTGCGCTCTCCGACAACACCCTCATCCTGGGAGCTGCAGAAGGGATCGTCTACTACGATACCGCCCAGGATATGCTCCGTGTCTATCAGCCTTCGCTCAGCGACAGTCCCGTCACGGCGCTTACCCCGGGAGGCATCGCCCGCTCCGGCAAAAACGTCATCCTCGGGAGCAACGACGGCTGCGTCCTGCTGCCCGCCAGCATACCGATGACCTCTACAGACCACCACCTCTCCGTCCACAGTGTTTTGGTCCGGGATCAACTGGGCTCCCGCATGGTCAGGATCCCACAGGACGAAAGCAGTTGCGTCCTGGGACACGACCACAATTCCTTCGAGATCGGATTCGGGACCATCCACTATGACCAGCAGCCGATCAGCATCCAGTACAAACTCGACGGATACAACACGGACTGGATCGACGTCGTCCGTGAGTCGAGCGCCGTATACGCCAAGATTCCCGCAGGCAAGTACCGCTTCCAACTCCGTGAGATCCAATCCTTCACGGACCGGGTCATCAGCGAGCAGCAAATGGAGATCGTGGTCAAACCCTCCCCCTGGCTGACTTGGCCGGCAATCCTGCTCTACATTCTCGCCGCCCTGCTCGCAGTGAACCAGCTGATCCGTATCATCGTCCGCTTGAAGTCGGACAAACTGCGCCTGAGCGTCGCAGAACAAAAGACCGAGCTGGAGCACCGTGCCAACGAGATGAACATGAGTTTCTTCGCCAACATCGCCCACGAATTCCGCAACCCGCTGACCATCATTTCGGGACCGCTCTCCTCCCTGCTAAAGGACAAGTCCGTCCCGAGCGATGCCCACAAGAAACTGCTCTCCATTTCGGCCAGCGCCAATTCGATGCTCCGGCTTATCGACCAGATGCTGGATTTCAACCAGTTGGAGATGGATGTCCTGCGCCTGTGCGTGGGTGAGCACGACGTCACCCACGAGATCTCGCGGATCCTAGGCAATTTCGAGGAAAGTGCCAATTTGCGGGACATTTCAATCCGGTACGACGGGCTCGAAGACCCGTTCATCAGCCTGGTCGACCTGGACAAACTGGAGAAAATCCTGAGCAACCTGTTCACCAATGCCCTGAAACACACACCGGACGGAGGAGCCATCACGATGGCCTTCGATGACGTCACGGGCGAAGAAGCCCGCGCGGCCTTCGGAGAGGATTCCCTGGGCTCCAGCCGCTATTTCCAGGTCGACATCACCAACAACGGCAAACAGATCGCCGACGACAAGATCGGCAACGTCTTCAAACGTTATTACCAGTCCTCGGAAACATCCCTCCACCACGACTACGGCTGGGGGCGCGGGATCGGGCTCTATTTCGTCCAACGGCTGGTCCAGGTCCACCACGGCGCCATCCGCGTGTTCAATACGCCCGAAGGGGTCTGCTTCAGTTTCGTGATCCCCACCGACCGGGAATGCTATGCCGACGCGGACCGGGAGAATGCCAATGTGCACCGTATCCTGCAGATCGAGATCCCACAGGACACCCGCCCGGAGAAGAAAGCGCCCGAAGACGTGACGAAACCGGTCCTGCTCGTAGTGGACGACGATATCCAGGTCGGCCAGTACATCCGCACCTTGTTCGAAGATCGTTACAACGTGATCAACAAGTACTCCGCCGAATCCGCCCTCTCGGAGATCGACAAGATCAACCCGGACATCATCATCAGCGATGTCGTGATGGGCAAGATGTCCGGATACGAGTTCTGCCGGACGCTGAAATCAGACCTGACTTACAGCCACATCCCCTTCATCCTGCTGACGGCCAAGACCGACGTGGAGGATTCCGTGTCCGGTCTCGAGTGCGGGGCGAACGCCTATGTCACGAAACCCTTCTCCGCCGAGTACCTGTCCGCCCTGGTGGATTCCCAGCGCAAGAACATGGAGAACCTCCGCACCTACCTCAACCAAACCACGGAGGCCTCCCAGTCGGAGGGCAACCTCAGCGAGCAGGACCGCAATTTCATCAACGACCTCTACAAGCTGATGGACAAACATCTGTCGGAGGCCGACCTGAGCGTGACCACGATTTGCGAGGAACTGCGGATCAGCCGTTCCAAATTCAACTACAAACTCAAGGGGCTCACCGGGAGCACGCCGGGCTCGTTCTTCCGGCACTACAAACTCAACCTGGCGGCCAAGATGCTCAAGGAAGGCAGGCACAACGTCTCCGAAATCGCGGATATGATGGGCTTCGCCTCCATCTCCAATTTCTCGGCCAGTTTCAAGAAGATGTTCGGCGTGTCGCCCAAAGACTATAAATAAGGAATTGGCCTACAGGCCCATAGCTTGCGCCACTGCCGTGGCCACGTTGATGCCGTCGAGGGCGCTGGATACGATGCCACCTGCGTATCCGGCGCCCTCGCCGCACGGATACAGCCCCGGCAGGGACACGTATTCGAGGGTTTCGGGGTCGCGCGGGATGCGCACCGGGGAAGAGGTGCGGGACTCCACGCCGAGCAGCAGCGCGGCATTCGTGTAATAGTTGCGCATCTTCACCCGCGGAAAGGCCTTCTGCAGGCGCTGCGCCACGTGGGGCGGCAGCAGCTCGTGCAGCGGCGCACTCACCACGCCCGGGTGGTAGCTGGTCGGGGGCATCGTCTTCGAGAGCTTGCCGAGGCAGAAATCCTCCATCCGCTGCGCCGGGGCGGCCATCGGGTTCGCCGCACCCTGCGACTGCGCGTAATCATACATCCGGCGCTCCACGTCGTGTTGGAAGTCCATCAGCTTGAAGGGGCCCTCCCCCGGAACGTCCTCCGGCTCGATCTGGACCACCACGCCGGCGTTGGCGAACTTGCCGCTGCGCCCGGAGTTGGACATCCCGTTGAGCACGACGGTGCGCTCCTCGGTCGAGGAGGGCACCAGGATGCCGCCGGGGCACATACAGAACGAGAACACGCCGCGCCCGTCCACCTGCTCCACGAAAGAATACTCCGCCGCCGGCACGCCGGGCTTCCACTGCCCGTGGTACTGGCACCAGTTGATCTTCTCCTGCGGGTGCTCCACGCGCACACCCATCGCGAAACCCTTGGCCTCAAGTTCCCCACCCGCGGCCTGCAGCATCTCGTACACGTCCCGCGCCGAATGCCCCGTCGCCAGGATCACCTTCCGGGAACGATACTCCTTCCCGTCTGCTGTCTTTACCACAAATCCATCCGAAATCGAGACGACCTTGGCGTTGAAATGGTATTCGCCGCCGTGGGAGACGATGAAATTGCGGATGTTCTCCACGATGACGGGAAGCCGGTCGGAGCCGATGTGAGGATGCGCGTCGATGAGGATGTCCTTGGAGGCACCGAACTTGACGAGCTGGTGCAGGACCTCGCGGAGGTCGCCCCGCTTGGAGGAACGCGTATAGAGTTTGCCGTCCGAGAAGGCGCCGGCGCCGCCCTCGCCGTAGCAGTAGTTCGAATCCGGGTCCACGATGCCGTCGCGCGAGAGTTTCGCCATATCGAACTTGCGCTCGTGGACGTTCTTGCCCCGCTCCAGCACGATGGGCCGCAGCCCGAGGGTCAGGAGCTTGAGCGCCGCGAACATCCCTGCCGGGCCCGCGCCCACGACGATGACCGGCTCCGCACCGTGCACATCCAGGTACTCCGGGAGCTCATAGGGGACATACTCCTCCCCCGGCCCGTAAGCCTCGTACTGATAGCGCCAGACCGGCTCCTTGCGCGCATCGATGGAGCGCTTCTTGAGCACCCATTTCAGGCCGCCGGCCTTGGCCTCGATCTCCTTGAGACGGGGCTCCCGCGTGAGCGGGCAGACAATCTCGAACTCCTTCATCGTGAATCAGTTAGAAATCAGACATCCGGGACACAGGTGCCACGTCCAGCGGCGTGCGCTCCCCGGCCAGGTAGTGGTAATAGCCGGCGATGGCGATCATCGCGGCGTTGTCGGTCGTGAACTTGAACTCCGGCAGATAGGTATTCCAGCCGCGCTTGTGGCCCTCGGCCTCGATCCGGCTGCGCAGACCGCTGTTGGCCGATACGCCCCCTCCGATCGTGACCTCGCGGATCCCTGTCTGCTTCGAAGCCTTGATGAGCTTGTCCAGCAGAATGTCGATCAAGGTCTTCTGGAACGAGGCGCACAGGTCCTCCTTATTCTTCTCCAGGAACTCCGGATCCCGGGCCATCTCGTCCCGGACGAAATACAGGAGCGAAGTCTTGACTCCGCTGAAACTGTAGTCCAGCCCCTCGATGTGGGGCTTGGCGAACTTGAAGCGCGCCGGGTCCCCCTGCTGCGCGAGCCTGTCGATAATGGGACCGCCGGGGTAGCCCAGGCCCAGCATCTTGGAACACTTGTCGAAAGCCTCCCCCACCGCGTCATCGATGGTCTGGCCCAGGATCTCGAAATGCAGCGGGTCATCCACCCGCACGATCTGGGAATTGCCCCCGCTCACCAGCAGGCACAGATACGGGAAGGACGGCTCCCGCACAGGCTTGTCCGGCTGGCGGATGAAATCGGCCAGCAGATGCCCCTGGAGGTGGTTGACCATCACGATCGGGATATCCAGCGCCAGGCCCATCGCCTTGGCGAAAGAAGTGCCGACCAGGAGCGATCCGAGCAAGCCCGGGCCGCGGGTGAAGGCGATGGCCGTGAGTTCGGAAGCCTGCACGCCCGCCCGGGACAGGGCCTCGCTGACCACGGGCACGATGTTGAGCTCGTGGGCGCGCGAAGCCAGCTCCGGCACCACGCCGCCGAAGGCGCGGTGCACGTCCTGGCTGGCGATGACGTTGGACAGCAGCCAGCCGTCGCGGATGACGGCCGCTGAAGTGTCGTCGCAGGAGGATTCTATACCGAGAATGATGTCTGCCATCTCTGTCACCTTGGATTAAGACTGCAAATTTAGCAATAATTCCCGAAGTGGCCCCCAATGGATTTGCGCAAAGTATTTCGTATATTTGTAGATTGCATATTATGTATAGAAAAAGGGAGTATATCATCGCGCGCATCGCCGGCCTGCTGGCGGTGCTGGTGATGGCGGTCCTCGTGGCCGTCCAGACTCCCTATGTGCAGACCCGCCTGTCCAAGGTCGCCCTCAACCAGCTGGCCGCCATCATGGACGGCCGCGTGCAGTACGACGAGATCAAGATCACGACCTCCGGCGTGCTGCTGGTCCGCAACCTGACCCTCATCGACGGGAGTCCCTACTCCGAAGACCCTTACAACCGCGGCTGGGAGCCGGTCGACACCGTCTTCAAGGCCCGGACCGTCACGGCTACGTTCACCCTCAGGGGGCTCTTCAAGGGCGAGGGACTGCACCTGGGCCGCGTGACCGTCGAAGACGGCATCTTCCACCTCGTCACGGAGCCCGTCGCGCCCGGGACCAACCTCACCCGCATCTTCAATATGCCCCCGCAGACCGGTCCCCTCGAGCCCGGTCCCGACATCTTCGACATCAAGAAACTGCGTGTCAAGAACTTCCGCTTCCGGCTCAACAGTTTCCTCGAACGCAAGGTCATCCCGCCTGATACAGGCGCGCCCAAGATCGACTTCGACGACCTGGACATCGTCGTGGACGTGACGGGCCACAACATGCGGATGTCCGGCGGCAAGATGCACGCCACCTGCGACCATCTCTACGCCCGCGAGAAATCCGGCTACATCATCAACGACCTCACCGGCAGTTGCGAGGTGGGTCTGGGCAAAGCCCTCGTCGAGGATATCCACATCATCGACCCCTGGTCCGACATCCGTCTGGACTACTATTCGATGACCTATCCCTGGGCCATCGCCTTCAAGAACTTTATCGGCGAGGTCAAGCTGGAGGCCGAGATGCAGCCCACCCGCCTGGCCCTGCAGACCCTGACCTATTTCACGGGCGCATTCAACGGGGCCCCTACCCTGCTCGACATCCGCCGCGGCCACGTGGTGGGCTACATCAACGACTTCCGCGTGGACCGACTCGCCTTCACGGAAGCGGCGACAGGTGTCTCGACCACGGTAGACGGCACCTGCGTGGGGCTGCCCGACATCAACAAGATGCTGCTGGACGTGCGCGTGCAGGATCTCAAGGCCACGACCGACGGACTGGGTACCGTGATCGCCGGGCTCGCCCCGGGCTTCCACGCCGACCTGGGCCGCTTCGCCCGCGACCTCCCGATGACGCTCCAACTTGCCGCCAAGGGTCCGCTGGACCGGCTGGCCGTCACGGGCGAACTCTCCACGCCGAAGGGCGAGGCCACCTTCGACGGAGACCTCCGCAACCTGCTCGACGCCAGCCGGCCGATGGAAGCCGCCGCCGGTCTGACCCTGCGGGAATTCGATCTGGGACGGGTCCTGGACACCGAATCGCTCGGCCCCGTCACCCTGCATACCCGGGCCCGGGCCGTGCTCGGGAAGGGTCTGCCCAACGCCACGCTCGACACCCTGCACATCGAGAAAGCCCGCGCCCTGGGCCGGGATTTCCGCAACCTTGACCTGACCGGCACCCTCACGGACGGTACGGTCGAGGGAAGGCTGCGCAGCGAAGATCCCGCCGCGCGTTTCGACCTCACCGCACTGGCTGACCTGCAGGATCGCGGCCCCGGCCGGCGTTATCAGATCGAGGGATCCCTCTCGGAGCTGGACCTGACCGCCTTCGGCGTGCCGGCCGGGCGGCCCTTCTCCCGCATCTCTTCGGGCATCCAGGCCGATATCGTTCAGGTCGGGGAGTTCTTCCGGGGCGATGCCAGCCTGCCGGGATTCAGCCTGGTCGACTCCACGGGCACGCACCCGGTCGGAGACCTGCTGCTGGGCGCCCGTATCGAAGAGCAGGATGAACAGGTATTCAACCTCGAAGCCCCGTTCCTCGAAGCCAATTATACCGGCAGCCGCCCCATCGGGGATTTCATCCGGGACGTCCAGGCCCTGACGGTCGGCCGCGACCTCTCCGCCCTGCTGCGCAAGGCCCCCGTGAGCGCAGATCCCGGGCAGTATTCCGTCGGCCTGCTGTTCCGCAACACGCGGGACATCCTCGCGCTGCTGGCCCCGGGCACATATGTGGCGGACAACTCCTCGCTGCGCGTCGACATTGACCGGGATGGCGTACTGACCGGCAACCTCCTGTCCGACCGCCTGGCTTACGGCAAGAATTTCCTCAAGGACGTCAACGTGGAGTTCGACAACCTGGACGGCAGCCTCTTCGCCGCCGTCATCAGCTCCGAACTCCGGGCCGGGTCCTTCGCGATGAGCCATCCCGCCATCACCGCCAGCGCCGACGACAACGACCTGGCACTGGGCATCCACTACGACAGCTTCTCCGGTGGCGGAGGCAATGCCGACCTCTACCTGGACGGCCAGATCTACCGCGATTCGCTGGACGTGTTGGTCGTCAAGGCCCATCCGCTCAACTCCTCGCTCGTGGCCGGGGATGACGTATGGACCCTCGGCGAATCCGACATCGTCCTGCACGGCAAAGACTTGTATTTCAATAATTTCAACCTGAGCAACGGGCCGCAGATGTTGCTCGTCGACGGCGGATTCTCCTCCAGTCTCAGCGATACCCTCTCGCTGCGGATGGACCGCTTCGACCTGGCGCTCGTCGACGAGTTCCTGCCCCGGGCCTTCGGCATCGAAGGCAAGATGAACGGCCGCGCCTACCTGACTTCCGAACCCAACCGCCCGCACGGCATGCTGATGGACTTCAAGATCGACACCCTCCGCGTCGGCGGCGTGGACGCGGGGTCCATCCAGCTCTCGAGTATGTGGAACGACGAAGGCAAGGAGCTCGGCCTGTTCCTGCGGGACGAACTGGACGGACGGGATGCGCTGTTCGCCGACGGCTCCTATTTCATCCGTGACAAGCGGCTGGACGTGCGGGCCAGCCTGGACCGGCTGCCGCTCGAAGTCGGAGCGCCCTTCCTCACGGAGATCTTCTCCGAGATGGGCGGCGGGATCTCCGGGAACATCCGCCTGGCCGGTTCGGCCGGGAGTTTCGCGCCCTCCAGCGACGGACTCCAGCTCGACAACGCCCTCGTGCGCATCGCCGCCACGGGCGTGCCCTACACCATCCACGGACCGCTGCGCATCGACGAGAGCGGCCTCTTCTTCGATGCACTGGAGGTCCGGGACGACACCGGCGGCAGCGGCTCCATCCAGGGATCCATCCGCTACGACCACCTGCAGGACTTCACCCTCAACAGCCGGGTGAGTTTCAACCGGCTCAAGGTCGTGGATGCACCCGAACGGCCCGGGAACCCCTTCTACGGCTTGGCACGGGCTTCCGGCACGGCCTCCGTGAGCGGCCCCTTCTCCGCGCTGCTCATCGACGCCAACGTCAGTACGGCCGGCGAGGGCGACATCCACATCCCTCTGTCGGGCGGCCTGTCCAGTTCGTCGAGCAACCTGCTGACCTTCACCGAGCCCGCCCGCGAACTCGACCCGTACGAGCAGATGCTGGCCGAGCTGGAGACGGAGACCGTCAAGTCCAGCGACATCCGCATCCGCGGACGGCTGGCGCTCCATCCTGAATTCAAGGCATTCGCCGAGATCGACAAATCCGCCGGCAACGTCGCGTCCTTCAGCGGCTCCGGCACGGTCAACCTCAACCTTCAGCCCTCCAGGGCCGTCTTCGACCTGAACGGGGACTACAACATCAATGAAGGGAACTACCAGTTCGTCATCCCGGGCATCCTGTCCAAGACCTTCGACGTCCGGAGGGGCAGCACCGTCAAGTTCGGCGGTGACATCATGAACACCGAACTGGACATCACCGCCACGTACAATCTCCGCACCTCCCTCGATCCCTTGCTCGGCACGAAATCCGGCTCTCGCCGGCCCGTCGAATGCGCCCTGACCGTCACGGACCGTCTCCGGGCCCCCCAGCTCGACGTCAGCATCGACATCCCGGACCTCGACCCGACCACGCGCTCGCAGGTCGAAACCGCCCTCAACACGACCGACAAGACCCAGAAGCAGTTCGTCTCGCTCCTGCTGCTGGGCAGTTTCCTGCCCAACGAGACCTCCGGCATCGTGAACCAGTCCAACCTGCTCTTCTCCAACGTGGTGGATATGATGTCCGGCCAGATCAACAGCATTCTCCAGCGCCTCGACATCCCGCTGGACGTGGGCTTCGGCTACCAGGAGGCGCAGGGCGGCCAGAACCTCTTCGACGTGGCCGTCTCCACCCAGCTCTTCGAGAACCGGGTCATCGTGGGCGGCAGCTTCGGCAACCGCCGGTACTCCACCGGCAGCGGCGACTTCGCCGGCGACCTGGACATCCAGGTCAAGCTGGACCCCGAGGGGCGCTTCCGCTTCAACATCTTCTCCCATTCCGCCGACGAGCTGACCAACTACCTGGACTTCTCGCAGCGCAACGGTGTGGGCGTGAGCTACCAGAAGGAATACAAAAGCATCGGTGAGTTCTTCCGCAACCTGTTCACTCCCAAGAAGAGGCGTCAGCAGGAAGAGACCGCCACCCAGGAACAAATCGTCATCGAGATAGACAAAGAAGGCAATGACACCGGGCAGACTCTACCTGATTCCGACTCCGCTCGGCGGGAATGACCCCGCCGAGGTCCTGCCGCAGGCCGTCCTCGGGCGGGCCTGCAGCCTGCGCTGCTTCGTCGTGGAGGAGCTGCGCACGGCGCGGCGTTTCCTCTCGGCGTATGGCCTGCGCGGCCATATTGACGAGCTGGATTTCCACGTCCTCAACGAACACACCACACCCGCGGAAGTGGAAGCCCTGCTCCCGCTCTTCGACGGGCAGGACGTCGGCCTGCTCTCCGAAGCCGGCCTGCCGGCCGTGGCCGACCCCGGCGCCGCACTGGTAGCCATCTGCCACCGCCACGGCATCGAAGTCGTCCCGCTCGTGGGCCCCTCTTCGCTGATGCTGGCCCTGATGGGCTCCGGGCTCAACGGCCAGTCCTTCGCTTTCCGCGGTTACATCCCGGCCAAGACCGAGGAGCGCCGCACCGCGCTCAAGGAGCTGGAGAAGCAGTCCCGCGCCTTGAACCAGAGCCAGATCCTCATCGAGACGCCCTACCGCAACGACGCCCTGTTCGCCGACATGCTCCAGGTCCTCTCCCCCGCCACGCAGCTCTGCGTCGCGGCGGACCTCACGCTCCCCACGCAATACATCAAGACCCTCCCCGTCGCCGGATGGCGCAGGAGCCCGCTCACCATCGGCAAGCGCCCCTGCGTCTTCATCCTGCTCGCCACAGACAATCGGATATGAAAAGAATCCTGACAGTCCTCCTGCTGCTCAGCGCAGCCTGCACGCTCCTGGCGCAGCCGCGCCGGCAGAACTGGTCCGAGACCACCGCCCGGCAGTTCATCCACCGCTACGCCGACCCCGACGAGATCCGCTGGGGCACCCAGGACAACTCCTTCACCTGGCAGGCCGGCTATGTGATGTTCGCGATGGAGCACCTCTGGCGCTGGACGGCCGACCCGGCCTACCTCGGGTACATCCGCAAGTACGTCGACCAGAACGTCGACGCCGAGGGGCGCCTGCGGCAGTTCAAGCCCGATGCGCTGGACAATTTCGTGCCCGGCTACGTCTGCCTGCTGATGTATGAGCTGACCGGCGAGGAGCGCTACGCCAAGGCCGTCGAGACCATCCGGCGGGGATTCGACGACTATCCCCGGCTCCCCAACGGGATGTTCTGGCACTCCGCCCGGATGCGCCAGACCTGGGTGGACGGTGTCTTTATGGGCCAGATCTTCCTCGCACGCTACGCCAAGACGATGAACCACCCGGAGGACTTCGCCGAGGTCGTCAGGCAGATGAGCGTCATCACCCAACTCTGCGGCAAACCCGACGGGCATTTCGTCCACGCCTGGGACGAGACCCGCGGCGCCTATCCGGAAGTCTGGAGCGAGGGGATGGGCTGGCTGGCCGTGCTGTGGGCCGACGTGTTCGACTTCCTGCCCCAGGACCTGCCAGGCCGCGCGGAGCTGCTGGACCGGCTGCGCCTGATGTGCAGCGGCCTCAAGGCCTCGCAGGATCCCCGCACCGGGATGTGGTGCCAGGTCGTGGACAAGCCCCAGGCGCCCGGAAACTGGAATGAAACCTCCGGAACGGGGATGTTTCTCTACCTGATACAGAGCGCGATCCAGAAAGGCTATATCCCGGCGGACGAATATGCCGAGGTTGTGGACCGGGCCTATGCCGGGCTGCTCACCAAGGCCGTGGTCAACACCGACGGCTTCGTCAACCTGACCGACTGCAGCAGCATCGGGATCAAGCGCAGCTACGAAGAATACATTGCGCAGCCGCGCGAGATCAGCACCTTCGCCGCCTACGGCTCCTTCCTGCTCGGCACGGGCATCTATGAGCACCGGCTGGGCCGCGTGGCCCCGGACTTCTACGCCACGGACTACTCCGGCGGCAAGGTCCTCCGCTTCCGCGACGGACGCATCGCCTGGTCGCACGACGCCCCGCTGAGCAACGACATCCAGTTGCTGGAGGGCGGCAACCTGCTCTTCTCCACCGGAGAGGGCGTGCTGGAGCTCGACCCGCAGGGGCGCGAGGTCCTTCGCTACGACGCCCCCTGCCACGTCTTCGCCTGCCAGCGCCTGGCGGACGGGCGGACCCTCGTCGGCGAGTGCGAGCGCGGGCGCCTGCTCGAACTGGACACCCGGGGACGCATCGTCAAGCGGGTCAGCATCCTTCCCAAAGGCGTCAGGGACGGCGGGATGGCCTTCATGCGCAATGCCCGCAAACTCCGGAACGGCCACTACCTCGTGGCACATTACGGCGACCAGAAGCTGACGGAGTACGACGCCCGCGGGCGCGCCCTCCGCAGCAAGGACCTGCCCGGCGGGCCGCACTCCGTGCAGGAGCTGCCCGACGGCCACGTGCTCGTCTCGCTGGCCGACCGCGACCGCAACCCCCGCATCGTCGAACTCGATGCGGACTGGGACATCGTCTGGACCCTGTCCAACGAAGACCTGCCCGGCGCTCCCCTGCGCTTCTGCTCGGGATTTCAATACATTGAGGGACAGGGACTTTACCTGTCCAACTGGCAGGGCCACCAGCGCGGTGCCACCCAGCCGCACGCCCTGCTCGTGGGGCGGGACAAGCGCATCCGCGCCGCCCTCCCCCCGATGACCGGCGTGCAGAGCCTCTCCAACATCGCCGTCATTCCCGCTTCCCTTTGATGAAACTCGCGCTGCTGACCCTGGGCTGCAAGCTCAATTTCGCCGAGACGGCCACCTACGAACGCGGTCTGCTGGCCGCGGGCCTGGAGGTCGTGCCCTGGACCGAGCGCGCCGACGTCTACCTGATCAACACCTGCTCCGTCACGGCCACGGCCGACAGCAAGTCCCGCAACCTGGTCCGCAAGGTCCACCGGATCAACCCCGACGCCAAGGTCGTCGTGACGGGCTGCAGCGCCGAGCTGCGGCGCGCCGAGATCGAGCGGATCGAGGGCGTGAGCCGCGTGTTCGGCGCCGCCGAGAAGGGGCTGGTGGTCAGTGAGACACTGGCATTGCTGGGGCTGGAAGCCCCGGGAAAGCCGGAGACGGATGGCTCCGTCTTCCCGGCCTATTCTTCTGCGGAATCCCGCACGCGTGCGTTCCTGAAAGTCCAGGACGGGTGCGACAATTTCTGCAAATACTGCACGGTCCCCTACGCCCGCGGGCGGAGCCGCAACATCCCGGTCGCCGACTGCGTACGGAATGCGGAGCGGATCGCCGCGCAGGGGCTCCGCGAAATCGTGCTTACCGGCGTGAACACGGGCGACTTCGGCCGGACGAGCGGCGAGTCGTTCCTGGACCTGCTGAAAGCGCTGGACCGCGTGGAGGGCATCGAGCGCTACCGCATCTCCAGCATCGAGCCCAACCTGCTGACGGAGGAGATCGTGGACTGGATCGTCTCCGGGACCAAGTTCCAGCCGCATTTCCACATCCCGCTGCAGACCGGCTCCGACGAGCTGCTCGCGCGGATGGGCCGCCACTATGACACCGCCTTCTTCGCGGAACGCATCGAGATGGTCCGGCGCAAGATGGAGCGGCCGGGCGGCCCGAAGGTCTTCTTCGGCATCGACGTGATGGTGGGCCTGCCCGGGGAGACGCCGGCGCTCTTCCGCCAGACCTTCGATTTCCTCGACCGCGTGCGTCCCGCCTTCATCCACGTCTTCCCCTATTCCCGGCGTCCCGGCACGCCCGCCGCATCCATGCCCGGACAGGTGGACGAGGCGACCAAGAAGCACCGGGTGGCCGTGCTGGAAGAGCTCAGCGCGCGCCTGCACGCGGAGTTCCGCGAAGCGAACCGCGGCGTGCACGAGCGCGTGCTCTTCGAGTCCACGCAACGCGGCGGGCAGATGGAGGGCTATACCGGCAACTACCTCCGCATCACACGCCCGTACGATCCGGCGCTGGTGAACCAACTGGTTGACATCGTGATAGATTAGATATGGAGCAGAAAGCAAGGCTTACATTCCTCGGCACGGGCACTTCGTCCGGCATTCCGATGATCGGCTGCGACTGCGCGGTCTGCCGCTCGGCCGACCCGCGCGACAAGCGCCTGCGCGCCGCCGCGCTGGTCGAATACGGCGGTTTGACGATCCTGGTGGACGCCGGCCCGGACTTGCGCTGGCAGATGCTGCGCGCCGGGGTCAGGCACCTCGACGCCATCCTGCTCACGCACAACCACAAGGACCACACGGCCGGGCTGGACGACGTCCGCGCCTTCAACCTGTGTGAGCGGCACCCGGTCAACATCTATTGCCAGCCTTATGTGGAGGACACGCTCCACCGCGAATACGCCTACGCCTTCGCCGAGCAGAAGTATCCCGGCGCCCCGGAGTGGCACCTGCACAGGATCGACGGCGCCCATCCTTTCCTCGTCCACTCCAACGCCGGCGAGGAGGTCCTCAGCTGGGAGCGGGGCTTCGGCTACCACCACCTCCCGCCGCAGTCGGATGCCGACGCCACGGCGGAGGTCATCCCCATCCAGGGATGGCACCACCGCGAGAAGAAACTCTCCGTGCTGGGGTACCGCTTCGGCAACATCGCCTACCTGACCGACATCAAGATGCTGGACAGCGAAGCGGAATTCGACAAACTGAAAGGCGTGGAATACGTGACCCTGGGCTGCGTCAAGGTCGGCGACCACCACTCGCATCCCTCCCTGCCGGAGGCGTTGGATTTCTTTGCGCGGGTGGGCGCGCGGGAATCCTACATCACGCACATGTCGCACCAACTCCCCTGCCACGAAGCGTTCGCCGCGATGCTCCCGCCCCACGTCCATCCCGCCTGGGACGGACTGGTCATCGGATAACTACAGGACCAGGTCGCTCTGGTCCACGTCGCCGAACCATTCGTAGACCTTGGCCTCGGCCATGCTCCGGACCACCGGGGTGATGCAGTGCCAAACCTTGTAGATGGCGAAGGCCAGCGCCGCGATGTCGTCGGTGTAGCCGACACCCGGCAGGAAGTCCGGCATCAGGTCGAGGGGCAGCAGGAAGTAGCCCAGCGCCCCGAGGATGATCCCCTTGTCCTTCTTGGACACCTGCGGGTCCTGCATCGCATAATACAGGATCAGGACATAATAGACGGCCTTGGCGCCGAGCCGCCGGAAGACACGGCGAAGCTTCTTCCAGAGCCGCTCCACATCATAGTTCGGGATGTATTTCTCAAGATTTTTGGGCGCTTTCATATCGCAAATGTACAGAAAAAAGTGATATTTTCCCTATCTTTGTTTACGGTTGGAATTATCTGCATATCTTTCCTATGAAAATCAAAAAAGTATTCCTGTCCGCACCGGTCCTGTGCCTTCTGGCCTGCGCCGGTCCCAAGGGCCCGGACACGCTGGCCGGGCTGATCCCCCTCTTCACCGCTGACAATGTCCCCGAGAACGGCCCCGCCGAAGACCTCAACATCGGGGAGAACTTCGCCTGGATGTCCGACAAGGTCACCCCGGACGAGTGGCCCGGAGAGGGCCTCGCCCGCTACCCGATGCTCTACATCGGCGAGGGCTACAACCGCATCCTGCTGATAGACAAGGGAGAGGTGGTCTGGAAATACGACACCGGCCCCGGCTGGGAGCTCGGCGACATCTGGATGCTCCGCAACGGCGAGATCCTCTTCTCCCGGCAGACCTTCGCCGCCAAGGTGACCCCGGACAAGCGGGAGATCTGGCGCTACGACTGCAAGGAGGGCGAGGAACTCCACACCCTCCAGCCCATCGGCAAGGACCTGGCATTCATGCTGATCAACCACAAGCCCACGGGACGCGTCGTGATGTTCAACCACAACACGGGCGAGGTCCTTTGGGAGCATACCCTGGACTTCCCCAACAGCTCCACCCACGGCCAGAGCCGCCGGATGCGCTACACCGACGAGGGCACCTGGCTGCTGAGCTACATCAGCGAGGCCAAGGTGGTCGAATTCGACAAAGACTGGAACATCATCTGGCAGTACGACTGCCGCCAGCCCTGGTCGGCGGTCCGGCTCAAGAACGGCAACACGCTCATCAGCATGGAGAAGGACAGGAAGGTCATCGAGGTCAACAAGGCCAAGGAGACCGTCTGGGAGCTCGACCTGGACGAGATCCCGGAGCCGTACCGTCCCGGCAAATGCCAGACCGTGGTCCGGCTCAGCAACGGCAACACCCTCCTGTGTGCGCGCGGCACCTCCGGCAGCGGTGCGCAGCTCGTGGAAGTGACCCCGGACAAAGAGGTGGTCTGGGCCGTCGAGGACTGGAAACACCTCGGCCCCGTCACGGCCGTCCAGATCCTCAGCGAACCCGGCTGGTCCGAGAACCCCGGGGACTTCGGAAGGTAGTCTCTGTCTGTATAATGGATTACAGCAGGCCCCGCCGCTGGGCCTCGGCGATGAGTGCGCCGGTGGTGTGAACGTCCAGCTTGGCGTGCAGGCGCTTGCGATACCATAGGATCGTGTTGAAGCCCAGGCACATCTCGTCCGCGATCTGCTGCGATGTCCGCCCCTGGGCGAGTAGCCGCAGGATCCTTTTCTCCTGCTCCGTCAGCAGCTCCGCTTCGGCGGGCGCCTGGCGGAGCTCTTCGATGGTCTCGTCCAGCACCGCCGAGGTCTCCGAGAGTTCCTGGCGCGTGCGCTTGAGGCGGCGGACGACGACCCAGGCGACCACCCAGGCCGCGAGCAGCAGGAGGGCGCCGAATGCCAGCAGAAGGGCATTGCGGTAGAGTTGCCTGTGTGCAGCGTTCATCACCGCGAGGGTGTCGGCGCGGCCGGAAGACTCCTCCACGGGATGGTTGCCATAGTACTCGTCCGCCTGCGCCAGGTACTTCAAGGCCTTGGCCGTGCGGCCGGACTCCTTGTACCAGCGTCCCAGGCCGTACATCGCCCGGGCGATGATCAGTGAATCCCCGCTCTGGCGGGCAAGCTCCAGGGCGCGCTCGTATTCGGGCTTCGCCGCCTTGAGCGCCCCTTCATCCTGATAGACTTCCCCGATGTTGCGGTGCAGTGTGGAGGCATCCTCCCACCAGCCCCGCCGCTCGAAGATCTCCCCGGCCTTGCCGTAATAATACGCAAACAGCTCCAGGGAGTCCTGCATCGCATAGAAATTGCCCAGCGTGCCCCACAGGCGCGCCTGGTCCGCTTCCAGGTCGTTCCAGTCGGGCTTGTCCCAGCGGGCCTCGATCTGCGCCAGTGCGTCGGCGGCCTGGGTGTAGTACACCCGGGCGCTGTCGAACTGGTCCCGGGCCCAGAAACACTGCCCGATGAGGATGGACATATCGAAAACGGACTCCTGGCTGTCCAGCTCCCGCCCGGTCCGGATGGCCTGCCGGGCGTAATACACGCTCTTGGGGCCGTCCAACTGGAGATAGCCCCAGGCCATCTGGCGGCAGGTCTGGACGTAGTCCGCCTTCTCCTCCGCCGTGGCCACGGCCAGCCGGTCCGGCGTGTACCGCGCCAGGACCCGCTCCAGGGAGTCCAGATTACGGCCGCGATGGTCGCCGTAGCCATAGGCGGCTATCGGGACCATCGCGGCAAGTATCAGCAGGATGCGCTTCATAAGCGCAAAGATAGCTATTTCTTAATGAACTCCACACGCCGGTTCTGAGCACGACCCGCTTCGGTGCCGTTGTCGGCCACCGGCTCGTGGGAGCCCTTGCCGACAGGGCGGAGGTTGAACGGATCCACGCCCAGGCCCTCCAGGGCCTTCACGACGGCCTCGGCGCGCTCCTGGGAGAGCGGGTCATTGACCTTGTCGGAGCCGGAATTGTCGGTGTGTCCCTGGACCTCGAAACGGGCGGACGGGTTCTTCTTCATATAGTCGGCCACCTTCTGGATCTCCTCCATCGACTCGGGTTTGAGCGTGGCCTTGCCGGTCTCAAACAAAATATTGTTGGTCACGAACTTACCCGTCTCGACAATGGCTTTTTCGACGGCAGAAGAATAGTCGGTAGCATTGCGATCATAGAGTTCCACAGCACCCTTCGCCATCACTATGTTAGTAACATAGACACCCTTATTGCTGTCTGAATCGCCTTCCATATACCAAGAGCGCGGCTGTTTCATATTCGGGATATTCACGATGCGCTCGTAATTGAGGTACATCTTGAAAGCCCGCTTGTTGAATGAGATGGCAATGTGGTTCCAGTCGTTTTTCTTGAAAACTTTGGCAATAGCAGCTGTTCCGGGTTCTCCGTCAATTTTATCACCATTGGGATTGTATGCTCCCCAGCCCCAACCAATACCATAATACCCTCCACTTGGATTGTTGAGCGTATGAGTCTCCACGCTGGTACGGATATCGAAGGCGTTATAGCCGTCTTCAGCTTTCAAGACAATGTCGAGGGTAGCATCCCAACTGGAGCCTTCCAGAGCGGGTTGGGAGAGTACATCGAATTCGATGGTGAACTCTTCAGGCAGATAATACTTTTCTTCCATCAGAGGCTGAATCCTTCCTCCCTCCATCTTGATGGCATTCACGCCCTTGATATTCACTACTTCCACTTCAGAGCCACTGAGGAGATCCCATTTGGAAGGGAACTCGCCCAGCTGCTCACCTTTCAGTTCGTCATTGAAGAATACGGTGCCGCCACGCTTGAAGTCGCTCTTGGCCTGGATCGCGGCAAAATCGACGGTTTCACCAACGGCCTCTTCCCCTTCTGCTGCTTCCTGCGGGTTGGCAGGTTTAGCGGCCTCCTGCTCCTGGTTCTGGTTCTTATTTTTGTTGAAGACGCTGTTGATGCCTTCTTCAACCTTGTTGCCGATATTGTTCTCGACGGCATTCTTGGCGCGCTCTTTCAGGCGCCCAAGCATGCCCTGCGCGGACGCGGATGCACATGCGAGCGCGAGGACGGTTACCAGTAATACGATTCTTTTCATATCCGTTTGATTTATGTGTTAGTTCAGAGGAGGCCCTGCTTGGTGGCGGCGACGACGAGCTCGGGGGTACTGTGGACGTCGAACTTGAGGTGCAGGCGCTTGCGGTACCACATGATGGTACTCGGGCTCAGTCCCAGCGCTTTCGCGATCTTCGTGGAGGACTGCCCCTGCGCAAGCAGCTGCAGGATCTGCAATTCCCGCTCGGTCATCGGGTCGGATAGTTTGCCACTTATTGCCATTCTCATCGTGTTTACTTGACAAATATGAGGTTTTGGCAAGAGAAAAACACCACCTAATTATGTGGTTACAGGGGGAAAAAGGGGGTTCTCGTTGTAAAGCTGGGCTTTTCTGTGTATTTTTGCCTTATGCAAGCGACGAAGGAAATGAGCCTGACGGACTTGGGCGAATTCGGCCTGATCGGCCGGATCCGGAAGCGTTTCCCGGCCCCGGAAGGGGTCACGGGGATCGGGGACGACTGCGCCGTGATCCCCCAGCGCAGCGGACAGGACACCCTCGTGAGCACGGACATGCTCGTCGAAGGGACGCATTTCCTACGGGACCGGGTCTCCCCCTTCCAGCTGGGCTGGAAGTCAGCCGCCGTCAACCTCTCCGACATTGCCGCAATGGGCGGACAGCCCACGGCGACCTTCCTGTCCGTGGCGCTGCCGCCAGACCTTGAGGCGGATTGGATGGGGGAATTCCTGCGTGGGTATGCGGAGATCTCCGCGCGCTTCGGCGCCGCGCTGCTGGGCGGCGATACCACCGCCTCGCCCGACCGCATCTGCATCAACGTAACCGTACTCGGCGAGTGCCCCGCCGGAGCCGCGCGCCTGCGCAGCGCCGCGCAGGCCGGCGACCTGGTCTGCGTGACGAGCACGCTGGGCGACTCCGCCGCTGGCCTGAAGGCCATCCTCGAAGGGGTGGAGACGGACGCTGATATCCAGGCACTTATCAACCGTCACTATCTGCCGCTGCCGCGCGTGGCCGAGGGCCTGCGGCTCGCCGCCACGCCCGGCGTCCACGCAATGATGGACATCTCAGACGGCATCGGCTCGGACCTGCGTCATATCCTGGAAGCTTCCGGCGTGGGCGCCGTCATCGACGTGCCGGCTCTGCCGCTCTCCCCCGCCCTGCAGCGCACCTGCGCGCGCCTGGGCTGGGACGCTGCAGCGCTCGCCACCGGCGGCGGCGAGGACTACGAGCTGCTGTTCACCTGCACTCCCGAAGCAGAGAAGATGCTGGACGTGCCCCACACGGTGATAGGGACAGTGACAGAGAGGAGATCCCGGATCGAGCCCGGAATGACGGATATCGAATGGCGCGGCGCAGAAGGCCCCGTCGCCGGCTTCGATCACTTCAAACGTCAATCTCCGGTATAGAACCGCACCATCGCGCGGATCGCTTCGGCACAGACGGGACAGAAATCCGGGAAGGCGTTGGTGCGCATCCGGCAGTCCTCCGTGGCACGCCAAACCCCCTTGGACTGGTACCCGGCGCCCTCGACGAGGCCCACGCCGTCGCGTCCCATCATCCCCTGCCACTTGGCGCCGAAATCCGCCTGCGTGGTGATGTTGAGCTCCCACGGCTCGATCCCGGGGAAATACTGCTCCTCGTACTGGTCGTCGTAGGCATACTCATCCGCCAGCCCGCCGAAGCTGTGGCCGAATTCGTGGACCACCACGGGGCGGAACGACGCGTGGTGCGCCGTGGTGAGCGTGTACGAGTTGAAGATGCCGCCCCCGCCATAGGTGTCCGTGTTGGCCAGGATGATGATGTGCTCATACGGGATCCCGGCCAACAGGTTGTGCATCCGCTTGAGCTGCAGGGTGGTCAGGTAGCGGTCGGAGTAGAAGGTGTCGAAGTGCGAGCCCAGGGCCGTGTCCTTCCAGTCCCCCCGCCGCGGCAGGCTCACGCCGCTCTCGGCGGAGGGCAGCGCCACGGCCACAAAGTTGAAGCGGTCCCGCAACTCACTGAATACCTGGTGGTTCATAAAACTCTCCACGGCCACGGCCGCGTCCTTGTAGAAGGTCTCCATCTCCGCCGCCGTGTACCCTTCGGGCAGGATCACGACGTCGATGCACTCCTGCGGAGTCCCGTTGCGCAGGATGTCGTGCGTGGCGGGCGGCGTGGAGCCGAGGCGGCGGATCAGGATGTCCGAGGGATCCACGCGGTGCGTCAGCCGCGCCGACACCTGCCGGTGGAAGTCATACAGCACCACCGTCACGTCCACGGGCACGGAAGGCATCGGCAGCAGGAAGACGTTCTCGAAACTCTTCTGCACGCGCGTGGCCTCCTCCGTGGCCTGCCACTCCTGGAAGAGCGTGGAGAAGGAATTACAATACAGCAACTTGCCCGTCTGTGCATCGTGCATCCGGATCTGGCCGTTGCCGTGCAGGGCCAGCTCGTCGAGATGCACCCGGCGCCCGGCCCATCCCTCCAAACAGCTGAGCTCGTCCAGGGCGATGGTGCAGGACTTATTGGTCCCCGAGAAAATGTAATCCACGCGCAGGGTGCGCTCCGTCAGCGGCGCGGGCAGCGGCTGGGCCGAGAGCCCGGAGGCTGCGCCCGCCAGGACCAGTAAAGCAAGAAAGAATCGTCTCATATTCCCAAATATACTCCCTTTTCGCGAAAAAACCCTATATTTGTCTGCCATCTGACTACTTTCCTGAATTTTAAACTAATACAAAACATCCGATTCCCTATGAGACTGAGCAAGCACCTCGTCCTTCTGGCTGCCCTCGCGGCCTCCCTTTTCGTGTCCTGTGCTCCCAAGCAGGCTTCCGACCCCATCCCCGCCGACAAGAAAGAAGTGATGGACCGCTTCGTTGCCGGCACCCTCGACCCTTCCTATGTCCCCGCCCTGTTCTTCGGCCATTTCGGAGGCGACCAGAAACTCGGTGAGGGCGCCGTCAAGGCCCACTTGAGCCTGTTCCTCAAGGGCGGCGCCGATATGCTCAAGATCCAGACCGAGCAGCCGATGCCCCGCGTCGAGGACCTGACGATGGACACCCCGCTCGTGCCTGAAGACTGGTACGCCCCGACCGTCGAGGTGATCAAGGAAGTCCTCTCCTACGTGGGCAAGGACGTCTACGTGATGCCGACCATCCTCAGCACCCACCAGGTAGCCCGCCAAGGCTTCGGCGACGACCGCCTGCCCGGCTGGGCCGTGGAGCGCCCCGAGGCCTACAAGCGTATGCTCGACTCCTACACCAAGGCCATCCTCTGGTACATCCGCGAGTGCAAGAAGATCGGCGTCGAGGCCTTCTTCACCGCCACGCAGGGCGGCGAGCAGAAGTTCTATGACCTGAAGGTCCCCGGCGGCTTCTTCGAGACGATGATCAAGCCTTACGATATGGAAGTGATGACCGAGGCCAACAAGGACACCAAGATCACCATCCTGCACATCTGCGACTGGGAAGGTCCGATGGACGACCTGACCCGCTACCTGGACTATCCCGGCAAGATCGTCAACGTCCCGCTCAAGATTGCGGACGAGCCGATGACCCTGACCAAGACCGTTGAGATGTTCGGACGTCCTGTGCTCGGCGGCTTCAACCGCAAGGCCGAGATCGGCAAGGAGTCCCCGGAGAAGATCGCCGCCATGACCCGCGAGATCATCGCCAGCGGCCCCAAGGGCCGCCTGATGATCGGTGCCGACTGCTCCGTCCCCTCCCCGCTGGACATCGCCGACAACGTCCACGCCGCCGTCAGCGCCGCCCACGGCCGCTAGACGCGAACTCAATAGGCCCGCTCGTGGACACCTGCGATGGCGCGGCCACTGGGATCGTTCCTGCCTTTGAACGACGCATCCCAAGCAAGGGCCGCTGCGGTCGAGCAGGCCACACTGGGCTCGCTGGGAACCGAGCGAGCCGCACTCTCGCTGGGGAATAGTTCCGCGAAAACCGAACGGTAATAGTACTCCTCCTTGCACTGCGGCGGATGGATCGGGAATCGATCCGCCGCATGTGTCATTTGTTCGTCGGAGACCGCCTCGGAGGTCATCCGTTTCAGGGTATCGATCCACGAATAGCCAACCCCGTCACTGAATTGCTCCTTCTGCCGCCAGACGACCTCTTCCGGCAGCATATCTGCAAACGCTTCACGGACGATGCGTTTCTCCATGATCACGCCGGGGCACATCTTCGATACAGGATTCAAGCGCATAGCCACGTCCAGGAACTCCTTGTCCAGGAAAGGCACACGGCCTTCCACGCCCCAGGCGGCCAGGCTCTTGTTGGCCCGCAGACAATCATATAGGTGCAGCCGGGAAAGCTTGCGGACCGTTTCCTCGTGGAAAGCACGCGCGTCCGGGGCCTTATGGAAATAGAGATAGCCGCCGAAGATTTCGTCCGCCCCCTCTCCCGAGAGCACCATCTTGATGCCCATCGACTTGATGACACGGGCAAGCAGGTACATCGGTGTAGAGGCACGGATGGTCGTCACGTCATAGGTCTCCGTAAAATAAATGACATCCCGGATAGCATCCAGACCCTCTTGGATGGTATAGTTGATCTCGTGATGGACCGTACCGATATGCTCCGCCACCCGCCGCGCCTTTTCGAGGTCCGGCGCTCCTTTCAGGCCAACGGCGAAGGAGTGCAGGCGCGGCCACCAGGCACGCGACCGCGAATCGTCCTCGATACGCATCGCACAGAACTTTTCGGCGATGGCCGAAATGACGGAGGAATCCAGACCGCCGGACAGCAATACCCCGTAAGGCACATCCGACATCAACTGGCGTTTCACGGCGTCCATCAGCGCCTCACGGATTTCCGGGACGCTGGTTGCGTTGCAGCGCACGGCATCGAACTCCATCCAGTCGCGCGTGTACCAGCGCTTCATTCCAGGCTCCCGGCTCCAGTAGAGATGCCCCGGGAGGAAAGGCTCGTAGCGTTCGCACCGCCCTTCCAAGGCCTTGAGTTCGCTGGCTACATACACCTTCCCGTCGGCATCGTCGAAACCGATATACAGCGGGATCACCCCGATGGGGTCGCGGGCGATCAGGAACTCGTCCCGTTCCACGTCGTAGAGCGCGAACGCGAAAATCCCACTGAGTTCCTCCAGGAAATCCGGCCCCCGGTCACGGTAGAGAGCCAGGATGACCTCGCAGTCACTGCCTGTCCGGAACTCATATTTCCCGGCATAGCGCCCGCGGAGCTCCTGATGGTTGTAGATCTCGCCGTTCACGGCCAGAATCAACTTTCCGTCCGGAGAAATCAGGGGTTGTCCACCCGACTCCGGATCCACGATACTCAGGCGTTCGTGGCACAGCACGGCGCTGCCTCCGCACCATACACCGCTCCAGTCCGGTCCGCGGTGACGGAGCTTGCGACTCATCTCCAAGGCCTTCCGGCGCAGGGCGTCAGACTGCTCCCTGACATTGAAAATACCGATTATTCCACACATAGGCTTTACTGTTTGTTCCTGTTGGAGATTCCGGATCATGCCCGGAATAAATATAAACGACTAAAACGAAACGACGGTTGTACTCCGATTGAACGGTACCGCTACGGCTGCAGCGTGAAACCGATCACGAAGAAGGCCTCCCGGCTGTACGGATTGGCTGCAACCTGCGCGAAGACGGGGATGGAGAAACTGTCCGTGATGGCGATCTCCTTCGACGCGGTCAGCGAGAGATTGACCAGCGCGAACTTCTCCGTGCCATAGAAATCCGTGGCGAACGGAACCACGCCGACGGCTGCCGACCAGTCCGCACCGCCGAGGGTGAACGGAGCGCTGAGTTCCAGATAGCTGCTGAAGGCGCGCTTGCCGGCGGGGTTCACACCGTCATTGCCGGCGAAGTTGGTGTACCACTGGATGGCGGCGAAGCCGAAATCATAACCGATATTGGCCTCGAAGACGTGGTTCGTGCAGTCGGAACGGTACATGAAGTAACGGTTCAGCGGGTCCAGACCCGCATCGAACCAATAATCCGTCACACCGATATTGAAGCCGCCGATCGTGTAGCTAAGCGTCAGGTCGAACTCCTTCGTGTCGGCCGGATTGGCGATTCCGACCGATCCCCAGGCCGACAGGCTCAGCCCCTTCCAGCCGAGGCCGAGCGTCGGTTGGAAGGACACGCCGCCCAGGTCAAAGCCACGCCAGATGTAGCGGCTGACGAAGTCAGCACCGACAGAAGCTTCCAGCTTGTCCTGTGCCCTGGCTGAAGTCAGGGAAGTGAAAGGCAGGACTACAGCAGCGATGATAGCAATTATCTTTTTCATAAGGAATTACATTTTAGAAGTTAAACAAAAGAATTAGGCATTGTAGCAGCTTTCGCCGTGCTCGTAAATATCGAGGCCTTCCTCCTCAACACGCTTGCCGACACGCAGACCGTGGAGCTTTTTGATGCCGAAAAAGAGCAGGCAGCCAGTCGCAACGGCCCAGAGGTCAATGACCGCGATGCCAAGGGCCTGCACACCGAAGAAGTGCCAGCCGCCGCCATAGAAGAGACCACCGTCCGTAGCCAGCAGGCCCGTCATGAGCGTACCGAGGATACCGCAGACACCGTGCACGCTGGAGGCGCCCACCGGGTCGTCGATATGCAGTTTTCGGTCAATGAACTCGATGGCAAAGACCAGCACGATACCGCAGATCAGGCCGATGATGACTGCCCCGAGCGGGGAGACGAGATCGCAGCCCGCCGTGATGCCGACGAGACCGGCCAGGATTCCGTTGAGGGTCAACGAGAGCGACGGTTTACCGTATTTCCACCATGTCGCGAACATCGTTGCCACACCGCCAGCGGCCGCCGCGAGGTTGGTGGTCAGGAAGACGTGCGAGATCGCCGTACGGTTCACTTCCCCACTGGCGGCGAGCTGGCTGCCCGGGTTGAAACCGAACCAGCCCATCCAGAGGATGAAGACACCGAGAGCAGCCATCGTCAGGTTGTGGCCGGGAATAGCCCGGCTCTTGCCGTCCGGGGCATACTTGCCAATCCGGGGTCCGAGTGCGATCGCACCGATAAGCGCCAGCACACCACCCACGCTGTGGACAATCGCCGAACCGGCGAAATCGTGGAAGCCCAGCTCGCTCAGCCAGCCGCCGCCCCAGGTCCAGTGACCTTCGATCGGGTAGATGAACAGGGAAATGAACGCACTGTATACCAAGTACATGGAGAACTTCGTACGCTCTGCCATGGCACCGCTTACGATCGTCGCGGAAGTGGCGCAGAAGACCGTCTGGAAAACCAGGAAACCCTCCACGGGCAGGTCGCTCTTGTAAAAAGACAGGCTGCCCCAGTTGGGCGCGCCGATGAAGCCGGCGCCGTCGCTGCCGAACATGAAGCCGAAGCCGACGAACCAGAACAACAGGGAGCCGAACATGAAATCCACGAAATTTTTCATCAGGATGTTCGCCGTGTTCTTGCTGCGGGTGAAACCCGCCTCACACAGTGCAAAGCCCGGTTGCATGAAGAAAACGAGCATCGCAGCCAACAACATCCATACAGTATCGAGGGAAATAGCTAAATCTTCCATAAGGCAATAATTTTGAATGAATTAAACAACTACTAACATTACTTCTTGTCGCGCAGGACCGTGTCGCCGTGCTCACCGGTGCGGATGGACCAGGTATCGATCACATCGCTGATGAAAATACGGCCGTCTCCGATCTCGCCGGTCGAGGCCGTCTTAAGAATCACTTCGACGGTAGGATCGACGAACTGGTCGCGGCAGACGATGGTCAGCGCAACACGCTCGATCACATCCGTAGAATACTGGACGCCACGGTAGATGCGCTCCTCCCGGCTCTGGCCGATGCCATGCACATTGTGGTACTCAAACCAGTTGATGTCTGCTTCGAGCAAGGCCTCCTTGACCTCCTCGAATTTCGTCTTCCGGACGATTGCTTCAATCTTTTTCATACACTACTATTGTTTTTGGGTTGATCTGCATACACAAGGGCATATAACCCCCCTGACAAGCGAAACGACATATTTCGCAAGTTCCTTATAATTAATTGTTTATAGAACTATTACCTACTACAGTTGCAATTGGAATCCCATTACATTCTCAACGTAGTTCACGAATGCCTCATTGCAGAGGCGGACACCTCCGGGCGTCGGATAATTCCCGGTAAAATACCAGTCGCCCGGATGGTCGGGGCAGGCGCGGTGCAGGCCCTCGACGCTCTGGTACACCAGTTCGACAGGCGCCTGCATCCCCTCCGGGCGCAGCATCTCCACGATTTTCGCATTGATTTGTCCGACGGTGAACGGGGCATAGATCTCCTGCACGTGGTTCGCGGCGGCGGGATAGGCCTTGCAGGCCCGGTAAACGTCTGCGATCCTCTGTTGCATCCCGTGATCCCGGATCAGGGCGATGGCCGCGCGGAAGGCGCAGAGTTCCTCGAGGTGCGACATATCGATGCCGTAGTAGTCCGGATAGCGGATCTGGGGAGAACTCGACACCATCACGATCTTCTTGGGGTGCAGGCGGTCGAGGATCTTGAAGATGCTCTCCCGCAGGGTGGTCCCGCGCACGATGGAATCGTCGATGACCACGAGATTGTCTTCGTACGGCACCAAGGAGCCGTACGTGACATCATAGACGTGGGCGGCCAGGTTGTCCCGCTCCGCACCTTCGGTGATGAACGTACGCAACTTGATGTCCTTCCACACCACTTTCTCGATGCGCACGTCGTGGTCGAGCCTGCGTATCCCGTCCGTCATCCCGTGGAAGGCCACCTCCGCCGTGTTGGGGATATAGGAGAAGACCGTATGTGCCACGTCACCGCCGATGGCCTTCAGGATGGGTTCCGTCAACTGCTCCCCCAGCCGCTTGCGTTCCCGGTAGATGTCACGGTCGGAGCCGCGGCTGAAGTAGATGCGCTCGAACGAGCAGGCGCTCAGTTTCCTGGCGGGCAGGATCTGCTCGAGCAGGCTCTCACCTTTTTTCCGTACGATCAGGGCCTGTCCGGGCAGAAGTTCGCGCACATCTCCGGCCTCCAGGTTGAAGGTCGTCTGGATCACGGGGCGCTCGCTCGCCAGGACCACGATCTCGTCGTCGCGGTACCAGAAAGCCGGACGGATGCCCCATGGGTCACGCACGGCGAACATCTCGCCGCTTCCGGTGAGCCCGCACATCACATATCCCCCGTCGTAGTGGGACATCGTGGTACGCAGCACGTTAGCCATACAGATATGGTCGTCGATGTAGCGCGTCAGGTCAAGCCGTTCCAGTCCTTTGTCCGTGGCTTCGTCGAACAGCCGCTCCACCTCCCGGTCCAGCCTGTGTCCCATCAGCTCGAGCGTGATGTATGCATCGCCGTACAACCGGGGAGACTGCCCCTGGGCAGTCAGGAAATGGAAGACCTCGTCGATGTTGGTCATGTTGAAGTTGCCGCACAGGCAAAGGTTCTTCGCCCGCCAGTTGTTGCGGCGCAGATAAGGGTGCACGTAACTCAGTCCGCTCTTCCCGGTGGTGGAATAGCGGAGATGGCCCATATACAGCTGGGCCTTGGCCGAAGCGTCCACCCGTTTGAAAATCTCCGTGATGGCGTCCGGGCCTTCCGCCCGCTCGCGGAACATATACTCCGTCCCGACCTCCGCTTCCAGGTCCACATAAGCCAGCCCGGCCCCCTCCTGCCCGCGGTTGTGCTGTTTCTCCATCATCAGATACAGCTTCTCCAGGCCGTAACGGGACGTGCCGTATTTCCGCTCGTAGTAGGAAAGCGGCTTGAGCAGGCGGATCATCGCCACGCCGCACTCATGCTTCAACTGTTCCATGATCGATGCAGGCTTTGATGAAACTCATGAACAGCGGATGCGGATGCAGCACGGTCGAAGAATACTCGGGGTGGAACTGCGTGCCCAGATACCAAGGCAGCGAAGGAATCTCTACGATCTCCACCAGGTCGGCATCGGGGTTTACGCCCACGCACTGCATGCCGGCCCGCTCAAAATCCTCGCGATAGCGGTTGTTGAACTCGTAACGGTGGCGGTGACGCTCCCGGACGCTTTCCTGCCCGTCGTATGCCTTGCCGGCGAGGCTGCCGGGCCGAAGCCGGCAGGGGTATTCCCCAAGCCGCATCGTGCCGCCCAGCTGGATGATGCCTTTCTGCTCCTCCATCAAGTCGATGACGTTGTGCGGCGTCTTGGGGTTCATCTCGCTGCTGTCGGCATCGGCAAGGCCCAGGACGTTCCGGGCAAATTCGATCACCATCATCTGCATGCCCAGGCAGATGCCGAAGCAGGGCACACCGTGCGTCCGGGCATATTCCGCAGCGAAGATCTTTCCCGGAATCCCCCGCTGGCCGAACCCCGGGCAGATCACGATACCCGCCATGCCGGCGAGTTTCTCCTCCGCGTTCTCACGCGTAATTCCCTGGCTGCCGACGAAATGGATCTTTACCTTCACGTCTTCGTAGATGCCGGCCAGGTTGAGGCTCTCGCGGATGCTCTTGTAGGCATCCTGCAAGTCGTATTTGCCCACCAGGGCCACGTGCACCTCGCGGCTGGCATTGCGCTGCTTCTCCAGGAAAGCGTGCCAGGAGGCCATCGCGGGCGTCTCGCCCACGGGGATGCCGATCTTGCGGAGGATGGCAGCGTCGAGCCCCTGCCGCTGCATGTTTACGGGCACTTCGTAAATGCTGGGCAGGTCCTCGCTCTGCACCACGCATTCCAGGTCCACGTTGCAGAACGAGGCAACCTTCATGCGCAGCGCATCGTCGAGGTGGCGCTCGGTACGCAGGACCAGGATGTCGGGCTGGATGCCCATTCCCTGCAACTCCTTGACACTGTGCTGTGTAGGTTTTGTCTTCAACTCTCCGGCCGCTTTCAGGTAGGGCACGTAGGTCAGGTGGACGCACACGGCGTCCCGGCCCAGCTGCCAGCGCAACTGCCGGATGGCCTCCATGAAGGGGGCGCTCTCGATGTCGCCGATGGTACCGCCCACCTCGGTGATCACGAAGTCCAGTTCCTCTCCCTTCACGTCCTTCCGCAGCATCCGGCGCTTGATCTCATCGGTGATATGGGGCACCACCTGGATGGTCTTGCCGAGGTAATCGCCCCGGCGCTCGCGGTCGATGACGGTCTTGTAGATGCGGCCGGTGGTGATGGAGTTCTCGCGCGTGGTACGGATGCCCGTGAAACGCTCGTAATGTCCCAGGTCCAGGTCGGTCTCCATACCGTCCGCAGTCACGTAACATTCCCCGTGCTCGTAGGGATTGAGCGTACCCGGGTCGATGTTGATGTAGGGGTCGAATTTCTGGATGGTGACCTTGAATCCACGCGCCTGCAGCAGCTTGCCGAGGCTGGCGGAGATGATCCCCTTCCCGAGGGAGGAAACCACACCGCCTGTGATAAAGATGTACTTGGTATTCATCATTTTCCCAACTTCTTGCAATATGCATCCAGGGTTTCGGCGGCCGCATGGCCGGAAGCCATCGCGCGGACGACCAGCGATGCGCCGCTCTGCACGTCGCCGGCGAAGAAGACGTTCTCCCCCACCTCGGGCAGCTGCGGCTTCAGGAAGCCCATCGCCAGCAGGACGATGTCCGCCTTGACCACTTCCGGGTCTCCGGCGGGCACCATGACGGGACGTCCGCCATCCGGGTTGGGTTTCCAGTCAATGGGCTGGATCTCCACGCCGGTCAGTTTGCCTTTTTCTCCGAGGAAACGGAGGGTGTTGATGTTCCAGCGGCGCTCGCAGCCCTCTTCGTGGGAAGAGGAGGTCTTGAGCGTCCGCGGCCAGGCCGGCCAGGGATTCGTCGGATCGTCCGGTCCCACGGGCGGTTTGGGCATGATCTCGATCTGCATCACGGACTTGCAGCCCTGGCGGTGCGCCGTGCCGATGCAGTCGGAGCCGGTGTCGCCACCGCCGATTACCAGGACGTCCTTGCCTTTGCAGCTTACGCGTTGCACGGCATCCACTTCGGCGCCGTACAACACACGGTTCTGCTGGGCGAGCAGGTCGAGGGCGAAATAGACGCCCTTCAGTTCGCGCCCGGGCACGCTCAGGTCGCGCGCCGCAGGCGTACCGGTGGCGATGACGTAGGCGTCAAAGCCCTTCGGGAGGGCGTCCGGCGCCACTTCTTCGCCGTAACGGAAGATGATTCCCTCTGCTTCCATCAGGGCGATGCGGCGGTCGATGACCTTTTTGTTGAGCTTGAAATTCGGAATGCCGAAACGAAGCAGGCCGCCGGCCTTTTCATTCTTCTCGAAGACCGTCACGGTGTAGCCCATCCGGTTGAGCCGATTCGCGGCGGCAAGCCCCGCAGGGCCGGCACCGATCACGGCCACCTTGCAGCCGTTGCGCTCCGGACTCACGGGCCGGACGAAATTCTCGCGATAAGCGATCTCCGTAATGGCCGCCTCGTTCTCGCGGTTGGTGGTAGGCTGGTGCATCGTGAGGTTCAGCACGCAGGCCTTCTCGCAGAGCGCCGGGCACACACGTCCGGTGAACTCCGGAAAGTCGTTGGTGGCGTTGAGCAAGCGGTAGGCCAGCTCGAAATCCCCGTTGAACACGGCGTCGTTCCACTCGGGAGGGCGATTGCCCAACGGACACGCCCAGTTGCAGAACGGCACGCCGCAATCCATGCAGCGGGACGCCTGGAGACGGCGGTCGCCTTCGTTGAGCGTCTGCTCCACTTCCCCGAAATCCTGGATGCGGTCACGCACCGGCCGGTAGCCGGCCTCCTTGCGGGGTATCGTCAAAAATGCTTTGTAGTCTCCCATAAGGCGTCAGTATTGGATTTGGAGGTGCTGCTGCATCTTTTCCTCCAGGGCGCGCAGGCGCTCCTGCTCGAGGACATGCTTATATTCGATCGGGATGACCTTGATGAAGTCGTCCACGGAACGGGTCCAGTCGTCCAGCAGCGTCCGGGCATGGACGGAGCCGGTGTAGAGGTAGTGCTGGCGGATCAGTTCGTGCAGTTCCTTGCGGTCCAGCTTGTCGTCCACCAGCGAAATCTCGACCATGTCGAGGTTGCAGTAGTAGTCGAACACGTGTTCCGGGTCATAGACATAAGCCACGCCTCCGGACATACCGGCGGCGAAGTTGCGTCCCACGGGCCCCAGGACGACCACGCGTCCGCCGGTCATATATTCGCAACAATGGTCGCCCGCGCCTTCGACGACGGCGCGCGCGCCGGAATTGCGTACGGCGAAACGCTGACCCGCCCGGCCGGCAATATACATCTCGCCGCCCGTGGCTCCGTACAGGCAGGTGTTGCCCGCGATGATATTCTCCTCCGCCTTGAAGGTCGCGCGTGAAGATGGCCGGATGGCCACCCGGCCGCCGCTCAGGCCCTTGCCCACGTAATCGTTGGCCTCACCTTCCAGGCGCACGTTCACGCCGCCCGCGAGGAAGGCGCAGAAGCTTTGCCCGGCCGAACCCTTGAACTTGATGTTGATGGTGGAGTCCGGCAGGCCTTCGGTGCCGTACTTGGCGGCGATCCGGCCGCTGAGCATCGTACACACGGCCCGGTCGGTATTCGCGATGGGATACTCCAGGCTGATCTCCTCCTGCCACTCGATGGCGGGCTGCGCCGATTTGATGATCTCACGGTCCAGCACGGGCGGCAATTCATGCAGCGGGCCACCGGCCCAGCAGAGCACGCCTTGCTCCTGGAAAAGCAGCCGGGACAGGTCCACACGGGCGGCCTTGGAAGCCGGCGCGGCGGTCTTGCGCACCAGCAGTTCAGTGTGCCCGACGATGTCGGAGAACTTCGTAAAGCCCATTTCCGAAAGGTATTCGCGCACCTCCTGTGCCAGGTAGGTGAAGTAGTTCACCAGAAAGTCCGCCTTGCCGAGGAAGTGTTTGCGCAGCTCGGGATCCTGCGTGGCTACTCCCGTGGGACAGGTGTTCAGGCTGCACTTGCGCATCATCACGCAGCCGAGCACGATCAGCGGCAGGGTGCCGAAGCCGAATTCGTCGGCGCCCAGCAGTGCGAGCAGGACGACATCCCGTCCGGTCTTCAGTTGGCCGTCCACCTGCAGGCGTACCGATCCGCGCAGGCCGTTCCGGACCAGCGTCTGCTGCGCCTCCGCAAGACCGATTTCCGGGCTGATACCGGCGAAACGCATCGAAGAGGCCGGCGATGCGCCCGTGCCGCCCTCGGCACCGGACACGACGATCAGGTCTGCCTTGGCTTTCGCCACGCCGGCAGCAATCGTGCCCACGCCGCTTTCCGACACCAGCTTCACGCTGATGGCGGCGGCCGGATTGACGTTCTTGAGGTCGAAGATCAGTTGGGAGAGGTCTTCGATGGAGTAGATGTCATGGTGCGGCGGCGGGGAAATCAGGGTAATGCCCGGGATGGAGTTGCGGGTCTTCGCGATGATGGCGTTGACCTTGAATCCCGGCAGCTGGCCGCCCTCGCCGGGCTTGGCGCCCTGGGCGACCTTGATTTGGATTTCCTCGGCGTTGACGAGGTATTCCGCCGTGACGCCGAAGCGTCCGGAAGCCACCTGCTTGGTCTTGCTGGACAGCGAGACGCCGTCCACGTCGCTGTGGTAACGGGCACTGTCTTCCCCGCCCTCGCCGGTGTTCGAGCGTGTGCCCAGGCGGTTCATCGCCAGCGCGATGGCCTCGTGGGCCTCGATGCTCAGCGCACCGAAACTCATGGCGCTGACCACGAAGCGCCGGACGATGTCTTCCACGCTCTCCACCTCGTCGATGGGAACGGCTTTGCCCCGCTTGAAGTCCAGCAGGTCGCGCAGGAAGATGAGGTCCTCCTTTCCGTCCACGGCGGCGGTGAATTCCTTGAATTTCCTGTAGCTGCCCAGGCGCGTGGCAATCTGCAGGGTGGAGATCGTCTCGGGATTCCACGCGTGCGGGATACCACCTTTACGGTAATGGAACTGTCCGACGTTGGGCAGGAAGTCCGTCATGGGAGCGTCCTTATAAGCCTGCGCATGGAACCACATCGCGTCGCGGGCAATGGTCTCCAGGCCGATGCCGCCGATAGTCGAAGTCTCCGTGCCGAAGTACTCGCGCAGCAGTCCCTCTTCCAAGCCGATACTCTCGAAGATCTTGGCCCCGCGGTAGGAGCGGATGGTGGAGATGCCCATCTTGGCCATGATCTTCAGCAGGCCCTTCTTCATCGCTTCGATGTAATTGGTGCGGGCCGTGGCGTAGTTCAGCTGCAGTTTTCCGCCGTGCGCCAGGCTGGAGATGATGGCGAAGGACAGGTACGGGTTGATGGCCGAGGCGCCGTAACCGAGCAGCAGAGCGGCGTGCATCGTCTCGCGGATTTCCCCGCTCTCGACGATCAGCGCCGTCTGCACGCGCTTGCCGGTGGCGATCAGATGGTGATGCACCGCACTCACGGCCAGCAACGAGGGAATCGGGGCGTGGTTCTCATCCACTTCACGGTCGGACAGGATGATGTAGTTCACACCGTCGTCCACGCACTTCTCCGCCTTGCGGCAGAGGTTGCTCAGAGCCCGGCGAAGGTTCGACGCCGCGGCGGCGGAATCCGCCGCACATTCGAACAGGATGGGCAGCTTGACGGTGTTGAAGCCCTTGTACCGGATGTTGCAGAGCAGGTCCAGCTGCGTATTGGTCAGGATCGGGTGCGGCAGGCGGACCATCTTGCAGTTCTCTTCGTCCGGGGTCAGGATGCCGGTCCCCACGCGTCCGATGTACTCGAACAGCGACATCACCATCTGCTCACGGATGGAGTCGATGGGCGGGTTGGTCACCTGGGCGAACTGCTGCCGGAAATAGTTGAAGAAGCTCTGCGGGCGTTCCGTCAGCACGGCCAGCGGCGTATCGTTGCCCATTGAAGAGGTTGCCTCGATGCCCCGCAGGCACATCGGCTTGAGGCAGTTTTCCACATCTTCCGCCGTGCAGCCGAACAGGAGTTCCTTGTGCAGCAGGTCGGCTTCGTTGTGCTCGATCCGGCGGCCGCTGTGCAGGTCCTCCAGCTGGATGCGTCCCGCGGCCAGCCACTTGCGGTAGGGATGCTCCCTGGCCAGCTGTTCCTTAATCTCGGCGTCGTACCATATCTTGCCTTCCTTGGTGTCCACCAACAGCATCTTGCCCGGTTCCAAGCGGCCCTTGCACTCGATTTCAGTGGGGTCGAAGTCCAGCACGCCCACCTCGCTCGCGACGACCAGCATGCCGCGCTTGGTGATGGTGTATCGGCCGGGACGCAGGCCGTTGCGGTCCAAGATGCCGCCGGCGTAACGGCCGTCGCTGAAGAGCAGCGTGGCCGGACCGTCCCAGGGCTCCATCAGGATGGAATGGTATTCATAGAAGGCGCGCAGGTCCTCCGAGATAGGATTCGTGCCGTCAAAACTCTCCGGCATCAGCACGGAGACGGCCTGCGGCAGGCTGAGCCCGCTCCGGGTCAGGAATTCCAGCGCGTTGTCCAGGCTGGCCGAGTCGCTCATATCCGGCTGGATGATGGGCGTGATGTCGCTGATATCGCCCAGCGCCCCCGAGTTCAGCACGCTCTGGCGGGCCTGCATCCAGCTCCGGTTGCCCCGGATGGTGTTGATCTCGCCGTTGTGGCAGAGCATGCGGAAGGGCTGGGCCAGGCTCCACTGCGGGAAGGTATTCGTAGAAAAGCGGGAGTGGACGATCGCCATCGCGCTCGTGAACCACTGGCTCGTGAGGTCGGTATAATACTCTCGCAGCTGGCGGCTGGTGAGCATCCCCTTGTATACGATGTTGCGCGTGGACAAGGAGCAGATGTAGCCGTCCTCCCCCAGCCTTTCAACGTGTTTGCGGATGCGGTAAAGTTTGCATTCGAAGTCCGCCTCCTCGATGAATTCCGCACTGGTCACGAAGATCTGCACCGTGAAGGGTTCGCCCTTTGCCGCCTCCTCGCCGAGGCAGGCGGAGTTCACCGGCACCTCGCGGACGTGGCTGAGCACGCAGCCCTCGTGTTCGACTTCGTTCCTGATGCAGTCCAGGATGCGCTCCCGCTTGGCCGCTTCCTTGGGCAGGAACACCAGGCCGGTGCCGTAGCGTCCTTTTTCCGGGACGGGAATGCCCTGCAGGAGAATGAATTCGTGCGGGATCTGCAGCATGATTCCGGCGCCGTCGCCCGACTTGCCGTCTGCGCCCTCGGCGCCGCGGTGGCTCATGTTCTCGAGCACGGTCAGGGCGTTGTCCACCAGCTCGTGGGTCTTGTCGCCGCGGATGTTTACGACCATACCGACCCCGCAGGCATCGTGTTCCGATGCCGGATTATATAAACCGTCAGACATTGACTTCTAACTGATAATTCTACTAACCAACGCTATAAAAAGGAAGTACCGCTCCCTAGCTGATGAACAGCAGTTCGCGGTACTTCGGAAGCGGCCACATCTTGTTGTCGACGACCTCTTCAAGCTTGTCGATCGGGCGGCGCAATGCAAAGAGGCTTTCGGCGATCTCGTGATAGGCCAGGGCCTTTTCGTATTCGCCTTCGATCATGTTCGCAGCCTTGCGGGCCTCCTTCATGGCCGTCGCCTTCACGCGCACCTCCTCCACGTATTTGTTGATATCGTCGAGGATGCGCAGTTCGGTGGTACAGCCGTCCAGGTTGCCGTAGATGCCCTTCGCCAAGGTCAGTTCCTGCAGGAGCTTGGCCTTGTACTCGAGGGCGGCGGGGATGATGTGGTTCAGGGCCATGCGCACCATCACGCGGGACTCGATCTGGACCTTCTTGGTATAGGTCTCCCACTTCACCTCGTTGCGGGCCTCGAGTTCCTTCTGCGTATAGACGCCGGTCTTGGTGAACATCTCCACAGCGGCGGGCTTGGTGAACTCGCAGAACATCTTCGGCACGTTTGTCTCGATGTCGAGGCCGCGGCGCGCCGCCTCTTTCTTCCATTCCTCGGTGTAGCCGTTGCCGTCGAAGCAGACCACGTTCAGGATGGACCTGATGATGGGCTTGAGGGCGTCCATCAGGGCCACGTTGGTGGCCTTGCCGGCGGCAAGTTCCTTCTCAACGGCGGCCTTGAACTCGATGAGCTGCTCGGCTACGGCGGCGTTCAGCGTCGTCATCGCCCCGGCGCAGTTGGCGCAGGAACCCACGGCGCGGAACTCGAAACGGTTGCCGGTGAAGGCGAACGGCGAGGTGCGGTTGCGGTCGGTGTTGTCCACGAAGATCTCCGGAATCTCCACCAGGCCGACGCTCTTGCCCTTCTTGCCGGCAATCTCGATCGGGGTGTCGGAAGGAACCTCGAGGAGTTTGTGCAGCACCTCGGTCATCGTGCGGCCCAGGAAGGCGGACACGATGGCGGGCGGGGCCTCGTTGGCACCCAGACGGTGGGCGTTGGTCGCGCTGGCGATGGAAGCCTTCAGCAGGGCGTTGTGCTTCTGCACGGCTGCGAGCACGTTCACGAAGAAGGTAACGAACTGCAGGTTGCCCTTGGCGTCCTTGCCCGGGGCGAGCAGCGAGGTGCCCGTATTCGTGCCGAGCGACCAGTTGTTGTGCTTGCCGGAACCGTTCACGCCGTCGAAAGGCTTCTCGTGCAGGAGCACCACGAAGCCGTGCTTGCGGGCGATGCGGCCCATCAGGTTCATCACGATCTGGTTCTGGTCATTGGCGAGGTTGGTCTCGCCGTAAATCGGCGCCAGCTCGAACTGATTGGGGGCCACCTCGTTGTGGCGGGTCTTGATGGGGATGCCCAGACGATGGCCGGCCACCTCGAGGTCACGCATGAAGTTGGCCACGCGCGTAGGGATGGCACCGAAATAGTGGTCGTCCAGCTGCTGGTTTTTCGAAGAGTTGTGGCCGAAGAGCGTGCGGCCGGTGATCATCAGGTCCGTGCGGGCGGCGTAGAGCGCCTCGTCCACGAGGAAGTACTCCTGCTCCCAGCCGAGATAGGAATATACCTTGGTCACGTCCGGGTCGAAGAGTTTGCAGATGGGCACGGCGGCGTCGCTGACGGCCTTGAGGGCCTTCTTGAGCGGGGTCTTGTAGTCCAGGGCCTCGCCGGTATAGGAAATGAAGACAGTCGGGATACAGAGGGTGTCGTCCAGGATGAAGACCGGGGAGGTCGGGTCCCAGGCGGTGTAGCCGCGAGCCTCGAAGGTGGCGCGGATGCCGCCGCTGGGGAACGACGAGGCGTCCGGCTCCTGCTGGGCGAGCATCTTGCCGTCGAAGGATTCGATCACGCCGCCTTTTCCGTCGTAGTCGATCAGGGAGTCGTGTTTCTCGGCGGTGCCTTCGGTGAGGGGCTGGAACCAGTGGGTAACATGGGTCACGCCGTGCTCCATGGCCCATTCCTTCATGCCGCGGGCCACGCCGTCGGCGGTCTTGCGGTCAAGGGCGTGTCCGCCCTCGATGCAGTCAAGCAAGGCGTGGAGGCTTTCAGCATCAAGATACTTGCACATCTTCTTGCGGTCGAAAACAAGTTCGCCGAAGTACTCGGAAGTTTTCCCAGCGGGAACGTCTGCCGGAACCTCTTTCCTCTCGAAGGATTCCTTGACTAAATCGATTCTGTCCATAATAAATACACTATTTGTTAAACTAACTGTTATCTTTTAATCAAAAAGCCAGAGAGGCTGATCCCGTCGGGACCAGCCTCTCTATTATCTTCTGTTATTTCTCAATAATGTGCCGCATACGGCTGGAGTTATACGCACAGAGAAACAACCTGGGACTGCTGGTTCCAGGACTGATTCTGCTGATTATTGCGATTGTGTTTCACTACTTTTTAACCAAAAATTCGATCGCAAGTTAAGAAGAAATTTTATTAATGCAATACTTTTTTTCACTTTTTTGCAGTCCTTCTCCTCGAGCCGACCGCCACACGCGAATAAGTGCGTAATCGAGAATAAAAAAATGAAAAACTGCCGAAGAGAATGCGTTTGCATAGCTAGCGCAAATGCGCTATATTTGCGTCTATGAAGTGCTTTGGACTCATCCGTGTGGCGGCGGCGATGCCGCGCGTCCACGTGGCCGACCCGGCGGCAAATGCCCGGGAAATCATGGACCTTTGCGGGAAACTTTCAGATCAGGCACCCTCCGTGGTCGTTTTCCCGGAGTTGAGCGTGACCGGCTACACCTGCGGTGACCTGTTCGGGCAGAACCGGCTGCTCGCCGACGCGGAACAGGCGGTTGCCGAGATCGTCGCGAAAACTGCCCGTCAGGATGCGATGATCGTCATCGGCACCCCGGTGCGTCATGCCGGACGGCTCTACAACTGCGCCGTGGCGGCGCGCGGGGGCCGTATCCTCGGTATCGTGCCCAAGAGCTACCTGGCCGGCAACAACGAGTTCTATGAACCGCGCTGGTTCGCCCCGGCGCGCGCCCTCCCCTTCGGCGGCGCCCGCATCCGCTACGCCGGACAGGACGACATCTTGCTGGGCACGCGCCAGCTCTTCCGGATCGGCGACGTGACGGCCGCCATCGAGATCTGCCAGGATCTCTGGGTCCCCATTCCTCCCAGCTCGCAAGCCGCCCTCGCAGGTGCACAATTGCTGATCAACCTGTCCGCCAGCAACGATTACCTTTTCAAACACGAATACCGCAAGAGCCTGGTATGCGCTACCTCGGCGCGGCTCTATGCCGCCTACGTCTATTGTTCCTGCACCGAAGGCGAATCCACCACAGACCTCGTCTGGGCCGGATCCTCGCTGATCTGCGAGAACGGTTCCATCCTCGCGGAGGCCGAACGCTATACCCGTGGCAGCCGATACATCGTCGCCGACATCGACGTCGAGCGCCTGGAGACGCTTCGCGCCAAGGAACACAGTTTCGGTTTTGAAGGGCCGGTAGCGCCCTACTGCGTCCAGGATTCGGGAGAGGCCAACCCGACGGATTTCGAGGCATGCCTGCTCCGCCGCGTGGAGCCGCATCCCTTCGTCCCGCAGGGAAACCCGGCCGAACTTGACATGCGCTGCCGGGAGATCCTCGCAGCACAGGTAGCGGGTCTGGTCACGCGGCTGGAGCACATCCACTGCCGGAAAACCGTAATCGGCGTATCCGGCGGCCTGGACTCCACCCTGGCACTGCTCGTGACCGCCCTGGCGTTCGACACGCTCGGCATTCCACGCGAGAACATCATCGGCGTCACGATGCCCGGCTTCGGAACCACGCACCGCACGCACGACAATTCCCTGGAACTGATGCGCGAACTCGGCATCACCGCCCGCGAAATCTCCATCGTCCCCGCCGTGCGGCAGCACTTCTCCGATATCGGGCAGGACGAGTCCGACCACGACCTCACCTACGAGAACAGCCAGGCGCGCGAACGCACGCAACTTCTCATGGATATCGCCGGGAAGGAGGGCGGCATCGTCGTCGGCACGGGCGACCTGTCCGAGCTCGCCCTCGGCTGGTGCACCTACAACGGTGACCACATGTCCATGTACGGGGTCAATTGCAGCGTCCCCAAGACCCTCGTGCGCACGCTCGTCCGCTGGGCGGCCGACAACAAGTTCGACGCCTCCGGTGACATCCACAAGACCCTGCTGGACATTGTGGACACGCCCATCAGTCCGGAACTGCTGCCCGCAGGCAAGGACGGCAAGATTGCCCAGAAGACCGAAGATACCGTCGGTCCATACGAGCTGCACGACTTCTTCCTCTACCACTTCTTCCGCTCCGGGGCAGGGCCCGACAAACTCCTCTTCCTGGCCCGCAAGGCCTTCGACGGCGTCTATGACGAGCCGACCATCCGCAAGTGGCTCGGCACCTTCCTGTGGCGCTTCTTCAAGCAGCAGTTCAAGCGCTCCTGCAGCCCCGACGGCCCCAAGGTCGGCTCGGTCTCGCTCTCCCCGCGCGGCGACCTGCGGCTGCCCTCGGATCTCGAAACTTATTGGAAACCCACCGAATAGCTTATGTTCGAGCGCATCGTCTCCCTCGTCAACGACATCATCTGGAGTCCGGTCCTGGTCGTGCTCCTGGTGGGTGCCGGCCTGTATTTCACGTTCCGCACCCGCTTCGTCCAGGTGCGCCGTCTAAAGGAGATGGTCCGCTCGCTGTTCGCCAAGAGGGAGAAGAATCCTGACGGCACCAAGAAGGGCATCTCCTCGTTCGAGGCCTTCTGCGTGGCCCTCTCCGGACGCGTGGGCACGGGCAACATCGTGGGCGTGGCCACGGCCCTGGCCTTCGGCGGGCCCGGCGCCATATTTTGGATGTGGATCATCGCCTTTTTCGGCGCCTCCACAGCCTTTATGGAGTCCACCCTGGCCCAGATGTACAAGTTCCATCACCGCAACACCTACCGCGGCGGCCCTTACAGCTACATCGAGCACGGACTGAACCTCAAGTGGCTCGGCATCCTGTTCGCCGTCGTGACCGTCGTGGCCAACTGTACCCTCCTGCCCACCGTGCAGGCCAACGGCGTATCGTCCGCGCTGGGCAACGCCTTCAACATCCCGCCTCTCGTCTCCGGACTCGGACTCGCCTTCCTGCTCGGTCTCGTGATCATCGGCGGCGTGCGCGGCATCGCCCGCGTGGCCTCCCTGGTGACCCCGTTCATGGCCCTCGCCTATATCCTCCTCTCCCTGGTGATCATCGCCCTGCACATCGACCAGGTCCCGGCCGTGCTGGCAAGCATCGTCACCAACGCCTTCGGGATCCAGCCCGTCGCGGGCGGCATCCTCGGCTCCACCATCATGATGGGCGTCAAGCGCGGCATCTACTCCAACGAAGCCGGCCAGGGCGGCGGGGCCATCGCCTCGGCGTCCGCCGACGTCCCGCACCCGGCCCGCCAGGGCTTGGCGCAGGCTTTCTCCGTCTACGTGGACACCCTGCTGGTCTGTACGGCCACGGCCCTGATGATCCTCTGCTCGGGCACCTACAACATCTTTGACGCGCAGAGCGGCGAGATGCTCGTGGCTGGCGCCCCGGAACTCGGCAGCAATTACGTGGGCTACACCCAGGCCGCCGTCGACACCGTCCTGCACGGCGTCGGCAGCCAGTTCGTCAGCGTGGTGCTGGTCTTCTTCGTCTTCACGACCATCATGGCCTACTATTTCTATGTCGAATCCAGCATCGTCTACCTGTTCTACCGCAGCAAGCACGCCACCAAGCGCGGCGAGACCCTCACCATCTGGGTCTTCCGCATCCTGCTGCTCGGAGCCACGGTGTTCGGCGCCCTGAAGGAAGCCGACACCATTTGGAAACTCGGCGACATCGGCGTAGGCGTGATGGCCTGGATCAACGTCGTGGTCCTGCTGTTCCTCTGCCCCAAGGGCGTGGCAGCGCTGCGCGACTATGAGCGCCGGCAGAAGGCCGGCGAAGCGGATCCCGTCTTCCGCCCCGCCGATTTCGGGATCGATTCCTCTTCCTGGGAGGAAGAAAAGCCCCTGCAACAATGAGACCCTACCTGCACGAAATCAAATACTACGAGTGCGACCGGATGGGCGTGACCCATCACTCCAACTACATCCGCTTCATGGAAGAGGCGCGTATCGACTGGATGGACCAGCTCGGCTACGGCTTCGAGCGGATGGAAGCCGAGGGGGTCGTCTCCCCGGTCGTCGCCATCAGCTGCAACTACAAGCACCCCACCACCTTCAAGGACCTCCTCGAGATCGAAGTCAAGGTCGGGGAGATGAGCGAACTCAAGATCAGTTTCCACTACACGATGCGGGTCGGCGGCAGGCTCGCCTGCACGGCCAGCAGCACGCACTGCTTCCTGGACGGCGGCCGCCCGGTCGTCCTCAAGGATCGTTTCCCGCAGCTCTACGCCGCCATCGTAGAGAGCCTCGAGGGCTAGCTACTTGGCCAGGAAACGCGCCCCGATGATGTAGAGGACGGGGAAGATCTCCAGGCGTCCCAGCAGCATCTCGACGATTCCCGAGACCTTCAGCAGTTCCGGGATGTCGGCATAATTGGCCATCGATCCCACGTCGCCGAAACCCGGTCCTACGTTGCCGATGCACGCCACGGAGGCCGTCAGGCCCGTAATGAAGTCCAGCCCGCCGGCCACGTTGATCACCGTGAACAGCGCCGCGATGAGCAGATAGCAGAAGATATACACGCACGCGTCCCCCACCTGTTCCGGGGTGCGCACGATGCCGTCCACCCGGACGCTGCGCATCAGGCCGGGATCAACGGCGTTCCGGATCCGTGCGCGGATCCCTTTCATCCCCAGCAGCAGGCGGTCGATCTTGATGCCGCCGGAGGTGGACCCGGAGCAGCCGCATACCCACGAGCAGAGCCACAGCAGGGCCATGCTGAGCGGCGGCCAGAGGACGGTGTCGCGCGTGGCGAAGCCGGTGGTCGTGGACAGCGACGCCACTTGGAAAGAAGCGTCCCGCAGGGCCAGCCACGGCGAGTCATAGTCCAAACTGATGAGCAGGTCCACCGTGATCGCCACGATGAACAGCGCCACGAGAGCGAGGAAGACCCGCACGGTCTCGGAGCGCCACACCCGCTGCCTGCTCCCCCGCACGAAGGACATGAAGATGAGGCCGAAATTGATGGCGGAACAGAGCATTGCCACGGTCAGCACGATCTCGGCCGCCGGATTCTCGAAGGAGGCGATGCTAGCGTTACGCGTGCTGAATCCGCAGGTGCTGCACGCGGACATCGCGTGCGCCGCCGCATCGAACCAACCCAGGCCTACGGCCTTCAAAGCCAGCAGCGTCAGCACGGTCAGGGACACGTAGACGACGAGCAGGCGGTTGGCGAAGAGCGAGATCCGCTCCCCCGTGAAAGGCGAGCGGGCCACGTCGGAGATCTCCGCACCGGAGAGGGCGGAGCGGTCGCCCACGCGCGTGATAAGCATCGAGAAGAGCGTCACGATCCCCACGCCCCCGACCCAGGCTGTCGAGATCCGCCAGAACTGCAGCCCCCGCGGGAGCGCCTCCACGTCATCCAAGATCGAGGCGCCCGTGGTCGTGAATCCCGACACACTCTCGAAGAGCGCATCCAGCAGGTTGAATTCCTGTCCGTACAGCAGGTACGGAAGCATCCCGAACACGCAGACGGCCAGCCAGGAGAAGACCACCACGCTGTTGCCCTCCCGGAAACGGAGCCGTCCGGACCCGCGCCGCACAAACAGCAGCGGGAACCCGCCGGTCACCAGTGTCACGAAAGCCGAAAACAGCAACGGCAGGCGGCTCGGATCGCCGGGCGTACACCAGGCGATGACGGCCGAAACGCCCATCAAGGCCGCTACCAACAGCAGCGAAACCCCGATATAATAGACGACGATCTTGGCATTCATATTCAGCAAGATGGAAAAACGGAACAAAGATATCGCCGCCCATATCATTTATCAATACAATATTTTTTATATTTGCATTGATAAAATCAATCAAAATGACCCTGCAACAGCTCAAATACATCGTCGCCATCGACGACCACAGGCATTTCGGCCGGGCGGCCGAGGCCTGCGGCCTCACGCAGTCCACGCTGAGCCTGCTGGTCCGCAAGCTCGAAGAAGAACTGGACGTGCGGATCTTCGACCGGGATGCACACCCGGTCGCACCCACCAGCATCGGCCGCAAGGTCATCGACCAGGCGCGTGTCGTGCTCTTCAACGCCGCCCAGATCCCGGAGATGACCCGCAGCGAGAAGCAGATCCTCTCGGGACCGCTGCACATCGGACTGATCTCCACCGTGGCGCCGGTCCTTGTGCCGGGCATCTTCTCCTTCGTCAGCCGGCACTACCCCTCCATCTCCCTGCGGACGGAAGAGATGCTCACCGACACCATCATAGACCGGCTCCGCAAGGCCGACGTGGACCTCGGCATCCTCTCACAGCCGGTCGGCGAGCCGGACCTGCTGGAGATCCCGCTCTATCACGAGCGTTTCTACGCCTATATCTCGGAGCGGGATCCTTTGTACACCCGGGAAAGTTTCCAGGCGGACGCCCTGCTGGACCAGCCCATCTGGATCATGAAGAACGGCCTGAGGCTCTTCGACCGGAGCCAGCTCGCACCGGGCGAGGATTTCTCCTACGAACGCTATTTCGAGGGCGGACGCGTGGGCATCCTGATCCAAATCGTCAACGAGATCGGCGGGATCACCATCATCCCGCAGACCCACCTCTCCCTGCTCCAGGACGGGTTGCAGAAGCATCTGCGCCCCATCGAAGGGACCGAACCGCAGCGCACCATCGTACTGGCGGTCCGCAAGGACTTCATCCACGAAGCCCTGCTCAACGTTGTCGTGGACGCCATCCGCTCCATCATCCCCGCCGTCCTGCTCGACCCGATGGTCCGGGGCGGCCGCCGGCTGACCCTCTGAACCGGGCGCTGACAATGAGCAAGTTACGAAAAGACCTTCGGAGATCTCTCCGAAGGTCTTTTCGTAACGAATTGATATTCAGTCAGCGACTACTTGAGCATGCCCAGGATGCTGCTGATCTGGTTCATCGTGTCGGAGACACCGGGGTCGTTGGTGCTGACCTTGTTGACCACACCGGTCATCGCAGCCTTGAGCGCAGCGCTCTTCAGCGCCTTGGTGTCCATCTTGGTGAGGGCCGTCAGGCCGTTGACCACGTTGGCGGCGTTGGAGTTGTTGATCTTGCCGGCAGCGCCGCTGATCAGACCGCTGGTGAAGTTGTCCACGAAGGACTTGCTGGCACCGGCGACACTCTTGGCACCCGTGAGGACCTGGCCCAGGTTGATCACGTTGGTGATGCTGCCCAGGTCGATGTTCTTGAACACCTTCAGTTCGTCAGCGAGAGCGCTGATGGCGGAACCGGTGTTGGAGCCGGCCTTCATAGCATTGGTAGCCACGCTCTTGAGAACAGAGCAGGAGGACAGCAGGGCGATGGAGGCCGCTGCCGCGATGATGTACTTGAAAATCTTCATACGATTAAATATTAAATGGTTTGAATTTTCAGTGTCTCACAAAAATAACAAAAAAACAATCCAAAACCACAAATTGTCCGGCATTTGTGCATGTCAGGACGAAAAAATTTTTCCCCGGGATCAGCCTTCGAAAAAGAAACTCTCCGGGAGGGGGTGGCAGTTGTAGTGCGAAGCCATCGACTCGCCGTATGCGCCGGCCGAACGGATGGCCACGAAATCGCCCCGGCGGCACCGGTCGATGGCCATCTCCTTGACGAAGACGTCCGAGCTCTCGCACACCGGCCCCACGACGTCATAGACCTCCTCCGGCTCATCGGAACTGAGGTTCTCCACGCGGTGATAGGCCCGGTACATCGCCGGACGGACCAGTTCGGTCATGCTCCCGTCGATGATGGCGAACTGCTTGCGCGTGCCCTGCTTGACGTACAGCACGCGGGCGATCAGCGACCCGCAGGGGGCCACGATGCTGCGGCCCAGCTCGAAGTGCACGGTCGTGCCGGCAGGGAGCTGCAGGTGCCTGCCGAAAGTGCCGAAATACGCCTCGAAATCCGCGATCGGCAGGTGGTTGGGATGCTGGTAATTGATCCCCAGGCCGCCGCCCACGTTGATGTCGCCGACCGGGCGGCCGCCACGCTGCAGGCGCAGCACCAGCTCGTTGATGCGGTTGCACAGCGCCCGGAAATCCATCATATCCAGGATTTGGGAGCCAATGTGGAAATGAAGCCCGCAATACTGCACGTGTGGCAGGCGCAGGGCCAGGTCCATCACCTCGTCGAGCTGCTCGTAATTGATGCCAAACTTGTTCTCCGCCAGGCCGGTCGTGATCCCGGCGTGCGTGTGGGCCCCGATGTCGGGGTTGATGCGCAGGCTCACCGGCGCCACCTTCCCCATCCGGGCGGCCAGTTCGTCGAGGACCTCCAGCTCGGCCGCGGACTCGGCGTTGAAACGCGCGATCCCGGCGCCCAGCGCCAGGCGGATCTCCTCGTCGCTCTTGCCCACGCCGGCATAGACGATGCCCTCCGGCGGGAAACCGGCCTCCAGGGCAGCGCGGACCTCCCCACCGCTCACACAGTCGGCGCCGAATCCGCGCGAGGCGATCTCCGCGAGGATGCGCGGGTTGAAGTTCGCCTTGACGGCATAGTGCATCCGGAAGGTCGGATTGCGGTCCAGCTGCGCCTGCACGGCGTCCAGCGTACGACGCAGAAGCGGCAGGTCGTAGTAGTAGAACGGCGTCCGCAGGCCCCGGAAGCTCTCTATCGGGAAGTCACCCTTCAGCATTACTCAAACAGGCATTTGCTCAAGGAACGCAGGGCGCGGGCCTTGTCCTCCCCCTTCACGAGGAAGGAGATGTTGTAGTTGCTGCCGCCATAGGAGATCATCCGCACGGGGATGTCCTTCATCGCCTCCATGGCGCGGGATTCGAACCCCACGTTCTCCCAGTCCATGTCGCCCACCACGCAGATGATGCACATATCCAGGTCCACGCCCACCGTGCCGTATTTCTTGAGGTCGTGGACGATCTCGCCCAGGTAGCGCGTATTGTCGATGGACATCGACACGCCCACCTCGGAGGTGCAGATCATGTCGATCGAAGTCTGGTAGCTCTCGAAGATCTCGAACACCTTACGCAGGAAACCGTGCGCGAGCAGCATCCGGGAGGACTTGATGCGGATGGCGGTGATGTTGTCCTTGGCGGCGATGGCCTTGATGGTGCCGTTCTCGGGCACATTGTCGATCAGGGTGCCGGGAGCGTCGGGATCCATCGTATTGAGCAGCAGCACTGGCACGCCGGCGAACTTGGCCGGCTGGATGCAGGTCGGGTGCAGGATCTTGGCCCCGAAATAGCCCAGCTCGGCCGCCTCCTCGAAATGGAGGTGACGCACGGCGGCCGTGTGGTCCACGATGCGCGGGTCATTGTTGTGCATCCCGTCGATGTCGGTCCAGATCTGGATCTCCTCGGCGCCGAGCACGGCCCCGATCAGCGAGGCGGTGTAGTCGGAGCCGCCGCGCTGCAGGTTGTCGATCTCGTCGTGCGTATTGCGGCAGATGAAGCCCTGGGTGATGTAGAGCGGCGCTTTGGGGTGCTTGTCCAGCTGGGCCTGGAGTTTCTCGCGGATATAGTCGATGTCCGGCTCTCCGTGCGCGTCGATCTTCATGAACTCGAGCGCGGGGAGCAATTCGGCGGCAACGCCTTTCTCGTGGAGGTAGAGGGTCATCAGGGTCGTGGAGAGCAGCTCGCCCTGGCCGATGATGATCTTGGACTCCACCTGGGTGAAGAGTTTCTTGGTGAAGGTCTTGATGTAGGCGATCACGCCGTCGGCATACTGCTGCGCCTTGTCGCGCGCCTCCGCCGTGGCATATAGCTCCTCGATGACACCGCGGTATTTCGCGGCCAGCCGGTCGATGGTCTCGCGTGCGCCGTCGGCATTGCGGTTGAAGAGATACTCCGAAATCTCCACCAGGGTGTTCGTCGTCCCGGACATCGCCGACAGGACCACGATGTTGCGGCCACCGCGACAGATGAGTCCCGCGACGTTCTTGATGCGCTGGGCGGAGCCTACGGAAGTTCCGCCGAATTTCATCACTTTCATATACTTACAATAAACTGTCTAAACTAACGGTTAATACTTCTGGAGCAGCGGGCGCAGGATGTCGGTCAGCTGGTCGTTCTCGATCAGGAAGCCGTCGTGGCCGAAGGCGGAGTTGATCTCCCGGTACTGGGCGTGCTTCAGCGCGGCCACCGTGGCCCGGCCGTGGCTGGGCGGGAAGAGCACGTCGCTGTCGATGCTGATCATCATGCAGTCGGCCTGGATGCGCGCGAGCGCCGCCTCCACCCCGCCCCGGCCGCGGCCCACGTTCATGCTGTCCAGCGCGTGGGTCAGGTACCAGTAGCTGTAGGCGTCGAAGTCGCGCCGGAGCAGCTTCAGCCCCTGATAGCGCTGGTAGGACGCCGCGCGGTCGGCGAACAGCGTGTCCACGTCCGGCTCGGCCTGCGTGAGGTTGTAGCCTTCGTAGGTTCGGTATGAGATCAGGGCGATGGAGCGCGCGCAGGCGAGTCCGACGCTGCCGCCCTTGAGATCCTTCGCTTCACGGAAGGTGGGATCGGCCTCGAGGGCCATGCGCTGCGACTCGTTGAACGCGGTCATGAAGGGATTGACGCGCGTGGCCGTGGCCAGGAACACCACGTCCCGGACCACCTCCGGCTCCATGATCACCCACTCCAGGGCCTGGAAACCGCCGATGGACGGCCCCAGCATCATGTCGATGCGCTCGATCCCGAGGTGCTTGCGCACCAGGATCTCCGCGGCGACGATGTCACGCACCGTCGTGCGCGGGAAACGGAAGAAATACGGCCGGCCCGTGGCCGGGTCGACCGACGCCGGGCCCGTCTCCCCGTAGGGCGAGCAGAGCATCGCGGCGCATACGATGAAATACTTGTCGGGAGCGAAGAACTTGCCCTGCCCCACCAGTTGCGGCCACCAGTCCTCGGGATTGGCATTGCCCGTCAGGGCGTGGCAGATCCACACCACGGTCTCCCCCGGCCGGTAAGCCCGGTCCGAAGTGTAGTAGACGAGCTCCAGGTGGTCGAGCCGACCACCCGCCTCAAACTCGAAGGGTTTGTCTATGACAAGTTTATTCCTCTTCATCTCTATCTTTTCTTCGGGTGGTCCCGCTCGAAGGCGGCCATCCGCTCATCCAGCACGGGATAGAGCTCCTCGCGCATCCGGCTCGTACAGCCGCGCACGCCTTGCTGGCGGCTGCCCGTCGTGGAGAGGGAGATGCTGCTGACCCCGTAGTACATCAGTTCGACCACCAGCTCGTCGCCCGTCAGGCCGTCGTAGGCCAAGGTGAAGAAGAAGCCGTCCCCCACCGCCTGCGTGACATCGCGTTCATAGGGCACGGTGAAGCCGTGGCGGCAGAAGATCTCCTTCATCCGCCGGGCCCGGCGCTCATACTCGCGCGTGTCCTCCACGAAATTGATAGCGCCCTGGCACGACAGGCGCAGCATCTCGGCGTAGCCGTACTGCGTGGTGGCCGTGCAGCCGCTCGTGATCATATAGAGGATGGACGCCGTGAGCGTCACGCCGAACACGCCGGCGTCCAGGTAACGCTCCGCCAGCGCGGGATACTGCTTCTCGTACAAGGCATCGGAGATGCAGCAAAGCGCAATGCGCTGGCCGGCATAGCTGAATATCTTGGACGCGGAGAGCATCAGGATGTAATTGTCGGTATAGCGCGCCACGGTGGGCACGTACGGCGGCTCGTAAGGGTGGCCCAGCTGCCGGCGGTAGTCCATGCAGAAGTATGCCAGGTCCTCCAGGACCACCACGTCATACTTCGTGGCCAGCTCGCCGATCACCTGCAATTCCTCCTCCTCCAGGCAGATCCACGCGGGATTGTTGGGGTTGGAATAGACGATGGCGGCGATGTCCCCGGCCGCGAGTTCCTCTTCCAGCCGGGTCCGGAGCCGTCCGGAGCCGCGCCAGGCGAAGATGTCGAACTCGCGCCAGCCGATCCCGAGCACGCGCAGCTGCGACTTCTGGATCGGAAAGCCCGGATCGATGAACAGCACCTTGTCCTTGCCGGGAATGCGCTGCGTGCAGGCGATGAACGAGCCGAAGGAAGCGGACACCGAGCCCGTCGTGGGCACGCAGCTGCGCGGGCTCACGCCGATGTCGATGAAGGCGCGGATGAATTCCGACGCCGCCTCCTTGAGCTCCGGCACGCCTGCGGCCGCCGGGTACTGCGAGCCGATCCCGCTGTCCAGCGCCCGCTTCTCGGCCTCCACGCCGTAGCGGTTGATGGGCAGGCCCGGAGATCCCTGGTCCATCCGGATGAAGGGGATCCCGGTCTTCTGCTCGAGATACTGCGCCGCCAGCAGGATCTCCCCGATCGTGGCGGTGGACAGGTCCGCGATGCTGTTGGCACGGCAGGCCTCGGCGACAAGCGCTTCGCTGAATATCTTCATTCCCTAGATCTTGTAGCACCAGCCGTGCGTGTCCTCCAGTTCGCCGAACTGGATGCCGGTGATGCGCTTGTAGAGTTTGGTGCAGACGGGCCCCACGGCGCCGTCCGGCTCATAGCGGAAACTGCGCGTGACCAGCGGCTCGCGCAGCACGGGCTTGATGTCGATGTGGGACATCGGCGTGATGACCACGGCGGTGCCGCAGCCGCCCGCTTCCTCGAACTCGTCCAGCTCGTCCAGCGGGACGGGACGCTTCTCGACCTTCATCCCGAAATCCGCGGCGCATTCCTGCAGCGTGAGGTTGGTGATGGAGGGCAAAACGCTGTCGGAAAGAGGGGTAACATAAGTGTTTCCTCCCTTGATACCAAAGAAGTTGGAAGAACCGAACTCATCCACGAACTCGCGGGTCGCGGAATTGAGGTAGAGGAGCTCTGCATAGCCCTGTTCGTGGGCGATCTTGTACGGGACGAAGGTCCCGGCGTAGTTCGCACTGAGCTTGTAACTGCCCGTCCCCTTGGGGGCCGCACGGTCGAAGTCGCCGGGGATCACGGCCGCCGCCGAACGCAGGTGTGCTCCGTAGTAGGAGCCCGCCGGCGCGCACATCACGGCCAGGGTCACCTCCGGATACGGGACCAGCTGCATCTGCGGATGCGGGGCGAAAAGCAGCGGACGGAGGTACAGCGAAGCCTGGTGGCCATAAGGCGGGAGGAACTCCAGGTTGTGCTTCACGCAGAGCTCGCACATACGGATGAATAGTTCCTCAGAGGGCTCCGGAAGGCCCAGGAAACGGGCCGAACGGGCCATACGGGCGGCATTCTTCTCCGGGCGGAACATGATGATGCTGCCGTCCTTCTGGTGGAACGCCTTCAGCCCCTCGAAGCAGGAGATCGCATAGTGCAGACCCTGCATGAAAGGCTCGATCGTGAAAGAAAAAGTCTCGGTCAGTTCGATATCGGACCAGGCCCCGTCACGGTAATGCGCCAGGACGACCGTCCGGGTGCGGTAGGCATCAAAGCCCAAAGAATCCCAATCAATTTGTGCCATAACGATTGCTTATAATATCGATTTTTAGATGTGTGCAGCTACCCAATCCCCCACCTCAATGGTGGAATATGCCCGGCCGGAACCGGCCAAATCTTCGGTGACAATATTGTTTTCTATGCTGAGAGCCACCGCTTTACGAATTGCGGCTCCCTCCTCCATCCGTCCGAAGGCATATTCGAACATCATCGCCGCCGAAAGGATGGCCGCGAGGGGGTTGGCGATGTTCTTGCCGGCTGCCTGGGGGTATGAACCGTGGATCGGCTCATACACGCCGGTCTTCTCTCCGATGGAGGCGGAGGCGAGCAGGCCCATCGACCCGGACACCACGCTGGCCTCGTCGGTGAGGATGTCCCCGAAGGTGTTCTCCGTGACGATCACGTCGAAGAACTTGGGACCGGTGATGAGCTTCATCGCGGCGTTGTCCACGAACATATAGTCCGTGGTGACTTCCGGATACTGCGGGGCCATCTCCTGGGCCACCTGGCGCCACAGCCGGGAAGACTCCAGCACGTTGGCCTTGTCCACCACCGTGAGGTGCTTGCGGCGGCGCATCGCGAACTCGAAGGCCTGCTTGAGGATGCGCTCGATCTCGTAGCGGTGGTAGATGTTGGTGTCGTAGGCGGTGTCACCGCCGTCCAGACGGCCTTTCTCACCGAAATACATCCCGCCCGTGAGCTCCCGGATACAGAGGAAATCCGCCCCGTCCACCAGCTCCTCCTTGAGGGGGGATTTGTGGACCAGGGACTTGAAGGTCTCCACCGGACGCAGGTTGGCGAACAGGCCGAGCTGCTTGCGCATCGCCAGCAGGCCCTGCTCCGGGCGCACCTTCGCCGTGGGGTCGTTGTCGTATTTGGGATCGCCCACGGCGCCGAACAGCACGGCGTCGCAGTCCAGGCAGGTCTGGTATGTGACCTCCGGGAAGGCGTCGCCGTAGCGGTCGATCGCACAGGCGCCCGCATAGGCGAATTTGTAGGACACCGTGTGTCCGAACTTCTTGCTGACTGCGTCTACGGCCTTGACGGCCTGGCAGATGACCTCGGGACCGATGCCGTCCCCGGGGAGAAGGGCAATGTCGTATTTCATTTCAGTTGGTTTAAATCCATGTTCTCGATGATGTTGAGCATCTTGACCGTGGCCTTGATGGCCGCTTCCGTCTGGTCGGAGTCGATGCCGCGGGTCTTGAACTCGTTGGCCCCGTCCTTCCAGGAGATGCTGGCCGACACGAGGGCGTCGGTCTTGCCGCCCGGCGGAATCGTGACCTGGTAGTCGGTCAGGATGGGATGGGTCTTGCCGAGCTTCTCGTAGATGATCCAGAGCGCCTTCATGAAGGCGTCGTACTGCCCGTCGCCGGGCGAGGAAGCCTCGTATTCCTGGCCGTGGATGCTGACCTTGACGATGGCCACGGGGCGCATGCCGCGGGCCAGCTGGAGGGAATAGTTGACGATGTGGATGTTGTCCTGCGTGGGGTTGTGGGCCGTCTTGAGCACGTCCGCAATGATGAACGGGAGGTCCTCCGCGGCCAGCGCTTCCTTCTTGTCGCCCAGTTCCACGACGCGCTGCGTGACGAGTTTGACCTGCTCGGGGGTCAGCCGGAGGCCCAGCTTGTCCAGGTTCTTGACGATGTTGGCCTTGCCGCTCATCTTGCCCAGCGCATAGCTGCGAGTGCGGCCGAACCGCTGCGGGAGCAGCCGGTTGGAATAGAGGTCGGCCTTGTTGTCGCCGTCGGCGTGGACGCCGCTGCTCTGCGTGAAGACGTTCTCCCCCACCACGGGCTCATTGTCCGGGATGCGGATGCCGGAGATGCTCTCCACGTAGCGGCAGACGTGCGTCAGGCGCGACTCGTCCGCGCTCACGACGCAGCCGAGCTGGTCCTGGAGCGCGGCCACGACCCCGGCCACGGGCGCATTGCCGCTGCGCTCGCCCAGGCCGTTGACCGTCGTGTGGACGCCGCTGACCCCGGCGCGCGCCGCGGCCAGGGTATTGGCGACGGCCAGCCCGTAGTCGTTGTGGGCGTGGAAGTCGAAACGCATCTGCGGGAAGCGCTCCCGGATCCGTCCGATGTATTCCTCGACCTGCCAGGGGTTGAGCACGCCCAGGGTATCAGGCAGCATCACGCGGCGGACCGGCTGGAAGCGGAGCTGGTCCAGCAGGCCGTACACATAGTCGGGCGAATCGGCCATCCCGTTGGACCAGTCCTCGAGGTAGAGGTTGACCGAGAGGCCGCGCACGCTGGCGTGGCCGATCACGCGGATGATGTCCTCGGCATGCTGCTCCGGACTCTTCTTGAGCTGCTTCTCCAAGTGGCGCAGGGACCCTTTGGCCAGGATGTTCACCACCTTGCCGCCGGCGTCTGCGATCCAGTCCACGGACAAGCCGTCGTCCACGAAGCCGAGGGCCTCGACACGGTCCAGGCAGCCGGCGGAGGCGGCCCAGGCGCAGATGCGCCGGAAGGCCTGGCTCTCCCCCTTCGACACCCGGGCGGATGCCACCTCCACGCGGTCGACGTGCAACTCTTCCAGCAACAGCTGCGCGATGGCCAGCTTCTCGTCCGGATTGAACGAGACGCCGGCCGTCTGCTCGCCGTCACGAAGGGTGGTGTCGAGGATTTCGATCCTATTTCCTGTCTCTTTCAAATGCTTCTATTTTGTCTTTCTGCTCAAGAAGATAGTCGATATCATCTAAAGCGTGGGTCAAACAATATTTCTTGTATGCGTTGAGTTCGAACCGCTCACTGCGGCCCGTTGCGAGGTTGGTCACCGTCTGGGCAGGGACGTCCACGCGGACTTTCAGGCCCGGGTCGGCGGCGATGCCCGCAAAGAGTTCGGACAGGAATTCCTCCGAGACGACCACGGGGAGCACGAAGTTGTTGAGCTCGTTGTTCTTGTGGATGTCCGCGAAGAAACTGGAGATCACCACCCGGAAGCCGTAACCGGCGATGGCCCAGGCGGCGTGCTCGCGGCTGGAGCCGGAGCCGAAATTCTTGCCGGCCACCAGGATACAGCCGCCGTAGCGCGGGTCGTTGAGCACGAAGCCGGGCTTGGGGTTGCCCTGCGCATCGTAGCGCCAGTCGCGGAACAGGTTGTCCCCGAAGAACTTCTCGTCGCGCGTGGTAGCCTTGAGGAAGCGGGCCGGGATGATCTGGTCCGTGTCCACGTTCTCCAGCGGGAGGGGCACGCAGGTGCTCTCTATGATGTCGAATTTCTGTTTCATATCAAAGTGCGTGGATCGGTGACGACGCCCGTGACGGCGGCCGCCGCCGCGGTGAGCGGACTGGCGAGCAGCGTGCGGGAGCCGGGGCCCTGGCGGCCCTCGAAATTGCGGTTGCTGGTGGAGACGGCATACTTGCCGGCAGGGATCTTGTCGTCATTCATCGCCAGGCAGGCGGAGCAGCCGGGCTGCCGGACTTCGAAGCCCGCCTCGGCGAGCACGCGGTCCAGCCCCTCCTCCTCCACCTGGCGCTTCACGGCCCAGGAGCCGGGCACCAGCCAGGCGGTCACGCCGGGCGCCTTGCGGCGTCCGCGCACCAGCGAAGCGAAGGCGCGGAAGTCCTCGATGCGCCCGTTGGTGCAGGCGCCCAGGAACACGTAGTCCACAGGATGGCCGAGCAGTTTCTGCCCGGCAGCAAAACCCATATAATCAAGCGCTTTCTGTGCAGCATCTGAAGGAATGGTCCCGTCTATGGGCATCCCCATCCCGGGGTTGGTCCCGTAGGTGATCATCGGGACGATGTCGGCCGCGTCGAAGACCAGTTCCCGGTCGAATACGGCGTCCTCGCCGCTGACCAGCGTACGCCAGTAAGCCACGGCCTTGTCCCAGGCCTCCCCCTTCGGGGCGTATTCACGGCCCTTCAGGTAGGCGAAGGTGGTCTCGTCCGGCGCCACGAACCCGCCGCGCGCACCCATCTCGATGGAGAGGTTGCAGAGCGTCAGGCGGCCCTCCATAGACAGGGCGCGCACCGTACTGCCGCGGTACTCCACGAAATAGCCCGTGGCGCCGCTCGTGGTGAGCTTGCTCATCAGGTAGAGGGCGATGTCCTTGGCGCTCACGCCCGGGGCGAGTTCGCCCTCGATGCGGATGCTCATCGACTTGGGTTTCTGCTGCAGGATGCACTGCGAGGCCAGCACCATCTCCACTTCGCTCGTGCCGATGCCGAAAGCCACGGCGCCCATCGCACCGTGCGTGGAGGTGTGGGAGTCGCCGCAGACGATGGTCATCCCGGGCAGCGAGAGGCCCTTCTCCGGGCCCACCACGTGGATGATGCCGTTGTCCGGGCTCATCATCCCGTAATGCGTCAGGCCGAACTCGGCGGCATTGCGCGAGAGCGCATCCACCTGGGCCTTGGACACGGGATCCTCGATCGGCTTGTCCTGGTCGTGCGTGGGCGTGTTGTGGTCCGGCATACAGAAGATCTGCGCCGGACGCAGGCACTTGATCCCGCGGGCGCGCAGGCCGTCGAAGGCCTGCGGGCTCGTGACCTCGTGGCAGTAGAGCCGGTCGATGTAGAGCTGGGTCGGGCCGTCCTCGATGAGCGAGACCACGTGCGCATCCCAGATTTTGTCGAAAAGCGTATTCATCAGCTCTTGAATTTGTTGATACAGTCGATGTAGGCCTCCACGGAGCCGGTCACGATGTCGGTATTGGCGCCGAACCCGTAATAGACGTGTCCGTCGTGCTCCACCTGCATATGGACCTTGGCCACGTCGTCGGAGCCCTTGGTGATGTTCTGGATCGTGAACTCCTTGATGGTCATCGTGCGCTTGATGATGGACTTGAGCGCATTGATCGCCGCGTCCACCGGGCCGTTGCCGTGGGCTGCGCCCTCGAATTTCTCGCCGGCGATGTCCAGGCCGATGCTGGCCACGGGCCGCAGGCCCTTGCCGCTCGTCACCTGGAGGTAGTCCAGCTTGATGTGGGCGAACTCGGCGCGCTCGGCGCCGGCCAGCACCAGCAGGTCCTCGTCGGTGATCTGCTTCTTCTTGTCGGCGAGTTTGAGGAACTCCTGGTAGAAGGCGTCCAGCTTCTCGTCGGAGAGCTTGATGCCGAGGCTTTCCAGGCGGAAACGCAGGGCGGCGTGGCCGCTGCGCGCCGTCAGGACGATGTTGTTGTCGTCCAGGCCGATGTCCTTGGGATCGATGATCTCGTAGGTGCTGACCTCCTTGAGCACGCCATCCTGGTGGATGCCGGAGGAATGCGCGAAGGCATTGCGCCCCACGATGGCCTTGTTGGCCTGTACGGGCATGTTCATCAGGCTCGACACCATCCGGCTGACCGGATAGATGCGCGTGGTGTTGATGTTGGTGGTCAGGGGGATGTCGGAGTGGCTGCGCAGGATCATCGCAATTTCTTCGAGGGCGGTGTTGCCCGCGCGCTCGCCCACGCCATTGATCGTGACCTCGCACTGGCGCGCCCCGGCCAGCAGGCCGGAGATGGTGTTGGCCGTGGCCATGCCGAGGTCGTTGTGGCAGTGCGTGGAGAGGATGGCCTTGTCGATGCCGTCCACGTGCTCGACCAGGTAGCGGATCTTGGCGGCGTACTCCTCCGGCAGGCAGTAGCCCGTGGTGTCGGGGATGTTGACTACCGTGGCGCCGGCCTTGATCACGGCCTCCACCACCTGGGCGAGGTAGGCATTGTCCGTCCGGCCGGCGTCCTCGGCGTAGAATTCCACGTCTTCGACGTACTGCTTGGCGTACTTGACCGCACGCACGGCCCGCTCCAGGATCTCCTCGCGCGTGGAGTTGAACTTGTAGCGGATGTGCGAGTCGGACGTGCCGATGCCGGTGTGGATGCGCTTGTGCTTGGCGAACTTCAGCGCCTCCACGGCCACGTCGATGTCCTTCTGGACCGCACGCGTGAGGGCGCAGATCGTCGGCCAGGTCACGGCCTTGGAGATCTCCACGACGGAGTTGAAGTCGCCGGGACTGGAGATCGGGAAACCGGCCTCGATCACGTCCACGCCGAGCTCTTCCAGGGCCTTGGCCACCTGGATCTTCTCCACGGTGTTGAGCTGGCAGCCGGGCACCTGCTCGCCGTCGCGCAGGGTGGTGTCGAAAATATAGATCCTGTTGCTGTCCATCGGTGATTATTTATTCTCGGGACGCAGTTCGCGGACGGCGGCGCCGGTGCGCCAGAGCTCGCTCTCGCGCATGGCCTTCAGCTCCTTCTCCAGCCCCTCACGGTAGTCGGGCTTGGAGTTGGAATCGATCGAGCGCTGGGCCTCATTGCCGCAGGCCACCTCGTTGTAGAGCTTCTCGAACACGGGCTTGGTAGCGTCGTGGAAAGGTCCCATCCAGTCCAGCGCGCCGCGCTGGGCCGTGGTGGAGCAGTTGGCATACATCCAGTCCATACCCTTTTCGGCGAAGAGCGGCATCAGGGACTGGGTCAGCTCCTCGACGGTCTCGTTGAAGGCCTCCGAAGGGCTGTGGCCGTGCTCGCGCAGCACTTCGTACTGTGCGGAGAGGATGCCCTGGATGGCACCCATCAGCGTGCCGCGCTCACCGGTGAGGTCGGAGTAGACCTCGCGCTTGAAATCAGTCTCGAAGAGGTAGCCCGAGCCGATGGCGATGCCCAGGGCGAGGGTACGCTCCAAGGCACGGCCGGTGGCGTCCTGGTAGACGGCGAAGGAGGAGTTGATGCCGCGGCCCTGCAGGAAGAGCCGGCGCACGGAGGTGCCGGAACCCTTCGGGGCCACCATGATCACGTCCACGTCCTTGGGCGGGACGATGCCCGTACGGTCGTTGAAGGTGATGCCGAAGCCGTGGGAGAAATACAGGGCCTTGCCGGGGGTCAGGTGCTTCTTGACCACGGGCCACTGCTCGATCTGGGCGGCGTCGGAAAGCAGGTACTCGATCACGGTAGCCTTCTCGCAGGCCTCCTCGATGCTGAAGAGCGTCTTGCCGGGCACCCAGCCGTCGCCGACGGCCTTGTCGAAGGTCTTGCCGGCGCGCTGTCCGACGATCACGTTGATGCCGTTGTCCTTGAGGTTGAGGGCCTGGCCGGGCCCCTGGATGCCGTAACCGATGATGGCCACCACTTCGTCCTTGAGGACCTCGCGGGCCTTTTCTACGGTAAACTCATCGCGGGTGACAACATTCTCGACCACGCCGCCAAAATTCATCTTTGCCATATCGTTCTCTGTTTTTATTGGTTTTTGTTTCTCATAAGCATTTCTTCGAGGACCGCGTGCTCGGCGCTGCTCGTGGCATTGTCCAGGAAGCAGAACGCCCGCACCACCTCCACCTCCTTCTCGATGAAGCCCACCAGCTGGTTTGCGACCTTTTCGGTGGTGATGGCCCGGAAGGTAAAATGGTGGATGCCCGGGAATTCGGACGGGAACACCGTCAGGCTCTCGATATTGATGCCGCGGCGGGTGAAGATATTGGAGATCGAACTCAACAGACCCACCTGGTTCTCGGAATAGACCGAGATGATGTACATATTGCTATTCTCCATCGCGATACCATTCGTCTTTGTTCAACAGGATCTCGTCCATCCGGCGTCCGCCGGGGACCATCGGATAGACCATCCCCTCCTCCCGTACGTGGACGTCGAGCAGGAACGGCTCCTTGGCGGCGAGCATCTCGCGCAGCGCCGGCTCCAGGTCCGCACGGCTCTCCACGCAGCGGTAGCGGATGCCGTAGGCCTGCGCGATGAGGGAATAATCGGGATTGAGCATCTTCGTCTGCGAGTAGCGCTTGCCGTAGAAGAGCTCCTGCCACTGGCGGACGTTGCCCAGCCAGTTGTTGTTCAGCAGGACGACCTTGACGGGCGTCCCCTCCTGCATGATGGTGCCGAACTCCTGCAGGGTCATCTGGATGCCGCCGTCGCCCACGAATGCGCAGACCTCGCGCTCCGGGACGCCGATCTTGGCGCCGATCGCGGCGGGCAGGCCGAAGCCCATCGTGCCCAGGCCACCCGAGGAGATGAAGCTGCGCGACTGGCAGAAGCGGGAATAGCGCGCACCCATCAGCTGGTTCTGGCCCACGTCCGTGACGATCACGGCGCGGCGCTCCGACAGCTCGGCCACCTTGGCCACGACCTCGCCCATATTGACGGGGCCCTCGCCCGGGGCGGTCTCCGGGGTGGTCACACGCTCGGTCTCCACCCGGTCGTAGCGGCGCGCCAGTGCGGCCCACTCGTCGTGGAAGGAGAAGCGGATGCGCTTCGTCAGCCGCTCCAGGACCTCGGCGGCGTCGCCTAGGATCCCCACGTCGACCGGGATGATCTTGCCGATCTCGGTCCGGTCCACGTCGATGTGGATGACCTTGGCCCGGGGGGCGTAGGTGGAGGGATTGCCGGTCACGCGGTCGCTGAAACGCATTCCGATGGCGATCAGCACGTCGCACTGCTGGGTCATCATGTTGGATGCTATGTTGCCGTGCATCCCGGTCATCCCGACGTAATACGGGAAGTCGGAAGGCAGGGCGCTCAGGCCCAGCATCGTGGAGGCCGCTGGGATGCCGCCCTTTTTGAGGAAGGCCTTGAGCTGCTCCTCGGCGTGCGAGAGCACCACGCCCTGGCCGTAGACCACGAACGGACGCTCCGCCTCGTCGATCAGCTGAGCGGCGGCTTCGATGGCCGCTTCGTCCGCCGGGGCCGGCAGGGAGTAGCTGCGGATGTGCGTGCAGGGATGGTATTCGAAATCAGCCAGCCCCACCTGCGCGTCGCGCGTGAAATCCAGCACCACGGGGCCGGGACGGCCCGTGGAGGCGATGTGGAAAGCCTTGGCCACCGCCGTGGCCACATCTTCGGCCTGGCGGATCTGGAAGGTCCATTTGTCGATCGGACCGGTCATGCCCACCACGTCCGTCTCCTGGAAGGCGTCCGTGCCGAGCATCGCATTGCCCACCTGGCCGGTGATCACGATCACGGGCGTGGAATCCACCATCGCGTCGGCCACGCCGGTGATCACGTTGGTGGCGCCGGGCCCCGAAGTCACGATGACCACGCCGGGGCGACCCGTCGCCCGGGCATAGCCCTGGGCGGCGTGGATGGCCCCCTGCTCGTGGCGCACGAGCACGTGGCGCAGGCGGTCGGAATAGTGATACATCTTGTCGTAGACGGTGATGATCGAACCGCCAGGATAGCCGAAGACCGTATCAACACCCTCGGCGATAAGGGATTCCAGCAGAATCTCCGCTCCTGTCAACCGCTGCCCCATAAGCTAATCCTCTATGATTCTGACGGCACCCTTGTCAGCGCTGCTGACCATCGCGGCGTAGGCCTTGAGGCTCTTGGAGACCGTGCGCTCGCGCTGGGGCGGCGTGTAGGCCTTGCGGCCGCGCGCCTCCTCCTCGCGGCGGCGCTCCGCGAGCTGCTCGGCGGAGAGCTGCACGCTGATGCTGCGCGAAGGGATGTCGATGGTGATGATGTCGCCGTCGCGGACCAGGGCGATCTCGCCGCCGGAAGCCGCCTCGGGCGATATGTGTCCGATGCTCAGGCCGGACGTGCCGCCGCTGAAACGGCCGTCCGTCAGCAAGGCGCATTCCTTGCCCAGGTGCATCGATTTGATATACGAAGTCGGGTAGAGCATCTCCTGCATCCCGGGGCCGCCCTTGGGACCCTCGTAGGTGATCACGACCACGTCGCCGCTGCGCACCCGGCCGCCGAGGATGCCCTCGCAGGCCGCCTCCTGGGAATCGAACACGCGGGCAGGGCCCTCGAAATGGAAGATGCTCTCGTCCACGCCGGCGGTCTTGATGATGCAGCCGTCGCGGGCGATGTTGCCGAAGAGCACGGCCAGGCCGCCATCACGCGTGTAGGCGTGCGCGACGTCGCGGATGCAGCCGTTCTCACGGTCGGTGTCGAAGCTTTCGTAATACATCTTCTGCGAGCCCAGCTCGATGTTGAAACGCCCGCAGGGGGCCACGCGGAAAGTCTTGCGGGCCTCGTCCGTACAGTTCGGCGAGAGGATGCACCAGCGGTCGATCTCCTCCGCGAGGGTCAGTCCGTCCACGCGGCGCAGGGACGTGTCGACCAGTCCGACGGCGGCCAGTTCGGCCATTATGGACACGACGCCGCCCGCCCGGCCCACATCCTGGATGTGGTACTTGGCGGTGTTGGGCGCGACCTTGCAAATGCAGGGAACGCGGCGCGAGAGCGCGTCGATGTCCGCCATCTTGAAGTCGGCTCCCGCCTCGGAAGCCACCGCCAGCAGGTGCAGCACGGTATTGGTGGAACCGCCCATCGCTATGTCGAGGGTCATCGCATTGAGCAGGGCCCCGCGCGAGGCGATGCTGCGCGGAAGCACGCTCTCATCCCCGTCCCGGTAATACTTATAAGTGTTCTCCACAATCTGGCGCGCCGCCTTGCGGAAGAGTTCCGCGCGCAGCGCGTGCGTGGCGAGGACGGTGCCGTTGCCGGGCAGGGCCAGGCCGATCGCCTCGGTCAGGCAGTTCATCGAATTGGCGGTGAACATCCCGGAGCAGCTGCCGCAAGTCGGGCAGGCGGCGGCCTCGATCCGGGCCACGTCGGCGTCGCTCACCGACGGGTCGGCCGAGCGGACCATCGCATCGATCAGGTCCAGCTTCTCCGCCCCGGAAACACCGGCTTCCATCGGTCCGCCGGACACGAAAACGGTCGGGATGTTGAGGCGCATCGCGGCGAGCATCATCCCGGGGGTGATCTTGTCGCAGTTGCTGATGCACACCAGGGCGTCCGCCTTGTGCGCGTTGACCATATATTCTACGCTGTCCGCAATGATATCGCGGGACGGAAGCGAATAGAGCATCCCGTCGTGGCCCATCGCGATGCCGTCGTCCACGGCGATGGTATTGAATTCGGCGGCGAAACAGCCAAGCCTCTCGATCTCGGCCTTGACGATCTGGCCCGCCTCGTGGAGGTGGGTATGACCGGGAACGAACTGCGTGAAGGAATTGGCAATGGCAATTACGGGTTGTCCGAACTGGGCCCGCTTCATCCCGTTCGCCATCCATAAGGCACGGGCTCCGGCCATCCTGCGGCCTTCGAAGGTAACACTACTACGATACTTCATAAAATAAACGGGGCACTACTTCCCCTCTAACGGACACGAAAATCGGGTTTTTTTGTGGAAAAAGCAAGAGTAAGTGTAAAATATTTATAAAAAATTTGAAAAATTGCAAATTAATGCGTAGCTTTGGGATGGATTATAGCGTTAGTTAGTATTATGAGAGTCCTCAAGTTCGGCGGGACTTCCGTGGGTACACCGGAGAGTCTTGCCAGAGTCAAAGAGATTGTAACCGCCCGGCAGTCTGCCCCCATCGTCGTCGTATCCGCCCTCAGCGGCGTCACGGACCAGTTGATCCGTGCCTCCCGGCTGGCGGCCGCGGGCGACACCGCGTTCCGCGGCGAACTCGCCGCGCTCCGCGCGCGCCACCACGAAGTGTGCGCCGCCACCGTGCCCGACCCCGCCCGCCGCACCGCCCTGCTGGCGGACCTGGACGGCCTGCTGGACCGGCTGGACCGCATCTGCGAAGGCATTTTCCTGCTCCAGGTCCTCCCCCCGAAGACCGCCCACGAAGTGATGGGCTTCGGCGAGCAGCTCTCCGCCCGGATCCTGGCCACGATGCTCCCCGGCGCCGTCCTCTACGACGCCACCACCTTCATCAAGACCCGCCGCCACGGCAGTCTTGACGACGTGGACACGGACCTGACTTACAAATTGACACTGGATGCGTTCCGCGGCTGGGCTGCCGCAGGCTCTCCGGCCGTGGTGCCGGGCTTCATCGCCTCGGACGCCGTCAGCGGGGAGCTCACCACGCTGGGCCGCGGGGGCTCCGACTACACCGCCAGCCTGATCGCGGCGGCGCTGGACGCCGAGCAGCTCGAGATCTGGACCGACGTGGACGGCTTCATGACCGCCGATCCGCGCATCATCAAGACCTCCTATGTCATCGACGAGATGACCTACGAGGAGGCGATGGAGCTCTGTAATTTCGGCGCCAAGGTCATCTATCCCCCGACCCTCTATCCGGTCTGCGCCAAGGGCATCCCGATCCTGATCCGGAATACTTTCAATTTGAAAGCGAAGGGCACCGTCGTCAAGAAAACCGTAACTCCCGGGAGCACTTCCATCAAAGGCATCTCATCCATCGACGACATCAGCCTGATCACCCTTTCCGGCACTTCGATGGTCGGCATCGTGGGTGTGGACAGCCGCATCTTCTCCGCCCTGGCGCAGGAGCAGATCAGCGCCTTCCTCGTCAGCCAGTCGGCCTCCGAGACCGGCATCTCCATCGGCGTGAGCCGCGCCGACGCGGAGCGCGCCCGGACCGTGCTGGAGGCCGCCTTTGCGCGCGAGATTGAGAGCGGAGCCATCAACCCGGTGGAAGTCCGCAGCGAGCTCGCCGCCGTGGCCGTGATCGGTGAGAACATGAAGCAGCACGCCGGCATCGCCGGCAAGCTCTTCACCACCCTGGGCCGCAACGGCATCAGCGTGATCGCCCTCGCCCAGGGCGCCGCCGAGTCCAACATCTCCTTCATCGTGGAGCGCCGCCAGCTCCGCAAGTCCCTCAACGTCATCCACGACAACTTCTTCCTGTCGGAATACCAGGAGCTGAACCTCTTCCTGTGCGGGATCGGCACCGTGGGCGGACGCCTGATCGGCCAGATCGCGCAGCAGCGCGAGCGCCTGATGCGCACGCGCGGGCTAAAAATCAATATCGTAGGTATCGCACGCAGCAAGTGCGCCGTTTTCGACCGCGGCGGGATCGACCTTTCGCGCTGGCAGGAGATCCTGAGGGAGCAGGCCGTTCCCTCCGACCTGCAGCGCCTCAAGGACGGGATCATCGGGATGAACATCTTCAATTCCGTGTTCGTGGACTGCACCGCCAGCCCCGAGGTCGCCTCGCTCTACGGCGACTTCTTCGACCACGGCATCTCCGTGGTCACGGCCAACAAGATCGCCGCCTCCTCGGACTATGCCAATTACCGGCACCTCAAGGACCTGGCCCGCAAGCGCGGGGTCAAGTGGCTGTTCGAGACCAACGTGGGCGCCGGCCTGCCCATCATCGGGACGATCAACGACCTGTGCAACTCCGGCGACCGCATCCTCAAGATGGAGGCCGTGCTGAGCGGCACGCTCAATTTCATCTTCAACACCCTCTCGGCCGACATCCCCTTCAGCCAGGCCGTGCGGATGGCTAAGGAGCAGGGCTTCTCCGAGCCCGACCCGCGCATCGACCTCTCCGGCACGGACGTCATCCGCAAGCTGGTCATCCTCTCGCGCGAGGCCGGCTACAAGGTCAACCAGGAGGATGTCGTAAAGCAGCTCTTCATCCCGGACGATTTCTTCTCCTGCAGCGAGGAGGAGTTCTGGAAGCGGCTCCCTTCCCTGGACGCCGGCTTCGAGGAGCAGCGCCTCCGGCTCGCGGCCGAAGGCAAGCGCTGGCGGTTCGTGGCCAAGATGGAGGACGGCAAGTGCTCCGTGGCGCTGCGTCCCGTGGAGAACCAGCATTCCTTCTACGTGCTGGACGGCTCCAACAACATCATCCTGCTGACCACGGAGCGGTACAACCGCCATCCGATGCTCATCCAGGGCTACGGCGCCGGCGCCGACGTGACGGCGGCCGGCATCTTCGCGGACATCATGAGCATCGCCAATATCTGACAGCCCTATGAAGAAGAAAATCAAGGTATTCGCCCCGGCCTCCATCGCCAACCTCGGCTGCGGTTTCGACATTATGGGCATGGCCCTCGACGAAGTCGGGGACGTGCTGGAGATGAGCCTCGACGAGGCTGGCGAAGGCATCGCCATCACCAACGAGACGGACGTCCCGCTGCCGGAAGATATCGAAGACAACGTCATCACCCCGGTGCTGCGCAAGTTCTTCGCGATGACCGGCCACGCGGGCCGCGTGGAGGTGCGCGTCCTCAAGAAGATCTACCCCGGCTCCGGAATCGGCTCCAGCGCCGCCTCCAGCGCCGCGGCCGCCTTCGGCATCAACGAGCTGTTCGGCGCCCCGCTCGGCGAGGAGGACGTCGTGGTCTGCGCGATGGAGGGCGAGAACCTCGCCAGCGGCGGCTACCACGCCGACAACGCCGCCCCGGCCGTGATGGGCGGCATCACCCTGATCCGCGGCTACGACCCGCTGGACATCATCAAGCTCCCCGTCCCCGGCAACCTCTACTGCCCCGTCATCCACCCGCACCTGATGGTCTCCACCAAGGAGGCGCGCAGCATCCTCCCCAAGGAGATCCCGATGCACACCGCCATCACCCAGTGGGGCAACGTCGGCGGGCTCGTGGCCGGCCTGTGTACCGGCAACATCGAACTGGTGGGCCGGGCGATGCGCGACGTCGTGGCGGAGCCTTACCGCAAGCAGTTCATCCCGGGCTTCGACGAACTCCGAGAGAAACTCCTCATCGCCGGTGCGCTGGCGATGAACATCAGCGGCTCCGGCCCGTCGGTCTTCGCCCTGGCCAGCCGCTCCGACCTGGCCCAGAAGGCCGCCGCCATCATGGAGCGGCATTTCCTCCAGCACGGCATCCAGTTCGAATCCTACGTGGTCAAGGTGTCCAACAAGGGCGCCCGTCTCATCGCATAGCCCTATGATGTACTACAGCACCAACGGCCAAGCCCCCCGGGCCAGTCTCGAGAAGGCCGTGGTCCGCGGACTCGCCGAGGACCGCGGACTCTATATGCCGGAGCGGATCCCCGTCCTGCCGCCGGACTTCTACAACCACATCCAGACGCTCACCTTCCAGGAGATCGCCTGCACGGTGGCCGATGCCCTCTTCGGGGAGGATGTCCCCGCGGAGGACCTCCACCGGATCGTGGAGGAGACGCTCAGCTTCGACTGCCCCGTGGTCAAGGTCACGCGCAGCATCGGCGCGCTGGAGCTCTTCCACGGCCCCACCCTGGCGTTCAAGGACGTCGGCGCCCGCTTCATGGCCCGGCTGCTGGGCCACTTCACGCGCGCATCCCGGGACCGCCGGACCATCCACGTGCTCGTGGCCACGTCCGGAGACACCGGCAGCGCCGTAGCCAACGGCTTCCTGGGCGTGCAAGGCGTGCAGGTGCACGTCCTCTACCCCAAGGGCGGCGTCAGCCCCATCCAGGAGTGCCAGTTCACCACGCTCGGGCAGAACGTCACCGCCCTCGAGGTGGACGGCAGTTTCGATGACTGCCAGGCCCTCGTCAAGTCCGCCTTCATGGACACGGCGCTGACGGAGCGCCTGCGCCTGACCTCCGCCAACAGCATCAACGTGGCGCGCCTGCTGCCGCAGAGCTTCTACTATTTCCACGGCTATGCGCAGATGAAGCGCCTGGGCCTTGCCGAACAGCTGGTCGTGTGCGTGCCCAGCGGCAATTTCGGCAACCTGTGCGCGGCGCTCATCGCCGGGCGGATGGGCCTGCCGGTCAAGCGCTACGTGGCCGCCAACAATGCCAACGACGTCTTCTATGAATACCTCCAGACCGGCTCGTACGCGCCCCGGCCCAGCATCCGCACCCTCGCCAATGCGATGGACGTGGGTGCGCCGAGCAACTTCGACCGCATCCTGGATCTGTACGGCGGCGACTGGCAGAGCCTCACCGCCGACATCTCCGGCGGCGTGAGTTCCGACCTGGAGATCCGCAGCACCATCTCCGACTGCCTGCGCAAGTACGGCTACCTGCTGGACCCGCACGGCGCCTGCGGCTTCCGGGCCGTCTACCACCGGCTCGCCCCCGGCGAGTCCGCCCTCATCTGCGAGACGGCGCATCCCGCCAAGTTCAAGGACACGGTCGAAGACGCCGCCGGCGTGGCCGTGCCCATCCCGGAGCGCCTCGCCGCCTTCATGCGCGGCGAGAAGCAGAGCGTCCCGATGGGGCGCGACTATCCCGCCTTCAAGGCCTATCTGTCAACCCTGAAATAAACAGTATCTCATATGAAAGTAGCGATTGTCGGTGCCAGCGGGGCCGTGGGACAGGAGTTCCTGCGGGTCCTCGCAGAGCGCCGTTTCCCCCTGGACGAACTCGTCCTTTTCGGTTCCGAGCGCAGCGCCGGGACCAAATACACCTTCTGCGGGAAGGAGTATGAAGTGCAGCTGCTCCAACACAACGACGACTTCAAGGACGTGGATTACGCCTTCGTGTCCGCAGGCGCCGGCACCTCCCGGGAATTCGCCGACACCATCACCAAGTACGGCGCCGTGATGATCGACAACTCCAGCGCTTTCCGGATGGATCCGGACGTGCCGCTGGTAGTGCCCGAATGCAACGCCGCCGATGCGCTGGTGCGCCCGCGCGGCATCATCGCCAACCCCAACTGCACCACCATCATGATGGTCGTGGTGCTCAAGCCCATCGAGGCTCTCTCCCACATCACGCGCATCCACGTGGCGAGCTACCAGTCCGCATCCGGCGCAGGCGCGCAGGCGATGGCCGAACTGCAGCAGCAGTATCAGCAGATCGTGGAGGGCAAGCCCGTGACGGTCAAGAAGTTCGCTTATCAGCTCGCGTATAACGTCATCCCCCAGATCGATGTCTTCCAGGACAACGGCTACACCAAGGAGGAGATGAAGATGTTCAACGAGACCCGCAAGATCCTGCACTCCGACGTGCGCTGCTCGGCCACGTGCGTGCGCATCTCCTCGCTGCGCTCCCACTCCGAGGCCGTGTGGATCGAGACGGAGAAGCCGCTGTCCGTGGAGCAGGTCCAGCAGGCCCTCGCAGCCGCCCCCGGCGTGACCCTGCAGGACGACCCCGCCACGCAGACCTACCCGATGCCGCTCTTCACCGGCGGCAAGGACGACGTCTACGTCGGCCGCGTCCGCAAGGACATCTCCTGCGACAACGGCATCACCCTCTGGCTCTCCGGCGACCAGATCAAGAAAGGTGCCGCCCTCAACGCCGTCCAGATAGCGGAATACCTGATCAGCCAGGCGCAATGACGGAAGGCAAGGCGGTCATCCTGCTGCACTGCCCTGACCGGCAGGGCATCATCACGGACATAACGGGGTTCATCACCCGCAACCACGGCAACATCGTCTACATCGACCAGTATGTGGACACGGTCGAGGGGCACCTTTTCATGCGGATCGAATGGGAGCTCAAAGGCTTCTTCATCCCGCGCGAACATATCAAGGAGATTGTGGACGAGTTGTTTGCGGAGCGCTATGAGATGACTTCGAGCATCTTCTTCAGCGACGAGCGTCCGCGGATGGCCATCTTCGTGAGCAAGATGAGCCACTGCCTCTACGACCTGCTGGCCCGCCACCGGGCGGGCGAATGGGAGGTCGACATCCCCTGCATCGTCAGCAACCACGAAGACCTGCGCTATGTGGCCGACCAGTTCGGAATCCCCTTCCACGTATGGAGCGTGCTGCCCGACAAGTCCAACGCCGCGCAGGTGGAGCAGGAGCAGCTCGCCCTGCTGGAGCGGGAGCGGATCTCGTTCGTGGTGCTGGCGCGCTATATGCAGATCATCGGAGACGGGATGATCGCGCGCTACCCGCACCACATCATCAACATCCACCATTCCTTCCTGCCGGCCTTCGTGGGCGCGAAGCCCTACCACCAGGCCTACGAACGCGGTGTCAAGATCATCGGCGCCACCAGCCACTATGTCACGCGCGTACTGGATGCCGGCCCGATCATCGAGCAGGATGTCGTACGCATCACACACAAAGACACGCCCGACAGCCTGGTGCTGAAAGGGCGTGACCTTGAGAAAATCGTGCTGAGCCGTGCGGTCAGCAAGCATATCGAGCGGAAGATCCTGACCTACAAGAACAAGACGATCATCTTCGGCTGAGGATCTCCCGCACAGGCTTACACATCGGCGCGGGCCATGGCATCCTTGTAGTACTTCTGGTTCACGAACACATCCTCCTTGTACGGGTTGATGTGACGCTTCTTGCTCTGGGCGAAGATGTAGCAGATCGCGATGACGTTGGTCACCAGGGCCAGGGCGCTGATCACGGTCATCATCGTCGGATTGGCTGCCACGACGGAAGGATCGACGGTGGTGCCCACGACTGCGGCTTCGCCGCCGGCGGCCTCATAGAGCTTGCTGATGGTGTCCACGCCCTCCGGATACAGGACAGGGAGCGTGGCCCAGGGGAACCACTGCTGGCCGTTCTTGAAGGTCTCCTGGAAGAGCGGGAACACCTGGGCGAACATGCACCAGATGGCCAGGGTGTTGGCGCGGTTCTGGATCCAGCCGCCGCGGTTCCAGCAGAGGGCGGCCACGGTCGGGGCCAGGAGCAGCGCGATACCGCAGTACCAGCTGTGCGTAGGCAGGCAGTTGTAGGTGTAGGCGAAGTTCCAGATATCGTAGATCACGATATAGACCCAGGTCATATCAGCCCAGATCATATCTTTGCGGTCCTTGGAAGGATAGACGTTCCACCAGGCGGTCATACACATGATGTTGATCAGACCGGCGACGCCGTTCATCACATTGTGCCAACCACCGTACTGCCAGACGCCCTCGGAGGTGAGCCACCATTTGTTCCATCCCATCACGGCGGACTCGAAATCGGACACGCAGGCGATGAGGATGTTGATGCCGACGATCACGAACGGGAAGGGCTTGAACCAGTGCTTGGCACCGATTCCCCACTCATACTTGATCATCATGAAGCCGATGCACCCTGCCGTGGCGGCATAGAGCTTGGCATAGTGGAACCAGCCCTGCATATAGATATGCGTCTGGTTCTCCAGCGCCCACTGCGCCCCGGCGCGCACGCCGATGGCGATGGCCAGGAAATAGGCGGTGAGGGCGACAGGAACGGCAAAGAAAGTGATGATTCCGCCGAGTTTGGTGCGGCGGGCGAATTCATTGAGGAGGATCAGACCGATGAGTACCACCAGCAGCATCCCCCACTGGGCGAAAGCGTGTTCGCCATAGACGTGGAAAAACATAGAGGTTTGGTTTTTAGGTATAATTTACGTGGTTACCGTCTACAAATGTAGTAATTATTTCGGAAAGATGACGTTTTCCACGTGCGGTCCCACGAAAACGGGAACCATATCGGCAGTCGCATACCAGCCGGGCTTGCCGGGCATCCCGTCCCAGATCCGGCGGCCGTTGACCTTCAGCCCCTCGAAAGTGACGCTGCGCACGGCCCGCTCGTCGGTGTAGCCGCTGAGCACGGACAGGCGCGGTTCCCGGCCGCGATAGCGGACATTGCGGAAGAGCACGTCTGAGACCCCGCGTCCGGGCGCCGTGCAGTATTTGGCATTGAAGCCCACCTTGACCTGGAAGATACTGCCCTCCCGGATGTCCTCGATGCGGATGTTGTCGAAGACCACGTCGCTGACATAGTTGTTGTCCCCGCAGTTGATGGCCACGCATCCCTGGTAGTCCACCTGTGGCTCGTACTGGCCGAGGATGTCGATGTTCTCGTAGACGAGTCCTGTGATGCTCTCCCCCACCTCGGAGTTGCCGTGGATGCCGATGAAAATGGCGTGGGCCACGTCGGGCCAGAGGGTGGAATTGCGCATCCGGACATTGCGGACCGACCCGTTGAAGCCCTTGCGGGTGGCGTAGGCCGTGGTGCAGTCGTCGCTGTTGCGGCAGAACACGCGGTCATAAAGCACGTTGCTGGAGGCGAAGACATTGAGACCGTCCCCCCACGAAGGATGCGAGATGCTGCGCACGTCGTGCAGGGTCACCCCATCGCTCTCGCCGACGGGACAGGTGTTGAGGATCAGCCCGTCCACCAGGACATTGCGGCTGCGGTGGACGTGGCAGCCTTCGTAGCCGTCGGCAGGACGCGCAATGCCCCGCCCGAGGATGCTCACGTCCTGCGCATCCTCGATGGCGAAGGTGCCGGTGAAGTAGCTGCCACCCTCCAGATAGACGGTGGTATTGGACGGCACACGGATCCTCCTGTCGGTGTAGAGACCCGGGCCGTAATACACGAAGTCGCGGCCCGCCTGCTTGGCGGCCTGTTCGGCCTCCAGGCGCGTCTGCGCCGGTTTGGAAGTGAACAGCAGCAGGTTGGAGGTGATGTCGCCGTCGAACTCCACGCTCACGTTCTCGGGCTGGAAGAGCAGGAACTGGACGGTGGAGTCGTTGACGTGGTTGCAGATCACACCCCGGTAGTCCGGGCGCACCCGTGCGTCGGTGTAGGTGCGCCCCTTGCGCACCACGCGCACGAACACGTCGCCGGTGAAGTCGAAAAACGCGTAGGAAATCTCGCTGACACGGTGCTTCCCGTCCTCCTGCCAGGCATTGACCTTGGCCATATAGGTGTCCACGCGGGTCCAATCAGCGGCGCCGCGCGGCTGCACGAACACGTCATAGTCGTGCTTGAGCGGGGCGCCCTCCGGTGCAGGCCATGTCCATACCTGGTGCAGCCGGGTATATTCCTCCACTTTGGGCTTCTCACCCCGGAGCACCCGCCGGGTCCAGGGCATTTTGAGGCCACACTCCCCTACATAGTGGTCGTACGGCAGCCGATAGATGTCCCAAAGTTTGCCGCGATTCATCCGGCCCGGCTCCGTCCAGTCGCAATAGAGCCCCGTGCAGTCCTGCCAGGTCTCGAAGGGGACGTCGTAGCCGAGGTTGTAACGGGCCGTGTACTCGAAACCCTTGAGCAACCGGTTGTCCAGGGCACCCCAGAGATCGTCGCCCTGTTCCCAGGCCATCTCGCAGGTCTGCGCGAGGGCCTCCAGGCCCAACTGCACGTGGCCCTGGTCCCGGCCCGTCTCCTGGCACTGCCCCGTCGGACCGATGTAGCGCGGCAGGGAGCCGTTGTCGTCGGCGTGCAGGTAATACTCCACCGCGGCATCGTACAGGTCCTTGTCCTGCAGGAAAATCCCGCAGGCCATCCGGAGGCGGTTGACGATGGCGCCCCAGTTGCCGTTGGCATAGGGACTGTCAGCCTCGAAGCGATCCATCATCGGCAGGAGCGCACGGCGCACCATCGCGGACCACTCCGGCGTGGCACTGTCACGCAGTAGGGTCATCGCGCGCACCAGGTCGAAGCACTGGATGGCGCAAAGCGGCGCGTCGTGGCCGTCCAGACGCTGGAGCGTGGCGGCATAGGCGTTGATGATCACGAGTGCCGCGGCAGAGTCACCCTGCCGGGCGAAGTCGAGGGCCGCGCGCATATCCCGCTCGCTGCCGTCCTTGGTATGACGGAAGGATCCGTCGCGGGCCACGACTACATAGGGACCGGCCATCCGATAGCCGGCCGGCTGGGCGCGAAGCGCCGTGCCGGCCGGCATCAGGAGGGCGCCCAGTGCAAGAACGCAGGCAATAAGGCGTCTACTCATAACGTGATTCTGTGTTTAACGGGGACGGATCCGGTTGCGGCTACCCTGGCGGGGACGGTCCTGGGGCCGGGGCGCCTGGGGCTGCGGCGGCGGGGCCGGGGCGTACTGGCGTACGCGGTCCCACCTGACCTTGTAGCGGATGCGGCTGCCGTTGTCCACGTATTCGTAGACTTCCCGGACCGTGGCCGCACGGCGGCGGACCAGTTCGTAGACATCCGGATAGTAGCGCTGCAGCACGCGCATCTGCTCGTTCGGGTTGGTGATGTAACGGCGGACGAACCGGTGCTTGATCTCCCAGTCCAGATGGCCGCCGGGATAGATCTTCTCCTTCATCGAGACGATCTGGAGGACCCCCTCGGCATAGTAGTTATACAGGTGCGGGTAGTTCGCCCGCAGGATCGCACGCTGCTCGGCAGGATTCTGCACATAACGGTAACCCGTGGAACGGCCGTACGGCAGGGCGCAGGAAAGCACCAGCGCGGCGGCGAGCGAAAGCATCATCAGTCGGATTATCTGTTTCATACGCAATGTGGTTTTGACAGGACTTATCCAAAAACCGCACCATATTTCTGTCAGCGGCCGGGAGTGAAGCCGTTGCCGTTCCACTTAAGGGTGAGGGACGGGGTCGGATCGTCCTCATCGTTGACCAACTTGATGTCTTTGCCCTGGCGCGGCAGCTGGATTTCGGCGTACTGGTTGAAATCTATCTTGCGGCCACAGACTCTGCTGACCGGGACCGGCCGCCAGATGGACTCGTCTCCGAGGATGCGGAAGAAAGCGATGTCGTTGAGCTTGACGAAGATGTGTTCGTCCTCCTCGTCTTCGTCCCAACTCGGATCCGGCTCCTCCAGATTGTATTCAGAACCCTGCAGTGCCACACCGATCAGCCGAGAGCCGTCCTTGCAGGTCCAATAGCACATCTGCACGGAAGGAGAAGTCTCCGTGCCGAGCGTGGCGGACACATAACCATTCGGCTCGTCCAGCACATAGTCCATCAAGGCGCCGCCTACGTCCAGTCCGAGCATCTTGCGCACGATCATCTGGAAGAGGTCGTTCGGATAGGCGTCGGACAGGCCGACGAAATAATTGCGGATGGTGGGTTTCTGGTCCCACCCGGCGGTGTACAGGCCCACGTCGTGCCATTCCTTGATGACATTCTGGAGCGCGACGCCGTGGTCGGCGACATCCGGCAGGACATCGTCCTGGGCCGTGGCCTGATGGCAGGAACAAAGCAGCGCAGCGGCTGCAAGAAGGGTAAAAACGTGTCTCATATCAAGATCTGCCCGGCGGCATTTTTGGTGTCCACCTTCTCGATGATGCGCTCCAGGATGCCGTCCGCGTCGAAGATGAAGGTGCGGCGGAGCGTGCCCATCGAAGTCTTGCCGTACAGCTTCTTCTCGCCCCAGGCGCCGAAGTCCTGCAGCATCTGCGTGGTCGTGTCGGCGAGCAGCCGGAACGGCAGCTCATACCGGGCGCGGAAACCCGCGTGGGACTTGGCGCTGTCCTTGCTCACCCCCACCACATTATAGCCGGCGGCCGTCAGCTCGGCGTAATTGTCCCGGAACGAACAGGCCTCGGCCGTGCAGCCGGAGGTATTGTCCTTAGGATAGAAATAAATGATCGTCTTGCGACCCTTGCCGATGAAGTCTTCCGACCGCACCGTGTTCCCGTCCTGGTCCTGGACCTCGAAGGACGGCATCTTGTCTCCGATTTTCAGCATACTGCAAATCTAAAGAAAAAACCGCGTGTGCGCAAGGGCCCGGCAGAAGCCGGGCCGCCCGGACGGCTTTCTTTTTTGGCCGGGGATTCGTATCTTAGCGGACGATTACACGAAACGCACGGGATATGGTTGTCAACGTCTACTCACAATACTTCGCCGCGCAGGGGAACTTCGCCGGCGTGGAGCGCCGGGGTGCGCTCGTACTGCTGGTCTCGGACTCCGAAGCCGGGCGGATTTCGTACCGCGCAGCGGTGTCCTTCTTCCCGCACCGGGATGAGGAGGACTTCGCCGTGTCGTACGATGCTTATTTCGAAAAAGAACTCTATGCCGCCCCGGGACGCCGCTCCCGCAAGCGCGAGGCGGCCCTGCTGGAGGCCCTCCGCGGCGAGGTCGACGCCCTCGCCGCCGCTGCCGGAGCCGTCGTGGACTGGTCCCGTCCCCTGGCTGCGGCCCGGATGGGCTGACGCCCCGCTTTAAGCGCGCTTATTTCCTTTTCTTTCCGGCGCCCGTCAGGACGATGTTGGGACGGGGGGCCTTGTCTACACCCGCGCCCAGCCAGAATCCCAGGTGCGGCGGCTGGTTGTATCCGACGTTCTCCCAGGCGACGCCGAGCCGGTACACCGGATCGTGCATCAGCGTGTACATCCGGTATTCGGTGGGGATGGTCGTCGTGAAGATGCGCAGCTCCTTGTTGTCGCGGGTGCGGAGGATGAGTTCCTCGCGCCAGTCGCCCCAGATGTCCGCGGACAGGGCCGGCGTGGACTTGGAGCCGTTGTTGGACTGGCAGTCCTCGGCGGTGAAGATCACGCCTTCGCCGTAGCGCTCGATCCGGTTGCCGTCCAGCAGCTGGCGCGTGAGCTGGCCGTCCCACCAGATCAGGAAGTTCACGGAACGGGGGGCGTCGCCGATCCGCTCACCTTTGGTGTTGAGCAGGCCGCCCGACCCGGAGAACCAGATCTCCGCGCCGCGGTTGCCGTCCCAGATGTCTTCCGCGACGCCGCGGCCGGCATCCATCCCTTCATTCATACGGAAGAGCACCTTGCCGTCGCGGGCGCAGTACAGGGCGGCTCCCGGGCCGATGGCGCCGTCCATCCCCTCGGCTTCGTTCTCGTGGATGCCGAAGACTTCCAGCCCGGGCACGTCCGGATCCAGGTCGCTGACATGCAGGGCGTCTCCGTGGCGGAAGCCCGTGGAGAACAGGCCCGTGCCGTCGTGGTCGACCACCATCGAGCCGTAGATGATCTCGTCGAAGCCGTCGCCGTCCACGTCAGCCACGGACAGGTTGTGGTTGCCCTGGCCGGAGAATGGGTTGTCGCGGTCCTTGGAGTCGAACACCCAGCGGGAGGTGAGCTGCCCGTCGCGGTAGTCCCACGCGGCCAGCACGGAGCGTCCGTAGTACCCGCGGCACATCACCACGCTCGGCAGCTTGCCGTCGAGGTAGGCCACGCAGGCCAGGAAACGGTCGATGCGGTTGCCGTTGCTGTCATTGCCGCCGTTGCCGCCCCAGCCGCCCCAGCCGTCCAGGGCGCCACGCGCGGGGATGTAATCGGCCGTGGCCAGCGCGGCGCCGGTCTCGCCGCTGAACACCGTTAAGTACTCGGGGCCGGTCAGGATCTTGCCGTTGCGGTCGCGCCAATCCTTGGACGCATCGCCGATCACGTTGCCCAAGGCGTCCTTGGTGCCGTCTCCGGTCTTGCAGGCGAACTCCGCCTTGCCGTCGCCGTCCAGGTCTGCGACCATGAACTGGGTATAGTGCGCGCCCTCGCGGATGTTCACGCCCAGGTTGATCTCCCAGAGGAAGGTGCCGTCCAGCTCGTATGCCTGGAAGATCGGGATGTCCGAAAAGCCGTTGGACGGATTGTCGATGCCACGGCCGGCCATATGGACGATGAGTTCGTACTCACCGTCACCGTCCAGGTCTCCCACACTGCAGTCGTTGGGCGCATAACGCTCCGGGGTCCGCAACGGGATGGAGACATACTGGCGCACCGGCGCATCCGCCTGCAGCGTAAACGCCTTGCTGGGGGCGGATTCCCTGCGTTTCTGCACGGCGCAGACATACCAGGAATTGGTCTTGGTCAGGTCGGCGGTCCGGTCCACGAAATGCGTGGGGCCGGTCAGCGGCCCGTCGTTCAGCTTGACGGCCTTGAGGCCTTCGGTCTGGCGGTAAACGTTGAATCCCAGGTCGGCGGGTTCCGTGCCGAGCAGGCGCCAGGACACGAACACGCCGTCCGCCTGGCGGATGGCCACGACGCCACGGCCCAGGTTTTCCATCTGGCGCTGGGCAGAGGCATGCGCAGCGAAGCAGACGCACAGGCCCAGCAGCAGGCTCTTGAGTACGATTGTCTTTTTCATCATTCTATCATTGATATCTAACGGTTACAGGTTGAAGACCGCGCGGAAGAAGGCCACGGTCCCGGCCACGACCTCCTGTTTGCGGCGGGTGATCATATGGTTCTCGCCGGGGATGACCTGCAGCTCCGCCCGCGCTCCGTAGAGCTCGGAAAACTTGGTGCTGCACCACATCGGGACGATCCGGTCCCTGTCCCCGTGCAGGATGCGGACGGGCCCCTGATAGGGAGCGGCCGTCCCGTAAATGTCCAGCTGCTGCGTGGTGAGGAGGTACTCCCGGCCGAGCTTCATCGTCCCCCAGCAGCGGATGAATTCCGGCGGGTCCGCCGGATCGAAACGGGCGTTGAAGAACTTGCCGCCCCGGCACGCGTCCTTGATCACGGAACCGGGAGCGATGAGCTCCAAGGCTGCCGGCGCATCGCCCGCAGCGGCGAGCCGGCCGGCCGTCATCGAGGCCACCACCCCACCCTGGGAGTGCCCCAGCAGGCCGATGGCGCTGACATAGGGCAGCGATTTGGCGTATTCCCAGACGGCCCGGGCGTCGGCGAGCTCCCGCTCGATGGTCATATCCTGCATCCGGCCCTCGCTGCGGCCGTGGCCGTCGAAGTCGAAACGGATCGAGGCGATCCCTTCGGCGGCCAGGCCCCGCGCCAGGGCGGGGATGGGATTGAAGTCCTTGCTGGAGAAGATGCCGTGCATCAGGATGACCATAGGACAATGGTCCGTCTGGGGGTTGAAACCCGCGGGGAGCTCCACCTTGACGGCCAGTCCACCCTGCGGACCGCGGACGGGATAGTCGCGGGCCGCCAGCGGCCAGACGGCCAGCAGGGTCAGCAGGAGGACACGCGCGCGCCGCATCACTCGGCGGGTTTGTCCTGGGGCGGCGCCGACAGGCTTTGGCCCAGGTCGCGGAGGGCGTTGCCGATACTCTCCAGCAGTCCGGGGACGGCCTCGCCGACCTCCTGGATCAGGCCGGGGACCTGCTCACCGATCTGCTCGATGCTGGCTGCCGCACTGTCCACGCCGGAGCGGATGACCAGGGACACGTAGCGGGCTATCGCGGAACGGGCCTGCTTGACCTGGTCCATCGTCAGGGATCCCTTCTCCTTCTGGTACGTCTCGCACAGCGCCTCGAACTTCCCGTTGGCGTTCTCCCAATCCTCCTGTGTGTAGGAGGCAGACTCCTTCTCGACCTTGGTCACGAAACGGTCCAGCCGGTCGGCGATGTTGAACGAGCAGGAAGACAGCAGGAATAGTGCGGACAATCCTGCAAGAATCAATACGATAAATCTTTTCATCTCTATCTGATGTCAGTTATTGCATCTGCTTGAGCGCACGCGCCAGCTGGTCCGGGCAGCTCGTCCCCCGCCCCTTGCAGTCGATCCCCTCCAGGAGGGCGACCACGTCCTCCACCTTGCGGCCGACGCAGAGGGCGGCGACGCCCTTGGTGTTGCCGTTGCAGCCCTTGGTATAGAGAACCCGGCGGATGACACCGTCCTCTGTGTCGATGTCGATCTGCTCGGAACACACCACCCCGCAAGTGCGGAAAGAGGCCCGGCGGATGCCGTCCACGGTGGTATCACTGATTTTGGTCACTTCGAATCCGTCCATTTGTCTGATGCTTGTCAGCCCAAATATACGAATTATTCCGACAATCCCCGGGACACGGCCCGAAATCCGTCAGCGTCAGACCAGGCGGATGAATGAAATCGTGCGTCCGCAGCTCAGGCCCTCGCGGCGGGCGGAGAAGAAGGTCTCGTCGGTGTAGCTGTCGATCCCGCAGGACTGGATGTTGGCGGCGGGCACGCCTGCCTCCTCCAGCAGCCAGCGGTTGGCCTTGAAGAGGTCGAGATGGTGGCCGTCGGCCATCGGGACGCCGCTGCGTCCGGGCTGGAAGTGCCAGATCTCCTCCAGCGGAAAGCCCTGCTCCTTGAAGAACTGGACAACCTCCTCGCCCACCTGGAAACTGGCCGGACCGATGGCGGGGCCGATGGCCACACGCACTTCCTCGGGGCGGCTGCCGTATTGCTGCTTGAGGACGAAAAGGACTTTCTGGGAGATGCGCTGGACCGTCCCCTTCCAGCCGGAATGGATGGCGGCCACGACCCGGCGCTGCGGATTGTACATCAGGATCGGCACGCAGTCGGCAGTGTGGACGCCGATCGCGCAGCCGGGTACGGAGGTCACCAGCGCATCGTAGCCACCCAACTCCTCCTTGCGCATCCCGGGACGGTCCACGATCGCCACGCGGAAGCCGTGGACCTGGTGGGACTCCACGACAGGATACGGTAGGACGGAGTCGCGTCGCGTGGAGAAAGCCTCGACGCCGGGGCCCAAATCATAGCGCAGAAGTGTCTCAGAGGTGGTCATAGCGAGAGCAAATATACATTTTTTTCGATTACGAGCACACCCGGCATTTTCCCGGGACATTTTTCAAAAAAAAGGCTTCCCAGCGGTTTATTTTCACCCGCTATCCATGTGTAAGAAATTGATATACGGAAGTTTACGTTCAATGAAAACATTTCTGTTACAGACAAACACCCCGTCCGAGGGCGTCCAATAGCCCCCGAAAGGGGTTAACACGGATGTTTCCGCCATTGAACTGCAATTACTTGGACAGCTCGAATCGACGAAGAAAGAAAAATTGAAAAAAATCAAAAAAAATTGTAATTTTGTTCTCGAGACCGCATAGAAAGTTCCTATTATCATTTTTGATCTTACTTTCCGCGGTCTCTTTTTTGACTATGAATCCTGCGCTCATCCAGTTTTTCCGCGCAGCCGTGCCCGGCGCCCCCGCCGCAGCCGACCCCGACCGGCTGCGGGAGGACGCGCTCAAGCGTGGCTACATCCTGCATCCCGACCTGCTCAACACCGAGCTCGAAGCCTTCATCCAGCGCCTGCCTGCCCAGCTCAATTCCACCTTCTACAAGCGGTGGCAGGACATCGTGGAGAAGGACCGCCTCCAGCTCTTCCTGGACCAGATCCGGCACTATGCCAGCACCTATGGCACGGACTTCACGCAGGAGGGCAACGGCTATGTGCCCAATGACGGAGCCGAGGCTCCGGATTTCAGCGAATACACGCTCATCGTCCCCACCACGGAGGAGGAGCTCTACCGCCGCTGCCTGGCCCTGCTGCAGGGCGGCGCCGCACTCAAGTCCGAGACGGTGGCGCCGCTGTGCGGCTTCGTCACGGACTACCTGGCGGCGCATCCCCAGGAGCCATTCGACATCGACGCCGTACGCAACCGCGAAGCCCTGAGCATCCTGTGCGCAGCGCTGGGCCGGCGCCCCTCAGCGCCCGTGGACCTGCTGCGCTACATCCTCTATGAGACCACGCACGACACGCTGCTGATCCAGTCCGACGCGGTGCTGGAGCGCATCCGCAGCGCGGAGAAGCCCTTCGACCTTGGCAGTCTCTCCCAGGCCGAGCTGGACGGACTCGCCAGCATCTTCTACCGCTTCAAGGACCTGCTTCTTGCCTTCCGCACACACGAGGCCCAAAACCGGAAGAGCAGGGCCATCGTCCTTTCCCCCGCCCCCAACCGGCCGGTCGTCAACCGGATCCGGCGCGCGGCCGTGCGGCTCCATACCCCGATGCACGTGGGCTTCTGGGAGCGCCTGCTCGCCGACGAGGTGCCCGAGGCGGAGGTGCGGGCCCGCCTGGACGGCGTGTCCAACTTCAAGCTGGTCACCCTCCTGCAAGCCATCCGCGAGCGCCTGCTCATCACCCCGGGCGAGCAGGCGATGTACCTGATCCGCAACGGCAGCGTGTGGTTCCGCGAAGTGCCGGAGCGCGCCGTGCCGCGCGACTACCTGCAGCGGCTGGAGCACCTGCTGCGCGCACGCCTGGTGCAGAACCTCTCCGCCAAGGCCTGCCGGGTGCGCTTCCCGGAAGGGCTCACGCTCACCTGTCCCGCTTCGGAAAAGAACTTCATCGGCAACCTCCCCTTCGGCTCCAGCTACCCGGTCACGGACCACAATTTCTTCGGCATCTACTGGCGGGGAGAATGGGGCACGCAGGACTTCGACATCAGCTTCGTGGACTGGACCGGACGCAAGACCGGCTGGAACGAAGAATACAATACCGGAGAGACGCTCTACTCCGGCGACATGACCAGCGCCAAACCCGAGGCCACCGAGCTGCTCTACTGCCGGGAGGCCTGTCCGGACGGTACGATCTACATCAACCGTTACTACGGTGCTCCGGGCAGTCGCTTCCGCTTTTTCTTCGGCCAGCAGGACATCGTGAAGCTGACGAAAAACTATATGGTCGACCCCAACACCGTGCTCCTCAGCGAGGAGCTCGCCTCCGACCGCCGCGAGAAGATGCTCGCCGTGGTCTGCCGGGGCCGGATCTGGCTGTGCGATTTCGGCGTGGGCGAGGACCGCGTCTCCCACGGAGAGAATGCCGGCCAGAAGGAAGCCGTGCTCGCCCGCAAGGCGCAGTGCTTCCTCCCCTTGCGCGAGATCCTGCTCGAAGCCGGCTTCACGGAAGTCGCGCAGGACCCGGACCTGGACCTGCGCGACCTCAAGAAAGACAGCCTGTTGGCTCTGTTCAGCTGATCCTTTTATTCAAGCCTCAATACGGTGACGCCCGTGATGCGCCGGTTGGCCTGCAGATAGGCCTCCAGCGTGCGCGACTCCACGACCACCTTGCCGGCGGCCGAGGAGGCGTGGATGAATCCCAGCCGCCCGCCGGGTTTCTCCCGGTACGCGATCACCACGTGGGAGTAGTCCAGTCCCTCGATGGAGGTGGCGAAGCAGAGGATGTCCCCGCTCTGGATCTTGTCCTCCGCTGCCGCGAGCTTGTCCTTGGGGATGTAGCGGCGCGGGATGCCGTTCACCCGCTCCTCCATCGCCACGATCCGCCTGCGGTTGTCCTGCGCGTACTGCGACTCCCCTTTCAAGGGCGCATAGCTGTCCGGATGGGCCGACATATAATCGATGCGGCGCGCATCGGACACGCCGCCCAGTGCGGCCGTGACGTCCCGGAAGAGTCCGCGCTCCACGCCCTGGGCGATCCACTCGGTCGTGTAGTGGAGCCGCGACGCATAGCCGTCCACGACCCCGCTCCGGTAACGCGAATCGCGCAGCGTGGCGGCCAGGTCCTCGAACGTGGCGGACGGCCCGCAGCGCTGCACCGTCCGCACGAGCCCCAGGCAGGTCTCGGCGAAGAGGATGCAGTCGGTCCGGGTGAGGTAGATGCGCAGGCGCTCCTCGCGCCCCTCCTGCGTCCCGGCTACGTAAGGCTGGCCCTGCAGCTGCCGGGCGGCGCGCACCAGCAGGGCCGGGGCAGGCTCGCCCTGCGCGTGCGCAGCCAGGTCCTGCAGGACGATCTTCGCCAGGGCGATATCCTCGGCCGTAGAACTGTAGTTCGGCGTGTCCACGGGCTGCGCGCGCAGTGCCAGGGGGCACAGCGCCAGCACGAGGAGGACCAGGCGCCTAACGGCTGCGGGCACGGAGGATACGGCGCACATTGTCCTTGAGGATTTGGACGGCGGGATCGGCCATATTGCCGTGGCCGAAGCCCTGGAGTTCATAGAGCGTGGCATCGGGATGGCCGACCATCTTGAAGAGGCGCCAGAAATAGGCGGTCTCCTCGTAGCGACCGTAGAGTTCCATATCCCGGTCGCCGGAGATGATGACGATCGGCGGCGCGTCGGCGCGCACGTGCGCGAGCGGCGCATATTCATCGATGAGCGGCTGGTAGGGCGTCATCCCGAGGGTCTGGCGGTAGTTGTAGTGGCTGAGCACCTGGCCGCTGAAGGGGATCAGCCCCGCCACGCGGTCGGCGTCGATCCCGTACTTCGCGAGCCAGTGCTTGTCCAGGCCCAGCATATCGATGAGATAGCCCCCGGCGGAGTGGCCGGACAGGAAGACCTTGTCCGGGGAGCCGCCGTAAGCGGCGATGTTGTCGAAGGTCCAGGCCACGGCGGCCGCGGCGTCCGCGATGCAGTCCGCGACGGTCCCCTTGGGGATCAGCCGGTAGCCGGCGGACACGACCACGTAGCCGCTCTCCTTGAGGTCGCGCGGCACGGAGGTCTTCTCCCCGCCGGTCAGTCCCCCGCCGTGGAACCAGACGATGACAGGCAGGTCCTTCGCCCCTTCGGGCGCATAGATGTCCAGCTTGCAGCGCTCCTGCAGGTAGGCATCCGTGGCGGAACTCGCATACTGGAGATCCTTGACGACTTGTGCCGACGCCAGGTCACAGCAGACCAGCGCAAGGGTCAGTATCAGGAATAATCGTTTCATATACAGTTCGTAAAGGATGAGACTCCCACAAAGATAGGGATTATTCCCGTATTAGCATACTAGCCGCCTTTTTTCAAGACCTCCGAAGGATTGAGTCCGAATTCCTTCCTGAAATAGTTCCGGAAATTACCGGCATCCTGGTATCCGACCATCAGGCTCACTTCATTGACATTATACTTGCCGGAACGCAGCAGGTCCATCGCCCGGCGCATCTTCCGGGTCCGGATGTACTCTTTGGGACTGATGCCCAGCAAGCCCTTGACCTTGCGGTAGAAGGTGGAATAGCTCATGTTGAAGCTGGCCGTGATGAAACCCATGTCCAGGTCTTCCTTGTCCATATTGTCCTCGATCAGGCGGTCGAAACGGGCGATGAACTCCCGGTCGCATTCGTTCAGGGTTTCCGTGCCCGTCCCGGCTTCCGGGCCAGGGGTGTCACCGCCTTCCCTGACAAGCCGGTCGGAAAGCCGGCGGCGCATTTCGAAAAGATTGGCTATCCGGCTGAGCAGCAGGCGCGAAGTAAAAGGTTTCGTCAGATAGGAATCCGCACCGCTCTCATAGCCGGTTTCCTTGTCCTGCAAGGTATCCTTCGCCGTAAGCAGGATCACGGGGATGTGGCTGGTACGGATGTCTGCCTTGACCATCCGGCAGAGTTCGATCCCGTCCATCACGGGCATCATGATGTCGCTGATGATCATATCCGGAATCCTGTCGAGAGCCATATCAAGCCCTTTCCGGCCATCCGTCGCCGTCACTACGGCATATCTGCCCGAGAGCGCAGATGAGACGTATCTCAGGATATCCACATCGTCTTCGACGACCAGGATCAATGGCTGCGTGGACGAAGCGGACCGCTCATCTGCTCCGGCATCGTCGGGAAGGTGTTCAGGACCGGACGGAACGGAGGAAGGGGCGGCGTGTTCGGCTTCCGGATAGGTCGAATCCCGCAGGATCGAGAACGAGAAAGTGCTCCCCCGCCCTTCGCGGCTGCTGACCTTGAGAACTCCTTGATGGACATCGGTCAGGGCCTTGACAAGCGCCAGGCCGATTCCGGTCCCGGATGCCTGATGTGCTCCCTTTACTTGATAATAGCGGTCGAAAATCAGGGGCAGTTCGGTTTCGCTGATTCCGTATCCGGTATCCGTAACGGACATCGTACAGTAGCGTTCCCCATCCATCTCCTCTCCGTAAAGAGACAGGGTAATGCTCCCGCGCGGCGTATATTTCACAGCATTGGACATCAGGTTCTCCAGAATGGTCGAGACAATGTCCGGATCGAAATACACCGCATCGAAAGTTTCCCGGACATCCACCCGGACCTCCGTGGCGGAATTCTGGTTCATCTCCCGGTATCGGGCACCGATGCTTTCTACGAGCCGGCCCAAATCCCCTTCCCGGACAACCAGTCTTTTGGTCTGTGTCTGCGTCTTGCGGAATTCCAGGATCTGGTTGATCAGTCCGTGCAACCGCATCCCGCTGCGGTGGATACCGGCGATCCGGTCGGCGTAGGGTTCCGGGAGGTTCTTATCGTGCACCAGGTCCTCCAGCGGGCCGAGAATCAGGGTAAGAGGCGTACGGAGTTCGTGCGTGATATTGGTGAAAAAGCGCAGACGTTCCTCGCCTAGTTCCTGCTCTTTGCGCCGGTTCTCCTTCTCTACCCGCAAAGAAAGGCGAAGACGCAGATAACGGAAAACGAAGAACAGGATGGCAGCCAGCAGGAGTCCGTAAACGACCCGGGCCGGCCAGGACTCCCAGATGGAAGGCCGGACCCGGATTGGCAGGGAGGCGGTCTCTCCTTGTTCCCAGGTCTGGTCCTTCAGGCGGGCACGAAGTTGCAGTTCGTGGGTTCCCGGCCGGAGCCCCCAGAGGGTCAGGCGCCCGCTGCTTCCATTGCTCAGCCAGTCATCGATGACGCCGGGCAGGCGGTAGGAATACTCCACGCGCTCCCTCTGCGAGAAGTCTTCGATGGCAAACTCGAGCCGAAGGGTATTCTCCTTGCGTGCGAGCACGATCCTCTCTTTGGACAGGTCTGCCCGGAGCGGCACCCACTCGTTGTCGTCGCGACCGCTCTTCCAGCCATCGACAAAATGCAAGGGCGAGACCAGGCGGGACGGGCCCATCTGCCGCGGGCTGAAATAGCATACCCCCTCCGGCGAACCGAAATAGAGATTACCGTCCGGAGTGCGGGTGGCGGAACTCTCCACGAAGCTCCCGATCTGCACCCCGTTGAAGAAACTGTAGCTTTCGAAAAGCTGCTCCCTGCGCAGCAGGGTGGCTATTCCGTCATAGGTGCTGACCCAGATACCACCCATCGCATCTTCCTGCACGGCGCGCACATTGCTGTTCAAAAGGCCGTTCTTCCTGTCGAATACTTCATACCGCTCCAGGTCCCGCGGATCCGGGAAATGGACCAGTCCGGCATAGGTGGCAATCCAGAAGCCGCCTTCGTGGTCGCAGTAGATCTGGTTGATGTTGTCCGAGCAGAACCCGTTCGCCGTACTGAATTCGGCGACCAGGCCTCCATCTTCCCGGAAAACGAACAGGCCATCCCCCAGGGTTCCCACCCAGAAGCGGCCCAGCGCATCCCGTTGCAAGCCGTATATCGAGATGGTTCCGTCTCCTTTCACGAAACGCTCCTCAAAGGACATCTCATCCTTGTCGGCACGGTAAAGCCCCACCTCCGTGCCAATCCAGATCCGGCCGTCCGAATCCTCCAGAAGCGCATGGACATCCATCAGCTGGGACGGCGGTGAAATCCGCTTGAACCCCCCGTTCCGGGGATTGAATTTGAGCACGCCTTCGTCGTTGAGACCGATCCAGACGTTCCCGTCCCGGTCCGACAGAAGCGTGTAGGGTATGGTGTAGGGCTGCACCAGATAAGGAGAAAGGTCCCACGTCCGCACGTGGCGGCCGTCCCGGAACAGGGAAAGTTCGTTCTCCCCGCCCAGCCACAGATTGCCGTCCGCGTCGGAACAGATGGCATAGACGCGTTTGAGCTGCCTGACAGAACCGCTTTCCCGGTAAAAGGGAAGGATATTGAAGGGCGTTGCATTCTCCGTGATGAAATCCACACCGGAAGCATAATTGGCCACCCAGACATTGCCGTAGCCATCCTGGAGCGTGCAACGGATGTTGATCGAACTCAGGCCGTCCTCGTCCGTAATCCGACGGAATCCAGTCGTGTGCGCATCATCACGCAGGTCCAGGATAGAAATACCGCCGAGATCGGAGGATACCCAAAGGGTGTGGTCGGACATCTCCGCCAGGCCCATGATATTGTCGCCTGCCAAGCTCCGGTCGTCCTTTCCATCGTGCCGATAGTTCTGGAAAGTACCATTTATCCGGTCGAACAGGCCCAGGCCCTGGTTTGTGCCGGCCCAGACATTCCCGGCGGAGTCGATCAGGATCCTGCGCACCACATCTCCCGGGAGGCTGGCAGGATCCCCGGGGACGTGGGCATAATTGCGGACCGTGCGGGTCTCAAGATCCAGGACCCCGAAGCCGTGATGGTTGTACCCAAGATACAGGTGTCCGTAACGATCTTCCGCACAGCAGCGGATGTCCGCTTCCAATCCGGGGCAGTTCTCCGGCGTATAATACCGGGACTGGTGCGTCAGTGGATCGTAATGCTGCAGTCCGGCGCTTTTCGTGGCGATCCAGACCCCGCCGTCCTGCGCAGGGAAGACACCGTTCAAGGCATTGCTGAGCAGACCGTTCGACTCGTTGAAGACGGAGAATTCCGCAGTATGGCTGTCCAGGATGCTGAAACCGTTGTTCATCGTCTGGCACCACAGGGAACGCGTACCAGGTTCAAAGAAAAGACGGATGATCTTATTGTCCAGGATACTGGAGTTGTCTGTATTCCAAACAGTGAAGCTGTCCCCTGCGATCCTGGCCAGCCCGTTCTCGGTGGCGGCCCATACCATCCCCCGGTCGTCGATGGCCAGGTCCATCACAAAGCTGTTCGGCAAGCCGTCCCCGGTTCCGATATGGCGGATGACAGCTGCTGCCCGCCCGCACAGGGCAGGCAGCAGCAACAAGGTCAGGACCAGCAGGGATCTTCGTCTCACGGACGGGAGCAAATGCAGATCTGATCCAACACTTCCCCTTCGTCCAGGGCAGTGATCACGACGGTATGCTTTCCGGAACCCGTGAGCGGAACGACCTGGTTCCGCACCGCCTGGTTGTTCAGGACGTTCTCCTTCCACTCCTCACTGCGGTCGTAGGTCTCATAAGCGAGTTCCACGGGATCACTCCCGTCCACGGAAAGGGTGAAACGGAGCTGCGGGCTGCTGACCGGATGCGTCGGGACCATCCGCACGGAGACGACGGCTTCGGCCGCATCGGAACTGAAGTTGAAGGACACGCTCTCGCCGGGCGTGAGCATCGCGGCACCGCCCTCGTAACCGAGCCCCTCACAAGGCGTGAGATGGCCCTTCCCGTCCACGGCATTCCACTTGGCAATGATCGCAGGAGCAGCCGGCAGCGGAGCGTCCGCCTGCACGTGAGGATACTTCTGGAAAACCGGCAGCCTGCGGGGCGCCATATTCATCATCCCCTTCCATTTCCCTTGGTTGTACCGGTCCGTCAGCGCCTCGATCGCGTCGTAGGCAGCATCCGCATCGGCCCAGTCGGCCAGACCGTGCCGGGCCAGCTGGGCGGTGAGCGCCTTCTCATTCATCTTGGCGGCCGCCTGCACGGGATACTGGACGAGGTGGTAGTAAGCGGTCTGGCGGTCCTCAGGCACCTGTGCGGCACAGTTCCCTACCTGGTCGTACAGCTGTGCGAACTGGTCCATGCGCGTCCGGATCGTCGCTTCATCCCAAGGAAGGTCCTTCACGACGCGGTATGCCGGGTCACGCTCTTCCTCCCGCGTGTTGCCCATGAATTCGGGCTTGCGGATATAGGAAAGACGGTAGTACTCCACCAGGGAAGGGAGGACGGCGGATGCGACTTTCCGGCCGAATTCCCGTGTCAGGAAGGCCTTCAGGTGGGCCTGCCAGCCGCTGGCGCGGACGGCGTCGATGTCCCAGGCCATATCCATAATAAGTTCGATCTGGTACTCTTCCGGCTTGATGTCGCCGACGTTGAGGATCCAGGTCTGGCGGATGCCCTTGTCGTAGGCCATCCCCATCTGCTGCAGGATCAGGGCCGGCGAATAGGCTCCCAGCCACAGGTAGTCGTGAGGGCGGCCCCAGTAGGAGACGTGGTAGTAGACACCGTTGCCGCCCGGACGGTTCCGCTCGGCCTCGGTCGGGAAATGCCGGATGTAGCCGTAGTTGTCGTCGCACCACATCAGGGTCACGTCCTCGGGGACCTCCAGGCCTTCGTTGTAGGCCAGGAGCACTTCCTTATAAGGGATGAACACCTGCGGGATCCGCGTCACGTCAGGATCGACCAGCTCGGAGAGCATCTCCCGCTGCACGGAGATCACCTCCGCCAACGCTTCCTTCTGCTCCTCAGGCGTATCGGCGCCGCTCATCGGTCCGTCGTGGATGCCGCGCATCCCGAGCGTGTACATGATCTCCTGGTCCTTGACCGAAGCGACCCGCTCCCGCCAGAAATCCAGCACCTTGTCGCGGTTGGTGATGAAGTTGTACTCCCCTTCTCCACGTACGCGCCACTCGCCGTTGGCGTTGCTCGCCATCGGCTCGCAGTGGGACGTGCCGATGTAGATGCCGTAGCGCGCCGCCGTCTCCCGGTTTCCTTCGGTCAGGAAGAACGGGATGGAACTGCCGTGCATCGCGGGCCAGAAGGAATTGGCGCGCAGGCGGAGCAGCAATTCGAAGATCTTCTCGTGCGCCTTCGGTCCGATCCGGCCGCGGACATCGGTGGGGTCCAGGGTCCCCGTGACCCAGGGCACGAACGCGAAATCCTCATCGTTGATGAAGATACCGCGGTATGCCACAGATGGTTCCTGCGTCAGTTTGAAGCCTTTCTTCAGGTGGAATCCTTTCTTGGGAGCCGGCGTGCAGTCCGCCCACCATTCCCAGGGAGACACCCCCAGCATCCGGGACAACTCCAGCAGGCCGTAGGCTGCGCCGTGACCGTCGCTGCCCGCGATCAGCAACTGACCGGAAGGGAGTACCTTCATCACGAAAGCCTCGTGCCGTCCCGCAATGGAGGCGACATCGGGATCCGACGCAAACGCAGGATCATCAGCACGGACCAGCAGGATCTTTCCATCCTGCTCCGCCTGGAGGCAAGAAGCCGACAGGACCGTCCGCACGTCCTTTCCGAAGATTTCCAGGGCCGTCCCCGCCACCGGTTCATCCACCGAACAGGTGACCGTCAGGTCCTCTCCCGACTGCAACTTGAATCCACTGCCCGTCCCGCAGGCAGCCAGGGCGAACAGGACGCAAAGGCACAAACAGATTCTCTTCATCATATCATTCCATCATTATTAATAATCCATCAATCTTTCAAAGTTATGAATTCAAAAGCACTTTTCGAACGTCAAGATAATGTTTTTCTTCCGGAAATTGACACACATCTCAATACTGATACAGTCTCACGTATTGCACACCTGCCTGGCCGAAACGGAGTCCGTTTCCGGAGCGGCCGTCCAGATATGCCGCAGCAAAGGAGTAGTCGTTCATGATCTGGTCGCCGTTGATCCGGCGGAAGGGCTTCCAGACGCCATTCTCGATGAATCCTTCTTCACAGTCCAAAATACCGGTGACAAGTTTGTTCCTGCCCCGGTCGACCAGGGAGAACTGCAGGCTGATGTTACGGCCATAGACATAGAACGAATCATCTTCATCCTGCAGGATCAGGGCATATCCGACCGTCTCGCCTGCCGGCTGGTTGCCACGGTGGCCATATTCGCAGAGCACATGGTATTTCCCGATCTCCAGCGTCTGCACGGGCGTGTCGGAGCCCACCATCACGGCCCGCATCGTCTTGCCCGGAATCCGGGAGAGGATCATCGGAGCGAGTTGCTGCAGATCCGCATAGAACGATCCGATGGAGCGGCCGGCATACCCTTCTATCCCGAAAGGAGAGAAGCAGAGGGCACCGTGCTCGGCATACGCGAGCAGGGCCTTTCCCAGACCGACGTCATCGCCCCGCGTCTCCGGGATGATGAGCGGATTGCCGTTCTGCGTATAGGCGCGGCAATGTCCCTCGAAATCACCGTAATAAATATCCGGGCTTATGGCGTCCAACTGCGGCGCGGCGCACTGCCACACATCCATCACGAAGGGAAGCGGTCCCCCGCAGGGGTAACTTGCAATCTTGCGGTCCTGCCGGCCGATCGCGGCATTCGCGAACATCGGGATGGCGTATTCGCGCTTACCGGCAGCCACGACGGCCCCGATGTACTTCGCATAATGGTACGACATGAAGATCTCGTTGCCTTCGGGCGTGTCTCCGAAAAGCTCCGCCCAGGACCCGGAAGTCCTGGCGCCGAAGCGCTCCCAATGGGCGCGGAACTCCGGGATCAGGGACTCCCTGTGCGTCCGGAGATAGTCCGTCAGCTCTTTCGGAACGGCGGAACGCCAAGCCTTCCTGGCGGCGTCGGACCAGTCCCGCTCTCCGCCGGTGTAGCCGACCTCGTTCTCAACCTGCATCATGATGACGGTCTGCTCCGCCGCGTCCACCGAGCGGATGTGCCGCATCAGCGCGGCGAAAGCACCTGCATCCGCTTTTACATTGTTGTCTGAAAAGACGGAAAGCATCTGTATCTGGCCTCCGTTCTTGTCCTGCAGGAGGGGGAAACGGCGGGGATTCAGTTTCACCCAGGAGGGCGCATAGGACGAGACCATATTCTTCCAGCTGCCGAACCACAGGAACGAGAGTTTCACCCCCTCGCGCCGCGCCTGGCTGATGATGCCGTCCACGACTGTAAAATCAAACTCCCCTTCCCGGGGCTCGACCATATCCCAGCAGAGCGGCACCAGCAAGGTGTTCAGATGGATCTGCCGGAGCGCCGGCCAGATGGATTCCATATAGGCGAGGCTGCCGGACGCGGAGTTCGACGATTCACCGGCTATGGACAGGAATGGACGGTCCTCCACGATCAGGCGTGCCACCCCATCCGTCTTTTCGATATGCGGAGCGCTCTGCGCGGCCGCGAAGCTTGCTGGAAGCAGAACGGCTGCAGCAAGGAAAGCAAAAAAGGCCCTTCTCATAATGCGTAAAGGTTTTGTTGATTATTTCTCGAAGAACTGTTCGTGCCCGAAGGGGTCGAAAGTCAGCAGGCGCGTGCGCCCGTCCACCGTCACTTCGGCGGTCAGCGGCTCGCGGTAGAGCGCCGGATCGAGGTCGCAGGAAGGCTTGATGCCGATGCACTTGCGGTACTTGCGCACCCGGATCGTGCAGTGATCACGCTCCGCACGGTAGGATGCGATGGCGGCAAATGTGTCGATCCACACCTCGTCCTGACGCCCGGCAAGTTCCCGGAAGAAGTCCCAGAGGACGTCCTCGTCGTTCCACTGGTCCCAGCCGTGGTGGATGCCGTGGGACATCGTCACGCCCCACTCCCCGTTCGCGATGACCTTTTCCAGCCACGCCCGAAGGCTCTCCGGCGTGCTCCCGCTGTTGACCTGACCCTGCGCCTCCTGGTAGTCGCGCGTACCCACGCGACCCTCGTGGCACACCCGCGCAACGAGCTCGTTCTGAGCGTTGTACGGATAGCAGAACGTAATCGGGCGCTTGCCCGTGGCCGCCTCGATCGCGTCGTCATTCCTG
>JAFRQH010000002.1 GCA_017428725.1 Bacteroidales bacterium | reverse complement strand
GTGGGCCGCGCCCGTGGCAAGAATGTCGGATTCTCCTCCAACGACGAGCGTGAGAATACCCTCAACCAGCTCCTCACCGAGATGGACGGCTTCGGCAGCAACAGCGGCGTGATCGTGCTCGCCGCGACCAACCGTGCCGACATCCTCGACAAGGCGCTGATGCGCGCCGGCCGCTTCGACCGCCAGATCCACGTCACCCTGCCGGACCTCAACGAGCGCAAGGAGATATTCCAGGTGCATCTCAAGCCCCTCAAGCTCTCCCCGAACTTCGACCTGGACGCCATTGCCAAGAACACCCCGGGCTTCTCCGGAGCGGACATCGCCAACGTCTGCAACGAGGCGGCCCTGACGGCGGCCCGTCGCGGCAAGAGCGATATCGACAACAAGGACTTCTCTGATGCGGTAGACCGCGTAGTAGGCGGTATCGAGCGCAAGAAGACCATCATGTCCCCGGAGGAGAAGCGCCTGACGGCCTTCCACGAGGCGGGGCACGCCGTGGCGGGCTGGCTGCTGCCCGGGTGCGATCCCGTGCTCAAGGTCTCCATCATCCCGCGCGGACAGGCCCTGGGCATCACCTGGATGCTGCCTGACGAGAAAGTCACCCTCTCCAAGTCGGAGATGATGGACGATATGTGCAGCCTGGTGGCCGGGCGTGTGGCGGAGGAGATGGTCAACGACGGCGTCCCTTGCACGGGCGCGCTCAGCGACTTCGAGCGGATGACCAAGATGGCCTACGCGATGGTGACATACTATGGTATGAGCAAGAAGGTCGGCAACCTGTCCTTCTACGATGCCACCGGCAATTATGAGTTCACCAAGCCTTACAGTGAGAAGACTGCGGAGTTGATCGACGCCGAGGTCAAGGCCCTCGTGGACGAGGTGACGGCACGGACGAAGCAGATCCTGACCGACAACTGGGCCGGGCTGACGCAGCTCGCGGAGATGCTGATCGACAAGGAGGTCATCATGGCCGAGGACATCGAGAAGATCTTCGGCCCCAAGGCCGGCAAGCACGGCGAGGAGCGCCTCCGCAAGGAAGAGAGCGGCGATGAGTAATTTCTGGACACGCACGCTTGCCGGCGCCGTCTTCCTGGTGGTGATGGTGTTCGGGCTGATCTGGGACAGGACGCTCTTCGGCGCCCTGTTCGCCGTCGTACTGTGGATCGCCCTGCAGGAGTTCTACCGGATGGCGCTCGGCACACGTTTCCTTTTCCAGCAGAAGCTGGGGCTGGTTGCCGGCGCCGCTGCCTTCCTGCTGGTCGCCAGCCATTGTTTCTATGGCTGGGACCTGCGCTGGCTGGTGCTGGCGCTGATCCCGCTGCTGCTGATCCCGGTGACGGCCATCTTCCTCCCTTCGCGGGAGGGGTTCGGCGACCTGACTTATATCTACGCCGGCCTGTTGTACATCGCCCTGCCGATCTCGCTCTCTCCGCTGATCGTGATGGACGGAGAGGTGTTCGACGGCTGGCTGCTGCTCTCGCTCTTCATCCTGATCTGGGTCTCGGACGTGGGGGCTTACTGCGTGGGGTCGCTGTTCGGACGGCGGCCGGACGCCCGCAAGCTGGCTCCTTCGATCTCGCCCAACAAATCCTGGTGGGGCTTCTGGGGCGGTCTGGGCTTCTGTGTGGCCGCCGCAGTCGGCCTGCACTACCTGACCTGGCTGCCGTACGGACTCGTCCACTGCATCGTCGTGGGCCTGATCATCGCCGTGGGCGGCACGTGCGGGGACCTCTTCGAATCGATGTGGAAACGCCATTTCGGCGTCAAGGATTCCGGGCGCTGCATCCCCGGCCACGGCGGGATGCTGGACCGCTTCGACAGCAGCCTGGTGGCCATCCCGATGGCCTGTATCTACCTGACCTTGATTGAACTGATATGAAGATTGACCGCGATTCCATCGGCTCCCTGGTCCTGGTCTACCTGATCGGGGCTGCGCTGATATTCGTCCTGCTCTTTTTCGTCCGGACGCCCTGGATCGCCTGGCCGCTGACGGCGCTGGTCCTGTGGTTCTGCATCTGGCAGACGGCCTTCTTCCGCGTGCCGGAGCGTGAGCGGACCGGCACGCCGCGCAGCGTCACCTCCGTCGCGGACGGCAAGGTGGTCATCGTGGACAAGGTCTTCGAGCCCGAGCACCTCAAGACGGAGTGCATCCAGATCTCCGTGTATATGAATTTCTTCGACGTCCACGCCAATTTCTGGCCGGTGGACGGGGAAGTGACCTACTACCACTACTATCCCGGCAAGCACGTTCTGGCCTTCGCCCCCAAGGCTTCGGAGGAGAACGAGCATTCCTGCATCGGGCTGCAGCTGCCTTGCGGTAAGCGCATCCTGTTCAAGCAGCTGGCCGGCGTGTTCGCGCGGCGCATCGTGTGCTATGCGCGTGACGGCGTGTCCGTGCGCCGGGGAGACCAGTGCGGGATCATCAAGTTCGGCTCGCGGATCGACTTGTACGTGCCGCTCGACGCCGATGTCAAGGTGAAGGTAGGGGATTCCGTCCGCGCCTGTGAGACGGTCTTGGCAGAATTATAGCCATTATTGTTTATTCCGAAAGTAAAATGCCCAGTTCGGCGCGGATCTGCTCTGCGTCGTGGAAGACGAGGCCCTGGATCCCCAGGCATTCGCCGCCGGAGGCGTTCCTGGGGTTGTCGTCGATGAAGAGGCACTCCTCAGCCTTGAGGCCGTAGCGGTCCAGCAGCAGCTGGTAGAAGGCCGGATCGGGCTTCATCATCCGCTCCTCGCCCGAGACGATGTAGCCGTCCAGCAGGCCGAAGACGGGATAGCGGTCCCGCACCAGCGGGAAGGTCTCCCGCGACCAGTTCGTGAGCCCGTAGACGCCGTAGCCGCGCTCCTTGAGGTCGCGCACCAGCGCCTCCATCCCGGGGATCTGGCCGCCCATCATCTCGATCCAGCGCCCGTAGTACATCCGGATCTCCTTCTCCCACTCCGGGAAGAGTGCGATCCGCTCCTCGGTGATCTCCTGCGTGGTCCTGCCGGCGTCCGCCTGCGTGTTCCAGCTGTAAGGGCAGATCTCGGTCAGGAACCACTCCGCGCGCTGCGCGTCGCCGAAAAAGGGGATATACAAATGGTGCGGATCCCAGTCTACCAGGACCGCACCGAAATCGAAGATGATATTGCGGATCACTCGACGGTCTTGCGGGTCGTGATCAGGATGACACCGTTGGCACCGCGCGAGCCGTAGATGGCCGTGGAGGCGGCATCCTTGAGGACGTCGACGCTCTGGACTTCATCCGGGCTGATCCCGCTGATGTCGGAGACGGCCATTCCATCCACGATGAGCAGCGGGTCGTTGCTGCTGTTGATGGAGCGCTCTCCGCGGATGCGGATCGTCGTGCCGTTGACCTCGACACCGGCCACGCGCCCCTGCAGATACTCATAGATGTTGGTGTATCCGGAGCCGCGCTTGAATTTGAGGGTGGAAGTGGAGGCGGTGGAATCCTTCTTCTTGATCGTCTGGTATCCGAGGTTCACTTCCTCCTCGCCGGGGTCCGTCCCGTCGGAGGTATATAATCTGCCGGTGCCGCAGGATGCGGCCAGAAGCGCAGTCATCAGGAGCAGGGAGATCTTTTTCATATGCCAATCCTTTTTACGTTTCAAAAATACGCAATAATTTGAACATAACAAATCATATGCCTTTTTGGGCGCGGCAGTTTTGGAAGTCTGCGAAAAATCCGTATATTTGCAGTCCGCAACGGTGCGTTGGCCGAGTGGCTAGGCGCAGGTCTGCAAAACCTGTCACAGTGGTTCGATTCCGCTACGCACCTCCGGAAGTGCCCTCAGAGATCCTCTGGGGGCACTTTTTCTTTGGATTCAGTCTCATAGGTTTCCCAGGAACACTGTCTGGATCCCGTAGGAAGCGGCGATTTCCCGGGCACGGAGGAGTGTTGCCTTCGGGGTCGGCACGGAGTCGCGCATCCGATAGCGGGGGAAGAAACGGCTGAAATGCAACGGGACCTCCTGCAGGCCGTTGGCCGCCATCCAGGCGCAGAGCCGTCCGACCTGCTCCGGGGAATCGTTCAACCCGGTGACGAGGAGATTGGTGATCTCGACGTGGACACCGTGCCCGACCAGGGTAAGGACGCTGTCCAGGACCGGCTGGAGGGCGGCACCGCAATACGTGCGGTAAAAGCTGTCGTCCATCGCCTTGATGTCGATGTTGGCGGCATCCAGATACGGGAGGAGCTCCCGCAGGGGCTCCTTCTCCACGTAGCCGGCCGAGACGAGGATGTTCTTCAAGCCTTTTGCGTGCGCGAGCGAAGCGATGTCGTGCAGGTATTCCCACCAGGTGAGCGGTTCGGTATAGGTGTATGCGATCGAGGGCAGAGCGCGCCGGATGCACAGGGCGACGACCTCTTCGGGCGGCAGGACGCCGGAATCCGTCTCCTCGGGCGCGACCTGCGAGATGTCGCTGTTCTGGCACCACCGGCAGGAGAGGTTGCACCCGGTACAGCTCAGCGAGAGGCAGTACGTGCCCGGCAGGAAGCGGTTCAGCGGTTTCTTCTCGACGGGGTCGACAGCCAGCGCGCACGGTGCACCATAGGACAGCGCATACAACTTCCCGTCCCGGCATTCGCGGCTGCGGCAAAGGCCCCGGGCACCTTCGCGGATCCGGCAGTGGTGGGGACAGAGCAGGCACTGGACGCCATCCTCCAGGACGGAATAGAACCGGGCCTCCGTCATAGGTCGGATTCGTTGACGACCTCGGTCTGGTAGGTATAAAGTTCGGCTTCTTTCCAGCCGTTCCAGCCGATGCCGGCCTTGTCCCGGGCGCAGTGCCCCAGGAACTCCTCCGTCGTCCATCCGGTCTCTTCCGCGACTTGCGGGAGGAAGGTTCCGTGGCGGCTGCCTTTGATCATGTAGATGCCGTCCCGGCCCAGCTTGAACTCGTCGACCGAGCGGATCCTCTTCAGGGGCGAGAGCACGGAGACTTCGATATCTACCCGGGGCGCTTCCTTCCCGGACAGGGCGGGGAAGCGCGGGTCGGAGAAGGCGGCGCTCTGCGCCATCTCCCGGATCGTGGCGGACAGGCTGTCGGTGGAGGTGAAACGGCCGATGCATCCCCGCAGGCGGCCGTCGAGACGGAGGGTCACGAAGACGCCGTAGCCCTTGTCCTTCAGCATGCCGACGGGGGTGGCGTCCCCGTCGAAGTCCAGGCCAAGGGAGGCGTGGATCGCCGCCCGCGCAGTGGCGACCATCGCCCGTTTCTCCTCCTTCGAGAAATGGAACAGATGCTCTTCGGGGCTGATGTCAGCTGCTGCCTTGGCGCGTCGGGTGAAGACGATGGCGTTGTATCCCACGACCCGGTCCTTGTCCCCATACCGGGAATCTCCCGAGTTGCGGTAGAGGACGTGCTCCGCATCAAAGCGGCCCCGGCCCTGCCCGTCCAGGAGGGCGAGGAGCACCGCGATGGCGTTGGCTCCGCAAGCCGCGGTGTCCTGCCCGGTATAATCCATCCTGTCGATCTGCGAGAGGGCCTCCAGGAAAGACTCCAGCCCGCCCGACGTGATGGCTTCCGCCAGGTAGAGGTCGGACTTCCTGGCATCATCGTAGGCGGGATAGTGGGAGAAATCCGAGCTGATGACGAAGAGGTTCTCCGCGTTGAAATAGGGCTCCAGCACCTCGGCGATCTGCTCCAGGACGCTCAGACGCTGCGAGCCGATGACGATGGGCACGATCGGGGGGACCTCTCCGAAAGTCATCTGCAGGAGAGGGAGTTGGACTTCGAGACAGTGCTCGTCCGCGTGCGCGTCGCGCCGGCAGACGAAACAGCCCTTGCCGGCACGGATGAGTTCCGCTCCGAGCGCCGTGTCGACCGGGACCTCGCCGAGCGGCGTCCCGGCCCGGTCATACAAGGTGTCGACGCTCGCGGCGTTGAAACCCACGCGGTGGCTGGGCCCCAGGAGGAAGATCCGTTTGTAGGCAGTCCCTTTCGGAATCCGGTTGAAGGCTGCGGCCGCCACTTCGCCGCTGAACACGTATCCCGCGTGCGGGACGATCACCGCCTGCGGTGCCGGACCATCCGGCACAGGATGCACCCAGGGACCGGCCAGGGCCAGGATCTCCTTGGGGGTGGAGGGGTAGAACGATCCGGCGACAGCCGGTTTTCTCACGTCAGGGTTTTCCGGATAAAATGGCATAGCAGGAGGTATTTTGAAAGCGGTCGCGATGAGGATGACCGCGAGTCCGAGACACTTTGTCATCCTAAAAACAATCCAGGATCCGTTTGAATTCCGCGGGGAGCTTCTCCAGCACCTTGGCGGCCATCTCCGGAGGCACCCCACCGTAGAAGGCCTCCGCCACGCCGCCGGTGATGCAGGCCAGCGTGTCGGAATCCCCGCCCAGCGAGACCGCCTTCCGCATTGCATCTTCGAAGTCCGTCGAGTCCAGGAAGCAGACCAGCGCCTGCGGCACCGTGCCCTGGCAGCTGTCTTCCCATCCATAGATGGGGTGCCAGTAAGCCCAGGTCTTGTGGAGGTCGTAGCCGTAACGCGTCTCGATGTAGGTGCAGATCTCCTCCTTCGACTTGCCCGTCCGGGCCAGGAAGATGGCTGCGGCCGTGGCCTGCGCGCCCTTGATGCCCTCCGGATGGTTGTGCGTGATGGCGGCAGAGACCGCCGCCACGCGCTCCGTCTCCTCCAGCGTGTCGAAGCGCCATCCCACGGCGCTCACGCGCATCGCGGAGCCGTTGCCCCAGGAGCCGTAGGGATGCCGCCCGGCGGGGGAGTCGTAAGGCAGGGGACCCCATTTGCCGTCAAAGGCGAACAACTCTCCCGGGCAGAACAGCCAGCGGTAGAAGCCGGAGCCGTATCCGCCCTTCGGGCAAGGATATTTCCGCGCGAACGCCACCATCTCGTCCTCCAGCGTCTGGTACCCGTGTGCGGGGTCCCGAAGCAGCCAGGAGGCGACGGCCATCGTCATGATGCTGTCGTCGGTGTAGATGCTCTCCGGCTCGAAGAGCTGGAAATGGTAGTCCTTGGTGTTGTCGAACTCGTAGACCGAGCCGATGGTGTCTCCCGTTATGGCTCCCAGCATGATAAGATCAGGTAAATAATTGTTGGACAGTCTGTTGTATATTTCCGGAGGCGACGGCTGGATCCAGGGCGGATGCGGCCGGCAGCTCCGGAGGATTGATGCACAGGACCCGGTCGAAGCCGGCCTGCAAGAGGGCTTCGCGGTCTGCGATCCGCCCGGCCAGCAACGCCGTCCGGACACCCTGGCGACGGGCCCGCTCCAGGATGCGGAAAGGGACCTTGCCCATCAGGGTCTGGGCGTCGGAGGCCCCTTCGCCCGTGATCACCCAGTCCGCTCCGGAAAGGAGCCCGTCGAATCCCAGCATATCAAGCAGCAGGCCGGCGCCGGAGCGCAGCGTGGCGCCGAAGAACTGCAGGAAGGCGTAGCCCAGCCCGCCGGCGGCGCCGGCGCCCGGCTCGCAGGAACGGTCGAACCCGAGCCGGGCGGCCGAATCCACGGCGAAACGGCGGGTCTGGCGTTCGAGCTTCGCGGCCGCCTGGGGAGAGGCGCCCTTCTGCGGGCTGTAGCAGAGGGAGGCTCCCGTGGGCCCGCAGAGCGGGGCGCTGACATCCGCGGCGAGCGTGACTTCCAGCCGCGGCGCGCCCGGGGCGAGGACCTCCGGACAGTGCTCCTCCAGGGCGCGGAGCATCCCGCGGCCGGCGTCGCTGGTGGCGCTGCCGCCCAGCCCGACCAGCAGCTGCCGGTATCCGCGGTGCCAGGCGTCGGCGACCAGCTCGCCAAGGCCATAAGTCGAGGCGGCCAGCGGATCGCGCTCCGATGGGGCGACGAGTTGCAGACCGCAGACGCGGGCCGACTCCAGGATGGCGATCCCGCCGCTGACGAGGTAGGAGGCCTGGATCGGGCGCATCAGCGGATCGTGCACCTGCGCCGTGACCCATTCCCCGCCAAGGGCGCCGCGGCAGGCATCCAGCCAGCCCTCGCCCCCGTCGCTGACGCCCCTGCAGAGCACTTCCGCCTCCGGACAGGCTGCCGCGACGCCGCGCGCAGCGGCGGCATTGGCGGCTGCGGACGGGAGGCATTCCTTGAAGGAATCGAGGGCTATGACGATTTTCATCGGGCGGGTCATTCTTTTCCTTTGCAATGTTACAAAAAAGGTACGAAATTTGCTCGCAAAAAACGCTCGGAATTGAAATGATTAACATGACAAATATGAAACGGATGATTCTTCTGACTGCCGCCGGCCTGCTGGTCGGGGCAGCGTGTGCGTTTGCACAGGGGCCGGGCGGCTTCCCCGGCGGTGGTTTCCCGGGCGGGGGTGATTTCCCCGGCAGGGGAGAGTTCAGGATGCCTGAGCTCCCTCCCGAGCTCAGTCCCGAAGACAAGACGGCTGAGATGGCCGAGTTGTTCGGGCTCAGCGAGGAGCAGAAAGCCACGCTCCTCGAGCTCAACCGCCGCTACGAAGGCAAACTCGAGTATCGGCCCCAGCAGCAGGAGATGCGGGATATCCGCGAGATGAGCGACGCTGAGCGTCAGGAGATGTTCGAGAAGATGATGGCCCAGCGCCAGGACATGGAGAAGATCATGGCCGAGATCGAGGAGAACAACAAGACCTACGACAATGCCCTGAAGGCCCTCTTCGACAAGAAGCAGTTCCGGCTCTACCAGCGCGAGAAGCGCCGCAAGGAGACGGAGCAGCGCCGCCGTATGGAGAGCGCGTTCGGTGGTTTCGGCGGTGGCTTCCCCGGTGGCGGCTTCGGCGGTCCCGGCGGCGGTTTCGGCGGCCCCGGCGGCGGCTTCGGCGGCCCTGGCGGATTCTGATCCAGACAAATAATAAAAGAGGCGTCCCGACCGGGACGCCTCTTTCCGTCTAGATCTCCAGGCTGTAGCTCCCGGGACCGTAGTCCTTGGACGTGGTCTGCCCGGGCAGGGTGACGGTGGCCGTGGCGCCTTCGGGCACGGTGAACTCCCAGGTGCACTTGTCGCCGTTGTACTTCCAGGCACTCCGGATCGTCCCGGCGGCGGAGAGGTACTCGGCTTTCAGGTGGCCGAGCCGCTTGTCCGGGACGGGACGCATGATGATGTGCTTGAAGCCCGGGGCGGCCGGGTCGGCGGCGATGCCGGCGGCCGTCTCCCAGATCCACTGGCACACGCAGCCGTAGGCGTAGTGGTTGAAGCTGTTCATCCCCTTGGGACCCATTCCGGACTCGAGCGTGTAGCTGTTCCAACGCTCCCAGATCGTGGTGGCGCCATTGTCGACGGAATACAGCCAGCTGGGATTCTTGCGCTGGAAGAGCAGGTCCCACGCGATGTCCGTCATCCCGTTGTCGGTGAGGGTCTGCATCAGGATGGAGGTGCCGAGGAATCCGGTCTGCAGGCAGCCGCCGTGTTCGGCGAAGTTGGCCCGCAGGCGCACGATCATCGCATCCTTGGCTTTGCCGTCCACTAGGCCGTTCCTGAGGGCGAACAGGGCCGGGGTCTGCATCGTGTTGAAGAGCGGGGTCTTGAAGCTGCCGTCGCTGCGCAGGAAGTTTTTCTTGAGATAGGCGCGGGCCGTCTGGGCCATCGCCTCGTATTTCGACGCGTCCCGGCCGGTGGCGGCCGCCATGTCCCGCATCATCCCGGCATCGATGGCCCAGTAGGAGGCGCCGAGGTAGTTCCAGTAGACCACGGCGTCGGGCAGCGGTGCGCGCCGGCCCTGCCGGTCGGTGGTGAAGGCGCTGCCGCCGTGGCTCTCCAGCGGCTCGTAGCTCAGCCAGTCGGCCCACTGGTAATTGCCGTTCTCGGCGGCGAGGGCGCGGTGGTCGTACTTCGTCTCATCGACGTGCTGCATGAAGCGCTCCATCGCCTCCCAGTTCTGCTCGATGACGGATTTGTCCCCGAACTGCTTCCAGACCGTCCAGGGGACGATCACGCCGGCGTCGGCCCAGCCCAGGCGCATCATGTCCCCGCCATATTGCGCCGTGGGCGCCACGCCCGGGAAACCGCCCGTTGCGCTCTGCGAGTCGCGCATGTCGCGCATCCACTTGTGGAAGAAGGCGTCGGTGTTGGCGAAGAAGGAGCCCGTCTCCGTGAAGACTTGCGTGTCCGCCGTCCAGCCCAGGCGCTCGTTGCGCTGCGGGCAGTCGGTCGGGACGGACAGGTAGTTGGAGCGCTGGCCCCAGACCGTGTTGGAAATCAGCCGGTTGACCAGCTCGTCCCCCGTGGTGACGGTACCCGTCTCCAGGTGCTTGGCGATGGAGGTCACGGGTACGGACTTGACCGAGCGGATGCGCACTTCGCCCGTGGCGGTGATGGAGGCGTAGCGGTAGCCGAAGAAGGTGCACTGCGGGTGGTAGGCCACGTAGTCCTTGCTGTCCGCGAAGGTGTAGATCAGCTGCATCCCTTGGTCGGGGATGCGGAGGTTGGTGCGGTGGACGCTGCCCTCCGGGCCGTCCATCCCGCGGTTCTTGGCGCCGTTGCCATCGTTGAGCAGCTCGCCGGGCAGGCAGGTGAGGGTCGTGCCCTCCGTGGCCTTGAAGACGAAGGAGGGTACGGCGGCGGCATTCTGGCCGAAGTCCACGACCAGCGTCTGGCCGGGCTGGACGACCATCTCTTCGCCGGGGGCGAACTGCTTGGTGATCACGACCTTGCCGAAGGCATCGTCGCTGGCTCCTTCCGCCTCGCTCCACAGATAGGCGCACACGGGCGTGAGGGCAATGTCGTCGCGGAGGTATACCTCAGCCCCTTCCGAGGGGAGGATCTCGCCTTGGAACTCCGTGTTCACTTCCGGCGCAGCGAGCTTCTCCGGGGTGGCGAAGCCCGGCTGGATGCGGGCGTCGTAGACCTCGCCGTCGAAGATGGCGGCGTGGAGCACGGGCCCCGCGACGCCGGCCTTCCAGTCGGAAGTGTTGGTCCCGAAGCACTGCTTGGTGCCGTCTGCGTAGGTGAGCTCCAGCACGGCGCGGAATGCGCATTTCTTGCCGAGCATCCCGTCATAGCCGCCGGGCGTGACGATCTTGTCGGCCCACCAGCCCGGGGTGACCTGGGCGGCGAGGACGTTCTCAGCGCCGGCGCGCAGCTTGAAAGCCTCCGTGACATCATAGGTGAACGAGCGGCGCGTCTTGGTGGGGTGCGTGAAGCCCGGCCGGAGGATCTCCTTGCCGACGGGGCGACCGTTCAGATAGAGCTGGAACACGCCCAGGCCGGTGGTCATCCAGCGGGCGGTGGTGACCTCCTTGTCGTTCCTGAGGGTGGTGACGAACCAGCTGGCGCCGTCGGCGGCGCGCTGGACGCCGCGGCCGGTCGCAACCGGTGCATCAGCAGCCGAAATCCACTGGGCAGCGTCCCAGGCGGCATTGTCCAGCGCGCCGATGCGCACGCCGGTCGGCTCCGTCGGGACGGATGCGGTGCAGGCCGCAACCAGGAATGCGGTCAGCAGAATGCAGAATTGTTTCGATTTCATTATGATGTGAGATTGGTTGACGTCGTATCGTGTAAAGTTAGCCAAAAGTTTTCATATATTTGTACGAGAGGAAAATACGTTATTATGAATCTGAAACCGATCATCGCCGGGCTTGGCGCAGCCGCCTTGCTCCTGACCCTTCCCGCCTGCGAGCCGGAAGAGACTTACTACACCTTCGAGGACATCTCCTTCCACTATTCTCCCGAAGAATTCACGATCGTCTCGGAGACGCCCATCGAGGACGGCGTCCACCTGGTGGTCAAGGGCGAGGGGACCCAGAAGATGGATATCGACATCATCAACCGCGGCGACGGTTTCGAGGACCTGCCTTGGGACGATCGCCAGGCGGTGGCCAAGGCGGATGCGGACCGGATGTTCCAGGAGCTGGTGAACGACCCCTCCTACAATCTGACCTGCGAACCGATCAACGCCAACTGCAAGCTGGACCGGTGGAGCACCTCGGACGTGAAACCGTTCTCGACCTGGGATGTCCTCTTCTCCGAACGGAACGGAGAGCCGGTTTCGTCGCTGGTCCACGTGGAGATGTTCCGCAATTACGAAGTCCGTTTCCTGGCGGAAGCGTCCAACTCCGATCAGCGGGGCAACATCTACTGGCTCAGCGTCACTTTCAAGCTGGACGACGAGTAGTCCGGCTTACTTGAAGACCTGCCGGATGTAGTCCAGCATCCAGGGCTGGAAGCCGTAGAGTGCGCCAAGATAGATCATGTGAAGGGCAGCGTAGGGGATTACGGACTGCTCGAAGGCCGCCTTGTCCTTGCGGGAGTAGGCCATCGCATAGTCCTCGACGAAAATGTCCCAGATGCGCCCGAGCTCCTCGAGCCCGAGGTGGAAGAGGTGCTGCGCGAACTCTTCCGTGTTGAGCCGGGTCAGGAAATACCACATCCCGATGTCCAGCAGCGGATGCCCGTAGCCGAAGTCGCCCAGGTCGATCCAGAGATCCTCCAGGCCCGTGGTGATTACGTTGCTCATCTGCATGTCGCCGTGCAGGCAGGTCGTCACGTGCGGGATGCTGTCCACGAAAGCGAGGACCGGCTCCTTCTCGGCATCGGTCAGTTCCTTGCAGTTGATGACGGCCTGACGGTGCGCCAGGACGCGGTCCTGGAAGAGGGCGGTGTCGCAGGGCGTGGCGTGGAGCTGCCGGCACATCCGCGCGAAACGCCGGGTGATCTTCTCCAACTGCTCCGGCTCCTCGGAAATGATGCGTGAGAAGGAGCGCTTGCCCGGGATGCGCTCGAAGTCCAGGGCCGTACGGTCACCGTCTTCGTAGATCGTGCCGACCAGGGGCGTGGGCAGCCCGAACAGCATCACGGCGCGCGCCACGGCCTTCTCCTGCGCGACGATTTCCTTGGAGACATTGGGACCATAGACTTTGATCATCGCATCGCCGTCCTTGCTGTTGTAGGACTTGGAGAGGAAGCTGGCGCCGAATTCTTCATACTGGGACATATCCAGCGGCTTGGGCTTGCGGCACACGTCGATGAAAGCGGAGACGCCAGAGTCGACGAAGCGCTCGGCCACGGCGTCGCAGGCATTGATGATGCTGAAGCGGCAGCCGGCCCGCCGCGCGTTCAGGAGCTTGCGCAGCGCCGCGAAATGGACGGCCTCCACGTCGGAGAAGTCAAGGATATAGGGATGGTCCTCGGTCAGGGAGGAGAGGAGCTTGCCGGCGGCATCTGCGTCCAGGATGCCCGCAGGGCGTATCAGGTTCGGAGTCATCGCAAAGCGTTTTCACAAAAATAGCCAAAACGCACGGATTTTGAAAAAAGATTGCTAATTTGCGTTATGAAAAAGAAAGCGCTATTTATCGGCGGCACCGGCACCATCAGCGCCGCCATCACGGCCCGGGTCGCGGCTGATCCGGATTGGGACTTGTATCTGCTCAACCGGGGGAACCGCGCGGAGGCCGTCCCGGCCGGCGTGCGCCTGATCCAGTGCGACATCAATGACGAGGAAGGGACGGCCCGCAAGCTGGGAGACCTGCATTGGGACTGCGTCTGCGACTTCATCGGCTTCGTGCCGGAGCAGGTCGCGCGCGACTGGCGCCTGTTCCGCGGGCGGACCAAGCAGTATATGTATATCAGTTCGGCCTCTGCTTACCAGAAGCCCGCCGTCAACCCCTTCATCACGGAGAGCACCCCGCTCGCCAACCCGTACTGGCAGTATTCCCGGGACAAGATCGCCTGCGAGGATTTCCTGCTGGAGAAGTTCCGCACGGAGGGTTTCCCGGTCACGATCGTCCGTCCCAGCCACACCTACGACGAGCGCAAGGTCCCCCTGGCCGTGCACGGTGCGCACGGGACCTGGTCGGTGCTCAAGCGGATGCTCGAGGGCAAGCCGGTCATCATCCACGGCGACGGCCTGTCCCAGTGGACGCTCACGCACAATACCGATTTCGCGAAGGGATTCGTGGGCCTGATGGGCAATGTCCACGCCATCGGCAACGCCTTCCAGATCACCTCGGACGAGACACTGACCTGGCGCCAGATCTACCAGATCATCGCGGATGCGCTGGGCGTGGAGCTCAAGGCGTGCTACGTGTCGTCCGACTTCCTGGCGGCCGTCAGCAAGTACGACCTGCAGGGCGAGCTGCTGGGGGACAAGGCCTGGACGGTGCTGTTCGACAACAAGAAACTCAAGCGCATCGTCCCGGGCTTCTGCTGCACGACCCGCTTCGACCAGGGGATCCGCCGGACGATCGACAACATCCTGGCGCACCCGGAGCTCCAGATCCCCGATCCGGAGTTCGACGCCTGGTGCGACCGCGTCATCGCGGCGGTGGAGCAGGCCAAGGCTTCGCTCCTCTAGCGTGCTTTCTCAAGCCGGCATCCGTGTATGAAAAAATATGCTATCTTTGTAGTCCCTTATCAAACGGATACTGCTGATGCGTAAATATACTTCTGCGGCGCGGATGCCGCTTTGGAAATGGATCCTGTGCCTGCTGGGCGGGCTGCTGATCTTCACCGTCCTGCAGGGGCTGGCGATGAGCATCCCGGACCTGGGGTCCTGGCCGCTGCAATGTGTCGTGATGCTTGCCGCCAGTACCCTGATCCTCTTCCTGTACGCCGTCTGGGTCAACCTGACGGAGCGTCGTCCGGTCCTCGAACTGCCGATGCGCAGGATGGTGCCGGACACGTGCAAGGGCATGCTGTTCGGAATCCTGTTCTTCGGCCTGATCGCGGGAGTGCTGGCCCTGTCCAAGTGCTACAGCGTGTCCGGCGCGCAGTTCGACACCGCCCAGATCACCGGCTTTTTCCTGTTTTTGCTGGTCGCCGTCTGCGAGGAGGTCATCTTCCGCGGCGTGTTGTTCCGCCTGATCGACGACCGCTGGAACACCGTTGCGGCGCTCTTCTTCTCGGCCCTGCTCTTCGGCGCCGCGCATTTCGCCAATCCGGGCGCCACGTGGTGGAGTTCCATCGCCATCGCCATCGAGGCCGGCCTGCTGCTGGGCGCGGCCTACAAGTTCTCCGGCAATCTCTGGTTCCCGATCGGCATCCACTGGACCTGGAATTATGTCCAGGGCTACGTCCTGGGGTTCGCCGTGTCCGGGAACCCCGTGAATGAGAAGATCCTGTCGCCCATCGTAAGCGGGCCGGACATCGTCACGGGCGGATCGTTCGGTCCGGAAGCCTCCGCCATCACGGTCGGTGTCGGCCTGGTCCTGGCGGTGATCCTGCTCCTGAGGGCTCCCGAAGACCGCCGCAAATGAACAAGGCGGACCGATATGCCCTGCTGCTGAAGCAGGTGCGGAGCCTGGTGGAAGGGGAGAGCGACCCCGTGGCCAACCTGGCCAATGCGGCGTCGGCCATCCACGAAGCTTTTGGATTCTGGTGGACCGGTTTCTATCTGGTTCGGGACAATCAGTTGGTTCTGGGGCCTTTCCAAGGGCCCGTGGCGTGTACGCGCATCCCGTTCGGCAAGGGTGTCTGCGGGACTGCCTGGGCGCGGGGCGGGACCGTCGTCGTGCCGGACGTGGAGGAATTCCCCGGCCATATCGCCTGCAGCTCCGCTTCCCGCAGCGAGATCGTCGTGCCGCTGATGCGCGGGGACGAAGTGCTGGGTGTCCTGGACATCGACAGCCGGGAGCTTGCTACCTTCGACGACGTGGATGCCGAAGGTCTGGCGCCCATCGCCGCTCTGTTGGTGGACCTCCTTTAAGCCAGGACAAGATCCAGCTCCCCGAAGAGTTCGAGGAAATCGGAAGAGATGGTGCCGGCGATCTGCCGGGCCTGGGCCTCGTTGTGGGTACGGTCGGTAATCTGCTGCGCGAGTGCGGCGCGGAGGCTGAGGATGTTGTCGTTCTTGCTCATGGGACCAGTCTTTAACAATTGTGTTCCTTTGTTTCAACGATACAAAGGTACGCCCGTGTTTTGACAGGTCTTGTCAATCGCTAGATTTTTTCGAAAAAATTTGCAGTTTCGTGCAGGAAGGCGCGGAGCGGCTCTCCTTCGAGGATTTCGATTTCGCCGGGGAGCCCGGCGACGAAACGCCCCACGCCGGCCACGGCGCAGATCCCCGTGTCCAGGATCCAGGCGCCGTCCCCGTCCGGCAGGAGGTCGCGTTCGGCCAGGGGGTACTCCTCGACCAGCAGGTTCTTGGCCTTCATCGACAGGCGCAGCCGGATGCGGAACTCCTCGCGGCCCGCCATCCGGAAGACGTCCATCCCCTGGCGCTCGTGCTCACGCTCGTGGGCCCAGGGCTCCCCGTCGAGGACTTCGACTTCCTCCATCCGGCTGATCTTGAAGATCTTGTTGCGGCCGTCCTCCAGGTCGTAGGCCCAGACGTCGATGTAGTTGGTCGTGAAGCCGAAAGGCTCTACGTGGCGGTCCCGGACCTGCCCGCTGTGGCCGGATTCGTAGCGGAGCAGGCGCACGGCGCACCTGTCGCGCACGGCGGCGGAGAGCGCCTCCACATTGGCGGCGTTGGACTGCTTGTCGATGTAGTCCGCGATGCTCGTACTGCTGTAGATGGCCGCCAGCTTGCGCTGCAGGCCGGCCTTGAGCGCGTTGGTCGGGTCCAGCCGGTCGATCAGGTGGTTGACCAGGTAGGCCTCCTCCTCGGAGAAATAGACCAGCTTGTCGAGGTTGGGGTACTTGGGGGAGAGCTTCGCCAGGCGGTAGACATTGCCGCGGACCTTCTCCACGGCGAAGCCGCAGTCCTTGAAAGTGTCGATGTAGCGGTAGATCGAGCGGTAGGACGTGTCCAACTTGTCGGCGAGTTCGTCGACGGTATAGAGCCTGCTCCCGGACATCAGGGTCATCAGGCGCAGGACGCGCTCGATCTTGGGCTGGTCCATCGGGCCTACCTGAGCCGCAGGCCCCGCTCGGCCAGCTGGACGGCATCCACCAGGGTGTCGTCGTCCTTGGCGAGGATGCAGAGGATCACGAGCGTGCCTTTCTTGAGCTCGATGCACATCATCCGCATCGGGGAATCGTCCTCGGCGATGGCTTCGAAGCCGTAGGCCTTCTTGCCGTTGAACGGCCATTCGGTGATGGGGTCGAAGTCCTCGGGGTCCTCCTCGTCGAAGCCCACCGTGTCGGCGTAGTTGGCGAGCGCCTGGTCCGCGGCCGTAGTGTCCTCCGGCATCGGGCCGGCGTAGACGTCGATCAGCGCCTCGTCGGTCCGCTCCTTGTCGTTGGGCAGGTGGCAGGAGAGGTGGGTGATCTCCACGCCGGATTCGTCGATGTAGCTGTCCAGGTCGGAGACCCAGCCCTGCGGGAGTTTGAGGGAAATGTCGTATGCCATAGCTCGGTTCTGTTTACGGGTTTGCACAAATGTACGAATTTTAATTGCTAAATTTGTGTGGTATGCGCAAGTTCTTGTATTTTGCGGCAGCCGCGCTGCTGCTTTGTGCCTGCGGGCCCCGGACGGCCCGTACGGTGTCCGTGGCTGCGGACGACACGCCGGCGGAGGTTCTTGCCAAGGCGGTGCGCGTGGTGCCGACCCCCCAGCAGCTCCACGCGCTGGACAACGCTTTCATCGCCTTCGTCCACTTCGGGCCCAACACCTTCACGGGCGTGGAGTGGGGCAGCGGCTTGGAGGATCCGGCGGTCTTCGACCTGAAGGCGCCGGACACCGACCAATGGTGCGCGATCTTCCGGGATGCCGGGATGAAGCGCGTGATCCTCACTGCCAAGCATCATGACGGTTTCGTGCTCTGGCCGTGCCGATACACCGCCCACGGGGTGGCTTCAAGCCCGTATCAAGGGGATGTCGTGAAGGAACTTGCGGCCTCCTGCCGCAAATACGGCCTGGAGTTCGGCTTCTATCTCTCGCCGGCGGACCTCTACCAGATGGAGGCGCCGGACGGCCTGTACGGCAACGGCAGCGCCGCCACGCTGCGCACCGTCCCGCGCCCTGTGCCCGGCCGGCCCTTCGCCGACCCGCGGACCTTCACCTTCGAGGTGGACGACTACAATGAATATTTCCTGAACCAGCTCTTCGAGCTTCTGACCGAATACGGCCCCGTGTCGGAAGTCTGGTTCGACGGGGCGCATCCCAAGCGCAAGGGTGGCCAGCAATACGACTACCTGGCCTGGAAGGAGCTGATCCACGCGCTCGCACCCGACGCCGTGGTCTTCGGCAAGGAAGACCTGCGCTGGTGCGGCAACGAGGCGGGACGGACGCGCGCATCCGAATGGAACGTCATCCCGTATGCGCAGGACCCTGCGGAGATGAACATGTTCGACGACCTGACGGACGGGGACCTTGGCAGCCGGGAGCGCCTGCTCGCGCAGCCACGCCCCTTCTGGCTGCACTACCAGCCCGCCGAGACGGACGTGTCCATCCGCCACGGCTGGTTCTGGCGCAACGACGGCGAGCAGGCCGTGCGCAGCGCGGACAATGTCTTTGATATGTACGAACGTGCGGTGGGAGGCAACAGCATCCTGCTGCTGAACGTCCCGCCGGACCGCCAGGGGCGCATCAGCCCGCGCGACAGCGCCGTGCTTGCCGAGGTGGGACGCCGCATCCGCACCACCTACGGCAACGACCTGCTCGCAGGCGCCCGGCGGCGGGATTCCGTCGAGCCGGGGACGTCCCGGGAGCAGTTGTGCATCGAGATGGAATGCCCCCTCGCCATCCGCTTCGACCGCCTGGCCATTCGCGAGGACCTTTCGAAAGGGGAGCGCGTGGAATCCTTCGCGCTGGATGTCTGGGAGGACGGGTGGCGGGAAGTCGTCACCGGCACCAATGTCGGCCATTGCCGCATCCTGCGCTTCCCGGAGCAGAATGTGCTGCGCCTGCGCGTCCGCATCCTGAGCGCCCGCGCTGTGCCGCACATCGCGTCCGTGTCGGCCTTTTTATCAGGGGAAGATTAGATTCCCGGTCAAGCCGGGAATGACGGGAGGTCAGCTGACCTTGCCCTTGCCGCCGGGTTTGTAGTTGCGCAGGAAATCCTCCAGGCGCAGTTCGCTGGGCCGCGAGCCGCGGGCGACGGGGTCCATCGGCGTGCCGACGGGCTCGCCGGTCATCTCGTCCTCGGGCGGCCCGAGGATCTCGTCGATCAGCGCGAAAGTCTGGTCGAGCAGGTCCAGGGCGTGCTCTGCCTGGGCGCGCTGCTCGCCGTCCTGGATCTTGTAGAGCTCCTCGCGCAAAGGGATGCGGGCGTCGATCTCGCTCACGCCGCGCTCCACGTCCAGCGCCACTTCCTCCACGGCATAGAGGACCTCCTTGATCTCCTGCAGGCGCTTGATGCTGTCCTGCAGGGTCTTGATATCGTCTGCGTAGGTCTTTTTCATTACTCCATCAGTTTTTTGTACTTGAAGCGCTTGGGCTCCGTCTCTCCGAGGCGGGCCTTGCGGTTCTCCTCGTATTCGGAGTAGCTGCCCTCGAAGAAGTAGACCTGTCCCTCACCCTCGAAGGCAAGGATGTGGGTGGCGATGCGGTCGAGGAACCATCGGTCGTGCGAGACGACCACGGCGCAGCCCGCGAAGCCGTCCAGGCCCTCCTCCAGGGCGCGGATCGTGTTGACGTCCACGTCGTTGGTGGGCTCGTCGAGCAGCAGCACGTTGCCCTCGTCCTTGAGGGTCAGCGCGAGGTGCAGGCGGTTGCGCTCGCCGCCCGAAAGTACGCCGCAGAGCTTCTCCTGGTCGGCGCCGGAGAAATTGAAGCGGGACACCCAGGAGCGGGCGTTGATGTCACGGCCGCCCAGCCGCACCCACTCGGAATTGCCGGCGATGGTCTCGTAGACGGTCTTGTCAGGGTCGATGCTCCGGTGCTGCTGGTCCACGTAGGAGATCTTGGCGGTCGGGCCGATCTCGATGGTGCCGCTGTCGGGCTGTTCGATGCCCATGATCAGGCGGAAGAGCGTGGTCTTGCCGGCGCCGTTGGGGCCGATCACGCCCACGATGCCGGCGGGCGGAAGCACGAACGTCAGGTGCTCGAAGAGCAGCTTGTCGCCGTAGGCCTTGGAGACGTCGTGGAACTCGATCACCTTGTTGCCGAGGTGCGGACCGTTGGGGATGTAGATCTCCAGGCGGGCCTCCTTCTCCTTGGTGTCGGCGGAGGCGAGTTTCTCGTATGCGCCCAGACGGGCTTTCTGCTTGGCCTGGCGGGCCTTGGGCGCCATCCGCACCCACTCGAGCTCACGCTCGAGCGTCTTGCGGCGTCGGCTCTCCTGCTTCTCTTCCTGTGCCAGGCGGATGCTCTTCTGCTCCAGCCAGGAGGAATAGTTGCCCTTCCAGGGGATGCCCTCGCCCCGGTCCAGTTCGAGGATCCAGCCGGCCACGTTGTCGAGGAAGTAGCGGTCGTGCGTGACGGCGATGACCGTGCCTTTATATTGCTTGAGGTGGGCCTCCAGCCACTGGATGCTCTCGGTGTCGAGGTGGTTGGTGGGCTCGTCGAGCAGCAGCACGTCCGGGGCCTTGAGCAGCAGGCGGCAGAGGGCGACGCGCCGGCGCTCGCCGCCGGAGAGCGTGGCCACGCGCGCCTCGGGCGGCGGGCACTGCAGGGCGTCCATCGCCCGCTCGAGCTTGGCGTCGATCTCCCAGCCGTCGTGGTGCTCGATGAGTTCGGTCAGCTCGCCCTGGCGTTCGATCAGCGCATTCATCTGCTCGTCGGACATCGGCTCCATGAATTTCAGGCCGATCTCGTTGTACTCGGCGAGCAGGTCCATCACCTCCTGGACTCCCTCCCGGACCACCTCGATCACCGTCTTGTCCGGGTCCATCTGCGGCTCCTGCTCGAGGTATCCGACGCTGTAGCCGGGTGCCCAGACAACCTCGCCTTTGTAGGATTTCTCCACCCCGGCGATGATCTTGAGGAGCGTGGACTTGCCAGAGCCGTTCAGACCGATGATGCCGATCTTGGCCCCGTAGAAGAACGAGAGGTATATGTCCTTGAGGATGACCTTGTTGTTGTGGGGGAGGACCTTGCCGACCCCGTTCATCGAGAAGATGATCTTTTCGTCTGCCATGACTTATCTGGTAGATGTCTTGAATTTCCAACGGAAGAAGAGGGCGGCGCTGAGCGCGATCACCACGGCGCCGATCCAGCGGTTCCAGCCCGCCGGGAGGTTGAGCCCGATCTGGGCGATGGAGATATAGGTGATGCTGACGGCCGTCATCAGGCAGGCCGGCAGCAGGGTCATCAGGTAGTAGTGGCCCTTGCGTTCGCGCGCGAGATAGACCGTGACGGCCCACAGCGTGAACACGGCGAGCGTCTGGTTGGCCCAGCCGAAGTAGCGCCAGATCACGTTGAAGCCGTCCTCGTTGGCGATGTTGAACCACAGCATCAGCGCGGCCACGGCGAAGAGCGGGATGCTGATCGCCAGGCGCTTGGGCACTGGCTTCTGGTCGAAATGCAGGGTGTCGGCGATGATGAGCCGGGCGCTGCGCAGCGCCGTGTCGCCGCTCGTGATGGGCGCTGCCACCACGCCGCACAGGGCCAGGATGCTGCCCAGGATGCCCAGCCAGGAGCGGGAGACCTTGGTCACGACGGTCGGAGCCGCGTCGGTGAAAGCCCCGCCCACTTCGGCGGCACCGCCTCCGAAGAAGAAATAGGAGGAGACTGCCGCCCAGATCAGGGCTACGAGCCCCTCGGTGATCATCGAGCCGTAGAACACCGGGCGCCCCAGCTTTTCACTTTTCAGGCAGCGGGCCATCAGGGGGCTCTGCGTGGCGTGGAAGCCGCTGATGGCCCCGCACGCGATGGTCACGAACATATACGGCCAGATCGGCTGGCCCTTGCCGCCCCAGGTCTGCGAGCGGTTCTGCAGGCCGTCCCAGAACTCCGGGATCTGCGGCATCTTGACGACCAGCCCGACCAGCAGGGCGACGGCCATGAAGATCAGGGCGATGGCGAAGATGGGGTAGAGGCGGCCGATGATCTTGTCGATCGGCAGCATCGTCGCGATGATGTAATAGACGAAGATGACGCCGGCCCAGATCATGAACGCCGTGTTGGTCCCGTCGCCGGCCAGGTCCTTCAGGATGACGGCCGGGCTGTACACGAACACGGCGCCCACCAGCACGAGCAGCAGGACCGAAAAACACAGCATCACGGCCTTGGTGCGCCGTCCCAGGTACTTGCCGATCAGGTCGGGCAGTCCGGCGCCGCCGTTGCGGACCGAAAGCATCCCGCTGAAATAGTCGTGGACGGCGCCCCCGAAGATGCATCCGAGCACGATCCACAGGTAGGATGCCGGGCCGAACTTGGCGCCCATGATGGCGCCGAAGATGGGCCCCGTCCCTGCGATGTTCAGGAACTGGATCATGAAGACCTTCCACGTGGGCATGGGGATGAAATCGATGCCGTCCGCCTTGGTGATGGCGGGCGTGGGACGCGCCGGGTCCGGACCGAAAACCCGCTCCACGAATTTGCCGTAGAACAGGTATCCCAGGATCAGTGCGACGATGCTGATGAAGAATGATACCATAATGCAAAAATACCATTTTTCTGCGGAAAAATCGTTATCTTTCGTCCGGAATACAAGCTGCCTGCCGATGCCTGTCTGGCTGAACATATTCTTCGCTGTCCTGCTGGTCAGCATCATCGTGATGGAAGTCGCCGAGAACGGACATCCCATCCGCACCCTCGCCTGGATCCTGGTCCTGACTTTCCTGCCGGTCGTCGGCCTGGTGCTGTATTTCTTCTTCGGACGCGACCGCAAGAACCGCCGCATGGTCAGTGCGGAGGATTTGGAGCGGCTGCAGGCGAATTCCCTGCAGGCTTGCCGCAGCCACATCCGCGAGGACATCCCCGCGGAGCACCTCAACCTGATCACGCTGCTCTATTCTGCCGGGCACGCGCTGCCGGTGGACGGCAACGACGTGCGGCTCTATACCGACTTCCCCTCGATGTACGACGACCTGCTCGCGGACCTGGAGTCCGCCCAGCATCACATCCACTTCCAGTTCTTCAAGTTCGAGGACGACGAGCTGGGCCGCAAGGCGGAGGAGATCCTCTCCCGCAAGGCCCGGGAGGGCGTGGAGGTGCGTCTGCAGATTGACGACCTGGCGAACCTGTGGCGCCGCAAGTTCTATCACCGGATGGAGCAGAACGGCGTGCAGGTCAAGCCATTCCTGCGGGTGCACCTGCTGATGCTCAACAGCGACACCAACTACCGCAACCACCGCAAGAACGTGGTCATCGACGGCCGTGTCGGCTACACCGGCGGGATGAACATCGCCAAGCGCTACGCCGTGGGCATCCGCTCCGGCGTCTGGCGCGACACCCACATCCGCGTCACGGGCCCCGCCGTCGCCGAGATGCAGACGGCGTTCCTGGTGGACTGGAAGTTCTCCACCCGCCAGCTGCTCGAAGCGCCGGACTACTATCCGCCCGTCTCCCTCTCCGGCGACCTGCTGATGCAGATCGCGACCTCCGGGCCGATGGGGGAGTTCCGGGTCATCATGCAGGCGATGCTGCGCATCCTGGCGGAGTGCAAGAAGTACGTCTACATCCAGACGCCGTATTTCATCCCCACGGAGGCCGTGGTCCTGGCGATGCGCAACGCGGCGCTGTCCGGCGTGGATGTCCGCCTGATGATCCCGCAGCGCGGGGATGGCAATTTCCTGGTCACGCTCGCGTCGCGCTCCTATGTCAAGGACATGCTGGCCGCCGGGGTCAAGGTCCTCTTCTACGAGCGGGGCTTCCTGCACGCCAAGACCATCGTGGCCGACGACGCCGTCGTGTCGGTCGGCTCCACCAATATGGACATCCGCAGTTTCGAACAGGATTTCGAGATCAACGCCTTCATCTACGACGCCGGACTGGCCGCCCGGATGCGGGAGATCTTCTTCGAGGACGAGCGGGCGTGCAGCCTCGTCAGCGAGGCGGCATGGGCGTCCCGTCCGTCCTTCGTCCGCTTCGAGGAGTCCGTGGCCCGGCTCTTCTCTCCGCTATTGTAAGTTTTTGTCGTTTTTGAGACAACGAGCCGGATTATTTCGTATCTTTGCCGCTCGAAATAAAGGATTTAACTTTAAGACAATTATGAAAAAGATTTATTCTATCGCTATGATCGCCGCGTGTGCGATGATGGTTTTCTCTTGCAAGAACAATGGCAAGGGAAATGACGAAGAGATCCCCACTCCGGCTGAGGAAGCCGTCGAGGCTGTCGAGAATGCCGCCGACGCCGTCAAGGATGCCGCCAAGGATGGCGCCGCTACCCTGGAGAACGCCGCGAAGGATGCTGCCAAGCGTGCCGACGAGGCCATCGAGAAGCTTGGTGACATCGTTCCCTATACCGCTGTCGAGGTGAAGCCCCAGTTCGAAGGTGGCGATGCCGACGCTTTTGTCAAGTACATCCAGAAGAACATCAAGTATCCCCAGAGCGCCATTGACAATGACGAGCAGGGCCGCGTGACCGTCAACTTCATCGTCGACGCCAACGGCAAGATCACGAACGCCAAGGTGGTCAAGGGTGTCTCCGAGGCTCTGGATGCCGAGGCGCTCCGCGTCATCAACAGCGCTCCCGCCTGGACGCCCGCCAAGCAGGGCGGCAAGGCCGTGCCCGTGACTTACAGCGTGCCCGTGAACTTCACCCTCCGCTAGTCAGTCCCGAAAGATTTCCCACAGGGCCTCCCCGGTGCTTGCATTCAAGGCAAGATCCTCCGGGGAGGCCCCTTTTTCGGGCACGTTGCCCCCGCAGAGGTCCACGCCGATGATCCGACGCCCGGCGCGCAGCCGGCGCAGGGCTCCGGACAGCTCGTCGAGCGTCATCCGGCCCTGGTCCCAGTCGGTCCGGGCATAGGCGGGGGAGAGGACGTCCAGGTCGACGGAAAGATAGAGCGGCAGGTCCGGGAGGGTGTCGAGCCGCGCGAAGTCCGACGCGTCGCGGATCCAGAGGTCTCCCCGCATCAGCGGCAGCTGCCGCGCCAGGGCCACCCAGCCGCCGCAGCTGATCAGCTCAGCGCCGAATGCGCCTGGCTGGTCGTCGGGATGGTGGTCGAAGAGGACCAGGACGAAAGGCTCGCGGATCCGCTCCAGCCAGAACAGGGTCAGATAATGGTAGTCGCCGGTGCCGATTTCGTGGAAGGCCTCCAGCGGCAAGTTCGAAAACGCGTGCCGGATTTCGGCCGCACTTTCGGCCGAACAATAGCAATTTGTGCCTTCCAGCTGCGTAAAATCGATTTTTTTGCGTTCCATTTGCTCCGTAAATATAGGAAATTTCAAATTTATTACATACATTTGTTGAATCCGATTTGTAAGATCTTAGTATAATGGCCGAAGAAGGACAATATCCGCTGGATCCCGAGAAGGTGTATTTCTCGATGGATGAGCTCACGCTTGACACGGAGGAGGGCCCCAGGACCCTCCGGATGGGTGCGTGGCTCAACTACGATCCGGTGCGCATCCACAAGATGATTGTCCGCGACAAGGTCCTGCAGGTCGACACGCTGGAGGTGCTCAATCCGCTGGTCAGCAAGCTCCGCCGGGCCGATCCCGACTATTTCAAGAAATTCATGGGCCTTCGGCTGGTCATCGATTATCCCGGATACAGTTCCGGCATCCTCGCCAAGATCCCCTTCGAGAACGACCCCGTCGGGTTCTACAAGTGGTGGCGCAAAGGCAAGCACGAAGACAAGGTCTACCTGTCGCTCGGCAACCAGGTGCGCTTGTTCCAGAAGGTGTCGATGATGGAGCCCCGGATGATCCTCAAGAAAGACCTTGAAATCCTTAGATAAAATATGGAAAATCTCCTGAAGAAGACTTGTCTGCACGATCTCCACGTTGAGCTCGGTGCCAAGATGAGTCCTTTCGCCGGCTATGACATGCCGATCCTCTACAGCAGTATCATCGACGAACACAACGCCGTGCGCCAGGCCGCCGGCGTCTTCGACGTCTCCCACATGGGCGAGATCTTCGTCAGCGGCCCGCAGGCCGAGGCGTTCGTGAGTCACGTTTTCACCAACGACGTGCGGGGCATGGAGCCCGGCCGCATCCTCTACGGGATGATGCTGTATCCCGACGGCGGCACGGTCGACGACCTGCTCGTATATAAAGAGACGGAAGCGGACCACTACCTGCTGGTGGTCAACGCCGCCAACATCGCCACCGACTACGCCTGGCTGCTCGAGCAGGCGGAGGGCTTCGACGTCAAGGTGGACAACCGCTCCGACGACTGGGGGCAGATCGCCGTCCAGGGGCCGGAGGCCGAGAAGTTCGTCTGCGGTACGCTCGGTTTCCCGGAGGCCGCCGCGCTGGGTTTCTATACCTTCTGTGACTGCTGCCGCGACGGCAAGCGCGTGATCGTGAGCCGCACCGGCTATACCGGCGAGGACGGCTTCGAGATCTACGCCGCCCCCGGGCAGGTCCGCGCCTACTGGCAGGCCCTGCTGGACGCGGGCGTCAAGCCCTGCGGGCTCGGCTGCCGCGACACCCTGCGCTTCGAGGCCGGCCTGCCGCTCTACGGCGACGAGCTGACCGCGGAGATCTCTCCGGTGATGGCCGGACTGGGGATGTTCTGCAAGCTGGACAAGCCTGAGTTCGTGGGCAAGGATGCGCTGGTGGCCCAGAAGGCCGAGGGCGTGGCCCGCAAGCTGGTCGGGATCGAGCTTTCCGACAATGCCGTGCCGCGCGCCGGCTATCCCGTGGAGCTCGAGGATGGCCTGCCCGTGGGCGTGGTCACGACCGGGTACCATTCCATCACCCTGGACAAGAGCATCTGTTTCGCCATGGTCGACAGCGCCTACGCTGCGCTGGGCACGCCGCTCTGGATCCGCATCCGCAAACGCGTCTTCCCCGGCGTGGTCGTCAAGAAGCGTTTCTATCAGACCAAATACAAGAAATAATCCTAAAACTGATACAAGAATATGAGCAAGATTGCTGACGGACTCCTCTACAGCGAGTCCCACGAATGGGTCAAGGTGGATGGCAACGTGGCCATCATCGGTGTCTCGGACTTCGCCCAGGCCGAGATGGGTGACATCACCTATGTCGAACTTCCCGACGTCGACGACGACGTGACCGCCGGCGAGGACTTCGGCGCCCTGGAGAGCGTCAAGACCTCCAGCGAGCTGATCGCCCCGGTGTCCGGCAAGGTCGTCGCCCGCAACGACGCCCTGGAGGACCAGCCCGAGCTGATCAACGAGGATGCCTACGCCGCCTGGATCATCAAGGTGGAGATGTCCGACGAATCCGAACTGGACGCCCTGCTCAACGCCGCCGATTACGCCAAGACGATCGAATAGGGATATGGGAGCATTCAGTTATTTTCCCCAGACCGGGGAAGATATCCGCACAATGCTCGAAAGGATCGGCGTCGCTTCGCTTGAAGACCTCTACGCCGATGTCCCCGCGGATTTCATCTACAAGGGGGAGTACGACCTGCCGTCCGCGCTGAGCGAACAGCAGGTCCGTGACTTTTTCGAGGGCCTTGCCGCCAAGAACACCCGGCTGAAGGTGTTCGTGGGGCAGGGAGCATACGACCATTACACGCCGGCCGTGATCCCGTACATCACGTCCCGCAGCGAATTCCTGACTGCCTACACGCCCTACCAGTGCGAGATCTCGCAGGGCACGCTCCGCTACATCTTCGAGTGGCAGACGATGATCTGCCGCCTGACGGGGCTCGACTGCGCCAACGCTTCGATGTATGACGGTCCCACCGCCGCGGCGGAAGCCGTGCGGATGTGCGTGGCCAGCACCAAGAAGCGCAAATCCGTGATCGTGTCCGCCCGGCTGCTGCCGCACGTGATCGACACGATCCAGACCTATGCGAAATACGCGGGCATCAACGTCGTCGTCTCAGACAACGTGGCCGAAGACGTGGCTGAAGGAGTCCTTGATCTAGCAGGCGTTATCGTCCCGTCCATCAACCGTTTCGGTATCATAGAGAGTCATCTCGGACTGGCGGACCTCGTCCATAGGATGGGCGCCCTGCTGGTCGAGTACTGCGACCCGTCCGCCCTCGCCGTGGTCAAGAGCCCGGCGGAGTGGGGCGCCGACATCGCCGTCGGCGACGGCCAGAGCCTGGGCATTCCGCTCTGCTTCGGCGGCCCGTACGTGGGCTTCATGGCTTGCACCTCCGCCCTGATGCGCAAGCTCCCGGGGCGTATCGTCGGACAGACTACGGACGCCTCCGGCAAGCGTTGCTACGTGCTGACCCTGCAGGCGCGCGAGCAGCATATCCGCCGCGAGAAGGCCACCTCCAACATCTGCTCCAACGAGTCGCTGATGGCGCTCTGGTGTACGGTGTACCTGTCCCTGATGGGCCCGGAGGGGATGCGCAAGCTCAACGCCCTCTGCTACGAGGGATCCCATTACCTGCACGATGCGCTGCTCGCCACCGGCAAGTTCAAGCGCTTCTTCGCCGACGGCGAATTCCTCAAGGAGTTCTGCCTGACGCCGTTGTGCGACGTGGCCAAGCTCCAGCAGGCGCTGCTGGACGCCGGCTATTTCGCTGCGCTCCAGACCGAAGAGGGTTTCGTGACCTTCTGCGTGACGGAGAAGTACGGCCGCGCCGACCTGGACCGCATCGTCGAAATCGTCAAATCAATCTAGGAGGGCCGCGATATGAAATACTACGACAAACTCATTTTCGAACTCTCCAAACCTGGAAGGACGGGTTATTCGCTGCCCGAGACGGAGCAGCAGCTGCCCAAGGGCATCGTGTGGCGGGAGACGGCCCCCGCGCTTCCGGAGGTCAGCGAGGTCGATGTCGTCAGACATTACACCAACCTCAGCCAGATGAACTTCGGCGTGGACACGGGCTTCTATCCGCTCGGTTCCTGCACGATGAAATACAATCCCAAGGTCAACGAGGAGATTGCGGCGATGCCCGCCTTCACGGGCCTTCATCCGCTCCAGCCTGCCTCCACGGTCAAGGGTGCCCTCGAGGTGCTCGCCGGGATGGACAAGGCACTCGCGGCGATCACGGGGATGAAGCACTTCACCTTCCTGCCCTGCGCAGGCGCCCACGGCGAGCTCACCGGCCTGATGCTGATGCGCGAGTACCATATGAGCCGCGGAGACCTGGCCCGCACCAAGGTGATCGTCCCGGACAGTGCGCACGGGACCAATCCGGCTTCCGCCGCCGTCTGCGGCCTCGACATCGTGGTCGTCAAGTCCAAGGCCGACGGCCTCGTGGACGTGGAGGCGCTCAAGGCCCTGCTGGGCCCGGACGTCGCCGGCATCATGCTGACCAACCCCAACACGCTGGGCCTGTTCGAGCGTGACATCAAGGAGATCGCGGAACTCGTGCACGGGTGCGGCGGCCTGCTCTACTACGACGGGGCCAACATGAACCCGCTCCTGGGCGTGGTGCGTCCCGGCGATATGGGCTTCGACATCATGCACCTGAACCTCCACAAGACCTTCTCCACGCCCCACGGCGGAGGCGGTCCCGGCAGCGGCCCGGTGGGTGTGTCCGACAAGGTGGTCCCGTTTCTGCACATTCCGCACGTGAGCGGTTTCCACGGCAATTTCGGCGTCATCCTGCGCGCCTACGCCTATATCCTGATGCTCGGGCGCGAGCACATCAAGCTGGCCGGCAAGCTGGCCACGCTCGGCGCCAACTACATCAAGGAGTCGCTCAAGGACTGCTACAAACTGCCCATCCCGACGGTCTGCAAGCACGAGTTCGTCTTCGACGGCCTGCTGGAGGACAACGGCGTGAGCACGCTCGACGTGGCGAAGCGCCTGCTCGACTACGGTTTCCACGCCCCCACGATCTACTTCCCGCTGCTCTTCCACCAGGCCATTATGATCGAGCCCACGGAGACGGAGTCGCTGGAGACGCTCGACGCGTTCATCGCCGTGATGCGCAAGATTGCGGAGGAAGCCAAGTCCGATCCCGAGATGCTCCACGCTGCGCCGCACAATACCCCGATCGGCCGTCCCGACGAGACGACCGCCGCCCGCCAACCTGTCTTGAAATATGACTAAGCGGCAGAAAGCGCTGATCATTCTGCTGACTCCCTTCGTGCTGGGGTTCCTGCTGGGACTCCTGGTCGGAGGGAGTTGCAGCAGAAGGGACCGCAAGGCGGACAAAGAGCTGGTCGAACAGATCGAGGAGGAGGTCAAGGACGAGGACGACGTGGACGGGACGGGGGAGTCCACCGCCCGTGAAATCATCTACTACACCAAGCTGATGTCCTACGGCCAGGTCTTCGGCGACGTCAACGACGTCCATATCGAAAAGGCCAAGGCCGTGGGGCTGCGTCGGATCCCCAAGACCCGCGACGACATCGATCCCAAGCAGCTGGTCCTCGTGGAGGACAGCGATTTCCTGGTCATCGACGACCTGCGCTATTCCGTGCCTTACCTGACCAAGGGGGCGGCGGAGGAGCTGAACCGGATCGCCAAGGCCTTCTGCGATTCGCTCAAGTCCAAGAGCTTCCCGGTATACAAACTCGTGTGCTCCTCGGTCCTGCGCACGGAAGAGGACGTCAACAACCTGCGCAAGAGCGGCAATCCCAACGCGAGCGACAACTCCGCGCACTGTTACGGCACGACCTTCGATATCACCTACACGCGCTACTGGCGCGACGAGGAGACGGACGAGTTCATGCAGCCCTATGAGTTGACCAAGGTCCTCGCCGAGGTGCTGCGGGACGAGAAGAAGGCCGGCCGCGTGCTCGTCAAATACGAGCGCAAGGAACATTGTTTCCACATCACCGCCACGCAGAAATGACGGAGCTGACCGCAGATTTCCTGCGCCCGCTGCTTCTGGAGCGCGCATCGGACAGCCACAAGGGCGACTACGGCCACCTGCTGCTGGTCGCCGGCTGCCAGGCGATGCCCGGCGCCGCCGTGCTGGCCACGGGCGCTGCGCTCAAGTCCGGCTGCGGCTTGGTCACGCTCCATTCCACGGCGTATGCCCTGCAGTCCGTCGCATACAATTTCCCCGCTGCGATGCTCTCCGCCGAACCCGGCGACTGCTTCGGCCTGGTGCCGGAGCACCTGGACCGCTATGACGTGATCGCCGTGGGGCCGGGGCTCGGGACGGCGCCCCAGACGGCCGGCGCCCTGGCCAAGTTGCTGTCGCTCTCCCGCGAAGGCGGCCTGCCGATGGTGCTGGACGCGGACGCGCTCAATCTCCTGGCTGCCCGTCCGGCCCAGCTGGACGGCATCCCCGCGGGATCGGTGATGACCCCGCATCCGGGCGAACTGCGGCGGCTCATCGGGCCGTATGCGCCGCAGGAGCAGGACGACCGGGTCCTGGCGCTGAGCCGTCGGACCGGCAGCGTGGTGGTCTGCAAGGGATTCCGGACGCGCGTGTACACGCCGGCGGGGGAGGTCCTGGTCAACACGACCGGCAATCCCGGGATGGCCAAGGGCGGCAGCGGCGACGTGCTGACCGGACTGGTCGGCGGCCTGCTGGCGCGCGGCTACGAAGCCCGGGACGCCGCTGCGCTGGGGGTCTGGATCCACGGCTTCGCCGGGGACGTCCTGACCGCCCGCTGCACGGCCGAAGCTTACGACAGCCGCGACCTGATCGATTGTCTGTCCGAAGGATTCCGCGAACTGATCCCGAGACCCTAACGCGCTGCATCGGCCACCGGAGTGAGCCGGTAGGTCACGACATCGTGCGGGGCCACGCGCACCGTCACGGTGTTGACGACGGTCTGGCCGCGCCGGCGTCCCCGGACGCGCGTGGTAAATGGCTTCCGGGTGGCAGCCCACAGATCCTGGACCCGGTAGTTGCTTTTGCCGAATTCGGGGCTGCGGCCGCTAAGTTTGTCCTTGAACTCAAGAGCCTCCCAGTTCAGGCCAACCTCCTGCTCCGTCTCGCCGGCATTGAGCAGGCAGAAGGCCCAGTCCCCGTCGGACAGGGGCTTGAACCAGTACTGGAGGTCGCCGTCTTTCTTGAGCCGCAGGCCCTGGATACCGAGGGGATCCTGATTGATGGCGATGACCTCCTTGTTGGTGATGACCGAGAGGGTCTCGGCCGACATGCTAGTCAGGTCATTTCCCAGGATCAAGGGTGCCGCCATCATGCACCAGAGCGTGAAGTGAGCACGGTTCTCGCTGTCTGTCAGTCCGTTGCCAACCTCGAGCATGTCGGGGTCGTTCCAGTGTCCCGGGCCGGCGTACTCGCGCAGGCGCTCGTTCATCTCCACGATCTCCAGTACGCCGAGCGCTTTCCACTTCGGCTTGCCGTTCTCGTCGTAGGTCTGCGGGATGGGAAGGAAGGACGCGCCGATGTCGCCGGTCGTCCGCCAGGAATGTCCCACGTCCGCCGCCCATTCCCACGGCTTGGAGGAGCCCCACTCGCACATGCTGAACAGGATCGGACGCCCGGCCTTGCGCAGGGCGCTGCGCATCAGGGTATAGGCTCCTTTGGGATTGAGGTTGTTGGTGTAGCACCAGTCGTATTTGAGGTAGTCCACGCCCCAGGAGGCATAAGTATAGGCATCCTGGTACTCGTGGCCGAGGCTGCCTGCATAGCAGGCGCAGGTGTTGGTCCCGGCATCGCTGTAGATGCCGAGCTTGAGACCGCGCGCGTGCAGGTAGTCGGCCAGCGCCTTGATCCCAGAGGGGAACTTGACGGGATCTTCGTGGATAAACCCCCGCTCGTCCCGCTCTCCGTGCCATCCGTCGTCGAGGTTGAGATAGATGTAGCCGGCGTCGACGAGCCCCAACTCGACCATTTTGTCCGCCGTGGCCTTGATCAATTCTTCGTTGATGTTGGTGGCGAACTTGTTCCAGGAATTCCACCCCATCTGGGGCGTCTCAGCCAGCCCCTCCCACTTGGGGAGCGGCTCGTCCGGACGGCGGCCCTGGGCGGAGAGGACGGCCGTCACGGAGAGACCGAGCAGTACGGTCAGGATCAATCTTTTCATATCTGGATACTGTTAGTGGTTAATCGACTCCGATGACGGTCAGGACCCCGTCCGCGACCTTGAACTTCACATTGCATCCTTCGTACAGGAGGCCGTAAATGCGCTCCGGGTCGTCCTGGTACTGCGGCCGGGGGTCCTGGGCGAGGATCTCCAGCAGGCCGTCGATGTTGTCCGGCGTGAAGCAGGGGAAAAACTCCCGGGGCAGCCGCACCTCGAGCGGCTTCCATTCGCGTCCGTCCACGAAGCCGCTGCGGGCGCCGGAATGGCAGTCAGCGTAGGTCACGTAGGGCTTGATGTCATAGATGGGCGTGCCGTCGGCGAGGTCCGCACCCAGGACGTGGATCTCGCCGGCGGCGGCATCCACGGAGGCGATTTGTACGGAACTGAGTCCCAACTGGTTGGGCCGGTAGGGAGAGCGGGAGGCGAAGACGCCCACGCGCTCGTTGCCGCCCAGACGGGGCGGCCGGACGGTCAGCCCCTCGGAGGCCGTCTCCCGGTTGAGGTGGAAGTCCCAGATCAGCCAGATGAAGTCAAAGTCTTCTAGACCGCGCAGCGCTTCGGGTGCGCGGTATTCCGGCTCCAGGACCACGGTGCCTTGCAGCGAGCCGGCGAGGCCGGCCTGGCGCGGCACGCCGAATTTCTCCGGCAGCGGGGAGCGGAAGTAAGCGATAGGTTTAATTTCCATAGGGTTAGAAAGAAGGTTAGTTATTAGGTCAGTGGTAGGTTGTTCAGTCTGGCATTTGCGCCATATATTGCTCGTACAGGCGGTTGAAATCGGCCAGGTAGGCCGTGTCCAGGGGCTCTGAGGCGGGGGAGTTCAGCGACAGCGGGTCGATGGCCCGGCCGTTCTGGAACACCCGGAAATCCAGGTGCGGGCCCGTGGCCGTGCCGGTGGCGCCGACATAGCCGATGAGGTCTCCCTGCGAGACCCGGGAGCCGGTCTTGAGCCCCGGCGCGTAACGGGACAGGTGCATATAGCTGCTCTCGTATCCCTGCGCGTGCTTGATGCGGATGCGGTTGCCGCCCCCGCCGCCGTCCCATCCCAGTTTGGTGACCGTGCCGTCGCCGATGGCGTGGACGGGCGTGCCCGTGGGCGCGGCGTAGTCCACCGCCGTATGCGGCCGCACGACGCCCGTCACAGGGTGCCGGCGCGCATAGGAGAAGCGGCTGCTGATGCGGTTGTACTTGAGCGGAGCCTTCAGGAACATCCGCTTGAGACTCTCGCCGCCTTTGTCCCAATAGGTGTTGGAACCGCCCTCGGTGGTCTCGAAGCGCACGGCGGCCACCTCCTTGCCTTCCGGTGTGGAGAAGAGGCAGAAATGGACCGTGTCGATGGATACGAGCTGCCCCTCGCAAAGCGTCTGGTCGTAGATCATCCGGAAGCGGTCTCCGTCCTGCAGGCCGAAGAAATTGACGCTCCACTGGTAGATGTCGGCCAGGGACATGATCAGGTTGGGGGAGGCGCCGGCGGCGACCATGTCATTCCATAGGGAGCTGCTGATGGTCACGTCGGTGAGCTTGCGCTCGTGGACGACCGGTTTGTCGACGTTCCAGAGCGCGAGAGAATCAGCGCATTGGAAGACGGTCGAGCGGACGATGCCGTGCTGGTAGACGGCGTAGCGGAGCCGGCGGGCGCTGCCGGTGGAATCGTAATAGGCCAGGACGGCGTTGCCGGCGCGGAGCTTGCGGACATCGAAGGTGCTGTCGCACAGCTGCCCGAGTTCAAAGGCATCCTCCTGGCTCATTCCCAGGCGCGTCATCAGGCCGGTGAAGGTCTCTCCGCTCCGAACCACAAGCGAATCCACGGCCAGGCCCTCCGGACGGAATCCGAGCGCGGGCACCGGGGGTTCGGGCTCCACGGCCGGCTCCTCCTGTACCTTGGGTCGGCAGGCTGCGAGCGACAGGGCCAGCGTGAGCAGACAGAAGACGCGGGAGACTCTCACGGACGACGCTACTTGATCAGGCTGCCGAGAATGCTGCGGGTGAGGGTGCGGAGCGCCGTGGACGTGGCACTGGAGATCGCTTTCTCGGCTGCGCTCTTGCCGCCCTTGGGCTTCTTGCCGGTGATCGCGTTGGCGGCGGCCGTGCCGGCGCTGCGGGTCACGCTGGAGATGGCGGCGGAAGCCGCAGCGGCCGCGACTGCCGCCGCGATGCTCTTCTTGGCCTTGGCGGGCTTGGCGGCCTTGGTGGACGCAGCCTTCGTGGCGGGCTGGGCGTCGTTGTATTTGGGCTTGGCGGCCTCCTGCTTCTGCTTCTCGACCTCCTCCTGCTGCTTGGCCTGGGTCTCGGCGGCCTTCTGCTGGTCTGCGAGGAGCACCTCGAAGGCGGACTCGCGGTCGATGACGTGGTCGTACTTGCCGCCCACGGGAGAGGCATTGTTGATGTCCAGGCGCTGCCCGGCGGTGATGGGACCGATCTGGCTGAGCGGGAAGAGGATCTTGGCGCGCTCGACGATGGACGGCGCACCCTTGGCGTCGAGGAAGCTGACCAGCGCCTCGCCCGTCTCCAGGGCCATGATGGCGTCCTCCGTCTTGAAGGAAGGGTTGACCCGGAAGGTCTCTGCCGCGGCCCGGACGGCCTTCTGGTCCTTGGGCGTATAGGCGCGCAGGGCGTGCTGGACGCGGTTGCCGAGCTGGCCCAGGACGCTGTCGGGGATGTCGGAAGGGTTCTGCGTGATGAAGTAGACGCCGATACCCTTGCTTCGGATCAGGCGGACCACCTGCTCGATCTTGCTCACGAGCGCCGGGGCCGTGTCCGTGAAGAGGGTGTGCGCCTCGTCGAAGAAGAACACCAGCTTGGGCAGATCCTGGTCGCCGACTTCGGGCATCGCGGCATAGATGTCAGAGAGCAGCCACAGCAGGAAGGTGGAGTAGAGCTTGGGATTGAGCATCAGCTTGTCGGCTGCCAGCACGCTCATCACGCCCCGGCCCTCTTCGTCCACGGCGAACAGGTCCTGGATGTCGAAGGAAGGCTCGGCGAAGAACTTCTCCGCGCCCTGGTTCTCCAGCGAAAGAAGCGAGCGCTGGATGGCGCCGACGCTCGAAATAGATACGTTGCCGTACATCCGGGTATACTCCTCGGCGTGCTCGGCCACGTAGCCGAGCATCGCACGCAGGTCTTTCATGTCGATGAGCAGCAGGCCCTTGTCGTCCGCCACGCGGAAGACGATGTCCATCACGCCGGACTGGACTTCGTTGAGTCCGAGCAGGCGGCTGAGGAGCATCGGCCCCATGTTGGAGATGGTCGTGCGCATCGGGTGCCCCTGCTCGCCGAAGACGTCGTAGAAGCGGGTGGGGCAGCCTGCGAACTGCGGGTTCTCGATGCCGAACTCGGGCAGGCGCTTCTCGATGAAGCCACTCAGCCTGCCGGCCTGGCTGATGCCCGACAGGTCGCCCTTCATGTCAGCCATGAAGCAGGGGACGCCTGCCTTGCTGAAGGATTCGGCGAGCACTTGCAGGGTCACCGTCTTGCCGGTGCCAGTGGCACCTGCGATCAATCCGTGGCGGTTGGCCATCTTGCCGATGATGGAGATCGGCCCGTTGGGGCCGTGGGCGACATAGAGTCCGTGGGTGGCGTCGTACATAAAATGTGGTGTTTTAATTCTAACGTGTAAAGTTAACAATAATCGGGGATTTTTTTTAAATTAGCATCGTGAAACAAAACCCTAAAACCAATTTCAGATGAAAAAGTACATTGCTGAATGCATCGGGACCTTCGTCCTGACGCTCCTTGGCTGCGGGACCGCAATGTTCCTCGGCTGCAACACCCCTGCCGGTGTCGTGGGTACCGCCATTGCTTTCGGTCTGACCGTCGTCGCCATGGCCTACACGATCGGCAACATCTCGGGATGCCACATCAATCCCGCCATCACGTTCGCCGTCGCCCTGTCCGGCAAGATGACGTGGAAGGACGCCTGTGGCTACTGGTGCGGCCAGATCATCGGCGGCATCATCGCCGGTGCCATCCTGCTGCTCCTCACGAAGGTCGTCGCCGCTCCGGACCTGACCGGCGGTCTCGGCTCCAACGGCGTGGCCAATGCCGGCGGCGTGGGTGGAGCCCTCCTCGTAGAGTGCATCGCCACCTTCATCTTCGTGCTCGTCGTGCTCGGCGCTACGGACGAGAAACTGGGAGCCGGCAAGCCTGCGGGCCTTGCCATCGGTCTCACCCTGATTCTCGTACACCTGGTCTGCATCAACCTGACCGGCACCTCCGTCAACCCGGCCCGTTCCCTCGGCCCGGCCATCTTCGCCGGTGGCGCAGCCCTCAAGGATGTGTGGGTGTTCTTCGTCGGCCCGCTCGTCGGTGCGGCGCTCTCCGCCTGCGTGTGGAAATTCCTCGCCAAGGAATAAGCGACTCCAACATTAAAAAACCGGCCCCTCAGGGGGTCGGTTTTTTTGTTCAGCTCCTGTCCAGCCAGGCCACGGCGCCGGGCTTCGGGGTGGGCAGGGTCAGGTCCGCCCCGCCGCGTACGCGCTGCGGGCGGCCGATCCAGGCGCCCGTGACCGGATCGATCCAGCGCAGGCGATAGCCGGTGCTGTCCGCGCCGAGGGGCAGCACCAGGCTTTCGCCGGCGCAATAGACGACATAGCCGCTGCCGGGCCGTCCCATACCCCATTGCGCTCCGCTGGAAGCCAGGGCCTCCATCGGCGCCATCGGCAGGGTCTTCTGCCAGAACGAAGCGTCCGGGACGGGCGGCAGCGCACACATCGAGCCGCCGGCCACGAAACTGACCCAGGCGCCGCCCTGCGCACGGCCGGCGTTGGAGACGACGGCGATGCCGGGATAGCGCAGGCGGTACTCGGCGACCTGCCGCCAGACGGCGTCGTCTCCGCTGGTCGCCGGCGCGTCGAGCAGCCGCGAATACTGGCGCGGGGCGAGGTTGACCCCGCCTTCCGGCTCATAGAAGGCGCCGTCGGCGGTGCGCTGCCACTGGCGGATGTCGACCAGCTCCACCCGGCTGCGGTATTCCGGATCGGCGAGGATGGCGTCCTGCACATCCTTGGTGGCGCTCAGCATCACGTAGACGTCCTGTCCGTGCTCCTGCTCCCATTCGGCGATGCAGTCCAGCCAGAAGCGGATGAAATGCAGCGGTCCGGTGTATTCCGTGCCGATGTGGTGGATCACGTTCCTGTACGGGGCCACGGCGTCCAGCTGCTGGCGGATATACCGGCGGTGCAACGCCGCCAGGCGGGCATTGTGCTCCACGTCGTAGAACTGCTCCGCCATGAAGACGCGTTTGTCGGCCTGGTAGTAGGTCTCCTCCGCGAAGCCCGGGTCATTGACATTGTTGGCGGCGCGCCAGGGATAGTCCGCCCAGTGCGCGCCTTCCTCGATGATGTTGTGCTGCAGGTAGTGTTCGCTCACGAGGAACAGCCCGGCGGCGTCCGCACGCTGGCAGAACGCCGCGATGCGGCTCCAGTACCAGGGGTTCGGACGCTCGAGGTCATAGCGGCTCAGCCGGTCGTAGGCTTCGCCCTGTCCGCTGCGGGCGAAGGGCTGCTCGAGGAAGGGCGCCCACACCTCGGCGTCGGCGCGCATCATCCGGCCGTGGTCGTCGCGCCGGCGCTCGTACCACAGGGCGGGGAAGTGGTAGAGCCCCGCCTGGCCGCGCTGCTGCAGGTGGAACACGACGCTGTCCAGGTCGTCGGTATAGCCGCGCCCCGTGCGTCCGGGCACGAAGCGGTTGATGTTGTCGGAAGCGCGCCGCAGGTAGCTCCGGCGGAGCATCCCCTGCCACATCTGCGTGCGGGCCGTGCCGCCCGGCAGGTAGGCGCCCTCGCGTACGAGCTTGCCCTCTGCGAGAGCGATCGGACGCGCTTTGGCCGGCGCCGGCGCCGGATGCCGGATGCCCAGCGATCCGATGTCCACGCCGCGGTCGCTCTGTGCAAGGGGGTGGCGGGCGGTCATCGCATCGATCCAGCGGTCCATCGTCTCGGCGGGCTCCACGCTGCGCCGGCCCTCCGCCACGGCCTCCTCCGGGAAGACCCGCTTCAGGGGGTCGTTCTCGCCGAAGATGCGCTCATAGCGGATGACCTTGTCCGCCTCGGCGGAACGGACGCCCCGCTGCGCGAGCTGGTAGTAGTAGAAACTCTCCGGGTGGTTGATCTTGTGCTCGCCGTGCGAGCCTGCGCCGTAGCTCTGGCCGCTGGTCCCGAAAGCCCAGTTGTGCGCCAGGGGCGGATCCTCCAGGTACAGCTCCGGGGTGCGGCACATCCAGCAGAGCGCATTGGCCGAGGCCCAGCCGCCGCCCATGTTGTCCAGCCAGACGTTGGTGAACTTGATGGCGGCGGAGGAGACGGTGGTGCGGTCGAAGAGCGTGCCGCAGGACCAGCCGCCCAGGGCGCCGCTCCAGCTGTGCGGCCTTTCGGCCCAGCACTGGACGAAGGCGTTCGGCCCGGCGGCGTTCTCTCCCACGGAGAAATCGTGCCAGCCCTCCTCGGACCAGCAGCGCTGGAAGAGGGTCTGCTGGCCCCGCGTCTGGAAGGCCAGGCGGCGGTAGCCGCCGATCTCGCCGACGGGCGCGAGGTTCTTGCAGTCCTCGACGGTCACGCGCCGGGCCGTCTCCCAGACGGCTGCGAGCGAACTGACGAAATGTTCCGCCACGATGCGCCGCGCCCAGGCGTCTTCGACATTCTCGAAGGTGATGGCCATCCAGCGATGGTCCTCGTCCTTGGGGAGGGCGGGGTCGCAGTCGGAGAGGATCCTCAGGTTCTCCACGCCCACGTGGGAGATGCGGCCGGGCCAGGTGTAGCGCGCGAGCGTGCCGCCGCCGTAGCGTCCGTCCAGGGCGACCGGCAGCGGAACGTCCAGCGTGACGGAGCCTGCGTCCGCCGCCACGACCGTCCGGTCGAAAACCAGGTCGTAGTCTCCGGGGGCCCAGAGCCAGTGCTGGTAGTCCGCACTCATCCCGATGTTGTCCATCCCCAGCAGGTGGATCCATTCCCGCGTGGCGGGACGGGTGACGCGCACGCGATCTCCGGCTTGCAGTCCGTGGCCTGCCGGCAGGGGGACGACAGCAGCATTGACCGGCAGATAATCCGCCTGGACCTGCAGGGCGGTTTCTGGCGCGGCGTCGTTGACGCCACGCACCTGTACCACGGTCTCCCGGCCCTGTCCGGCTGCGAACAAACTTGTTTCAAGCGCTCCGCTGCCGCGGATAACGACGCCGCTGCAACGCATCACGAGCGAGCCCTCCACGGGGAAGTTCCCGCGCTCCAGCAAGACCACGCCGCGGAATCCGTCCGGGCGCAGCGGCAGGCCGCCGACGTAGTCGAGCGCATCCTGGATGCGCTGCGTGTCGTCCCGGCCAGAGGGGGCGACCCGGACCACGGGCACGTCCGGATCGGCCAGCAGGTCGGGTATCGGCGCCTCGCTGGCAAGATAGCCGCAGTAGGAATAATCCGGGACGCGGTCGCCGTTGTCGTAGGTGTTATACCGGATCTGGCGGTCCGGCGTGACGGTCAGCGCCTGGGGTGGCTGGGCGGCCACGAGGGGCCCCAGACACAGGACCAGGCAGGGGAGGAACCATTTGTTCATAGCGCTTGGTGGTGGTGTTTCTACAAAAATAGGAAGTTTTTTCCTATATTTGGGATAGTTATCCGACTGTATGGCACTGCTGACAAATATCGACTCCTGGGCGGGGAAACGTGTCTTCTTCTGCCGCAACCGGGAGATCCTGGTGGACGGGCAAGGCAATCCGGCAGAGCTCACCCCGGCGGATTTCCCGCCGGATGCCATCTCCCAGGCCTGTGAGGACACGCTCACCGGCGCTGTGGGCGTGCTGCTCGCCCCTGGCGCGGAGGCTCCCGCCGGCAGCCGTTTCATCCCCACGCCCTATTTCTTCCACACCCACGACGAGCAGACGAACGCGCTGGCTGCCCGGATGAAAGGCTTTGCCGGGTGGCTGGACAGCACCCGCTTCTGTCCGTACTGCGGCCATCCGCTGCAGCTCCACGCCACGGAGAACGCCCTGGAGTGCCCGGCCTGCGGCCGGCTGCATTATCCCCGGATCGAGCCCTGCATCATCACGCTGGTGAGCCGCGGGGAGGAGATCCTGCTGTTGCGCAACGTACGCGACACGGCCGGGATCTACGCCTGCCTGGCAGGCTTCGTGGAGATCGGCGAGACGCTGGAGCAGGCGCTGCGCCGCGAGGTCCGCGAAGAGACGGCCCTCGAGGTGGAGAACATCCGCTACGCCGGGAGCCAGGGCTGGCCCTTCCCGGACCAGTTGATGGTCGGGTACTACTGCGACTACAAGAGCGGCGAGATCCGCATCCAGGAGTCCGAGATCGCCGACGCGCGCTGGTTCCGGCGGGACGCCCTCCCGAAGATCCCCAATCCCGGATCCCTTGCCTGGCGGCTGATCAACGGCTGTTTCGACAAATAAGATTCGCGGATGCATGCAGACGAAGAAAGCCCGCCGTGATCCGGCGGGCTTTCTTGTCGTGGGGGAGATGCGCTTACTTCGTCATCTCGATCATCTGGGCGACCGGGGTCACGAAGACGTCCATGTGGCCGTCGGCGTTGTTGGCCGTGGACACGACATACTTGCCGTTCATCACGAAGTGCGGGTGCGGGTCCGGATGCAGGCGGGACTGGTTGTCCTGCGGCATCAGCGGCTCACGCGTGGAGTACAGCCAGACATACTTGCCGGTCTCGCGGTTGTAGAAGGCCACACGCCACTTGCCGCCGCGCCACCAGGTCTCGGGGGCCTGGTCGGTGACGACGTACTTGTTGTCCGGGGAGCAGCTGTTGTGGCGGGCGCCAGGCACGGCTGCCCAAACCTCCTCCTCGCCCGTGGCGAGGTCGTGGTGGTAGACGCAGTGCTCGTCGACCATATAGCCGTGGCCGCACCAGGAGAAGCCCTTGCCGTCGTCGTCCCAGATCTCGTGGGAGGCGAAGTTGATGGTCTTGGCCGGGATCATCGTCTTCTCGCCCTTGCGCATCAGCCACATACGGGGATACAGACCGGTGGAGTCCATATACTCTTTGCCGAGGCCGGACCAGGCGTTCTCCCAGGCCACCATAGCGAGGCTGTCGTCAGCGGGATTGACCTGCCCGTGGTCGCAGTTCCACTCGGTCTCGTTCCACTGGTCCCAGGCGCCGGTCTCGAGGTCCAGCATGCCCTGGATATAGCGGTTCTGGCCCTCGGCGGTGCGGATCTCGGTGTCGAGGAAGGCGCGTTTGCGGTCGCTGGTCAGCGTGAGGTGCGTGGCGAGGCGGCGCACATCGCCGATGGCCTGCAGCTCGGCCGGGACGTCGCAGAGCTTGATCTCATTGAGGGGATCCGTGAAATTGCGGCGGAAGAATCCGCGCTTGGTATCGCCGTAGACCATATAGTCCTGGTTGATCTCGACGAACGGGGTCATCGTCTCCAGGCCCATGTCGTAGACCTTGTCGGTCTTGAGATCGGCCAGCATTTGGTGGCGCGGGCCCGCGCCGCCCGGCTTCTTCTCATTGCCTTCGGTGTACCAGAAGACGAGGAAACGGCCGTCGTTGGTCATCGACTTGGAGGTGAAGTAGATGGACTGGCGGTTGTCGTCCGGGGCGCCATACTTGAGCACGTAGGAGACGACGCCGGACTCGGGATCCACGAACGGTTCGAAGAGTTTGGATTGTTCGGGCGTCTTGATGCCCTGGCAGGCGGTGGCGAGGAGCGCACCGCCCAGGAGGATTGTTTTGAATAACGGTTTCATATGGGTTTTTTAATGAAGATAAATCTGTCAGCGCTTGTCGATGACTTTCGCATCCGGGAAGTCGGACGGGTTGAAGGTCACGGTCTCCGGTTCCACACCGAAGGAGAGGTCGTGCATCGTCAGCGTCACGCCGGACATCGAGGCGCTCAGGCTGACCGGGTAGTAGGTGTCCTTGGCCACCACGAGGTTCATCGTCCGCGGGGCGTCCTTGTCGGTGTTGGAGCGGGACTTGCGGCAGAGGAGGTGCCACTCGGTGGCGGTCTGCTTCCTGATGGAGACGTCGTAGCCGTCCGTGATGCCGGAGAACAAGTCGGCGTCGGCTTCCGTGGAGCGTTCCTTGCCGGTGGTTTTGTTCTCGATCGTAAGCGTGTTGTCCGAGGAATCGTAGGTCCAAGTGGTCGTCTTGTCGTCCCAGATCCGGACTTCACGGCCCAACATGCGGCCCTCGGAATAGGACTTGTCGCCGAGTGAGGAGTTTTTCATGCTGAGCGTGCCCACGATGGGTATCTTGATGTCTGCTGTCATCACGACGCCTTTCTCTTCGTAGCCTTTCATCGCGGCTTCCATCCGGGAGATGATCTCCTCCGGGGTCTGCGCCATCGCCACCAGCGTACCGGCCAGGGCGAGAACAAGTGTGAAGATGCGTTTCATAGCCGCAAAGATAACAAATATCGGCTATCAGTGGTCAGGTCATTCCCCGAATACGCACCAGCGGACGACCGGGATGCGCCGCAGCAACTCGTAGAGGGCCGGCGAGAGGACGAATACCGCCACGGCCAGGATGAGATACATCGCCACGGGGGGCAGGGAAGTGTAGGTCTTCATCATATACCCCAGCGAAGCCACGACCAGGTAGTGCGTGATATAGATACCGTAGCTGCTCTTCGTCAGGTACGCAGCCACCGGACCCGTCCGGTCGAACCGCGCCTTGAACCAGCCCATCATGGCCAGGCACATCAGCCAGCCGTATAGGCAGTTCAGGGGCGAGCCGAGATACTGGGGCGTGGTGTTGTCCTGTCCGAAAGTCGTCACGGCCAGGGCGATGCCGGCCACGGCGGCGCACGCCATCAGGGGGATCCAGGCCCCGGCCACGCGCTCCTGCACCGCGTCGTGGGAGAAGACGAAGTAGCCCATCAGGAACGGAATCAGGTAGAATAGCGGCTTGTAGAGGTTGTACAGCCCGTCCATCGTGCCCTCGCGGGGATGCTGGATGAGCGTATGCTCTCCGGCCCAGAACAGTACGCCCAGCAGGATGATCCAGACGATGCCGGCTTTCCCGCACCAGCTCCAGAACCGGTCCTTGCGGTCCAGCGCCCGCACTGCGAGGAGTACCACGCACAGCAGCCACAGCACCTGGACAAACCAGAGCGGGCCGATGCCGCTGAAGACCATCACGAGATACCGGCCCACGGCGGGCAGGCCGTCGAAGACGCCTTCCCGCGCCGCCACGACCGTGTTGAAGTATCCCACCATCCAGTGGAATACGAACAGGCCGAGGGTCCCCGGGACCAGAAGCTTGCGCGTACGGTTCCTGAAAAACTCCCGCGGCGTGCGCCGCTCGAGCGAGTACCGCGCGCTGACACCGGCGAGCAGGAAGAGCAGGGGCATGAACCAAGGGTAAAGGATATACATGACGACATCCTGATACTGCGGACCGCCGAATCCGCCGATCCCGCCAAAGACGCCCTTGCCGTTGTAGAAATAGATGACGTGGTAGAACAGCACCAGGAGCACGGTCACCCAGCGCAGGTTGTCGATCCAGTGGCGTCTCATTTGGTGAGCCCCTCCATCATTTGGTCCACCGCGCCCTGGAAGATCTCCGTCTTCAGGAGCGCCATGCCCTTCTGGTCGCCGAGGAGCAGCAGGGCGTCGCCGGGTTTGATGTCGTAAATCTTGCGGGCGTCGCGGGGGATGACGATCTGTCCTTTGTCTCCCACCTTCACCACGCCGAAAATGTATTTGCCGTCGTTCTCTTGCATTGTGAGAAATGTTAGAAATTTCCCACAAATATAACGATTGTTCCGATCCGGGACAAGCGGAAGGACCAAAGCCCTGCAAGCCTTGCAGGAATTGTGCGCTGGCGCGGAACCGGGCTAATTTTGCAGTCGTAAACCTTTAAAACGATCTGCGAAATGAACATCTACAACGTAATCATCCTGGACGAGAGCGGGAGCATGTCGTCCATCTATCGAGAGACCCTGACCAGTATGAACGAGGTGCTCAACGGCATCCGCAAGACCCAGGAGGACTTCCCGGACCAGAAGAACTACGTGACCATCGTGACCTTCGAAGGCGACGGCCTGCGCGGGGTCAAGACGCGCCGGGACCGCGTGCCCATCGAGGCCGTCGCCGATTTCTCCGACCGGGACTACAGACCCGGCGGTTGCACGCCGCTCTACGATGCGATGGGCAAGACCCTGAACGAACTGGAAGGTCTCGTGTCCGCAGGGGACCGGGTGATGGCAACCGTGATCACCGACGGCTACGAGAACGCTTCCCGGGAGTATTCCGGCAAGACCGTCAAGGCCCTGGTGGACCGGCTGCGCTCCAAGGGCTGGACGCTTGCCTACATCGGCGCCAACCAGGACGCCGTCGAGGTGGCGCGCGACCTGCACATCGACAATGCGCTGAATTTCAATGCCACCGGACAGGGTGTGGAGATCATGAGCCTGCGGATGAACCGCGCCCGCGCCAAGGCGAGCGTCCTGTTCTCCCTGCAGGAAGACGCACAGGCGTGCGAGGCCTTGAGCGACCTGTTTGCCGACGGGCCGGAGTCGTAGGGGGTCAGTGCTCCCAGATCACAAGGTCGCGGTCCAGGGCCACCCGGCGCGCCTCGGCATAGCGCCCGTCTACGTAGTAGAACCGCGCGACGCGCTCGCCGACGATATCCCTGAAGGCTTTCTTGATCCGGGAGATGCTCACATTGAGATTGTTGTCGAACGGACTGAGCAGCTTGTCCACACTCTCCGCGATGGCCTTCGGGTCATCGCGGCCCGTTATGCCCGCGTAGTAACGCAGGATCTCATCCCGGTATGTGGTCAGGCCCTTGAGCGCCACGCCCTCCGGATGGCGCAGGTAGAAGAAATACAGCGCCTTGGTGAGGTCGTCCATCCGGACCTCCGGGCGGCCGTCCCAGTCCGTCAGGACGATCCGGCCGGCCGTGGAGATGCTCAGCCGGCTGAGTTTGACCCGGTAGCCGAGGATGATGTCGAGGTCCTCGATCGTGATGCCGTACTCGCGCTCGATCTGCTCCCAGGCACGGAGGATCTGCTGCGTGCGCGCATCCAGCGGCTCCTCGGCCTCCGGGACGGGGCACTCGAGCGCATCGTAGAAGACGCCGCCTTCTTCCAGACCATCGTAGGATTCCTCCACCGGGTCCGGCGCCCGCTTCCGGGAACGGAGGACGGGAGGCCTCGACGTGGAGAAATGCTTTTCGAAAGCCTCGGACGCAAAGCCGGCGCCTCTCCCTGGACTCGAATCCGGGAGGGCGCAGAAGCGGGTGACACCGTTCCGCTTGTACAGGAATCCCGTCCGCTCTCCCAGTCCGGCGAGATCCCGAACCCGCCGGTACATGTCCTCGACGGACACCGGTCCTTCGTTTCCGGGGCACAGATACCCCAGCAGGGCGGGTCCGAGGCTCTCCGCCAACTCCGGCAGGAAGAGGAACTTGTAGCCCGCATCGCGGAACCGCCCGGGCAGTTTCGCCCGCTCGGCGCCGTCACCGACATACAGGACCGTCCTGTCCTGCAGGAACGGCACCGGTGTCTTGATCCGCATCTCTGGCTGCATCTCAGGCGAGGGTTTTACACAGATCGTCCAGGTTGTCGACGACCCGGTCGAAGAGTTTGTACATCAGTTCCGGCTCGACCATTTCCGGAATGTACACGATGACGCGCCGGCCATGGCCGGCCAGCCAGCCGGCCTCGGTGTGGGCGCTGCGTCCGCAGGGGAGTACGAGGACGCAGGTATCGGCCCATTCCAGCGCCTCCAGGTCGGCGGCGAACTGCCGCTCGGCCAGCGGATGCGTCAGCCCCCGGGCGTATTGGTCGAAGGTCCACCGGAAGGCGTCCGGGTCGATGTCGGTCCAGCGGAAGCCGTTGCCGCCGTGCGGCGGATTGCGGAAGTCATAGACATCGTGGCCCGCCTCGCGGAGCGACTTGACGACCTCCGGGTAGTACTGGTTCCTCCAACTGGAGGCGACATAGATCTTGGCCATGACTCGATAATGCTTGTTTGGTACGAAGATACGCAAATTCAGCATATTTTCCGTAACTTTGAACCATGTATCGGTGCAGCAAAAAAGAGATAAAGCATTTGCTTAATGTTCGGAAACGTGCGTTCGCCATCTGGCAGCATTTAGGATATTTCCCCTGGAAAAACCCCAAAAAAGAGCAGAAGTCCAAGAAGAAACGAGGCACTGGGGACTTTTACAAGGGGGCTTTCGACAGCATTCCTTTCCTGAACCAGGATGCCAAGCGCACCTTCAGCCATCTGTTGCTGCGCCCCGGTTACATGATCCGCGACTATATCAACGGGCAGCACGAGCGGTACCTCGCACCGTTGACGGCCCTCATTGTCTTTTATGCGTTTTTCGCCCTGCTTTCCGCCATCCTGCAGCCCGTGCAGCAAAGGAGCGAACTGCCGCAGGTATTCGAGGATAGCACGGAAGTCGCAGTCGAAGGGGTTCAAGACTCCTTGGCCCGGAATCTTACCTTGAACATCGTCAAGATTGTAGAGAAGGGCTATGTCTATCTGCACCTGGATCAGTATCCCGAGCTCGTCGACACGCAGCATGAGGCGGCAATCGCCGCAATGGAAAGCACGCTCAGGAGCCAAGGTATTCCCTTGTTCCTGAGCGAGTTCCTGTTTCTTTGGCTGGCGATGATGCTGGCTCTCCGGCGCTTCAGGCTGGGTGCGTCGGCCTGCGCCGCCGCTTCGGCCTACGTGCTGTGCCAGTTCAGTTTCTTCATGCTGTTCGCCTTGCTGCTCACTTGGGGCGGGAAGACGTCCATCAGCGTGCTCCTGATGCTGGCCCTGCTGGTGATCGATTACCACCAGTGGCTGGGGCTTCCGTGGAAAAAGAGCTTCTGGCGGGCGGTCCGGACCGGTGTGGATTACGGCCTTCTCTACGGCTTGATGATCCTGCTGGTCAGTGTCGTCGTCCTCGTCGTAGCGCTGCTCCGATAGACCCTCTTATCTGAAGAGGATCTGGGCGAACTCGAAGAGGCTGCGGCGCCAGGTGTGCCACTCGTGCGCCGTGCCCTCGGAGATGTAGCCGACGGCGTTGACGCCGATCTTGCGCAGGCTCTCGGCGGCTTCCATCACGCGGGGATTCTCCTTGCTGCCGCTGCTCATGAAGACGACCTTGTTGGTCTGCTGGAATCCGGCCGCGGCCTGGATGTCCTCGACGCTCATCACGCCGCCGCTGAACATCCCCACGTACGCAAACTTGGTGGGGTTGGCGAGGGTGATCCGGCGGGTCTGGCCGCCGCCCATCGACAGGCCGGCCAGGGCCCGGTGCTGGGCGTCGGCGACCACGCGGTACTCCCTCTCGACCATCGGGATGATGTCCGTGAGCAGGACCACCTGGAAGGCGTCAGGCCCCGCTGCGCGGGCGCCCGGCTGGCCCTGGCGGGGTTGCTGCGGCTGCGCAGGCTGCTGGGGGGCATACGGCGGGACGAGGTGGATGTTCTGGCTCTGGCCGTAGTCCATCACCACGATGAAGGGCACCGCCTTGCCTTCGGCGATCAGGTTGTCCAGGATCTGGGCGGTGTGGCCCTGGGAGGACCAGCCGACTTCGTTCTCGGCATTGCCGTGCTGCAGATACAGGACGGGGTAGCGCTTGCCGGGATTGTTCTGGTACTCAGCGGGCAGGTAGACGTAGCAGCGGCGCATGCTCTCCGTGGCCTTGGACCAGTAGTACTTCTCCTCGACGGCGCCCTGGGGCACGTTCTTGACCTGCCAGAAATCCATGTCGGCCGAGGGGATCTCGATGCCGCTGCCCCAGCGGCCGGCGCCAAAGAAGGAGATGGTCCCGGGATCGGGCAACGACACGCCGTCCACGTTCAGCTGGTAATAGTGGAAGCCCACGTCCTGGGGACGGGACGTGCCGGTCCACACGCCATTCTCGTCCTTGACCATTTCGTAGCGCACGCCGCCGATGTCCAGCTGCACGGAGGAGGCCTGCGGGGCGCGGAGCTGGGTGCGTACGGCACCTTGGGAGTTCACCATCGGGTACTGGCGACCCGGCTGGTTGGTGATGCCCGGCTTGAAATCCTCGACGGCCCCGGTCACGGACGGCACGACGTTGTTTCGCTGCTGGGCGCCTGCAGACAAGGCTGCAAGCATCAAGACAATAAAGACAGTCCTTTTCATATGTGGTTGGGTTAAACGGATTTGGCTGTGTCTTACGGAACCAAAGATATGAATTATTGACCGTACGAGCAACCGTTATCCCCGGAAAATGACTATCTTCGCAGATACAGGAATCAATGACTAAAACTTGAAATATGGCAACAGACAGATTCGACATCCAAGAGAAAGAAACCGTCAACCTGCTGACGGAGGCGGTGGTCATCGTCGACAAGGAGACCGGCGTGAATTACCTTTATGTCCATCGCGGCTACGGCGGCGGTCTCACCCCGCTCCTGGACTCCGCGGGCAAACCCATCGTCACGAAGGTCGTGGAGTGGAAGTGATGGCCTGGATCGGAACGCTATGAAGAAATTTTTATTTGCGGCTTTTATTGCCTGTCTGGCTCTGTTTACCTCCTGCAGCGTATCGAATGTCAGGCATACCGGAGATCTCACCGGTTCCATTTACGGAGTCTGGGAGCTTGTTTCCCGTGACAAGGTCGATTACTCCGGCGTCCATTTCTACCTTTCCTTGAGCGAACCCCGCATCGCCCTGGCCAAGAAGGGCAGTTTCACGCTGTTCGACCTCAAGGATGTGGATGTGGACGGCGCGCAGTTCTCCTACGACGCCACCAGCAAGCAGATCAGTTTCACCAAGACGCTCTGGCTCACGCAAGGTCTCCAATATGAGATGCGTCTCTCCGGGACCTACAAAGTCCTTGAAATGAGCCGCACGACGCTTGTCATCCAAAAAGAATCCGTGGGTTCCGGAACCCGCTACACCTTCCGCCGCTACAAATAGGAAGCGCTCCTCCGGAATGCTGCTCGCAGGCAGGGATCAGTCCAGGTATTCTTTTACCCTGATGTCGATATCTGCCCCACGGATACCGCGCTGCAGGATCGTGCCGTCGGGACCGAAGAGGATCATTTCCGGGATGGCCTTGATATCGTAGGCTTCGATCACGTCCGTGTGCATTCCGACAAGGATCTGCTCCCAGGGCAATCCGTGCTCCCGGACGGCCGCCCGGCTGTCTTCCGGATCATCACCGACCGCAATCCCCAGGATGGTAAAGTCCGGTCCGTTGTACTTCTCGTAGGCTTCTTTGAGATAGGGCATCTCTGCCAGGCAAGGTTCGCACCAACTGGCCCAGAAATCGGCGAGTACATATTTTCCCTTGCCGACGTAATCGGAAAGCCGGACCGTCCCGTTCTCCGTATCGACGCTAAAGTCCACGAACGGCATCCCCGGTCTCGTTTCTATTGCACCGTGTATCTGCTCCAAGAGCACCTGGATACTGACGGTGCTGATGACACCGGGGACCAGCGTGGAAATCATCGAATCCAACTGTTCCTCCGTCACGCCCCCGCTCAGGTTCAGCAATGCCTGGACTCCGAGGTAATTGTCTTTCTGCTTCTCGAAATCTTCCAGGGAGTACGCATGCTGTTTCTCAAGGGCGGGGCGGAAAAGGGCGAACAGCGAATCGAGACTCTCCTGGGGAGCGCCGGCGCGCAGAAGCTCCATATACTGCCTGTTCCAGGGGGCAATCTCGCGCGCCAGGCGATCCTCCTCCGCGAAGCGGTGGTTGAGGGATTTCCTGTCCGAGGAAGCCAGCGTGGATCCTTCACGCGAGAAAACGACCGTCAGCTCCGACCCGTCCGGGATCAGGGGTTGCTGGATGGGAACGCCGTCGAGGAAGCAGGTAAATAGCGCAGAGACCGCGGGATTGGTATCCAGATCATAGTCGAATGCACCGTCCCTGACCTCGACGGACTCATTCAAAATGTCGTAATCCAAAACAGTGACCGTGACCAGGTCGGCAGTGCCACCTTCGATGCGTCCGTGGATGTGCGTGGTCTCAGGGACTTGCGGCTTACAGGCGCATAAACCCGCGAGCAGGATGCAGGAGACTGGCAGAGAAAAAAGGTGTCTCATTTATATTCATTTATCATTGATATTCAAAGCCTTTTACGGCTATGCCTATGTTGACGGGGAAATGTTCCATTCTGCCCAGGGCCGTTTCCCGGAGGTAACTGTTCTTCAGGAAGACATTGAAGTCCATGGCCGGCTCTCCGGTTTGCGGGGCCTGCCCGTCATACCCGACGACCTGGAAGGCGATGAAATATCGTCCTGGTTCCAGAAGAAGGGGCTCCTCAGGACGGATGTCGAAGTGCTGTGGGCCGTCCGAGACGGCGACATCGAAATAAATGGGGCGGTGGAGCACGTTGACAAACGACTCCGTCTTCCCTTCGATCCGATAGATGTTGATCGACGCGACGCAACCGGGGATGTGGTTGCTGCGTATGGAGAACAGGATCTCTTTCACGAGGAAGGGCTTTGCCGCCTTGGCGACCGATCCCAGTTCCCGACCTGACGGATGCCCATCTTTCAGGGACGTGCTGATGACTCCGATATCCTTCAACACATTCATCCCGGGACGCATCAGATACTTCTCTTTGGCGTTCCCGCCGATGGATACGGCCGGCGGCAGTTCCTGCTCATGAAGGACGATGGTCACGTCGTCGGCAGGGCCCGTGACGGGAAACGAAGTCTGCTGATAAGACACGTGGAAAAAAACCAGCGTGTCACGGGGGACTTCGATCTCAAAACGGCCTTCAGCGTCAGATATCGTGCCTATTTGATGTTTGGGCACGCCGATCTGCACGTACTCGACGGCTTCGCCCTGCCTGTTGACGATACGCCCTTTCACGGTGACGTGTTCCTGCGCTGCCAGCAGGGTAGGGAACAGCGCCAGGACGGCAAGCAATTCAATCCGCATAGATATCCTCTTCCATTTCAGCATCTTCCGGGTCGGGTTGGTAGTCCAGGATGTCGCCGGGCAGGCACTCGAGCACCTTGCAGAGCTTGTTGAGCGTGGTGAAGCGGATGGCCCGGCCTTTCCCCGTTTTGAGCAGGGAAAGGTTGGTCATCGAGATGCCGATCTTGTCTGACAGTTCCGAGAGCTTCATGTGCCGCTCCCAGAGCATCTTGTCGAGGTTGACGGTAATCATATCGCGAGCTTGCTGTCTTGCGCGGCCAGGTATGCCATTTTGTAAAGTCCCGCAAACAGGAGGACGATGAGCGGAACCAGGATGGTGTTGGAATCGAGCGTCAGCTGCGATTCTCCTTTCACGACGGCGGCGTAATTGGAGTGGACAAAGGCGAGGAGCCCGGCGACCAGGGCCGTCCATCGAATGAGGGAAATGTTGGATTTCGGGAAGATTTCACCATCTGCCAGCCCCTTGTTGGTCCGGTACAGGAAAATGCAGCACAGGATGAATAGCGCCGTGATGCCGATGAAACGGGCCGCCAGGATAAAGATCTGCCAACCCTTGATGTCAGGGTTCCAGGTCAGGGGATAAATGTAGCTGTCCACCCACAGCTGGGCAATCATCTCCCAGTAAAGATAAGCGAGTGTGATTCCTCCTATGATAAGGGTGGCGACGGAGAGCCGCTTGATGCTCTTTTGCGTTGAGTGATTCATGTTGTCATGCATTTGTTCTGCCACCTCAGTTAACAAAGACGATGCCAGTTTTACGAAAAACATAAAATTAATATACGATTTTCGTAAAATTTCGATCCAAACCTTTGGGATTCGTGCTATGCTGCACCCTCATCCGAGTCAGGTCCCAGAATGCGTCCGTGAGACAGGCAGGGTCCTTCGAGGAGCATTTTGCCCGGGTAGGGCCGCAGTCAGCGAAGCGTGGATGCGCGTGCGACGAAAAGGACCCTGACTGCGAGCAGCATTCAGGAAAAAAAAGAAAACCCGCTCTGTCGAGCGGGTCTGCGTGGTGCTGGGAAGAATCGAACTGCCGACACAAGGATTTTCAGTCCTTTGCTCTACCATCTGAGCTACAGCACCGAGGTTTGGACTGCAAATATAGGCACTTTTTGCTGATTTGCAAAAAAAAACATTTGCTGACTGCAAAAAAAATGGTCCGGGGAGGGAGATGCCCGGTCGAGCCGGGCATGACGTCAAGTGCGGGCCGGGCAGGACGTCAGGAGCGGCGGGGGCGCCGCCCGTGCTGGCCGGCGAGGATGACCCCGCCCAGGATCAGGGCGGAGCCCACGGCTCCGGCGAGGGTCATCCGCTCGCCCAGGAAGATCATCGCCGTGATGAGGGTGAAGACCGGATTGAGGTAGACGTAGTTGGTGGACGTGATGTTGCCGAGCTTTGACATCACCAGGTTCCAGACCACGAAACAGGCGAGCGAGGCAATCAGCGCGAGGAAAAGCAGGTTCAGGATGACCGCCGGCCGCTGCAGGGCCTCCAGCGGGAAACCGCCCCGCCCGACGAGGAAGGGGATGATGGTCAGCAGGCCGTAGATGAAGACCTTGCGCGTGGCGAACACGGCGCCGTACTCCTCGGTCATCTTGCCCATGAACAGGCTGTAGAGCGCCCAGCATACGGCGGCGCCGACCGCCAGCAGGTCGCCGCGCAGCGACACCTGCAGGCGGGCACCGTCGAAGAGCATCAACGCCATCCCAGCCATTGCCAGGACCGTGCCCCCGACCAGCGGGAAGTCCAGCCGCACGTCCTCCAGCGCCGCGGAGAAGCGGTCCCTGCGGAGCCGGCTGTAGGCCAGGCTCAGCAGGGCCGTGATCAGCGGCGCACTGCACACCAGGAAGGCCACGTTGCTGGCCTGCGTGTAGGCGAGTGCGGTGTTCTCCGTCAGGAAGTAGAACGACCCGCCGGTAATGCCCAGGAAGACGAAGAGCAGCTCGTCCTTCCAGTCGCGGCTCCACAGCCGCATCCGCCCGCGCCCCTGGACGAGCGAGAGCGCCAGGATGCCCAGGTAGGCGAGCGTGAAGCGGATGGCAAAGATCTGCGCCGGCATCAGGCCGGCGCGGATCAGTTCCTTGGTGCAGACGAAGGTGACGCCCCAGACCGCCACGACGGCCAGGGCAAGCAGGTGATAGAAGAACTTCGTCCGCGCCACGTCAGCGAGCCGCTAATACTCGTCCCAGCTCTTGATGGAGATCTTCTCCAGCGGGGTCGAGCAGAAGGCCCGGATATAGGCGGTCGCCAGCCGGCTGTTGGTGATCAGCGGGACGTTGAAGTCGATGGCGGCGCGCCGCATCAAGTAGCCATTGCTGAGCTCCTTGCGAGTGAAATTCTTGGGGATGTTGATCACCAGCTCGACCTGGTGCGTACGGATCAGGTCCAGCGCCGCAGGCACGCCCTCCTCCATCTCGTTCGGCCAAAGGGCACGCAGCGCCGGTACGCCGTTGTCGACCAGGTACTTGCAGGTGCCGCCCGTGGCGTAGATCGTGTACTCCTTCTTGGCCAGCAGCTGGCAGGCGCGCAGCAGGTCGGCCTTCTGGATCGGGTTGCCGGAAGAGATCAGGATGGACTTCTTCGGGATGCGGTGCCCCACGGAGAGCATCGACTTGAGCAGGGCCTCGTCGAGGGTGTCGCCGATGCAGCCCACCTCGCCGGTGGAAGCCATGTCCACGCCCAGCACCGGGTCCGCCTTGCCCAGGCGGGCGAAGGAGAACTGCGAGCACTTGATGCCCACGTAGTCCAGCTCGAACGGGTCGATGTCGATGCGCTCGGGCCGCTGGCCGAGCATACAGCGCGTGGCCAGGTCGATGAAGTTGACCTTGAGGACCTTGGACACGAAGGGGAAGCTGCGCGAAGCGCGCAGGTTGCACTCGATCACCTTGATGTAGTTGTCCGTGGCCAGGAACTGGATGTTGAACGGTCCCGTGATGTGCAGCTCCGCCGCGATGGCGGCCGTGGTCTTGCGGATCTTGGCGGCCGTGATGCCGTAGATCTTCTGCGGCGGGAACTGGATCGTGGCGTCGCCGGAGTGGACGCCGGCGAACTCGATGTGCTCGGAGATCGCGTAGGCGATCACCTTGCCGCCGTCGGCCACCGCGTCGCATTCCAGCTCCTTGCAGCGCTGCATGAAGGAGCTGATGACCACCGGATGCTCCTCGGAGACCTCCACGGCCATCCCGAGGAAGATGCGCAGGTCTTCCTTGCTGTAGCACACGTTCATCGCGGCGCCGGAGAGCACGTAGGACGGGCGCACCAGCACCGGGAAACCGACCTCGTCGACGAAGCGGTCCACATCTTCCATCGTGGTGAGCTCGCTCCAGCGCGGCTGGTCGATGCCGAGCTTGTCCACGATCTGGGAGAACTTGTTGCGGTCCTCGGCCCGGTCGATGTCGTGGGCCGTGGTCCCGAGGATGTGCACGCCGGCGCGCATCAGCGGCACGGCCAGGTTGTTGGGGATCTGGCCGCCCACGCTCACGATCACGCCGTAAGGCTTCTCCATCCCGCAGATCTCCATCACGGTCTCGAAGCTGAGCTCGTCGAAATAGAGCCGGTCGCAGACGTCGTAGTCCGTGGAGACGGTCTCGGGGTTGTAGTTGATCATCACGGCCTTGTAGCCGCTCGCACGCAGGGTGTTGAGCGCGTTGACCCCGCACCAGTCGAACTCCACGCTGCTGCCGATGCGGTAGGCGCCGGAGCCCAGGACGATGACGGTATTGGAGCCGTCGTCGAAACTGATGTCGTCCACCTCGCCGTTGTAGGTGAGGTAGAGGTAGTTGGTGGAGGAGGGGAACTCCGCCGCCAGCGTGTCGATCTGCTTGACATACGGGCGCAGCCCCAGGAAGGCGCGGTATTCGCGCACCTTGGCCTCGGGCGTGCCGAGCACGCGCGCGATCTGGATGTCGGAGAAGCCCTGGCACTTGGCCTTGCGGAGCAGGTCGATGCCAATGTCCGTCAGGCCCTTGCAGGCCTCGAGCTCCTGGTAGGTGCGCTCGATGTTGTACAGCTTGTCCAGGAACCACCGGTCGATTTTGGTCAGCTCGTAGATGCGGTCCACGGAATAGCCGGCCTCGAAGGCCGCGGCGATGGCGAAGATGCGCACGTCCGTGGGGTGGCGCAGCAGGTCGTCGAGGTCCTCGCCCCGGAAGGGCTTGTTGCACACGAAGCCGTTGGCGCCCTGGCCGATCATCCGGAGGCCCTTCTGCATCGCTTCCTCGAAGGTGCGGCCGATGGCCATCACCTCGCCGACGCTCTTCATGCTGGAACCGATCTCGCGGGAGACGCCCTTGAACTTGGCGAGGTCCCAGCGGGGGATCTTGCAGACCACATAGTCCAGCGCAGGCTCGAAGAAGGCGGGTGTGGTCTTGGTGACGGTGTTCTTGAGCTCGTGCAGGCCGTAGCCCAGGCCGATCTTGGCGGCGATGAAGGCGAGGGGATAGCCCGTGGCCTTGGAGGCCAGCGCAGAGGAGCGGCTCAACCGGGCGTTGATCTCGATCACGCGGTAGTCCTCGCCGTCGGGGCTGAAGGCATACTGCACGTTGCACTCACCGACGATGCCCACGTGGCGCACGATCTCGATGGCCTTCTTGCGGAGGAAGTTGCACTCGTCGTTGGTGAGCGTCTGGCAGGGCGCCACCACGATGCTCTCGCCGGTGTGGATCCCGAGCGGGTCGAAATTCTCCATGTTACAGACGGCGATGCAGTTGTTGAAGCGGTCGCGCATCACCTCGAACTCGATCTCCTTCCAGCCGCGCAGGGACTTCTCCACCAGGACCTGCGGGGAGAAGGAGAAGGCCTTGGGGGCCATCACCTCCAGCTCCGCCTCATTCTCGCAGAAGCCGGAGCCCTGGCCGCCCAGCGCATAGGCTGCGCGCAGGATCACCGGGTAGCCGACCTCGCGGGCGGCGGCGCGGGCTTCCTCCATATTGGAGGCCGGGTGCGACTTGATGGTCTTGATGCCGATCTCGTCCATCCGGTCCACGAAGAACTCGCGGTCCTCCGTGTCGATGATGGCCTGCACCGGGGTGCCGAGCACCTGCACGCCGTTGGCTTCGAGGATGCCGTTCTTGTACAGCTCCACGCCGCAGTTGAGCGCCGTCTGGCCGCCGAAGGCCAGCAGGATGCCCTGCGGCTGCTCCTTCTTGATGACCTGCTCCACGAAGAAAGGGGTGACCGGCAGGAAGTAGACCTTGTCCGCAACGCCTTCCGAGGTCTGCACGGTGGCGATGTTGGGGTTGATCAGGACCGTCTTGATGCCCTCTTCGCGCAGGGCTTTGAGGGCCTGGGAGCCGCTGTAGTCGAATTCGCCGGCCTCGCCGATCTTGAGGGCGCCCGATCCGAGCACCAGTACTTTTTTGATATGGGGGTAGATCATAACAGGGAGATAAAGTCGTCAAAGATGAATTCGGTGTCCTCGGGGCCGCTGGAGGCCTCAGGATGGAACTGGGCGGTGAAGAAGGGCTTGGTCTTGTGCCGGATGCCCTCGTTGGTGCCGTCGTTCATATTGGTGAAATACGGCTCCCAGCCAGCGGGGAGGGTACTCTCGTCCAGCGCATAGCCGTGGTTCTGGGCCGTGATGTAGCAGCGGTCCGTGCCCACCTGGCGCACGGGCTGGTTGTGGGAGCGGTGGCCGTATTTGAGCTTGTAGGTCGACGCGCCGGCGGCGATCCCGAGGAGCTGGTTGCCCAGGCAGATGCCGCAGATCGGCTTGCCGGTCTGCATGGCCTGGCGGATGTGCTCCACCGTGGCCTTGCAGTGGATCGGATTGCCGGGGCCGTTGGAGATGAACAGGCCGTCCCACTCCATCTGGTTGAAATCATAGTCCCAGGGGACGCGGATCACCTCCACGCCGCGCCGCACCAGGCAGCGCAGGATCTGGTGCTTGACGCCGCAGTCCACCAGCACGACCTTCTTGTCGCCGCTGCCGTAGCGGATCACCTCCTTGCAGCTGACGATGGCCGCCTGGTTCTCCAGGTTCGGGTCGGCCACGTCGAACGTACCGTCGTCCATCCCTTCGGGCACGATCTTGCCAAGCATCGAGCCCTCCTCGCGCAGGATCTGCGTGAGCAGGCGGGTGTCGATGCCGGAGACGCCCGGGACCTTCTGCTCCGCCATCCAGTCGCCCAGGCTCTTGACGGCGTCCCAGTGGCTGTATTCCTCGCTGTAGTCGGTCACGACCAGGCCGCGGATGTGGATTTTCTCGGATTCGAAGCTCTTGAGCAGGCCGTCCCGGTCGGTCTCCATCGGGGAGATGCCGTAATTGCCGAGGAGCGGGTAGGTGGCACAGAGGATCTGGCCGGAGAAGGAAGGATCCGTCAGGCTCTCGGTGTATCCCACCATCGCCGTGGAGAAGACCACCTCTCCGTCGCACGGGCCGTCGTAGCCGAAGGCCCAGCCCTCCATTTTGCGTCCGTTCTGCAGGACGAGTGTCGCTTTTTTGCGTGTTGTCATATCGTAAGTATGTTATCTTGCTTTCTGCCAGTCGGCCGCCGCGTCCATCAGGGCGGCGATCCGGTCGTTGCACAGGTTGCCCAGGCTCCCCAGGTGCGTGTGGCCCAGGTCGGAGGCCTTGAGGTCGCCGTGGCCCCGGCCGCCGCCGTACTGGAAGCGGCCTTCGTTGACCTCCACGCCCACCTGCCGGTAGGCCTCGCGGAAAGGCGTGCCGGCGAGCGTACGGCGGTTCACCTCCTCGACCGTGAAGAGGTAGTCGTAGAGGGGATTGTCCAGGATGTGGGTGTTCACCTCTATGTATTGCAGCATATAGTCCGCCATCTGCAGGCAGTCGTGCATCAGCTCCAGGGTGGGGAAGAGGATGTCCTTGAGGAGCTGGTAGTCGCGGTGGTACCCGTGGGGCATGTTGCTGCACAGCAGGGAGATCTCGTTCTCCGCGGCGAGGATGCGGTTGCACTTGCCGCGCAGGATCTCCCAGACGTCGGGATTCTTCTTGTGCGGCATGATGCTGGAGCCCGTGGTCAGCTCGTCCGGGAACTTGATGAAGCCGAAGTTCGGACACATATACTGGCAGCAGTCGGAGGCGAACTTGTTGAGTGTCAGCGCCACGGAGCCCAGGGCCGACGCCACGGCGCGCTCCGTGCGCCCGCGCTGCATCTGGGCGGCCACGCTGTTGTAGACCGGCGAGGCGAAGCCCAGCAGGTCCGTGGTCAGCTGGCGGTCCAGCGGGAAGGAGTTGCCGTAGCCGGCGGCGGAGCCGAGCGGATTGCGGTCCACCACCTTGTAGGCCCCGCCCAGCAGGTACATGTCGTCCACGAGCGCCTCGGCATAGGCGCCGAACCACAGGCCGAAGGAAGAGGGCATCGCCACCTGCGCGTGCGTGTAGCCGGGCAGCAGCACCTCCTTGTAGCGGTCGCTGAGGCCCTGCAGGGTCCGGAACAGGGTCAGGACCTCTCCGCGCACGGAGCGCAGCTCGTCGCGCAGGAAGAGCTTGATGTCCACGAGGACCTGATCGTTGCGGGACCGCCCGGAGTGGATCTTCTTGCCCATCTCTCCGAGCTCGCGCGTGAGGAGCAGCTCCACCTGGGAGTGGATGTCCTCCACGTCGTCCTCCAGCACGAAGTCACCGGACTCGATGCGCGCGGCGATGCGCTCGAGCGCGGCGCTGAGCGCCGTCAGCTCGTCGGCCGTCAGCAGGCCGATGCGCTCCAGCATCCGGATGTGCGCCAGGGAGCCCTGCACGTCGTAGCGGGCCAGGGCGAGGTCGAGCACGCGGTCGTTGCCGACCGTGAAACGCTCAACGGCTTCCGTGGCGGAAGTCCCTTTATTCCAAAGAGTAGCCATATAGTGTCTCAATAAAAGCTATATATCCATCTATGCCTTGCGCGATTTCGCGCGCGAGGATGTATTCGTCGGCCTTGTGGGAGCGGGCGGACTCGCCGGGACCCAGCTTGACGGCATCGCAGGGGATGCGCATCCAGTCGGATGTGGTCGGCGAGGAGTAGGTCTCGAGCCCGAGCGCCGCAGCGGCCTGCAGCAGGGGAGAGTCCGCGGCCGTGGCCGAAGAGCGGTTGGTGAGGTTGCGCGCCTTGAGGCTGCTGCGGCAGAGCGCCTGCAGTTCCGCGAGGATCTCCTCGTTGGTGTACTGCTCCGTGGGGCGGATGTCCACCACGAAGCTGCAGCGGTCGGGGATGACGTTGTGGGCGTGGCCGGCGGCGATCTGCGTCACATTGAGGTGTACCTCGCCCATCAGCGGGGAGGGACGGGAGAATTGGTGGGCACGCAGGGCGGCGATGTCGTCCAGGGCGATGTAGAGCGCATTGACGCCCTCGCCGCGGGCGGCGTGGCCGCTCACGCCCAGGGCAAGTCCGTCCAGCACCAGCAGGCCGCGTTCGCTCGTGGCGGGGCGCATCCCCGTGGGCTCGCCCACGATCACGCGGCGCGGCATCGGCCAGCGCGGGTCGGTGGCGAACAGCCCATCCGGGGCGTAGAGCCAGCGCGCGCCGTCCGGACCGGCCACCTCCTCCTGGCGGGTGAGGGCCAGCACCAGGTTGAAGGGCATCTGCGCGTCATAGAAATGGCGGAATGCAGCAATCATAGACACTACACTTCCGCCATCGTCATTGGAACCCAGTCCGTAAATGATATCGGGATCGTTGCCGGAATCGAACGGGTCGCGAGAATAACCGCTGCTGACGGGGACCGTGTCGAGGTGGGCGTCGAGGGCGAGGGTGGGCTTGCCGGGATCGAAACGTCGGTTGCGCGCCAGCACGTTGCCCCGGACCAGCTCATAAGGGATGCCCCAGGCGTCCAGGGCCGCTCCGATGCAGGCGGCTACGCCCGCCTCCTCCCCGGAGAGGGAGGGGATGCGGACCATCTGCCGCAGCAGCTGTATGGATTCTTCGTACAAATTCATAAGGTCAAACTCGTACCGCCCGGCGCCGACAGGTCGGCGCTCCGGATGACGACCCCGGCCGCACCGTCCCGCAAGGCCTGGAACGCGTTGTCGATCTTGGGGATCATCCCGTCGGCGACGCGTCCTTCGGTTTTGAGCCGCTGATAGGCCTGCGGATCGAGGACGGGAATCACGCTCTGGTCGTCATTCCGGTCACAAAGTACGCCATTTTTTTCGAAACAATAAAATAGTTTTGCGCCCAGCGCGACACAAATCGCAGCCGCCACGGTGTCGGCATTGGTGTTGAGCAGTTGTCCGGCGCCGTCGTGGTTGATGGCACTCAGCACGGGCACGAGTCCGGCCGAGAGCAGTTGCAGGAGGAAGTCCCGGTTGACCGAGGCCGGTGTGACGTCGCCAACGAAGCCGTAGTCCACCTTCGTGACCCCGTCGGAGAGGGTCTTCGGCGGCCGGCGGCGGGCCGTGATGACCCCGCCGTCGCAGCCGGCCAGTCCGATGGCGTTGCAGCCCTCGGCCTGCAGGCGGGCCACGATGTCCTTGTTGCACCAGCCGGCATAGACCATCGTCACGACCTCGAGGGTCTGCGCGTCCGTGACGCGGCGCCCCTCGACCTTGACCGGCTCCTGGCCCAGCGCCTTCTGGACCTGGCTGGCGCGCACGCCGCCGCCGTGGACGAGCACCTTGGGCCCCTCCACCGCGGCGAAATCGCGGCAGAAGCGCTCCAGCGCCGCCGGATCGTCCACCACGTTGCCTCCCACCTTGTAGACGCTGATCATAGGCTCTCGAGCATCCGTTTCATCACCACCTGTGCGGAGACGGCGCGGTTGGCCGCCTCGGGGATCACCAGGCTGCGCGGCGAGTCGATCACCTCGTCGGAGACGATCATGTTGCGGCGCACGGGCAGGCAGTGCAGGAAGTAGGCGTTGTTGGTCACGGCCATGTGCTTCGCGTCCACGGTCCAGCCCATGTCCTTGCTGAGGACCTGGCCGTACTGCGCGGGGTTGGTCACGCCCGGGCAGCTCCAGTTCTTGGCGTAGACGAAGTCGGCGCCCTCCAGGGCCTTCATCTGGTCGTACTCCACGCGGGCGCCGCCCACGAAGGCCGGATCCAGTTCGTACCCGTGGGGGTGCGTGATGACGAAGTCCACGTCCGCGGCGTTCATCCACTCCGCGAAGGAGTTCGGCACGGCCTGGGGGAGCGCCCGCGGATGCGGGGCCCAGGTCATCACGACCTTGGGGCGCTTCGTTTCCTTGTATTCGTCGATCGTGATCAGGTCCGCGAAAGCCTGGCACGGGTGCACCGTGGCGGATTCGAGGCTGATCACGGGCTTGCCGCCGTACTCGATGAACTGGCGGAGCACCGTCTCGTTGTAGTCGTATTCCCGGTCGGTCAGCCCCGCGAAGGAGCGGATGCCGATCAGGTCGCAGTAGCTGGTCATCACGGGGATGGCCTCGCGCAGGTGCTCGGACTTGTCGCCGTCCATCACCACGCCCATCTCCGTCTCCAGCTTCCAGCTGTCCTGGCCGATGTTGAGCACGATGGGGTTCATCCCCAGGTTGAGCGCGGCCTTCTGGCTGCTCAGGCGCGTGCGCAGGCTGCTGTTGAAGAAGACCAGCATGATGGTCTTGTCCTGGCCGAGGTGTTTCCAGGCAAAGGGCGTGGCCTTGACCTGCCGGGCCTCCGCGAGCGCTGCGCCGAGGTCGCCGATGTCGCTGACGTGGAAGAATGATTTCATTGTCCGAGTACTTCAGTGAATGCTTCGAGGAACCGGTCCGCCTCGGCCTGCGTCAGGCAGAGCGGGGCGAGCAGCCGGATCATGTCCTGTCCGGCCACGCCGGTGAAGATGTGCTTGTCGTAGAGGAGCTTGCGACGCAGGGGAGCCACGCTCTCGCAGAACTCGATGCCGAGCATCAGGCCGCGGCCGCGCACCTCCTTGATGCGCGGGCTCGCCGGGATGTGCTGCTTGAGGTAGTCGCCCACGAGGCGGGCGTTTTCCACCAGGCCCTCCTGCTCGATGATGTCGAGCACCGCCAGCGCGCCGGCGCAGGCAAGGTAGTTGCCACCGAAGGTGGTGCCGAGCATCCCCTTGCGGGCCTGGAATTCGGGCGCGATGAGGATGCCTCCGCAGGGGAAGCCGTTGGCGATGCCCTTGCCCAGCGTGATGATGCCCGGGCGGATGCCGGCCCACTGGTGCGCAAAGAACTTGCCCGTGCGGCCGTAGCCGCTCTGGACCTCGTCCAGGACCAGCACGGCGTGGTAGCGCTCGCACAGGCGGGAGAGCGCCTGCAGGAAGCCGGGCTCAGGGACGTGGATCCCGCCGCAGCCCTGGATGCCCTCCACGATCACGGCCGCGACGTCGCCCTTGGCGAGCTCCTCGGCCACGGCGTCGCCGTCGTTCAGTTCGCAGAAGGTCACGCGGTGGTGCTTGTTGAAGGGGGAGACGATGGCCGGGTTGTCCGTCAGGGCCACGGCGCCGGAAGTGCGGCCGTGGAAGCTCCGCCGGAAGGCGATCACGCGGTCCTTGCCGGTGTGGAAGGACGCCAGCTTGACGGCGTTCTCGTTGGACTCCGCGCCGCTGTTGTCCAGGAACAGGGAGTAATCTTCATAGCCGCTGGCGGCGCCGAGGCGGTGCGCCAGCTCCTCCTGCAGCGGGTTGCGCACGCTGTTGGAGTAGAAGCCGATCTTGTCCAGCTGGGCCTTCAGCGCCTCCACGTAGTGCGGATGCGAGTGGCCCACGGAGATGACGGCGTGGCCGCCGTAGAGGTCGAGGTATTCCTGCCCCTTGTCATCCCACACGGTGCACCCGCGCGCCCGTACGGGCGTGACGTCAAAGAGGGAGTAGACATCGAAAAGTTCCATATCCGTCTAGAATGCTGATGCCTTCAGCTTGAGGCCCGTTGTCTCGGGAAGTCCGAAAATCAGGTTCATGTTCTGGACCGCCTGGCCTGACGCCCCCTTGAGGAGGTTGTCGATCACGGACGAGACGACCAGCGTGTCGCCGTGTTTCTCCAGCGCCACGATGCATTTGTTGGTGTTGACCACCTGCTTGAGGTCCACCGGGCGGTCGGACACGAAGGTGAACGCCGCGTCGGCATAGTAGTCTTTGTAGAGCGCGAGCGCCTGCTCGCCGGACAGCGGGCAGTCCACCGTCACGGAGGCGAAGATCCCGCGCGTGAAGTCCCCGCGCATCGGCACGAACCGGATGTCATCGAAGCCCAGGTTGCGGCAGATCTCCTTCAAGTGCTGATGCTCGAACACCTTGTAAGTCGACAGGTTGTCGCTGCGCCAGCTGAAATGCGTGGTGGCCGAGGGCTTGACGCCAGCGCCCGTGGAGCCCGTGACGGCCGTCACGTGGACGGGGGAGTGCAGCAGGCCGGCGCGCGCAAGCGGCAGCAGCGCCAGCTGGATGGCCGTTGCGAAGCAGCCGGGATTGGCCACCAGGTCCGCGGTGCGGATCCGCTCGCGTTGCCACTCCGGCAGGCCGTATACGTACCCTTCGGACTCGTCGCGGAAGTCCTGCGCCAGGTCCACGACTTTCAGGCCCGCGGGGCGGGCGTTCTCCGCCCAGAACTCGCGGCTCCGGCCGTGGGCCGAGCAGAGGAAGAGCACGTCCACGGCCGTGAGGTCGTAGCTGTCGCTGAAGCGCAACTCCGTGTCCCCGAACAGGCCGCCGTGGACTTCGTACAGGTAGTTGCCGGCGTTGCTGGTGGAGTGCACGAAGACAATCTCCACCTCCGGGTGGTTGACCAGGATGCGCAGCAGCTCGCCCGCCGTGTAGCCGGCCCCGCCGATGATGCCGACCCGTACCATCACTCGGCCTCCTTGAATTCGTCCGGGTGCGAGCCGTAGTAGACGCGCAGCGGGGTGGACGTGACCTTGATGAAGCCCTTGGCCTCGGCGGCCGTCCAGCCCTTCTGGGTCTCGCCGTACTCGCCGAGCTTGCTCTTGAGCAGGTCGTAGGGGGAGTCGACGCCCACGGTGGAGAAGCCGTAGGGGCGCAGCTCCAGCGTCACGGTGCCCGTGACGTTGCGCTGGCTGCTCTCGAGCATCGCCTCGATGTCCCGCATCACGGGCTCGAGGTACTGGCTCTCGTGCAGGAACATCCCGTACCAGTTGGCCACCTGGTCCTTCCAGTATTGCTGCCACTTGGAGAGGGTGAATTTCTCCAGGAACTTGTGTGCGCCGATGATGAGCATCGGGGCGGCGGCCTCGAAGCCCACGCGGCCCTTGATGCCGATGATCGTGTCGCCCACGTGCATGTCGCGGCCGATGCCGTAGGGGGCGCCCACGGCCTCCACGGCCTGGATGGCGGCGATCTTGTCGGCGTAGTCCACGCCGTTGACGCTCTTGAGTTCGCCCTGCTCGAAGCCCAGGTTCAGGATTTCCGAGCCGCTCTTGCTGACCTGCTTGAGGTAGGCGCTCTCGGGCAGGCCCTGGCGCGAGTCGAGGATCTCCCCGCCGCAGATGGAGGTGCCCCAGATGCCCACGTTGTAGGAGTACTTGAGCTTGGCGAAGTCGGCCTTGAAGCCGTGCGCATTGAGGTAGTCCACCTCGTCCTTGCGGCTGAGATTGCCGTCGCGGGTGAGGGTGATGATCTCCATCTGCGGGCACATCACCAGGAAGGTCATGTCGAAGCGGACCTGGTCGTTGCCGGCGCCCGTGGAGCCGTGCGCGATGGCGTCCGCGCCGATCTCGTTGGCATAGCGGGCGATGGCCATTCCCTGGAAGATGCGCTCGGAGGACACCGAGATGGGATACGTGCCATTGCGGAGCACGTTGCCGTAGACCATATACTTGAGGCTCTTGGCGTAGTATTCCTGCGTGACGTCCAGGGTCACGTATTTGGTGGCGCCCAGCTTGTATGCGTTCTCCTCGTTGGTGCGGAGCTGCTCAGGGCTGAACCCGCCGGTGTTGGCACAGGCGGCGTGGACCTCGTAGCCCTTCTCCTTGGCGAGGTACATCACGGTATAGGAGGTGTCGAGGCCTCCGCTGAATGCGACGACGACTTTCTTTTTCTTTTCCATAGACAGCAGTTTTTATTCTCCGGGGTGATGGATCTCCAGGTGCTCCTTGGGGTCGTAGAGCAGGCCGGTGCAGATGCACATCTTGTAGTCGTGGCTCTGCAGGATGTCGAAGTGGCGGCAGCCCTCGCAGCCCTTCCAGAACTCAGGGTCGTCCGTGAGCTCGGTGTAGGGGACGGGGCGGAAGCCGAATTCGTAGTTCATCTTCATCACCGCCGCGCCGGTGGTGATGGAGAAGATCTTGGCGTCCGGGAAGAGCTTGCGGGACAGGATGAAGGTCTGCTCCTTGATGCGCTTGGCGATGCCCTGTCCGCGGAACTTATGGGCTACGATCAGTCCGGAGTTGGCCACGAAGCTCTTGCCGCCCCAGGACTCTATGTAGGAGAATCCTGCGAACTCGCCCTCATCCGTGAGGGCGATCACCGCCTTGCCGGCGAGGATCTTCTCGTTGATGTATTCCGGCGTGCGCTTGGCGATGCCGGTCTTGCGCTCCAGGGATGAAATGTAAATCTCCTGGCAGATTTCTTCCGCAAAGCGGGTGTGGCTCTGGTCGGCCACCATCACATTGATGCTCATTATGGTATACAATTGCCCGAATGGCAAGACAAACCGGGATTGTCAATTGCAATTGCTGGGCGAAAATTCTTGATAAAGGGATAAATTACCGAATTTCCGGGGATGTGGGAGGGTTCTACGCCTCCTATCTTCGGCCTCGTCGGGAAATCTGGTAATACACATACAACATAACGGTTACAAAAGTAAGAATTATTTTTCAGAAAAAAAAGCGTCTTTCACGCGGCATTGCTTATCTTTGCCGCATATGGAACAGTCGCTTAAGAAACACCCCCGCATCGACGTCGCCGACGTGCTGCGCGGCTTTGCCGTGATGGGCATCATCCTGCTGCACAGCATCGAGCATTTCAATTTCTACTGGTTTCCCGACCCCGCGACGCGCAGCACCTTCCTGCGCTTCTGCGACAAGGCCATCTGGGACGGGATGTTCTTCCTGTTCGGCGGCAAGGGCTACGCCATTTTCGCCCTGCTGTTCGGATTCAGTTTCTTCATCATGGACGACAACGAGCGGCGGCGCGGCGGGGACTTCCGCCTGCGCTTCTGCTGGCGGATGGTCCTGCTCTTCGTGATCGGCAACCTCAATGCCGCCTTCTTCACCGGGGAGGTGCTGGTGCTCTATTCGCTCGTGGGCTTCATCCTGCCGCTGGTCTGCCGCTTCAAGGACCGCACGCTCTTCATCCTGGCGTGCATCCTGCTGATACAGCCCGTGGCGCTGTACTACGTGCTGCGCGCCGCCACGGACGCCTCCTTCGTCACGCCCGCCATCCCGTCCGGCGCACTCTGGGGCGCCGCCGGCGAGATGCAGAACGGCGGCACCTTCCTGCAGATGGTGCGCGTGAACCTCTGGCAGGGCCAGCTCGCGAGCCTGGCCTGGGCCTGGGACAATGCGCGCGTCTTCCAGACGGCGGCCCTGTTCATCTTCGGCCTGCTGATCGGCCGGCGCGGGCTCTTCCTTGAGGAGAAGCACTACGCCTGGGGCCACATCCTCGCCGTTGGCCTGATCGCTTTCTTCCCGCTCTACGGCCTGAGCAACCTGCTGCCCGGATACATCGAGAACCGCAACGTCCTGCGCCCGCTCCTGCTCATCATCAACTCCCTGCACAAGTTCGCCTTCATGCTCATCCTCGTGTCCGGCATCATCTTCGCCTTCTATGACACGAAGATGAAGAAGAGCCTGATGGGCCTGGCGCCCTACGGGCGGATGAGCCTGACCAACTACGTGACCCAGAGCATCGTCGGCTCCGCGCTCTACTACCACTGGGGCCTCTTCCTGCGGCTCGGCACCACGGAGAGCCTGGCGCTCGGTATCGTGCTCTTCGTCCTGCAGCTCGCCTTCTGCCGCTGGTGGATGAAATCCCACACCCACGGCCCGCTGGAGTACGTGTGGAAGCGCCTGACCTGGCTGGGCTCCGGGCGGAACGCCATCCAGAAATAATTTGCTATCTTTGCAAGAATCCTGACAAAAAGACCAGATATGTCTGAACTTCCTTTTGCATTGCAACTCTCCCTGCGCCTGCTGGCGGCCGGCCTGCTGGGCGCCGCCATCGGCTATGAGCGCGAGCTCCGCTCCAAGGGCGCCGGCCTGCGCACCCACGTCCTCGTGTCGCTGGGCGCCGCCCTGTTCATGATCATCTCCCAATACGGTTTCGAAGGTGCGGCCCGCTTCGACGCGGCGCGCGTGGCGGCCGGTGTCGTCGGGGGCCTGGGTTTCCTCGGCGGCGGTATCATCATGAAGAACAAACACGTCAGCGGCCTCACCACGGCGGCCGGACTCTGGGTCACGGGCGCCATCGGCCTGGCGGCTGGCAGCGGCCTGTACCTGATGGGCGCCCTGTGCACGGCGCTGGTGCTCATCTCGCTGGAGGCCCTGCATTTCCATTCCATCAAGGTGGGTGACCGGGAAGTCAAGGCCGTGCTGGTCTCGGAGGACCGCGCCGCGCTGGCCAGCGCCGTGAGGGGGCTGGGCGGGCAGGTCGCCGACTTCACCCTGATGCGCACGGAGTCCAAGTACAAGGTGGAGCTCCAGCTCCGCGTCCAGAAGAGCGAGAGCGTGCTCCAGCTGCTCGAACGCCTGGAGCAGATCCCGGACGTCCAGCTTGAGAGCCTCGAATAGATGAAAGAGTCCAACCGCCAGCTCCTTTGGTGGATCGGCGCGCTGGTGCTCGGCGTCGTCCTGGGCCTGCTGCACGTTGACGCCATCGACGCCGTGTGCACGTTCATCGCCACGGTCTACACGCGCCTCTTCCAGTTCCTGGCCATCCCCACGGTGGCCCTGGCCATCCTGACCACGCTCATCTCCTTCGGGCGGCAGGCGAGCACGCGCCGGATCTTCACGCACACCATCACCTACACGCTCGCGACCACCTTCGTGGCCGCGGCCGTAGGCCTGGGCCTGTATCTGCTGATCAATCCGGCGCCCATCCCGTCCTCGATGCTCTCGCAGCCCGCGCCCGAGACCTCGGAGACCTTCTACGAACACATCATCTCCACGATCCCCAACAACCTGGTCCAGCCGCTGCTGACCGGCAACGTGCTGTCCATCCTGCTGATCGCCGTGGCCTTCGGCCTGGCGATCTCGGTGATGCCCGAATCCGACCGCAAGAGCGTGCTCATCAAGGGCATCCACGGGCTCCAGGAGGTGTTCTTCATCCTGATCAAGGCCCTCATCCGGACCCTCCCGCTCGGCATCGTGGCTTTCTCGGCCCAGCTCAGCGCGCAGATCGCTAACGGTGTCATCCTCGGCACGCTCGTACGCTGGGCGCTCGTCATCCTGGTCGGCAACCTGGCCCAGATGTTCATCATCCTGCCGCTCTTCCTGCTGCTCCGGGGGCTCAACCCCGTCAAGGTGTTCCGGGCGATGAGCCCGGCCGTGCTGATGGCCCTCTTCACCAAGAGCTCCGCCGCCACGCTCCCCGTCACGCTCTCCTCGGCCGAGGACCGGCTGGGTGTGGACGAGAAAGTATCGCGTTTCGTGCTGCCGATCTGCACCACGATCAACATGAACGGCTGCGCGGCCTTCATCCTCGTGACCTCGCTGTTCGTGATGCGCTGCGGCGGGATGGAGCTGAGCATCTGGCAGATGCTGTTGTGGGTGCTGATCGCCGTCATCTCGGCCGTCGGCAACGCCGGCGTGCCGATGGGCTGCTTCTTCCTGACCCTCTCCCTGATGACGGGGATGGGTGCGCCGGTGGAAGTGATGGGCATGATCCTGCCCGTCTACACGATCGTGGATATGATCGAGACCGCGGAGAACGTCTGGTCAGACTCCTGCGTCTGCGCGATGACGGACAAGGACCTGTGCGAAGCGAAAGAATAGCTTCTCAGCCCTTCTTCCGGTACAGATAAATACTCCCTGCGATCAACACAGCCACGATCAAGAAGACGAAGGCTGTGTTGAATGCATTACCCATCCGGATCTTCAGCAGGAACAGGCTGTAGTTGAACGCGAACAGCGAGGCCCCGCCGAGCAGGCTGAGCCCCAGCACTTTGCGTGTGCCGGACGGATTCTCTCTCCAACTCTTCTTCCGGATGATGCTCCGCACGGTCGCCCCCACAGGTATCAGACCGATGAGGATGGCCGCCGTCAGCGCCAGCGTCTTGCGGGCACGGGCGGCCTCCTCGGCATCCTGCGCCAGCCGCTCCGCCTCCTCGAAACGGTCCAGGATAGCCTGGGTCTCCGGCGTGACATACTCCTGATAGAGTTCTTCCGGCGTCTGCGCGGCAGCGATACCGCCGACCATAAGGGTCAATAACAACAATCTTTTCACGGCACGGCGTCTATTGGTACCAAATTGAATTGGGGTCGTTCCGGCTGTACTTCCGGCGGACAACGAGTACTCCTTCCCGATTCGGCGTGATCAGTTTGGGGGAGCAGCCGACGGCCAGGGTCAGCACCCGGAGCGCCTCGCTCTGGACACAGACCTGCTCCAGTTGGTAGTTGGCCGACAAATCCAACTCCTGCACATCGCTCTCTCCCAGCCACAGCTGCTTCAGATGGGGAAATTGCTCCAAATCGGCATAGCTGCCCACCTCGAACATATCGATGCGGTAGGGGGTCAGGTTCAGCACCTCCAGGGCATCGGCCTCCGCACGGCTCAGCACCCCGTCTCCGTTGCGATCCCCGGATTTGAGGGCGCACTTCTCCACACCCTTGTCCACGAAAGTCACGCGGTCCTGGTTCCCTGCGCTATGAAGCAGGGCGGACGCCATCAACAAGACAACAATCGTTTTCATCATTCGAATTCAAAAGAAGCGGAGGTAAGGATATGCTCGCTGTCTCCCGGAAGGACGGCATCGTTCTCCACCAGGAAGTTTTGGGCCAGCAGGATGTCCGGGATGGCCGTCCACTCGTCATACGCCACGAGGACGACGATCATATTGCCCTCTTTGAGTGCAGCCTCGGCCACAGGGACCCCCTGGTAAGCGGTCCACGCAGCCCCGCTTTGCGGCACATAGCGGTCCAGGAAGATCGGATAGCCGTCGTCCCATCCGTCGGGCAGATAAAAGATCATTTTGTAGCGGGACGAGGTGTCTGTGCCGGCATACAGGACATCCGAGATGACCGTATAGCCCTTCTGGCTTCCGCCCTCGAAGGCGATCAGACAGAGGTGAGTCTCGCCCTTGGACAGGTCGGTGAAGTAGTCCTTCTTCCCGCCGCTGCAGGCGGAAAAGACCAGCAGAACTGCCGAGAAAACAATCAGGAATCGTTTCATTATTCGTCTGTTTTAATGTTTTTCCAAGCTGCGTGGGCCTCATCGGCCGAAGCATAGATACCGCCCACCTGGCGGAATCCGCTGGCTAAGAGAGCAAAACGGCCTTCGCGAATTTTTATGACATAATATGACCCCCGGTCACTGTTGTAGCACTGGATGTCATCCAGCCATTCAGAAATCCGGCCGCCCACATCGAAACGGATAAATCCGCCCTGCCAATTGTAAAGCGTAGTCCGGGTCCCGTCACTATTCCTTGCAATGATGGCATCATCATAGTACTCAAGTTGTTCTCCACCTGCAATTTTCTGCCCTTTGTCATTATACAACCACGTTTCTTTGGCGATGATTCCTTTCCGGGTGGGGTCCGGTCCGTACGCTACTATAGGATGGCCATCGACCCTGATGGGAAGAACTTCTATGTTGTAGCCCCGGACCACTTCTCCTCCCAGGTTCTTTCTGACCACTTTATGTCCACCTGAATACTCCCACACGACGAGGTCCCCTTCCGCCTCGAAACGGATATCCTGGATAGAAACCCTTTTCCCGGCATTGTCTTCGGTATCTTTCAGCACGCTCCCGATGTACTTGCCGCTGTCTTTGTCAAGCATCAGGCTCATCCACAAAACGTGTCCTTCGGCCGTGCGTTTTCCCAGACATACAGTACCCCCGGGCGTATTGCTGTATCGCTCGATATCATAATCCGACAGGTAATCGTATCCCCGGCTCTTCATCCGGCGCATCCAATCCATATCAACCTCGCCCCAAGGATGTTGCGCTGCCAGGCCTTGGGGCTTGTCATAGACGATGTCATGCTCATTGATGCCGGAGAACTGGGGAGCGGGCTGCGCCAGCGGGCAGGGAATGAGCGGTGCGCTGACGCTGACGGCAGCTTTCTCAGGTGCGGGCGTATAATCCTTGAGTTTGGTACTGGACTCCCCGGCGGCCGGCACCGGGACGGGTTTCGGGGCGGCCGTGCCGCGCATCGCGTGGATCTTGTCCATCCCGGAACCGGTCCCGAGCATGAGTGTAACCACATTGTCCCGCAGCCGGATTGCGCCCCATTCCTGCCCGGCATGCATGGCATCCTGCCAGAGAAGATAGGTTTTCCCGATGATGCAGTCGGCCTTGTGGTTGGTGCCTTCACCTCCGCAGTAGTCGCAATGAGTCCGAAGCAGGAGCTCATAGTATTCTTTGTCGGTCAGTGGTTTACCTTCGATCAGGCCGAATGAGTTGCTGTCTGAATAGGCCGGGCTGTCTGCCGAAGACTCCGTTTCTGCACCGACATACCATTGGCATCCGGGCTTATGATCGGAAGGCTCGAGCAGCCGTCCATAGACCGTCACGCCACAATCGGGGCAGGTCTGGCTCACGATTTTTACATTCTGCCCGCCGGCCGGCAGGAGTGTCAGCGGCAGCAAAACAGCTAGAATGGAAAGCATTTTTTTCATACCCTGAGGTTTTTGACAAAGATACCTTTCGCCGCATTCATCCTTGTGGCGGAATCCGCCACGGACGCCCAAATAACCGTGGATAATCCGGTGGGAATTGATATATTTGCGACACCATGTGTCCATTCTCCGTCATATTCACGCTGCTGTTCGCAATCGGGATGAATGCCCGGCCCGCACCGGGTCCTACGGAGCCCTGCCAGCCCCGATTTGTGAACTATCTCTCGGCCGAAGGACTGCCCTCCAATACGGTGTACGCCCTCGCTCAAGACATGCTCGGAGCCCTGCTGGTAGGCACGCGGGGCGGCTTGAGCCGCTTTGATGGGGAGCATTTCCGGACCCTGATTCCCGGGAAACGCATCAACGCCCTGGCTGTGGACCCCGGGAACCGGATCTGGGCCGGCACCACCGAAGGGCTGCAAGTCATTGAGATGCCTGGGCTGGCCGTGTCCGAAGCTTACCGGGGCGGAAATATCCGCGCCCTGCTGGCGGATTCCGCCGGATATGTCTGGGCGACTGTGGGGGACAGCCTGCTGGTGAAACTCTCCTTCTCGCCGGAGAACGGCATCCGGGAAGAGGCGCGAACCCCCTATAACAAACGCTACCACGAAGGCGATTACCCTTATTTTCAGTTATACGAAGATCGCGAAGGGACATTGTGGCTGGGCGGACGGATTGTCCGGACGCAGTTCGTCCAAGACCGGAATCATCCCCGGGCCCACCTCCGCTACTCCGACAGCTGCTGCACGGGCAGTTACGCCGAAGTCGGCGGCACGCTCTATGCCTTCGACGACAGCCGCGGCACGCTGAACAGTTTCGGCGAAACGGATCTGATCGACCACGGGCGACTGCCCATCTCCCATGCCCGTCTGCTGGCGGACAGCCAGGGCCGACTCTGGGTCGCCGGCTCCTATGGAATGGGTCTGGTCAATCCTGAGAACCCGGAAGCGACCCGGGTATTCACCCACGATCCGAACGACCCCGCCAGTCTCTCTTCCGCCGAACTCTACTGCCTCTTCGAAGACCGCCAGGGCAACCTCTGGGCGGGCGGCGACAACGGCCTTTCGTTGCTCTGTCCGGGCCTGCAGCAAGTGCAGACAATCTCGACCGGCCAGGTCACCGCCCTCCTGCAGACCCGGGACGGGAAACTCTGGATCGGCACCCACGACGAGCGCGTATCCAGCTTGTATGAGGATAGGGAAGGGGCCGTGTACATCGGCTATTGGAACAATACCGGTTTCGACATCATCCAGGACGGGAAGCGGCGCCACGGCAAGATAAGCGGCCCCATTGACCCCAAACAACACAACGTGGCCTGGGAGGACCGCAGTTCCTACAACTGGATCGCGGACTTCCTGGAGAGCCGCGACGGACGCTTCTACGTGGTCAGCTGGGAGGGCGTCGGCATCAACGAATGGGACCGGGAAACCGGCCGGACGCTGCCGCCCGAATGGCTGAGTCCCTTCTTCTATCCGCAGCCCCCGCTGGACTCTGCCATCTACCTGAGTTCCCGCCTGGGAAGCCGGCTCATCGAAGATGCCAAGGGGAACCTGGCCTATGGCACCACGGAGGCAGGCCTTAATCTCATCGACAAATCTACTCGGCTGGTTACCAAATATTTACCCAATCCGCTGGACAGTCTGTCCATCCCGGACAACTATGTCACGGACCTCTGCCTCGCCCCAAACGGAACGCTTTGGGTAGCCACCCGCGCGGGGCTGTGGACGCCCGGCCGGGCGCCGCTGCTCAAAGGCAAGCTGGTCCAGTCCGTCCGTGCCGACGCTAAAGGCCGCCTCTGGGCCGGAACGGAGGAGGGCCTCTATTTCGTGGATACCGACGGCAGCATCGGCCGGGTGCGGAAAGAGCTGGGCTTCCCCTCGGACATCTTCGGCGAGAAGACCGCCTGTGTCCTCACCGACGGCCGCTTGGCATTCGGGGGCCTCGAGGGAGCGGCGGTATTCCACCCGGACAGCCTGCTCGCCATCCGCACGACGGGCAACCTGCCCCTGCAGAAGTTTGTTCAACACCGCTATCGCCTCAACAGGGGAGCGTGGACGCCCGGTCGCTTCTCCGGCATGCCGGAGGGTACCACCCCCGGCCGCTATACCCTGGAGGAACAAGACTCGGACCTCTTCGGCCGCTGGGAAAAAGGCACATCCACCTGCCGGGAGATCCGTGTCCCATTGCCGCTGTGGCTTCGCTGGCCTTTCCTGCTGCTTTACTTGCTGCTGATCGGCGCCCTCGTCTGGACGATCATCCACCAGCGCGAACGCCGGCTGCTCATGGCCCAGCTCGACACCCGCAACCGCTTCTTCTCCATCATCTCCCACGACCTCCGAAACCCCGTCTCCGGCAACCGATTGCTCGCCCGGCAGCTGCTGGAGCAGGTCGACAAACTCTCCCCGGCCCAGATGAAGGAGGGGCTACAGGCCCTGAGCGCCTCGGCCGAAAATACCGGTGCCCTGCTGGAGAACCTCCTGCTCTGGTCCCTGAACCAGAAAGGAATGCTGGAACCGGCCATGCGCGAAGAAAATCTCCGGGAACTGGCTGCCGAGGCTGCCGGGAGCGTGCAGGACAGCGAGCTCATCGAACTTGACATTCCACCCACGCTGACGGTCCGCACCGACCGGAACATGCTGCTGACCTGCCTGCGGAACGTGCTGGACAATGCCGTGAAAGCCTCGCCTACAGGCGGAAAAGTAAGCCTGAAGGCCCGGGAGCGGACCATTACCATCACGGATGAAGGCCCGGGGAAGAAGGAAGGCTCCGCGTGGGGTCACGGGCTTGGCCTGGTCATCACGCACGAACTGCTGGGAAAGATGGATGCCACGATGCAGGCCCGGAACCTGCCCGGGAAAGGACTTGAGATAACGATACATTTATGATAAACGTACTGCTCATCGAAGATTCCGCCGTCTTCGTGATGGGGCTCAAACTGGCCCTTTCGGCCGATTCCGCCATCGGCTCGGTGGAACACGTATCTTCTCCCGGCGCCGCCGTTGCCTTCCTGAACGCCCATCCGGAGACACACGTCGCAGTGGTGGACATTTCACTGGAAACCGAGACGGACGGCCTGACCCTGCTGGGCATCTTCCGGAAAGCCTTTCCTGCCGTGCGTTCGCTGGTCCTGTCCCACTACAAGAAACCGGCCTATATCCTCAAGGCTATAAGTTCCGGCGCCGCGGCCTATCTGGCCAAGGATTCTGCGCCGGAATCCATCATCCGGGCCATCTGCGACGTCGCCGACGGCAGATGCCTCTTCTTCGGCGAGACCATCAACGAAGCGGAAATCCTGCGGCTTTTCGGCGACGCACGGAACCTCGCGGTCCGCAAGCCCATGGGCCTGACACCCAGGGAGTTGGAAGTACTGCAGCTCACCACGTCCGGCTATAGCAACACCCAGATAGCCTCGGCCCTGGAGATCTCCCTCAACACCGTGGACAGCTACAAAGAGCGTATCAAAGAGAAATTCGGCCTGGACAGCATCGTGGAATGCGTGGCTCGCGCCGTGGCGGACGGTCTCGTGAGCGTCTAGGCGCGGACGGCGTCCCGCAAGGATTCGAGGGCCGCACGCAGATTCTCCCGCGGACAGCCGACATTGAGCCGCATGAACCCGAGGCCCTCCTCGCCGAAGACGACCCCGTCGTTGAGCGCGAGGCGGGCCTTGCTCACGAACAGGTCCACGAGCGCGGGCTGGGGGAGACCCAGCTTGCGGCAGTCCAGCCACACGAGGAACGAAGCCTGCGGACGCACGGCACGGATCTGCGGGAGGTTGGCGCGCAGCCAGCCGTCCACGAAGTCCACGTTGCCCTGCACATAGTCCAGCATCTCGGCCCGCCAACCCTTGCCGGCGGGCGTATATGCCGCGCGCGTGGCCTCGGCCGAGAAGATCGGCGGATAGTCCGTCTCGTTGGACTCCAGGTACTTGAAGAACCGCTGCGCCAAGGCGGGATTCTGCACGATGGCATAGGAACTCACCACGCCGGCGATGTTGAAGGTCTTGGACGGGGCCATGAAGGTGATGGTGCAGCGCGCCGCCGCCTCGCTGACGGAGGCGAAAGGATGGTGCCGGCGGCCGCCCAGGAGCATCTCGCAGTGAATCTCGTCCGAGAGGACGATGATCCCGTGGCGGTCGCAGATCTCCGCCAGGCGGCGCAGCGTCTCCTCCGGGAAGACCACGCCGCCGGGGTTGTGCGGGTTGCACAGGATCAGCATCTTCGTGCGGGCGTCGATCTTGCGCTCGAAGTCCTCCAGGTCCATCTCATAGCCCTGGACGAAGCCCTCGTCGTCATAGACGGGCTTCAGGGGATTGTTGACGACCTCGAAGCCGCTCTCCTCCGTGACGATGCGGAACGGGTGGTACACCGGCTTCTGGATGATCACCTTGTCGCCGGGTTGCAGCAGGCAGCGCTGGGCGAAGCCGAAACCCTTGACGATGCCCGGCACATAGCGGAAGCAGTCTGCAGGGACCTTCCAGCCGTGCAGGTCCTCCACCCACTTCGAGACGATCTCGAAATAGTCGGCGCCCGTGGTGGGGTAGCCGAGGATGGGGTGCTCCAGGCGGCGCTTCAGCGCGTCGATGATGAAGGGCGGGGTGGCGAAATCCATGTCCGCGACCCACAGGGCATTGAGGTCCGCCCGGCCGAACTCGGCCTCGAGCGTGTCATACTTGATGCAGCGCGTACCGCGCCTGTCGATGATTTCGTCGAAATTGTACATCGCGCGAAAATAAAAAGATGGCGGGGTCAAATTTACTGAAAAAATGCATATCTTTGCGCCAAAGTTTCACCAAACCCCTTTTTATGGTTGGAAATGAAGAAATACCTTTTATCGATCGCAGCTTTGCTGCTCGGCTTGCTTGCGCACTCGCAAGAGGCTGACGAACTCGGTAACTATGCCGAGTTCAGCATCATCCCGCGCCTGGACCTGAATCCCGGCTGGTACTCTTCCCCTAAAGAATTCGGCTTCGACCTCGGCAATTCTTCCATCTACACCCTTTTTGAAGGCAAAGCTTCAGAGCATTTCTCCTGGACCCTGGCGAACCATTGGCTCACCTGCTCCGCGATCGAGTGGTTCAAGGAGGACAACGTTGCGCTCTACAAAGGCATCGGCTTCTCCGACACCAACAACCTGTTCGACTTCGCCAAGGTGGACCTGACCTTCGGCAGCTGGACCTTCACGCTCGGCAAGGACTGCATCGCCACCGGCGGCCACGAATACGAAGACTGGGACTGGGAGGTACACCCGATCCTGGCCACGCCCCTGTGGAACAACCTGACCTGCTACCAGTGGGGAGGCAAGGTCGCCTGGACCACGCCCTCCGAGCTGAGCACCTTCAGCGTGCAGATGACCACCTCGCCCTTCGGCGAGCGCCCCTTCGGCAGCGGCCTCTGGACCTATTCCGCCCAGTGGCACGGTGATTACGACTGGTATTCCCCGCTGTGGAGCGTGTCCGCCCTGGGCATCGACAAAGGCCAGTACAACTGGCTCGTCTCGCTGGGCAACCAACTCCTGCTCGGCGACTGGACCGTGACCATGGACTGGTCCAACACCTGCGGCCTCGACTGGGATTATACCCGCCTGCTCCGCGGCAACACCTTCCACGGCCGCGTCGACTATGCCCCCTCCGACCGCTGGGACATCTCCCTGCGCGGCAACTACGTCACCACCGACAAGGAGTTCTACGAGTCCAACTGGTGGAACCTCGGCACCGTCCTCCAGTTCTACCCGCTGCGCGACTCGCAGGACCTCCGCCTGCACGCCGTGGCTGAATACGACTCGCTCCTGGATGCGCTCGAGCTCAGCGTGGGCATCCTCTACAACCTCCGCCTCAAACTCTGGTAGAAGATGGCATCCTCCGACCACATCATCGACCTCAAGCACGTCAGCAAGCGATTCGGCGACAAGGTCGTCCTCGATGATATCAACCTCTATATCCGCAAAGGCGAATTCGTGACCCTGCTCGGCCCCTCGGGCTGCGGCAAGACCACGACCCTGCGGATGATCTCCGGTTTCCTGGCCCCCGACGAGGGGGAGATCCTGCTCGACGGCAAGGACATCTCCGGCATCCCGCCCTACAAGCGCCCGTTCAACACGGTGTTCCAGCGCTATGCGCTCTTCCCGCACCTGGACGTCTACGACAACATCGCCTTCGGCCTCAAACTCCAGAAAGTCCCCGAGGACGAGATCAGCGCCCGCGTTCGCAAGGTCCTCAAGCTCGTGTCCATGACGGACTACGAGGACCGCGACGTGGAGTCCCTGTCCGGCGGGCAGCAGCAGCGCGTGGCCATCGCCCGCGCGCTGGTCAACCGCCCGCAGATCCTGCTGCTCGACGAGCCCCTCGCCGCACTCGACCTCAAGATGCGCAAGGACATGCAGATCGAGCTCAAGGAGATGCACCGCGAGCTGGGCATCACCTTCATCTACGTCACCCACGACCAGGAGGAGGCCCTGACCCTGTCCGACACCATCGTGGTAATGAACGAAGGCAAGATCCAGCAGATCGGCACGCCCACGGACATCTACAACGAGCCCGTCAACTGCTTCGTGGCCGACTTCATCGGCGAGAGCAACATCCTGAAGGGGCGGATGCTCCGCGACCGCCGCGTGGCCTTCATCAAGCACGAGTTCGACTGCGTGGACGAAGGCTTCGGCGAGGACGTCCCGGTGGACGTGGTGGTGCGGCCCGAGGACATCTACTTCACCACGGACCCCGCCAAGTGCCAGTTCAAGGCCACGGTCAACTCCTGCATCTTCAAGGGCGTCCACTACGAGATGTGGGTGGACACCGACACCGGATATGAGCTGATGATCCAGAACTACGACCCGTATCCCGTGGGTTCGGAAGTGATGCTCTACATAGACCCTGACGACATCCAGGTGATGCACAAGGAGCGCATCCGCAACGTCTTCGAGGGGACGATGGTGGACGAGAACCACGTGGAGATGATCGGCGGCGTGTTCGAGTGCCTGCCGCAGGCGGGACTCGCAGCCGGCGACCACGTGCGCGTGGAGGTCCGCTTCGAGAAGGTGGACCTGCAGGACCACCAGGAGGACGGCGTGGTCGCCGGTGAGGTGCATTTCCTGCTCTACAAGGGAGACCACTACCACCTGACGATCCTCACCGAGGACGGCTTCCATATCTGGGTGGACACCAACGACATCTGGGACAAGGGCGACCTGGTGGGCGTCAACATCGCCCCCGAGGACCTCAAGATCAGCCGCAGCGATGAAGCGTAGCCACTGGAGTATCCCTTACGTGGTCTTCCTGACCATCTTCGTGGTGCTGCCGCTGGTGCTCGTGCTGGTCTATGCCTTCCAGGACGGCAGCGGCCACTTCACCTTTGCCAACATCACGAAGTTCTTCACCGACTCCGACGCGCTCAGCACCTTCGCCGTGTCCATCGAAGTCGCCATCGAGAACACGCTCATCTGCATCCTGCTGGGCTATCCCGCCGCCTGGATCCTCGCCAACAAGGATCTCAACCGCAGCGCCGTGACCATCATCCTGTTCATCATGCCGATGTGGATCAACGCGCTGATGCGCACCCTCGCCACGGCCGAGCTCTTCAACATGCTCGGCATCACGCTCGGCAAGGGGACGCTCCTCTTCGGTATGGTCTACGACTACCTGCCGTTCATGATCTACCCGATCTACAACGTGCTCAACAAGATGGACAAATCCTACTCCGAGGCCGCCCAGGACCTGGGCGCCAAGCCGTGGGAGGTGTTCTGGAAGGTCACGGTCCCGCTCTCGATGCCCGGCGTGTCCAGCGGCATCCTGATGGTGTTCATGCCTACGGTGAGCACCTTCGCGATCTCGGAATTCCTGACCAACAACAAGATCAAGCTCTTCGGTACCATCATCCAGGAGAACATCAACTCCTCGATGTGGAACTACGGCGCGGCGCTGGCCCTGATCATGCTCGTGATCATCGGCATCAGCACGCTGTTCACCGACGAGCGCAAGGAAGTCGAAGGAGGGCTTATCTAGGATATGAAGAAGTTCTTGGCCCAGGCCTACATCTACCTGCTGTTGGTGCTCTTGTACGCGCCGCTCGTCTTCATCGCCGTCTTCTCCTTCACGGAGAGCCGGGTCCTCGGCAACTGGACGGGCTTCTCCACGAAGCTCTATGCCAACCTCTTCACCGGCGACATGCAGGGGAGCAGCTCGCTGATCTCCGCGGTGGAGAACACGCTGCTGATCGCGCTGATCGCCGCCGCCTTCTCCACGCTCCTCGGCACGGTCGCGGCGGTGGGCATCCACAACCTGTCCGCCCGCAAGAAGCAGGCGGTCACCTTCCTGAACAACATCCCGATGATCAACCCGGACATCATCACCGGCGTGTCGCTGTTCCTGCTCTTCGTGTTCCTGCACATCAGCCAGGGCTACGCCACGGTGGTGCTGGCCCACATCACCTTCTGCACGCCCTACGTCGTGCTCAGCGTGCTGCCCAAGCTCCGCCAGATGAATCCCAACATCTACGAAGCGGCGGTGGACCTGGGCGCCACGCCCGGCCAGGCGATGCGCAAGGTGCTCATCCCGCAGCTGCGTCCCGGGATGGTCTCCGGATTCATCCTCGCCTTCACGATGTCGCTGGACGACTTCGCCGTGACCTTCTTCACGCGCGGCACGATCGGCCTCGACACCCTGTCCACCTACATCTATACGGATGCGCGCAAGGGCGGCCTCACGCCCGAGCTGCGTCCGCTGATGACCCTGATCTTCCTGATCATCCTCGTCCTGCTGGTCGTGATCAACGTCCGCCAGGCCAAAATGAAGAAAACCGTCTAGCGATATGAAGAAAACCCTTTCCATCCTGGCGGCTGCAGCCCTGCTGCTGTGCGGCTGCGGCCAGGACCGCGACCAGATCCTCAAGGTGTACAACTGGTCGGACTACATCGACGAATCCGTCATCCCCGAGTTCGAGGAGTGGTACCACGAGCAGACCGGCGAGACCGTCCGCGTGATCTACCAGACCTTCGACGTCAACGAGACGATGCTCTCCAAGATCGAGAAGGGACAGGAGGACTACGACGTGGTGTGCCCGTCCGACTACATCATCGAGCGGATGCTCCAGAGCGACCTGCTGCTGCCGATCGACCGCGATTTCGGCGACACGCCCAACTATATCGACGCCAACCTCGCGCCCTATATCCGCGCCTGCTTCGACAAGATGGTGGGCAAGCCCGGACAGAATGCCAACGACTATGCCGTGGGCTATATGTGGGGCACCACGGGACTCCTCTACAACGCCAAGTATGTCACGGACGAGGAGGCTTCCAGCTGGGACATCCTGCGCAACCCCAAGTTCGCCGACAAGATCTTCATCAAGGACTCCGCCCGCGACGTCTTCTCCCAGGTCATCATCTACCTGCGTCAGGACGACCTCAAGAGCGGCAAGGTCACGCTGGACGAGCTGATGCTCGACTCCTCCGACGAGGCGATGGCCGCCGTGGAGGCCTTCATGCGCCAGGTCAAGCCGCTCGTGGCCGGCTGGGAGGCCGATTTCGGCAAGGACCAGATGACCCAGGAGCGCGGCTGGATCAGTCTCAACTGGAGCGGCGACGGCGTCTGGGCCATCGAGGAAGCCGCCGAGGTGGGCGTGGACCTGCGCTACTCCCTGCCCAAGGAAGGCTTCACCGTGTGGTTCGACGGCTGGGTGATCCCCAAGTACGCAAAGAACGTCAAGGCCGCCAAGTACTGGATCAACTTCATGAGCCGGCCGGACATCGTGATCCGCAACGTCGAGGAGACGGGCTATGTGTCCGTCAGCGGCGCCCCTGAGGTGCTGGAGGCCTTCACCGACGAGGAATACGATCCCATCAACCTGACCTATTTCTTCGGCCCGCAGGCCGACTCCGCGTGCGTCAACCCGGTGCTCTATCCGGACCGCGCCGACATCGAGCGCAGCACGCAGGAGCACGACTGGGGTGCGCGCACCCCGCAGCTCGTGGAGATGTGGAGCCGCGTGAAGGGGGAGAGCGCCAACGCGATGACGGGCATCGTCATCGGCGTGGCGATCCTCGCCGCGCTGGGCTTCGCGCTCTACAAGCGCTTCGCCAGCAAGCGCCGCGGCGGCAAGAAGCGTCGCCGCTAGGCGGCGGGCAGGTGCGGGGCGAGTTCAGCGGCGTCGACCGGGAAGATCTTGGGCGCGCGACAGCGCGGGAAACGGTTGAACCACGGATCGACGGTGGTGAACCACGTGGTGCGGCGGATGGTCGGGGAGAGCGCGAAGACGCGGCGGATCGCCCGCACGCGCGTGCTCGCACAGACCGTGACCGCCGTGCGCCCGTCGGCGAGCTGCGACACGCAGACGTGGTGCGTGCGGATGCGCGTGTCGCGGTCCAGTTCCTCCGGAGAACTCCTGTGTGAGATGGTGATGTGACGCCCGTACTGCGCATTGATCTCCTGCATCTTGGCACGGAAGAGCCGCCCGTGCGTCGAACTGTCCTTCAGTCCTTTCCAGGCAATCCAATAGTGGATCATCTCGTGGATCAGCGTGTCTTCGACCTCCGTCTCCGGCAGGTCGAAGCGCGTGCTGATCCGGATGACGAAGTCCTCGTAGCGGACGGTCCGCCCCAGCCAGTCGCGCACCGGGCGGTACTGCAGGCGCCCCACGAAGCTCTGCGCACGGCTCAGCTTGACCGGAATACGCGGAAGAGCGCCGTCGAAACACATCCGGTTGAACGTGTCGAAGCGCTCTTCGAGGTATCCGACCGTGGGGATCATTCCTTTGGCAGGAGCTTCTCCCGCAGGTGCTTGAGCATGTCGCGGGTCATCGACTCGAGGTTGTAGGACGGCGTCCAGCCCCACTCCTTGCGGGCGCACACGTCGTCCATCTTGTTGGGCCAGGAGTCCGCGATGGCCTGGCGGACCGGGTCCACCTCGTAGCGCATCCGGAAATTGGGGACGTGCTTGCGGATGGCTTCGTAGACCCCCTCGGGGTCGAAGCTCATCGAGGCGATGTTGAAGGAGTTGCGGTGCACCAGGTAGCGCGGGTCCGCCTCCATCAGCTTGATGGCGGCCTTGATGGCGTCCGGCATATACATCATGTCGAGGTAGGTGCCGTGGGCCAGCGGACAGACGAACTCCTCGCCCTTGACGGCGGCGTAGTAGATCTCCACGGCATAGTCCGTGGTCCCGCCGCCCGGCAGGGTCTTGTAGGAGATCAGGCCCGGGAAGCGCACCGAGCGCGTGTCCACGCCGTATTTGTGGAAATAATAGTCGCTCAGCAGCTCGGTGGCTACCTTCGTGACGCCGTACATCGAGGTCGGGCGCTGGATGGTGTCCTGGGGCGTGTTGTCGCGCGGCGTGTCGGGGCCGAAGGAACCGATGGAGGAGGGCGTGAAGACGGCGCAATGCTTCTCGCGCGCCACCTCCAGCACGTTGATCAGGCCGTTCATCTGGATGTCCCAGGCCTTGAGCGGCAGGCGCTCCGCCGTGGCGGAGAGCAGCGCCGCGAGGTTGTAGATGGTGTCGATGTCGTATTTGTCCACGATCTCGGCGATCTGCTTGGCATTGCAGACGTTGGCCTGCTCGGAGGGGCCGCTCTCGAGCAGCTCGCCCGTGGGGGCGGAACCGGGGATATAGCCGGCCACGATGCGGCCGTGGCGATAGATCTTGCGGAGGTTCATCGTGAGCTCGGAGCCGATCTGGCCGGTCGAACCGATGACGAGTACGTTTTTCATTCGAGTTATTAATTATGCATTAAAAAATCATACAAATTTATTAAATTTGTGGAAGAAAAATGACTAAATCCACATAATTATGTACGGGAAATTCCAATCCTATCTGCAGAAGGAACTCCAGGCCATCGACGAGGCCGGACTCTACAAACGCGAACGCACCATCTGCTCGCCCCAGGGTGCCGAGATCACCCTCGAGGACGGCAGCAAAGCCCTGAATTTCTGTGCCAACAACTACCTCGGACTCTCCGACAACCCGCGCCTGATCGCCGCCGCCAAGAAGGCGATGGACGAGCGCGGCTTCGGGATGTCCTCCGTCCGCTTCATCTGCGGCCGGCAGGACCTGCACCGCGAGCTGGAGAAAGCCATCTCCGCCTATTTCCATACCGACGACACCATCCTCTACGCCGCCTGTTTCGACGCCAACGGCGGCGTGTTCGAGCCGCTTCTGACGGCCGAGGACGCCATCATTTCCGACGCGCTCAACCACGCCTCCATCATCGACGGCGTGCGCCTCTGCAAGGCCGTCCGCTACCGCTACGCCAACGCCGACATGGCCGAGCTGGAGAAGTGCCTCCAGGAGGCCCAGGCCCAGCGTTTCCGCATCATCGTCACGGACGGCGTGTTCTCGATGGACGGCAACGTGGCCCCGATGGACAAGATCTGCGCGCTCGCCGAGAAGTACGACGCGCTCGTGATGGTGGACGAGAGCCATAGCGCCGGTGTCGTGGGCAAGCACGGCCGCGGCGTGGCCGAACTCTTCGACCTCTACGGCCGCATCGACATCCACACCGGCACGCTCGGCAAGAGCTTCGGCGGCGCCGTGGGCGGCTTCACCACCGGCCGCCAGGAGATCATCGACATGCTCCGCCAGCGCTCCCGCCCGTACCTCTTCTCCAACTCCCTGCCGCCGATGATCTGCGCCGCCGGCGTCGAGCTCTTCAAGATGCTCGGCGAGTCCGACGAGCTCCACGACCGCCAGCAGGAGAACGTGGCCTATTTCCGCGACAGGATGATCGCCGCCGGCTTCGACATCAAGCCCACGCAGAGCGCCATCTGCGCCGTGATGCTCTACGACGCGCCGCTCAGCCAGCGCTTCGCCGCCGCGATGGCCAAAGAGGGCATCTTCGTGACCGGCTTCTACTACCCGGTGGTCCCCAAGGGCCAGGCCCGCATCCGCGTCCAGCTCTCCGCCGCCCACACGCGTGAGCAGCTGGACAAAGCCATCGCCGCCTTCGTCAAAGTCGGCCGCGAACTCGGCGTCCTGAAATAATCAATAGCTGTAGCGGGAACGGAAGCGGCGGAGGAGGGTGGCGCCCAGGGCGAGGGCGAGCACCTCGGCGGCGCTGGCGGAGAACCAGATGCCGTCGGCGCCCAGCAGCGCCGGGAGCAGGAAGACGCATCCCAGCTCGAAGACAAAGGCCTTCGAGAACGACACCAGCGCCGACACCGGCCCGTTATTCAGTCCTGTGAACCAGGCAGATACGAACATCGTCACGCCGCTCAGCAGGAAGCAGGGCGCATAGCAGCGCGTGGCATAGACCGTCAGCTTGGTCAAGTCCGGATCGTACCCCACGAAGAGCCGCGCCACCGGCCCGGCGAGCAGCTCCGCCGCGCCCGCCAGCACCACCCCGAGCGCGAGCATCAGCGTGAGGCTGCGGCGCAGCAGGCTGCGCAGCTCGCCCGCCTGTCCGGCGCCGTAATTGAACGCCACGAGCGGCGTCACCGTCATATTGAAGCCCGTGAAGACGGCGATGAAGATGAATCCCAGGTACAGGATGACCGAATACGCCGCCACGCCGTTCTCGCCATAGAACGACATCAGCTGCAGGTTGTAGCACATCGCCACCACGTTGAACGAGATGTTCCCCACGAACTCCGACAGCCCGTTGGCGCAGGCCCGCGCGAGCGGCGGCCCCTGCAGCCGGGCAGGGGAGAAGCGCAGCCGGCCGTGGCCGCGCCGCCGCGCAAACAGCGCCAGCGGCAGGAAGCCGCCCACGCAACACGCGCACATCGACCCGGCCGCCGCCCCGGCGAGCCCCCAGCCGAAGCCGATGATGAAGAGCGCATCCAGCGCAATGTTGACCAGTCCGGAAGCCAGCGACACCCACGTCCCGAGCTGCGGCCGCTCCGCTACCATGAAGAACGGCTGGATGCCCATCTGCATCATAAATGCGGGCATCCCGGCCGCGCAGATCCGCCCGTAGATCACGCACTGCTCCACCATCGCCCCGCGCGCCCCAAGCGCCACGGACAGCGGCTCCATCCAGATGAACAGCGGCACCGCCGTGACGACCGACAGCAGCAGGACCGCCTCCACGGACATACTGAAATAGCGCCGGGCGAGCGTCTCGTCTCCTTCGCCGAAGGTCTTGGAGACGAGCGCGGCACCGCCCGTCCCCACCATCAGCCCCAGGGCACCCACGAGCCCCAGCGCCGGCCAGATGAGGTTCAGCGCCGCAAAGGCCGTCGTGCCCACCAGATTGGACACGAACAGGCCGTCCACGATGCTGTAGAGGCTGATGAGCACCATCATCCCGATCAACGGGACCGACGATCTCATCAGCCTCCCATAGCCATAGTGTCCGTCCAGTCTGTACTCCATACAGGCCGAAAGGAGATCAGGCTTCGACGTTCCGGACAGCCTCTTTTTCTTTCTTCGCAGCTTTCTGCGGATCCTTGAAGAGAATGGCGAAGAGCACGCCGACCACCAGCGAGTAGCAGGCGAAGATGAACCAGGCCGTGCTCCAGGAAGGCTCCGCCGCGTTGTAGACGAAGTGGTTGACCACGCGCCCGGCGGCCCACGTGCCGATGGAGGCGCCCAGGCCGTTGGTCATCAGCATGAAGAGGCCCTGTGCCGAGGAGCGGATGCCCTTGTCGGTGTTCTCGTTGACGAACAGCGAGCCGGAGATGTTGAAGAAGTCGAAAGCCACGCCGTAGACGATGCAGCTGAGGATGAACATCCACACGCCCGGGCCGGGGTTGCCGGCGCCGAAGAAGCCGAAGCGGAACACCCACGCGAACATCGCGATGAGCATCACTTTCTTGATGCCGAACTTCTTCATGAAGAAGGGGATCAGCAGGATGCAGAGCGTCTCGGAAATCTGGCTGATGGAGATCAGCGCATTGGCGTTGTGGGCACCCCACGCATTGGCGTAGAGGGGATTCTCCTGGAAGGAGGTGATAAAGGTGTTGGCGTAGCCGTTGGTCACCTGCAGGGAGGCGCCGAGCAGCATCGAGAAGATGAAGAAGATCGCGAACTGGCCCTGCTTGAAGAGGCGGAAGGCGCTCAGGCCCGTGGCCTCTGCAAAGGACTGCGACCCGGCGGACTTGGGCTTGCACGGGCAGTTGGGGAGCGTGAGCGCATAGCCGCAGAGCACCAGGCTCAGGATGCCGGACACGAAGAACTGGTTGTACGTGTGCTGGAACTGCACGCCGTCACCGCCCTTGACGAAGTTGACGAAGAGCATCGTGAGGATGAAGCCCACCGTGCCGAACACGCGGATGGGCGGGAAATCCTTGACGGGGTCCTTGCCGGCCTTCTCCAGCGCATTGTAAGCCACGGAGTTGGAGATGGCGATCGTGGGCATATAGAAGGCGATGCTCAGCGTGTACAGCGCATAGAACGGACCGAACTGGATGTCGGCGCCGGCGCGCATCGCGTAGAAGCCGGCGGCCAGCATCGCCAGGCCGGCGACGCCCTGGCACAGCGACAGGACCTTCTGCGCGGGGATCCACTTGTCGGCCACGATGCCCATCAGCGCGGGCATGAAGATGGACACGAAACCCTGCGTGGCGAAGAAGAGCCAGATCTGCGGGCCGAAGCCGGAGCGGGCGAGGAAACTGCCCATCGAGGTGAGGTAAGCCCCCCAGGCGGCGAACTCCAGGAAGTTCATCAGGATGAGCTTGACGGTGACGTTGGATTTATTCATACACGTTTCGAATTATTGCAATTGCATCCACAAAAGTACAATTTTCGGGGGATTTTCACTACCTTTGAAGGATGAAATTAACGAAGACAGCGGCCGACCCCCGCTCGAGCGCCCGCGCCGGCGTGCTCGAGACGGCCCACGGCCGGATCCATACCCCCATCTTCATGCCCGTCGGGACCGTCGGCTCCGTCAAGGGGGTGTATCACCGCGACCTTCGTGACGACATCCGGGCGGAGATCATCCTCGGCAACACGTATCACCTCTATCTGCGCCCCGGCCTGGAGACGCTCCGCGCGGCCGGCGGCCTGCACGCGTTCGAGGCCTGGGACCGCCCGATCCTGACCGACAGCGGCGGCTTCCAGGTCTTCTCCCTGAGCCCGATCCGCAAGCTCACCCCCGACGGCTGCACCTTCCGGAGCCATATCGACGGCTCGCGCCACACCTTCACCCCCGAGAACAACGTCGACACGCAGCGCATCATCGGCGCCGACATCTGCATGGCGCTCGACGAATGCTGCCCCGGCGACGCCGACCACGCCTACGCCCGCAAGAGCCTGGACCTGACCAAGGGCTGGCTCGAGCGTTTCGCGCGGCGCTTCCGGGACACGGACCCGCTCTACGGCTACGAGCAGACCTTCTTCCCGATCCTGCAGGGCTGCGTGTACCCCGACCTGCGCCGCGAGGCGGCGGACCACGCCGTCGCGCTGGGCGCGGACGGGTACGCGATCGGCGGCCTGGCGGTGGGGGAGCCCACCGAGAAGATGTACGAGATGCTCGAGCTCGTGTGCCCGCTGCTGCCCGACGACCGCCCGCGCTACCTGATGGGCGTCGGCACGCCCGCCAACATCCTGGAGGCCATCGCGCGCGGCGTGGACATGTTCGACTGCGTGATGCCCACGCGCAACGGCCGCAACGGGATGCTCTTCACCTGGGACGGCATCATCAATATGCGCAACGCCAAGTGGGCGCAGGACTTCACGGAGATCGACCCGCAGGGCGCATCCTTTGTGGATCATGCGTATACGCGCGCTTACCTGCACCATTTGTTCATCGCCGGCGAGATGTTCGCCGCGATGCTCGCCAGCGAGCACAACCTCGCCTTCTACCTCGACCTGGTGCGCACGGCGCGCGCGCACATCGAGGCCGGCGACTTCGCCGCGTGGAAGGATTCGGCGATCGAACGCATAACCCGGAGGATCTGAGACGATGCAGGGGATCACGCGCATAGACTGGTACATCGCGAAGAAGTTCATCATGACCTTCTTCCTGTCGCTGCTGCTCATCATCGTGATCATCATCATCTTCGACCTCTCGGAGAAGATCGACTACTTCATCAAGAACGAGGCCCCGCTCAAGGAGATCATCTTCAAGTACTACGTCAACTACATCCCATACCTGGTCAACATGTTCGCCTCGCTGTTCGTTTTCATCACGGTGATCTTCTTCACCTCGCAGATGGCGTCGAACTCCGAGATCATCGCCATCCTGTCCTGCGGGGTGAGTTTCCACCGGATGATGATGCCCTACCTGGCCACGGCGCTGCTGATCGCCCTGCTCTCGCTGGGGCTCAACCTCTTCGTCATCCCGCGCTCCAACGTCACGCGCCTCGAGTTCGAGGCCCAGTACATCAAGCGCCACAACACCTACAAGCTGCAGAACATCCACTACCAGATATCCCCGGGACAGTTCATCTACATCGAGTCCTTCAGCCGCTGGAACAACACCGCCAACCGCTTCACCATCGAGGACTTCGACGGGCACCGGCTGCGCCGCAAGGTCAGCGCCGAGACGGCCGCCTGGGACTCCACGATGGACGGCTGGCATATGCGCAAGGTCGTCATCCGCGACTACAGCGAGGGCCTGGGGGACCAGGTGGTCGTCAAGGAGCGGATGGACACCGTCATCGCCCTCAAGATCAAGGACTTGTTCAACAACGAGAAGACGGTGGAGTCGCTGACCATCCGCCAGCTCAACGACCTGATCCGCACCCAGCGGATGCGCGGGGACGCCAACGTGATGTACGCCACCATCGAGCAGCAGCGCCGCCTGACGATGCCCTTCTCGGCCATCATCCTGACGATCATCGGCGTGTCGCTGTCGGCGCGCAAGCGCCGCGGCGCCATCGGCTGGAACATCGGCATCGGCATCGCGCTGGCCTTCTCCTACATCTTCTTCCTGCGCATCAGCGAGATGTTCGTCTACACCGACACGCTCCCGCCCTGGATCGCGATGTGGCTGCCCAACGTGCTCTTCACGGTCGTCGCAGCTTTCCTCTATAACAAAGCCCGCAAATGAAAGTCAAAGTCATCAACCGCAGCGGCCTCCCGCTGCCCGCCTACGCCACGCAGTTCTCCGCCGGACTGGACGTCCGCGCCGCCAACCCCGAGCCCATCGTGCTGGAGCCCCTGGGCCGCGCGATGGTCCCCACGGGGCTCTACCTCGAGATCCCGGCCGGGTACGAGGTGCAGGTGCGCCCGCGCAGCGGCCTGGCCGCCAAGCGCGGCGTCACCGTACTCAATGCGCCCGGCACCATCGACGCCGACTACCGCGGCGAGGTGTGTGTGATCCTCGTCAACCTGGGCGCCGAGCCGTTCGTGGTGGAGCGCGGCGAGCGCATCGCGCAGCTGGTGCTGGCGCGCCACGAAGTGATCGAGTGGGAAGAGGCCGCGGAGCTGGCCGGATCGGACCGCGGAGCGGGCGGATTCGGCAGCACCGGCGTCAAATAACAATTCTGTTTTATGGAGAGATTATACGAGAGATACTGCGCCTGCGGCTACCGGGTCACCACCGACAGCCGGGCCATCCGCGGCGGGGAGATTTTCTTCGCCCTGCGGGGAGAGAATTTCGACGGCAACGACTATGCGATGCGCGCGCTGGAGGCCGGCGCCGCCGCAGCCGTCGTGGCGGCCGACGCCGGCCTGCCCGAGGGCGACGCGCGCCTGATCCGGGTCGCCGACCCGATGGCCACGCTGCGCGACCTCGCCATCTGGCACCGGACCCACGTCCGCGGCGGGCAGCTGCCCGTGCTCGGCCTGACCGGCACCAACGGCAAGACCACCACCAAGAACCTCATCGCCGCCGTGCTGGCCCGCAAGTTCCGCGTCACGGCCACGCGCGGCAATCTTAACAACGACATCGGCGTGCCCCTGTCGCTGCTCAGCATCACCCCCGACACGGAATTCGCCGTGATCGAGATGGGCGCCAACCACCCCGACGACATCGCCAAGCTCGTGCGCGTGAGCCAGCCCGACTACGGCCTGATCACCAACGTCGGCCGGGCGCACCTCCTCGGCTTCGGCTCCTTCGAGGGCGTCAAGGCCGCCAAGGGCGAACTCTACAACTGGCTGGGCTCGCACCGCGGCTCGCTCATCTTCCTGAACGAAGACGACCCCGACCTGCGGGAGATGGCCGCCAAGCAGCCCTGCCACGTCTTCGGCTACGGCCTCAAGTACCAGGGCGCCGAGGTGCTCCCCGCCACGCCCGCCGAGCCCTTCCTGCGCCTGCGCCTGGGCGAGGACGTGATCCGCACGCACCTCGTCGGCGCGTACAACGCCACCAACGTCCTCGCCGCCCTGGCGGTGGGCGAGTACTTCGGCGTGGCGCGACGCGACGCCATCGAGGCGGTCGAGGGCTTCATCCCCGACAACAACCGCTCCCAGATGGTGCGCACCGCGCGCAACACCCTCATCGTCGACGCGTACAACGCCAACCCCTCCTCGATGCACGCCGCCCTCGACAACTTCCGCCTCGTCGAGGCCCCGCGCAAGCTCGCCCTGCTGGGCGACATGCGCGAGCTCGGCGCCGAGTCCCTCACCGAGCACACCAAGGTCCTCCGCCTGCTGCTCGACGCCGGCATCCCCGCCTGCCTCGTCGGCGACGAGTTCCGCCAGGCCCTCGATCAGCTCCAGCCCACTCCCGGGCAATTCCATTGGTATCCGGATTCCGCCGCCCTCGCCGACGCCCTGGCCGCCGACCCCGTCACCGACACCGTCCTGCTGATCAAAGGCTCCCACTCCATCCAGATGGAGCGCGTCCTCGACCGCCTCTAGGCCGGCCCACTTTCGCTAGGCCCACATCCGCCGCCCTGACGCCTTTTGGCCCACGCCCCGACACCCCGAAGCCCACATCTCGGGGTGCGCCATAGCCACATTCTCACCCCGACCCCACCATCTCCACCACCCGGGATGCGCCAGCCCCACATTCTCACCCCAACCCTTACCTCACCCTTCTACCTTGCACCCACCATTCCCCAGCCTCGTGAGATAGAAGTGGTTGATACTCAATAATAACAGGAACTATTATGCTCCGGAATGGCTGCATAATAGTTCCTTAATTCAATAAGATTCAACGCCTTACCCTTCACGCCATTTTACAGACTGACACCTTTCCCCTGCAATATTGAAGAGTTCCGAGCAGGATTCATGCCTTTTCCTGTCTGAAGGGTCTGTCTGGCAACCCGGATCCGGCAAGCGGAGGGGCGGAGTGAGCTCCCAAAGCTCTCTCCGCCACCTCCGCTAACCGCCGCGCTCCGGTATGCGCGGCGGTGGTGCCGAACTGACCCTCCGAAATCCAGATCCCTCGCCCCAAACGACTCCAACCCCGGGAGCAGCCGCGCCCCGTAATGCGCGGCTGCGATTACGGCACTCTCCCCGGGAGCCCGCAGCGGCTATGCGCGCCACGGCGAGCGGATGATTATTTTGACCGTGAACTATATCTAACTGAATCAGAATCACTTCGATAGACATTATGCCTCAGGCCAGCCGCATAATGAAGTTGTAAAGAATTAATGCTAAATCCGTTATTGCTCACGCTCCTAACTGGTAGTGCAGGAACCGCGCGACCAATGTTTCAGTTGCTGAGGTGTGCTGATGCAAGTAGAGCGCCAATGACCGCTGGCGGTTCACCGGCAGGTGCAGGAGCGGCAGTCCCGGTTCGAGCAAACGATACTTTGTTGCGATCTGGCACATCTCGCGGAACGGAGTGTCGGAAAAGGACTCAAATACCTCCCCGACATCGAACTCCTTGCCAACGGAATAGTCCGTAGCCTGGATCATTTTCTCCAAACTTCCGAACAATTGATAACAAGCATCGCGATCGAAATAGAAGTACAGTTGGATGATGTAGTCCGTCAACTGCTCCCGTTCCGTCGGATTCAATCCGGCGAAGAGTCTGTGGAGCATCGCATACTTCAGGTACCGGCCACATTTGAACTCCATTTCGACTTCGGTCATCGCATTCCTGAGAGCCCAGCGGCAGCGACGGAGCACGGGTCGCTCCGAGAAGGGATACTCCCGCTCGAAATAGGCCAGGAAGGTCCAGCGGTCCTGGATGGCGCTCGTACAGAGTTTCTTCTCCACCGGATTGTTCAGGACATAGATCATGACGGAGCGCTTATCTCTGTCTGAGCGTTTGGGCGCGCTGCCATACGGGCGCTTGAACAAGCGTCCGGTCCGGCCCACCTCCTTGTTGTACTCACGGGTGAAAGCGATGTTGATGTTGGATTCGCACGCAGCCATCTGTGCTGGATCAAGCGGGACCGCGACTTTGTGCGTATGGGTGAACATATGGCAACCCACGACCACGGGGACCTTGTAACGGCGACACATCACGGATTCTATCGTGTAGTATACAAGGTGGTCCACCGTTCTGTAAAACAAAACTCCGCTGTCAGCGGTAATCTTGAAAATGTGTTGAAACGAGTCCGATGGGACTCTGCGTTTGTCGTTTTTCATCATTAAGTAAGATTTGACTGTGAGTGATAAATGATTAACTGTCAACTGATTGTAATATCAAATTGCAGCCGTTTCGTTGCATAATGTTTTCGCAATACCATGGACTTGAATGAGTTGCAGCTCACGGCGATTTGTGGGGTTTGCGGTCATCGAGATTGATAGCGGTACTGGAGGCGGAGCTCCAGGCGGCCGTCCTTGGGGGTGAGTGCCCAGGGGGCGGGGTAGCGGACGGTCTCGAGGCGGAGCCAGAGGCTGTGGCGGCGGGCGGGGCGCCAAGCCGCGTAGAGCGCGGCGTCCCAGCCTCGCCCGTAGCGCGCCGGCACCGTGAAGGAGCCCGGCGCGTCCCGCTCGTAGACATAGATCCGGTCGTCCCAGTCGTCCACCTTGAAGAGGCCGCCCCGCGCGTAGACCGCGAAGGGCTCCGTCTTCCAGCCGGCCTCGAGGTACCAGTTCCAGGCGAAGCTCCGGCCCAGCACCGCGTCGTAGCGTCCGGCCAGGATCCACGGGCCGAAGGTGGCGGTCAGCATCCCGCGGAGGTCCAGGCGGACGCCCGCTGCCGCGAAGGGAAACGCTCCCTCGCCAGTTTCCGCCGCGGCGACGGACGGTAGGAAATTGGCACCGATGGATGGTGTGGTGGTGGCGACAGAAGGTTGGGAAACGGCCTTGGTGGATGGCTGAGTCGAGGTGGTGACAAATAATGGAAGGACGGAGATTGCGGCTGGCAGAGGAATGGCGTCAGTGGGGCGCCAGCGGAGTTGGGCGCGGAGCAGGGGCTGGAGGGTGAGGGGCGATGTGGCTGAGGTGTCGTCGGATGGCGTGGCGGACACAAAGGTCAAGCGACGAGATCGGGACAAGCTGTCCGGCGCCGAGAGCGTCAGGGTGGGGCGCCACTGGAGGACGGATTTCAGTTGGGAGGCGCGGGTGTCGGGGCGGACGGAGGCGTCGGCGGTGGCGGAGAGGGCGGGGCCCTCGTAGCCGGCCGCCACGCCGCTGTAGTCCTTGCCGACCCCCAGCCACCGCGCCACGATCCCCGCCCGGTGGCCGTACGCCGGGACCCAAATAGCCCCGGCCACGGCCCGCACCGGCCACCGATCCCAGAAGTTGGCGCCGGAAGCAGCAGAAGGAATGCTGGAAGAAGCACCGGAGACCAAAGAAGAAATAGGGGAACCAGCGCCAGTGGCAGAATAGGAAAGGGGACTGGAAGAACCAGCGGAAATCGAAGAGACGGCGGGGGAGTCGGTGAGGAGAGACTGCAGGGAGCGGGGGTAGCGGAGGGCGAATTCGCCGAAGAGGCTCCAGCCCGGCAAGGCGGCGTGCGCCTCCAGCGAGGCTGCCTGGCCCGTGGCCGTCAGCCCCGCCGTGGCGCGCCGCCATGTCCGCGTCAGATTAAATATCGGCTGGCCCTGCAAGAAAAAAGCAGCAAGCCCCCGCCCCGGAGAAGGAATAGATTCGTTAGCTGATAACAACAAAACAGGATCCAAAGCAGACCCCAGTCCGCCAGCAGGCATCAGAGAAACTGAAGAAGTCAAACTGCTTTTCGTAAATAGAATAGTCGGACTTAATGACGGTGAAATCGATGCAATGGATAAATGGTCAGAAGAAGCTAAAGCGCCGATTTTCGAAAAAACTTCCGTCACCGAAGCCCCGAGCGAATAAGCCACCGAGAGGCGCCAGGGCCCGAAATGCCAGTCCGACGCCAGGCCGAACAAGGCCGGCGACCAGGAGCCGGTGGGGGAGAAGCCGGTGCCGTTGCGGCGGAAGGCGCCGAGCGAGTTGTACCCGCTCAGCGCAAAGCCGCTCCACTGCACCAGCCCCTGCCCGAATCGCGCCCCGAAGTTGCCGACGATCAGCTGCCCCAGCGCCCGGCGCCCGTACCACGCCGCGCTGAAGGTCCCCGCCGTGAGGCGCGGCTCGCTGTACGTCGTCCGCGTCGACCAGTACAGCGCCGCGCGCTCCCCGGCGGCCAGCTCGTACTTGACGCCCCCGACCGCCGCCGGAGCGCCAAATTGAAGGCGGGGAGAGGCCTCCGCCAGGGCCCCGCGGGCGCCGGCGCGCAGCGTCAGGCTCTGCCGCACGCGGCGGTCGG
>JAFRQH010000024.1 GCA_017428725.1 Bacteroidales bacterium | reverse complement strand
GATCTCGTCGATGAAGACGATACAGGGGGCCTTCTCCTTGGCCTGGGCGAAGAGGTCGCGCACGCGGCTCGCACCCACGCCCACGAACATCTCCACGAAGTCGGAGCCGCTGATGCTGAAGAACGGCACGTCGGCCTCCCCCGCCACGGCCTTGGCGAGCAGGGTCTTGCCCGTGCCCGGAGGGCCCACGAGGAGGGCGCCCTTGGGGATCTTGCCGCCCAGGGCGGTGTATTTCTTGGGATTCTTGAGGAAGTCGACGATCTCCATCACCTCCTCCTTGGCGCCGTACAGGCCGGCGACATCCTTGAAGGTGACGTTGACCTTGTTCTTGTCCGCGAGTTTGCCGGTGGACTTGCCGACGTTGAACGGGTTCATCCCGCCGCCGGCGCCACCGCCTCCGCCACCCATCTGGCGGCCCATCCCACGGAACATCCAGCCCCACAGCAGGAAGAGCAGCACGAGCGGCAGGACCCACTCCAGGACATTGGCCCAGATCTTGGGGTCGTTCTCCATGATCACCTTGACCTGGGCGTCATCGGGCAGCTCCGCGTTGACCGCGGCGAACTCGTGCTCGGGATCGAACTTGGTCGAGGTCAGGAAAGTGAAATGCGGGGAACGGGTCGGCACCTTGCCGTTCGAGAACATATCGGCATACTTGCCCAGCCGGTCCGGCAGGACCGTGACGGATCCGCTGAAATCGTTGCGGATGAAGTGGATCTCCTTGACGTCGCCGTCCAGCATCATCTGCCGCACCTGCGGCCACTCGATCTTCTGCGGAGCAGGACCGCTCTGCGAGAAGAGCATGTATCCGATGGCCACGAGCAGCAGGATATAGAGCCAGGAGAGATTGATCCGGATGATTTTCGGTTTCCGGGGATCTTTATTGTTGGGTTTCTGAGGCATCTTCAGTATTTTTGCTGGGCAAATATACTAACAAAAATGGAACCATCCCTCCCGGACCCCCAGATTATCTGGCTGGATTCTGCCGATTCGACAAACAGTGCCCTCAGGAGGCTTTCTGAGGGGCTTGACAATTTGTCAATCGTTGCCGCCCGGGCCCAGACGGCGGGCCGCGGACAGGGCGACCACACCTGGTTCGCCTCGCCCGGGGCCAACCTGACCTTCAGCATCCTCTACCGCTTCGGCGGAGAGAGCGCCCTCGCCGCAGCCGATGCCATCCTGATCACGCAGGTGACCACGCTCGCCCTCCGAGACTATCTTCTGAGCCACGGCGTTCAGGCCCGGATCAAGTGGCCCAACGACATCTGGGTCGGCGACCGCAAGATCTGCGGAATCCTCATCGAAAACCGCCTGGAGGGGGCCGCCGTGCAGGAAAGCATCGTCGGGATCGGCCTGAATCTCAACGAGACGGACTGGCCGGAGGAGCTCCCCAACCCGGTGTCGCTGCGCGACCTGACCGGCAGGACCTACGACCTGGAGACGGAACTGAAGGGGCTGCATAAGGAAATCTGCCGCCGCTTCGGCCAGCTGGCCTCAGGCGACGGCAGGAGATCCCTGCAAGAAGAATTCGGAAAATATATGTTCAGGCTCCCCGAAGGGCTGAAATAGCGGCAGCCGGATCCTCAGCCCCGAATACGGAGCTGCCGGCGACGGCCAGGTTGACACCGGCCTCGCGCACGGTCTGCGCATTGCCGACATTGATCCCGCCGTCGATCTCGATGATCGCCGAGGCGCCCCGGCGCTCGATCTCCGCACGCAGCGCAGCCACCCGGTCGATCGACTCATAGATGAACTTCTGCCCGCCGAAACCCGCGAAGACGGACATCACGAGGAAGTAATCCGCCTTGCCGATGTACGGGAAGAGCTTCTGCACGGGGACATCGGGATTGATGGCCACGCCGGCCTTCATCCCCAGCTCCTGGATCTTCTGGATGAAGCGGGAAGTATTGCGGCCCGCAGCCTCCCAGTGGAACGAGCACATCTGCACGCCGTCCTTGGCCACCTTCTCGAACCAGCGCTCCGGATGCACGACCATCAGGTGGACGTCCATCGGCGCGGTCGCAATCTTGGCGATATGGTCGATGACGGAGAAACCGAAGGAAATGTTGGGGACGAGCGTGCCGTCCATCACGTCGAGGTGGATGACGTCTCCGCAGCGGTTGACAAGCTGGATGTCCTTCTCGAGATGGAGGAAATCCGCCGCCAGGATAGAGGGGGCAATCTGGAACATACCGTATTGGGATTGATTGTTAGTTCGAAACCGGGACGATCATCGACTCGATGTCCGAGACGTACTTGCGGAACACCTTGTCCGTGGCCATCAGGTCACTGACCGTCGTGCAAGCGTGCAAGACCGTGGCGTGGTCCTTGCCGCCGATCTCCTGGCCGATCGTGGCCAGCGAGCAGTTGGAAATCAGGCTGCGGCTCAGGTACATCGCGATCTGGCGGGCCTGGACGATCTGGCGCTTGCGGGACTTGGAGACAAGCTCCTCCCGGCTGATGTTGAAGTACTCGCAGACCGAGCGCTGGACCTTGGCGATGTCCACGTCGGACTTCTCCTCGCCGATCAGCGTCTCCGTGATGGAACTGGCGAGCTCCATCATCGAGCGGCCGCGCTCCACGGAAGCGTGCGCGATCAGGGAAATCAGCGCCCCCTCCAACTCGCGGAAATTCGTCTTCACGCGCGAGGCCAGGAAGTCCAGCACGTCGTCCGGGAGCTCCACACCCTCCCGCTCAGCGCGGGAGCGGAGCATCTTCACGCGGGTCTTGTAGTCCGGGGCTGTGAGCTGCACGGAGAGCCCCCACTTGAAGCGGGACAGCAGGCGCTCCTCGAAGTTCTGCAGGTCCGCCGGCGCGCGGTCGGAGGTGAAGATCAACTGCTTGCCACTCTGGTGCAGGTAGTTGAAGATGTTGAAGATGGCATTCTGGCAGCCGTGACCCAGCAGGTCCTGGATGTCATCCACGATCAGCACGTCGAGCTTCATGTAATACGCCAGGAAGTCCGTCATCTTGTTGAGCACGGACACGGCGTGGACATAGGTGTTCTTGAACTCGCTGCCGGTCACGTAGAGCACCACCTGGCCGGGGAACTTCTCCTTGATGGCCAGGCCGATGGCCTGGGCCAGATGCGTCTTGCCGAGGCCCGGACCGCCGAAGATGAAGAGCGGGTTGAAGACCGTCTTGCCGGGCGCTCCGGCGATGTTCAGGCCGGCCGTGACCCCCATCTTGTTGCACTCGCCTTCCACCAGGTTGGCGAAGCAGTAGGCGGGGTTGAGCCGGGGATCGATCTGGACCTTGTGCAGGCCTGGATAGACGAACGGGCTGGGATTGGAGGAGGGCTGGGTATTGACCGTCACCTCGGGATTGACCGGCGTGGGGACACGCTGGCCCGAGAGGCGCATCGCAGGCTGGTTCTGGACCGGACGGACCTTGTAGCGCAGCTGCGCATCCTCGCCGATCACGCGGCGGAGCGTCATCCGGAGCACGTCCAGGAATGCCGACTCGACATACTCCTGGAAGAACAGCGAGGGCACCTCGACGGTCAGGACCGAATCGGAGAGCGAGACGGCACGGATCGGGCGGAACCACACCTTGAATTGCTGCGGCTCCACGATCTGCGAGATGATCTGCAGACAGTTGTTCCAAATCTCGATATGTTTGTCCGGCTGGTCCATTGTCAGTCAAAAAAAGCATCCGACGGAAATCATCGGATTGCAATGCAAAGTTGGAGGAAAAAAAATTGAAAAAAAGTTTTTTTTCGTCTTGACTTTTAATTTTTTTTGGCTTATTCTTTAGATAAATGAGATGCCAATTTATATGTTATAACTACTCTGATTATCAGCGCATTACAAAATTATTACAACAATAACTCGTTCGATTACGCGAGATTATGTATTTAGATTAATTCTAAATTATCAAATAAACGTTTTTATGCGTTGGACACGATTGCACGGCACGAAAATCCGGATTTGAAGCCTTGTCACTGGACGCGCGTGACCGTCTCGCCGGTGATTTTCACGACAAATGCGTCGGGATATTTTTTGCGGATCGCCGGAAGGTTTTTGCGGGCTCCCGCGGCGGAATCGCTGACCCCGATATAATACTTATAAAGGTCCCCGCTCCGGATGATCCGCGGGGTGTATCCCATAAACTCCTTCGCCTTGGGATCCATCTTCTTCTTGACGGCGAAGACCTGGACGGCATAGACGGTCTTGGCGTCCGATGCCGGCTGGGCGTCCGCCTTGGGCTGGCTGTCTGCCGGCGGGGCTGAGACTGCAGGCGGCCGCTCCCCTTCCGGGGCCGGCGCATCCACCGAGCCGTCATAGATCTCCTTGTATTCCTTGAACGCCTGGAAGATCCGCTCGGCAAGCTTGTCGCGGCTGGACTTTTGGCGCAGGGCCGCCAGGTCGTTGTCATTGGAGATGAATCCGAGCTCCAGCAGCACGGCGGGCATCGCCGTGCGCCACAGCACCAGGAACGGGTCCTGCGAGACGCCCCGGTCGGTCTTGATCGGACCGCCCTTGAGATGCTTCTGGGCCAGCTCGGCGAAGCGCACGCTCTGCTCCAGGTTGGCGTTCTGCATCAGGTTCATGAAAATGTAGGACTCGGGATCGTTGGGGTCGAACCCTCCGTAGGTGGTCGTATAATCGTCCTCCATCAGGATCACGGAGTTCTCCCGGCGGACGATCTCCATATTGTTGGCATACAGGTCGCGGTTCTTCTGGCTGGACTGGCCGAGGACGTGGACGGAGAAGCCGTTGGGAGAGGTCCTGCCGATGGCATTGATGTGGACGGATATGAAGAGGTTGGCTTCCGCCTTGTTGGCGATCTCCGCCCGGCCCTCGAGGGTCACGTAGCGGTCGTCGGAGCGGGTCAGAATCACATTGACGTCGGGATAGGCGGCACGAATCTTGTCGGCCAACGTGCGGGAGATATCAAGGACGAACGTCTTCTCGTAGTTCTTCTTGTCGCGGCTCACGGCGCCGGAATCCTTGCCGCCGTGACCGGGATCGATCACGACCGTGGAGAGCCGGAGTTTGTCTCCGGCGGAAAGTACCGCACACACGAGCACGGCAAGGAGAAGGCAGATTGTTCGTTTCAAAAAATAGTCGTAATTTTGTAGATTATTGCAAATATAGGAAAAAAGCTCCATTTGAAGAAGAGCGCCTACATATTTTGTGGTCTGATCCTGCTGTTGCTGACGTTCGCCGCGCCGGACGCAGCGGCGCAGCTGCGCCGCAACCGCCGCTCTGGCACGGTGTACGGTGCGCGGATTGAGAAGGAGCGGGTGACCCCCGTCCAGCCCGACTCCGCCGCGCTGGCCCTGCGGGACTCGCTCCGCCACCTGGACTCCCTGCGCCGGGCCGACTCCGTGGCCCTGCTCTCCAAGAGCTCGCTCGAGTTCCCGGCCTTCTCCAACGCCCAGGACTCGATCATCAGCGACTTCTCCAACGGCCGGCGGCTCATCTACTATTACGGCGCCACCAGCGTGAAATACCAGGATGTGGAGCTGACGGCCAACTATATGGAGTACGACATGAACACCGGCACCGTCTTCGCCCGCGGCGTCTATGACTCGCTCGCCGGCGAATGGATCGGACGCCCGGTGATGACCCAGGGTGCGCAGACGTACAACATGGAGGAGGTCCGCTACAATTTCGACTCCCGCAAGGCCCGGATCCGCAACATGACCACGACCGAGGACGACGGCATCCTGCACGGGCGGGACATCAAGATGATGGACGACCACTCCATCAACATGTCCCACGGCCAGTACACGGTCTGCGACGCCGACCACCCGCACTACTACATCGACATGAGCGTCGGCAAGGTGATCGGACAGACGCACACCACCGTGTTCGGCCCGGCCCACCTCGTCATCGAGGATGTCCACCTCCCTTTCGTCGGCATCCCCTTCGGGTTCATCCCCAAGCGCCCCCAGCGCGCCACGGGCCTGCTGATGCCGACCTTCGGCGAGGAGGAGGCGCGCGGATTCTACATGCGTGACCTCGGCATGTACTTCGTGTTCGGCGACCACATAGACCTGTCCCTGACCGGCAGCTACTACACCCTCGGGTCGTGGGCCGTGGACGTCAATTCCCGCTACCGGGTCAACTACAAGTTCAACGGCAACCTGGCCTTCAACTTCTCCCACGACCAGACCGGCGAGAAGGGCACGCGCGACTTCTACCAGACCCGCAACTTCGGCCTGCGGTGGTCGCACTCGCAGGACTCCAAGGCACATCCCGGGACCTCCTTCAGTGCATCGGTCAACTTCCAGAGTCCGTCGAACAGCCGCTATAATGCGCGCAGCATCAACGAGGCGATCCAAAACCAGATTTCCTCCTCGGTCTCCTACTCGCACAACTGGAACGGCCGCTTCAACCTCAGCATCAACGCCCTGCACAGCCAGAATTCCCGCGACTCGTCCTACACCTTCACCCTGCCGAACATCACCTTCTCGATGAGCACAATTTACCCGTTCAAGCAGAAGAACCGCGTGGGCAAGGAGCGTTTCTACGAGAAGATTTCCATCGGATACAACACCAGCCTGCAGAACAAGATCAACTTCAAGGCCTCGGAGTTCGCCCTGAACAGCACGATGCTGGACCGCTTCCAGAACGGAATGGCCCACAACTTCTCCATCGGCCTGCCGAATTTCCAGGTCCTGAAGTACATCAGCGTAGCCCCGTCCGTGAGCTATTCCCAGAACTGGTTCTTCCGCAAGACGGAATACGTCTACAATCCGGAGACGGACAAGGTCGAGGCGCAGCAGGGGCCGCAGTTCGGCACGCTGGGCATCACGCAGAACTACTCTGCCGGAGCCTCGGTGAGCACCCGGCTCTACGGCATGTTCAACTTCGGCAAGCACCACAAGATCCAGGCGATCCGCCACGTGATCTCCCCGTCGATGTCGCTGTCGTGGAGCCCGGACAAGGCCACCTACGCCAATGGCTACCGGACGCTGTACTACAAAGATGCCGCCGGTGTGGACAAGACCTACGACTACAACATCTACGCCGGCCAGATGTACTCCCCGCCGGGCCGCGGGCAGTCCGCCACGGCCTCCCTGTCCATCGGCAACAACCTGGAAGCCAAGGTCCGGGACTACGCCGACACCACCGGCACGGGCACCAAGAAAGTCAAGCTGATCGACCAGCTGACCTTCAACACCGGCTACAACTTCCTGGCGGACTCGCTCAAGCTCAGCACCATCTCGGCTTCGATGTCCACGACCCTCTTCGGCAAGGTCACCATCAGTGCGAGCGCGGGCTTCGACCCCTATGCCATCAGCGACCGGAACCAGCGCTACAACCGCTTCGCCATCACCCGCGGACAGGGCCTGGCGCGCCTGACCAACTTCTCCGCCTCCGCTTCGTATTCCTTCAACGGAAAGGGCCACACGAACGGGTACGACGGCACAGGATCGAACGGCCGGGGCAGCTCGGGCAGCACCAACGCCTACCAGCGCATCTACTACCATCCCGTGACCGGGGAATACATCCCGGAGGGCTGGCTCTACTACACCAACCCGGACTCCCCCTGGTCCCTGAACCTGAGCGGCAGTTTCACGCTCTACCGGACCTACACATATAATAAAGAGACCGCCAGGCTGGACCATGCCAACAACATCATGGCCACCCTCAACACGTCGGGCAACATCCGCCTGACCCCCAAGCTGTCGCTCAACATGTCCTCCGGATTCGACTTCAAGGCGATGTCGATCACCACCACGAGCATCAGTGCCACCTACGACCTGCACTGCTTCAACATCTCCGTCTCCTGGATTCCGACCGGCAAGTGGAAATCCTACAGCTTCCGCATCGCCGCCAACGCCGCCGCCCTGTCCGACCTGCTGCGCTTCAAGAAGAGCGACAGCTATTGGGATAATTGATTTTTTTGCCTAAATTTGCATCGTCAAACCATCCGGCAATCGCTGGATCCTAACCATTCCATATGCTACACAATCTGTTCGAGCTGAGCGAAATGAACAGAGAACAGCTCGAGACCATCGCCACTGACCTCAAGATCAAGGGCATCAAGAAACTGGACAACGAAAACTTGGCGTATCAGATCCTGGACGCGGAAGCCCGCGAAGAATCTGTCAAGCCCTCCCCCGCCGCAGACAAACCCAAGACCCGCCGGGGCCGTCCTCCCAAGAACAAAGCCGCCGATACCGACTCCGCCAAGCCGGCAGCGGAGACCACGGATACACCCCGCAAAACGAAGGCCCCCAAGGCTGCCAAACCGGCTGCCGACAAGGCTCCGGAGGCGCCCGCCGCTCCGGCAGAAGCCAAGGATATGAATCCTGCCGCTTCCGAGGCCCAGCCTGCCGCCGAGACGGCCACCCCCAAGAAGCGCGGCCGCAAGCCGGCTGCCAAGAAGGCCGCCGAGGCCCCCAAGGAAGCAGAAGCCCCGAAGAAAGAGACGCCCGCCAAGCCGGCGGAGAAGCCTGCCACATCCCCGGAGGCCGCTGCGCCCGAGGCGCCCGCCCAGCCGGACAAGGCCCAGTCCGCCCCGCAGCAAGGGCAGCAGAATAACCAGCAGGGCCAGCAGAACCGCCAGAATCAGGGCGGCCAGCAACAGCAGCAACAGCAGCAGCGCCAGCGCTTCCAGAATAACCAGCAGAACCAGCGCCCGCGCGTGCCCGAATTCGAAGGTACGGTGGAAGCGACCGGCGTCCTGGAGATCATGCCGGACGGCTACGGCTTCCTGCGCTCCTCGGACTATAACTACCTGAACTCCCCGGACGACATCTACGTCTCCCAGCAGCAGATCAAGTTCAACGCGCTCAAGAGCGGCGACACCGTGACCGGCGAGATCCGCCCCCCGCGCGAGGGCGACAAGTATTTCCCGCTGGTGCGGATCAACTCCGTCAACGGCCGCAGCATCGAGTTCATCCGCGACCGCGTGCCCTTCGACTTCCTCACTCCCCTCTTCCCGGACCAGAAGTTCAACCTCACCGGCGGTGCCAGCAACAAAGATATCAGTTGCCGCATCGTGGATATGTTCGCTCCGATCGGCAAGGGCCAGCGTATGCTGATCGTCTCCCCGCCCAAGGCCGGTAAGACCTTGCTGCTCAAGAGCATCGCCAACGCCATCGCGAACAACCATCCCGAGGTGTACGAGATCGTCCTGCTCGTGGACGAGCGCCCGGAGGAAGTGACCGACATGCAGCGCTCCGTGCAGGCCGAAGTCGTGGCCTCCACCTTCGACGAGCCCGCTGAGAAGCACGTCAAAGTGGCCAATATGGTGATCGAGAAGGCCCGCCGCCTGGTCGAATGCGGCCACGACGTGGTGATCCTGCTTGACTCCATCACCCGCCTCGCCCGCGCATACAACACCGTCCAGCCTGCCTCCGGCAAGGTCCTCACGGGCGGCGTGGACGCCAACGCCCTCCAGAAGCCCAAGCGCTTCTTCGGCGCCGCCCGCAACATCGAGGGGGGCGGCTCGCTGACCATCCTCGCCACGGCCCTGACCGAGACCGGCTCCAAGATGGATGAAGTCATCTTCGAGGAGTTCAAGGGCACGGGCAACAGCGAGATCCAGCTCGACCGCACGCTGGCCAACCGCCGCATCTTCCCGGCCGTCAACCTCGTCCTGTCCGGCACGCGTCGCGACGACCTGCTCTATCGCCCGGACCAGACCCAGCGCATCTGGATCCTCCGCAAGCTCCTGGCCGACATGAACCCCACGGAAGCGATGAACTTCATGCTCCAGCTGATGGACGAATACCGGACCAACCAGGACCTGCTGGACAATATGTCCAAGGTCAGTCCAAGGGAAGCCAAATACTACGACAACTATTAATTGAAAAGGCGCTGCAGACCGCAGCGCCTTTTCAATTACTTCGTTCCGAAGATCCGGTCACCGGCATCTCCCAAGCCCGGGACGATGTAGGCGTCTTCGTTGAGGTGGTCATCGACCGCCGCCACATAAATGTTCACGTCGGGATGGTCTTTCTGCACACGCGCGATACCTTCCGGCGCAGCCACCAGGCACATCAGGCGGATCTTCTTGCAGCCGCGTTCCTTCAGCATCGTCAAGGCATCGCTGGCGCTGCCACCCGTCGCGAGCATCGGGTCCGTGACGATCACATACCGGCGGTTGATATCCTCCGGGAGCTTGCAGTAATAGACCACGGGCTCGTGGGTCTTCTCATTGCGGTACAGGCCGATGTGGCCCACCTTGGCCACGGGGACCAGGGTGGTCAGTCCGCGGACCATACCCATTCCGGCCCGCAGGATCGGGACGATGGCGAGCTTGCGGCCGGAGACCTTCTTGGAGGTCATCTTGCACAGCGGTGTCTCAATCTCGACGTCCTCCAGCGGGAGGTCCCGGGTCACTTCGTACCCCATCAGGAGTGATATCTCTTCCAGCAACTGGCGGAAATCCTTGGATCCCGTCTCCTTGTCACGCATGATGGTCAGCTTGTGCTGGATCATCGGGTGATCGATAATGCGAACTTCGCTCATAATAAAAGTATTGTTAAGGTTTGTCATTTCTTGCGGAGGAACTCCCCGGCCAGGAAGCATATGGCGGCGACACACATTCCGTTGATGGACGGGATGCCCCACTTGACCAGGTTGGCCACGACGGCACCCAGCACCACGCCCGCCACGGCCCACCAGTTCACCGGGACGACGGGCATCGTGTCGTCAAGATACTTCTTGCGGTTGCAGAAATAGCTCAGCACCAAGATGATACCTACGGGCGGCAGGGTGCAGTTCAGCACGTTCAGCCAATCGCAGAAGTTCCAGTAGAGCCAGACGGCGGCCACCGTGCCGATGATGCCGGAGATCAGCACCATCGTCTTCTTGGACAGGCCGAAGATGTTCGACAGGCCCAGGCCGCAGGAATACAGCGCATTGTCATTGGTGGTCCAGATGTTGAGGCCGAGCACCAGGATGGCGAAGTAGAAGAGGTTGAGGTTGAGCATCACCTCGAAGATGTCGTTGCCGCCCGCATAGATGCTGGACACTGCACCGAACAGGAACATCAGGCTGTTGCCGATGAAGAAGGCGATCACGGTCACCCAAAGACCGACCCGTGCATTCTTGGCAAAGCGGGTGAAATTGGGTGTGGCCGTGCCTCCGGACACGAAACTTCCTACCACAAGGCCGGCACCGGCGATGACCGAGAGGTCCTTGGTGCCGCGGGAGAACTGCTCGATCAGCCCGGCGTCGCCCCGCTTGATGGCGAGGATCATCGCCACAGTGCCGAGGATGGCCACGAGCGGGACTGCAATGTAGCTGATCACCGTCAGGCTCTTGATGCCGAAATAAGCGCTGGCCGTCATCAGGATACCGGCGATGGCCACGAGCACGTACCCCATCGCGGGCATATGCTCGGGCGTCACCTCGAGCCCCATGATCTCCTTGGCCACAGGGATGGCGAACATCGCCAGACCCACGCCGAACCAGCCCATCTGCGTGAAGCTGATCATCGCGCTGGGCAGCCAGCTGCCCTTGGTGCCAAAGCTCCTGCGGGCCAGCATATCCAGCGTCAGGCCGCTCTCGGCGCCGATATAACCCAGCGCGCCCGTGTAGGCGCCCAGGATGATGCCACCCAGCAGCATGGCAAGGATGAATCCCTTGAAATCCAGTCCGGCGGCCATTTGCTGGCCCACCCACATACTGGCGGAGAAGAAGGTGAATCCGAGCATGATCATGAACATGCTCAGGTTGCTCTTGCGGCCGGTCTGGGCGACCTTGCCGGCGGTGTAGTCGTAATCGACCTGTGACTTTGTGGTACTCATCGTCGTTGTATTTATTGGATATATTTTCCGAGCGTGGAACGGATCTCGCGGATGCGCCGGCGGCAGATCTCTTCCAGGGTGCGGCCAGCGAGCAGGTCCAGGTAGTGCATCTCCAGTTCGTAAAGCTTGCGGACATCTAGCAGTCTGTAACCGTTGAGGTCCCGCCACTGCTCATAGCTCACCGGGCGCGCGTAGCCGATCTTTTCGGCGATAAACGCCGGGAAATCCACCTGCGGAGCGCGCTCGAGCAGGCGCTCCCAGTACTCCATCACTTCGTCGTAATGGGCCGGAATCTCGTAGCGCCGCGCTCCGCCGTCGTAGATGATGCATTTCTCGAAGAGGGCATCCTCGAGGAAACTCAGGACGTAATGACGGAACTCCGGAGCCACGATGCCGCCACGCCAGCCGAAATCGATGTCCGGGATGTTGATCCCGGTCACGCCTTTGTCTTCGTAGACCGTGAAGATCCCCTCGTAGAAGATGCAGCAGAACCCTTCGAACCCGGGGAAAAGCTGGCGGATCTCCTCCGTGAAGCGCTCCATCAGCGGGATGGCCTTCGTGCCGCCTACGGTGAAGAAGATGATTTTCTTGAGGCTCCCTCCGCGCCGGCGGAAGCGGTCCACGACCTGCGAGAGGCAGAGCCGGAGCGTGTCTCCGCTGGCGATGATGTCGCCGACCATCAGCGTGATGTCCTTGGCGATGTGGAGTTTCTCGTACTTGATGTCCAGCCCCGTGATCACGCCGTTCTCGATCTTGCGCTCACAGGAGATGAAATTCATGTTGGGGACCTTGACGCCGGCCTTGTAGCAGCACTCCTCCAGCGGATAGTTGAGTCCGCCGCGCAGGATGGTCAGGATGTCCACCTCGTCGGCGAGGCCGCGGTCGTGGAAATAGGCCAGCGCGGAGGTCGTGGCGGGTTTCATCGCCAGATAGGATTCGTAACCGACCACCTCGGGGGACGCCATCAGATGCCGGGTCCCCTCCCCGCTCACGACGAAATACTGGTTGGTCAGGGTGTCGGCTTGCAGTTCATATAGTGTCGTGCTGTTCTGCTCGTTGAGCAGGCGCAGACAGGCTCCCGATGGAATATGCGGCATTGAGGTTTGTTTTGGTCCAGTCGGGATACAAAGATACAAAAAATAATTGCTATTTTTGTAGTAGGACAAGCCAAACCTGCGTCAATGCTGAAAATCTTTTGCAAGAATACCGGCACCTTCCAGGAATTCCAGGAAGGGACCACGTTGCTGGAAATGCTTCCGGCCTTCGACTTCGAGCGCCCCTACGACATCCTCTCCGCCAAGGTCAACAATGTCGCCGAAGGGCTCAAGTTCCGCGTCTTCAACAACCGGGACGTCGAGTATCTGGACTACCGCTCCTACAACGGCCGCAACGTCTACTGCCGCTCGCTGAGCTTCCTGCTCTGCAAGGCCGTGCGGGACCTGTATCCCGATTACCGCGTCATCCTGCGCCGGCCCATCTCCAAAGGGTACTACTGCAACGTGGACAAGCCCGACGGCAATGCGATGTCGGAGGCGGAGACGACCGCCATCCGGGACCATATGCGCGAACTCGTGGAGCGCGACATCCCCTTCCGGCGCCACGAAGTGCAGGTGTCCGAGGCCATCCGCATCTTCAAGAAGCTGGGCTACGAAGACAAGGTCAAGCTGCTCCGCACCAGCGGGGACGTGTATATCACGTACTACACCCTGCAGGACACGGCGGATTACTTCTACGACGCGCTTGTCCCGAGCACGGGCCTGCTCAAGGTCTGGGACCTGACCCCCTACCGCGGCGGAATGCTGCTGCGCGTGCCCGACCGCCACGCTCCGGAAGAGCTGGCTCCCTTCATCGAGCAGCCCAAGACTTTCGACATCTTCACGGAGACGCACCGCTGGAACCGCATCATGGGGCTGGACAACGTCGGCGACGTCAACTGCGCCTGCGAGAACGGCAAAGCCTCGGAGCTGATCCAGGTGGCGGAGGCGCTCCAGGAGAAGAAGATCGTCCAGATCGCCGAGGAGATCGACCGGCGCCATTCGCTGGCGGACCCGGTCCGCATCGTGCTGATCACGGGGCCGACGAGCAGCGGCAAGAGCACGTTCTGCCAGCGCCTGAGCATCCAACTCAAGGCCTGCGGTCTGCATCCGGTCTCCTTCTCCACGGACGACTATTTCGTCAACCGCGACGAGACCCCGAAGTTCCCGGACGGCTCCTATGATTTCGACAATTTCGAGACGGTGGACCACGACTATCTCCAGGAGGACGTACTGCAGCTCCTGGCTGGAGAAGAAGTTGAGGTGCCAGAATATAACTTCGTGACTGGCAAGCGCGAATACAATGGCAAAAAGCTCCAGTTGGACGACCAGTCCGTGCTGCTTGTCGAGGGCATCCACGCGCTCAACCCCAAACTGACGGACCTCGTGCCCGAGGCCTCCAAGTTCCGGGTTTTCATCAACACCGTCACGAGCATCTCGCTGGACGACCACAACTGCATCCCCACCAGCGACAACCGCCTGCTGCGCCGGATCGTGCGCGACTTCAACAAGGGCGCATTCACGGCCCGGGAGACCATCTCCAACTGGCCCAACGTCCGCCGGGCGGAGAGCAAGTGGATCTATCCGTACCAGGAGATGGCGGATGTGCTCTTCAATTCCGCCTACCTGGTCGAGTTCGCCGTGCTGCGCACCCACGCGGAACGCATCCTGGCCACGGTCCCGAAGAACTGTCCGGAATACAGCGAAGCGCACCGCCTGCTCCTCTTCCTGCACTATTTCATCCCGGTCTCCGACAAGGAGCTCCCCCCGACCTCGCTCATCCGCAGTTTCATCGGATAGTTTCTACGCGCAGTGATGCTCACCCTACCCGACTCCTTCGATCCCGCGGAGCGCGGAGAGCGCGCCCGGGACTTCTTCCTGGAGGGATACAACTGCTGCCAGTCCGTCCTGCTGGCATTCGCCGACGTACTCGCGGCGAACGGGCTGGCCGACGCCGACACGCTCAAAAGGATCGGCTCCGGCTTCGGCGGCGGCTTTGCGCGGATGCGCGAAGTCTGCGGCAGTTTCAGCGCCTGCACGATACTGGCCGGATTCATCCGCCCCGCCCCTACCTCCGACAGGGAGGAACGCAAGGCCAATTATGCCCTGGTCCAGGAGATGGCCGCGGACTTCCGTGAGCGCAACGGCGGCAGCATCGTCTGCCGCGAGCTGCTCGGACTGCAAGGGCGCGGGGCCGAAGGCCCGCAGCCCTCGGCACGGACCGAGGAGTTCTACCGCAAACGCCCCTGCGGCGAGATCATCCGCCGCGCCGCGGTCATCGCAGCCGAGAAAATGAAAGAAGCAGCCCGCTGAGCGGACTGCTTCTTCTTGTCATTCCCGACCTGATCGGGAATCTTCTTACATAGCCTGCGCAACGGCGACGGCCACGGCCACGGAGGCACCGACCATCGGATTGTTGCCCATGCCCAGGAAGCCCATCATCTCGACGTGGGCAGGCACGGAGGAAGAACCCGCGAACTGCGCATCGGAGTGCATGCGGCCCAGGGTGTCGGTCATACCGTAGGAGGCGGGACCGGCAGCCATGTTGTCCGGGTGGAGGGTACGGCCGGTACCACCGCCGGAAGCCACGGAGAAGTACTTCTTGCCGGCGAGGACACGCTCTTTCTTGTACGTGCCTGCGACCGGGTGCTGGAAGCGAGTCGGGTTCGTGGAGTTGCCGGTGATGGAGATATCGACGTTCTCGTGCCAGAGGATGGCGACACCCTCGCGGACGTCGTCTGCGCCGTAGCAGCGCACGCCGCCGCGGACACCGTCGGAGTAACGCTTCTCGCTGACGATGTTGAGCTTGCCGGTGTTGTAGTCGAACTGGGTCTGGACGTAGGTGAAGCCGTTGATGCGGGAGATGATCTTCGCAGCGTCCTTGCCGAGACCGTTCAGGATGACGCGAAGCGGCTTCTTGCGCACTTTGTTGGCCATCTCAGCGATCTTGATGGCGCCTTCGGCGGCCGCGTAGGACTCGTGACCGGCCAGGAAGGCGAAGCACTCCGTCTCCTCGGAGAGCAGACGGGCGGCGAGGTTGCCGTGGCCGAGACCGACCTTGCGGTCGTCCGCGACGGAACCGGGGATGCAGAAGGCCTGCAGGCCTTCGCCGATGGCCTCAGCAGCCTCGGCGGCGGTCTTCACACCTTTCTTGATGGCGATGGCGGCGCCCACGACATAAGCCCACTTCGCATTCTCGAAGCAGATTTTCTGGGTCTCCTCGCACATCTTGTACGGGTCGATACCCTTCGCATCGCAGATGGCCTTGGCCTCTTCGATGTCCTTGATACCGTACTTGTTGAGAGCTGCATTGATCTGATCGATGCGACGCTCGTAGCTTTCGAAAAGTGCCATGGTCTCTTACTCTTTACGGGGATCAATATATTTGACAGCATCCTTGAAGCGGCCGTAGGTGCCCTTGGCCTTCTCGATGGCCTCGGGGCCGGTGGCACCGGCCTTCAGGGCGTCCATAAGCTTGCCGAGGTTGACGAACTCGTAGCCGATCACTTCGTTGTCGGCGTCGAGGGCCATACGGGTGCAGTAGCCTTCGGTCATCTCGAGATAACGGGAGCCCTTGAGCTTGGTGCCGTACATCGTACCCACCTGGCTGCGGAGATTCTTGCCGAGGTCCTCGAGGGAACCGCCGACCGGCAGACCACCCTCGGAGAAAGCGGACTGGGTACGGCCGTAGACGATCTGGAGGAAGAGCTCACGCATCGCCGTGTTGATGGCGTCGCAGACGAGGTCGGTGTTGAGGGCCTCGAGCAGGGTCTTGCCCGGGAGGATCTCGGAAGCCATGGCGGCGGAGTGGGTCATACCGGAGCAGCCGAGAGTCTCGACGAGGGCCTCCTCGATGATGCCGTCCTTGACGTTGAGGGTCAGCTTGCAGCATCCCTGCTGCGGAGCGCACCAGCCGATACCGTGGGTAAGGCCGGAGATGTCCTTGATTTCTTTTGCATGCACCCACTTGCCCTCTTCAGGGATCGGTGCATTGGCGTGGTTGGCGCCTTTTGCAACGCAGCACATCTGCTGCACTTCTTTGGTGTAAATCATATAAGTAATTTGGAGTGAAAAAACATATTGTTTTTAATCGTGCAAAATTAGCAAATCCTGCATAAAAAGTCAAGGGCTTCCGTATCCGTGTTTTTTTGTATCTTCGCAGGGCAATGATCGAACTCAACCATACCGTCTGCGCCCCGGCGACCTCCGTCGGAGCGGGCGCCGTGTCGGTGGTCCGCATCAGCGGGCCCCAGACGATGGCGGTAGTGGACCGCATCGTCCGTTTCCGCTCCGGCACGGCTGCGCAGGCACCGGGCTACAGCCTCAAGTTCGGCACCGTCGAGGGGCTGGACGACGTGGTCGTGGCGCTCTACCGTGCGCCGCATTCCTACACGGGCGAGGACGCCGCGGAGATCTCCTGCCACGCCTCTCCGTACATCGTCAGCGAGCTGCTGGGGCGGCTCGCCGAGGCGGGCTGTCCCCTGGCGGAGCCAGGAGAATTCACCCGCAGGGCTTTCGTAAATGGCAAGATGGATCTTGCACAGGCAGAGGCCGTTGCAGACGTCATCGCATCTTCCACTTCAGCCCAGCACCGCGTGGCGTTGAACCAGCTGCGCGGGGGCTATTCCGCCGAATTGCGCGGGCTGCGCCAGCAACTGCTCGAGCTTTCTCTGCTTCTCGAACTCGAGCTCGACTTCAGCGAGGAGGACGTCGAGTTTGCCGACCGTTCGCGCTTGCGCGCGCTGCTGGATGTGGCTTATACGCACTGCCGGCAGCTTGCCGATTCTTTCCGCGTGGGCAACGCGATCCGGAGCGGCGTACCCGTCGCGATCGTCGGCGCGCCCAACAGCGGCAAGAGCACCCTGCTGAACGCCCTGCTCCGGGACGACCGCGCCATCGTCTCCGACATCCCCGGCACGACCCGCGACACCGTCGAGGAGACCTGCGTCGTGGACGGCATCCTGTTCCGCTTCATCGACACCGCGGGGATCCGCGCCGCGACCGATGAAGTCGAGCGGCTCGGCATCGAGCGGACGTTCCGGAAGATTTCGGAGGCTGAAATCCTGCTTGGCGTCGTGGACATCACCGAGCCGGAAGCGGCCGCGCTCAAGGCTGTCGAGGCGATGCTCGAGCGGGCGGATCTCGCCCATCAGAAACTGCTGATTCTGGCGAACAAATGCGACAAAACAGGGGTTAACAAAAATGTTAATGCGATAAACAATTTTGTTTTATCCACTGATAGCAAAATGAATAACGTGGAATTGCTGGAAATCTCGGCCAAAACGGGTTTTGGCCTGGACCAAGTCCGTTCGTACCTATCTTCCCACGCCGGAATCGCCTCCGCTTCGGGCACGCTCGTGACCAACGCCCGCCACGCCGCCGCCCTCCGCGCCGCCGCCGACTCGCTCCGCGCCGTCAGCGACGGACTGGACCGCGGCCTCCCCTCCGACCTTCTCGCCGAAGACCTCCGCGCCGCCCTCGCCTCCCTCGGCACCATCACCGGCGCCATCACCACCGACGAAATCCTCGGCGAGATCTTCTCGAAGTTTTGCATCGGCAAGTAAGTGCTTGATAATCAATTAGTTGCAAACTAACTGAAACTCGCAATCACTCGTTCAAACTAGCTGAAACTTAACTCGTTTATGAGAAGTTTCGGCTAGTTTCCTTATAACACAGTTAGTTACGGTTTT
>JAFRQH010000023.1 GCA_017428725.1 Bacteroidales bacterium | reverse complement strand
CTGGTTCGCCAGCGTACCGTAGGACAGGCGGAGCTTCAGCATGTTCACCGTACGCTTGAAGTCCTGCCAGAACGGCTCCTGAGCGACGTTCCAGCCGAACGAGAACGAAGGCGCCCAGGTCCAGCGGCTGTCCGCGCGGAAACGCGAGGATCCGTCATAGCGAAGGTTCGCCTCGAACAGGTAGCGCCCCTTGTAGTCATAGTTCAGACGGCCGAAGAAACCGGCGGTCGACCAGGAATTGTCCGTTCCGGAAATGGTCGGAGTACCGGCCTCACCTTTGCCGTTCAATCCCGTCGTCAGGCTCAGCACCGGCATATTGACATCCTGCAGTCCGTATACGCGCACCGAGGTGTTCTTGATCATCGAATTGTCCGCCTGGAATCCCAGCATCACTTTGAAGTTGTGCGCCTGCTGGATGTCAAAGGCGTAATCCGAATAGATGTTCCAGTTGTAGTAATCCGTACCTGCGTAGCTCTCGGTCAGGTACTGGCTCGAGGTCGTAGGAACCAGATTCCCGGCTACGTCGTGGTTCTGGCGGGGAAGTTCAGTGGCACGGGTCGTCGTCGTGTTCACACGGTAGTTGAACTCCACGTGGGTCCTCCAGTTCTTGATCGGTTCGAAGATAAGCGAGGCCTGCTGGTAGAGCTGGTCCACCTTCGCATCCGTCCGGCCACCCATTGCAAGTTTCATCGCCGGGGTGTCGGAACCGATGTTGTTGTAGTAGCCGTTCTCGTCGAAGACCGGCAGCGTCGGCCAGGACTGACGTCCCACCTTCTCGTACCAGCTGTTGCCGAACCCGGAGGGCGTCGAAGTCTTCTGGCGGATGAAGCGCACGCTGTAACCGAAGGTCAGGTGCTTGGTGATCTGTGCATCGAACTTCGCGCTCACGTTGAAACGGTCGCGCCCGTCATACGCAGGTTTCAGCATACCGTTGTAGTTCAGGTATCCCAGCGAAGCATAGTACTGGACGCTCCGGTTGCCGCCGCTCACGCTCAGGTTGTGCTCCTGGGACATCACCCCGCCCTTGTAGAGCTCGTGGTACCAGTCCGTGTTGGCGTGTGCGGTCGAATACGATGTCGACCACTGCTTGCCATCCGAGGACTTGTACAGACCGCCGGTATTGGTCCCGCCGGCCGCCTGGAAGTCCAGAATCGCCTGGAGCGTGTCATCCTTGAAGTGCGCGGACTTGCCGCCGTTCAGCTGTGCGGAGTTAAAATACAGGGCGAAGGTGTAAGAGTCCATCGTCTCCGGCATATTCAGCGGGCTGGCGAAGCGGAAACTGTTGTTGTAGTTGATGCTCACACGGTTGTCGTTGCCCTTCTTGGTCGTGATCAAAATCACGCCGAAGGCGGCGCGGGAACCGTAGATGGAAGCCGAAGCCGCATCCTTCAGCACCGAGATGTTGTCGATGTCTTGCGGGTTGATCGTGTTGATGTCACCCTCCATTCCATCGATTAGGATCAGCGGCGTGTCCGCAGAACCTGAGCCGATCGTACCGGTACCACGGACACGGATGGACATGGTGCCCTGATTGTCCAAGGCCCCGGAATTGTGTGTCAACTGAAGACCCGGCAGCAAGCCCTGCAACGCATCGGAGGCGTCGCGGACCGGACGGGACTGGATGTCTTCGGAGGTAGCGACAGAAACGGAACCCGTCAGGTTCACCTTTTTCTGGGTGCCGAAACCGACCACCACCACGTCTTCGAGCATCGTCGTGTCCTCCACAAGGACGACATTGTAGACTGTCCGTGAAGCAGTGACCGGAATCTCCTGGGTGTAATAACCGATGCTTTGGAACACTAGCGTCGCCCCGGGGGCGATGTTGAGCGTCCATGTTCCATTCGCATCGGATGCCGCACCGTTGGTCGTACCCTTCTCGAAGATGCCCACGCCGATCACCGGTTCACCATTCGTGTCGGTGACCGTGCCGGACGCGCGCACCCGGGTCTGGGCGGACGCAAACTGCGGAACAAGGAGGCACACCGCCATCAAGGCAGCTGCCAGCAGTTTGGAATGATTTTTAAACATAATCATTGGTTAAAAAGATTGGTTTGGATAGTATATAGTTGGTCTATATGCGGTTCAATATACAATAATAGCGTAATTCTTTTAGATAATCAAGTATTAATAACAAATTTACGCCACATCCTGCGTCAATCCTGATTCTGAGTAATTGCTATCTTTATCCCGATTTGACGCGATCCGATGTCCGCTTGCTGGCTGTTTTCCCTCCTGGCAGGACTGGTCCTCAACGGCCAGTCCCTCCCCTTCTTCTGTTCGGAGCCCCTGCAGACTTCCCCTTCGGACGAGCTGCGCTGCCTGTTCATCGACCGGCGCGGGATGATGTGGATCGGCACGGACGCCGGGCTGAAATCCTATGACGGCTACGCCCTGCGCCCCGTCTCCGCGGACGCCGCCGGCGCCCTGCCCAGCACCACCGTCCTCTCCATCACGGACGACCCCGACGACAATCTCTGGGTGGGGACGCGAAGCGGCCTGGCCCGGCTGGACCGCAGGCACGGGACCAGCCGGACCTGGTCCGCGCCGGATTTCAGCGAAGAGGAAATCTATACGCTGTTCACCGCCTCGGACGGCACCGTCTGGATCGGGACGGACGAGGGTCTGTCCCGCTACAACGCCGCCGAGGACTGCTTCACCACCTACGATGCCGGGAATTCCTGGCTCCTGGCCCCGGACGGCAGCCGCTCAAGGCCAGCGCCCTTCAGCGTCAAATCCATCGTGGAGACCCGGGACGGAGACCTTTTCATCGGCACCTGGAGCAGCGGCCTGCTGCGCTTCGACCCCAAGGGAGACACCTTCATATCCTACCCGGCCTTCAACGCCGCCGGATCCGCCTTCTCCCTGCTGCTCGACAGCAGGGACCGACTCTGGATCGGCACCTGGGGCCAGGGGCTGTTCCTCATCGAGGACCCCCAGGAATGGCCGTCGGCCCGGATCCGCTGCATCGTACCGGCCCGCGGGAACATCCGCAATTTCACGCGCATCGTCGAGGACGTCGCTGCCGGGATCGTCTGGGCCGGGGACATCGACGGGATCTGCCTGTTCGACATGGGCCGGCCCGACGCCGGATTCCGGACCTGCCGGGACACCGGCGGGACCCGGCGCTACCCGCTCCGCTACTGCAGCGACATCGTGGCGGATCCGTGGGGCAACGTCTGGTTGGGGATGCTCTACGATGGCGTGTTCCACGTCCGCACCCAGGCCTCCCCTTTCCATACCGAGCAGCTCCTCACCCCGGACTCCGACCACCCGCGCAGCTCCGTCTCGACCCTGTTCACCGCAGACGGGCGACAGCTCTGGCTGGGCCTGCTCCCCTACGGCCTCGCCCTGCAGGACCGCGAGAGCGGACGCACCTGGTACAATCGCGGCATCCCCGGTTTCGCGGGCATCCCGGAGGAGGTCTTCCGTGCGAGCGTGTCCGCCATCACCCACCGGGGCGGCGGGGAGATCTGGATCGGCACCAAAGGGGACGGCCTGCTCGTCGTCCCGGCGCCGGGGCGACCCGCCACCCGGCTGACGCTGGACCGCGTCGATTTCCTGGCGGAGAACTACATCACCGCCCTCTTCACGGACCGTGACGGCTACTCCTGGGTCGGGCAGCGCACAGGACTCAGCCTGGTGGCGCCCGACGGAAGCGGGCAGCTGCTCTCCATCCGGGTGAACGGCCGCGACCTGTCCCGCTGCGAGGTCAACGGCATCGCACAGGACCGGCGGGGCACCTATTGGATCTGCACGGAGAACCAGGGCATCCTGCGGATCGACGGACGGCCCCAGGACCCGCGGAACTTCCAGTTCTTCCAATACGACCGGGCGAACGGCAGATTCGTCCAGGACCAGGCGACCGCTTGTCTGGAAGGCTCTGACGGCGCGCTATGGGCCATATCCAACGGTGGCGGCCTGTCGCGGCTGGACCGAATCCGGAACCGCTTCGAGGCGGTCGGCGGATTGTACCGCATCCCGGACGCGCGCATCCTCGCCATCAACGAAGACCCCGACCACAATCTCTGGCTGGCCACCGACGCCTCCCTGATCCGCTTCCGCCCCGCCCCGGAGTCAGACGAATCCCAGGTCCGCAGGTTCTCCCGGGAGGACGGCCTGGGAGAGATCCTGTTCTCCCCGAATGCGACCTTCCGCTACGGCGGCGAGCTCTTCTTCGGTAGCCGCAACGGCTATTTCGTCTACGACGGGAAGCCGGAAGCCTCCGACGGCAAGCCCCTGCGCATCGCCATCACGGACCTGTCCGTCGACGGTGTCCCTTATTCCGGCCTGCCGCCCGCACAACGGACCGCCGTCTCGGAACTGACCCCGATGTTCACCCGCCGCGTCGACATCCCGGCGACGGCCCGGGAATTCTCCATCGACTTCTCGCTGTTGTCGCACCTCCAGCAGCACCAGACGAGCTACGCCTACCGGCTGGACGGCTATGACCGGGACTGGCATTATCTCGATGACGGGCACTCCGCCACGTACCAGAACCTCCCACCCGGCACATATCAGTTCCTGCTGCGCGCCGCCAGCCAGGGCGGCCGCTGGAACGAGATGGGCTACCCGCTCACCATCCAGGTTGAGCCCCCGGAACATATCACCTGGCGGGCGAGGCTGTCATACGCCCTGCTGGCCGTCATCGCCGCGCTCCTGGCGTTCTTCGTGTACAGGCGTCGTCTGAAGTCACGGACGGCCGGAGATGCCGGCATTCCCGAACAGCCGGCGGACGCCGCCCCCACCCCTTCGCCCGAAGACATCTTCCTGCAGCGGGCCACCGACTGCGTGCTCGCCCACCTGGAGGATGGGAATTACGACCGCGAGGCCTTCGCCGGCGATATGTGCATGTCCTCCTCCTCGCTGTACAACAAACTGCGTGCAGCCACGGGACAGAATATCTCGGGCTTCGTCAACAGCATCCGCCTCAGGGAGGCGTGCCGCATCGCCCGCGAGCAGAAAGGCATACGGATTTCGGAACTGGCCGAGCGGGTCGGATACAACTCCGCCCGCTACTTCTCGATGTGCTTCAAGAAGGAATTCGGCGTCCCCCCGAAAGAGTACCTGGACCAGATGGACTGAGCCGTCAACGGTCCGGCGAGGACAGCCGTTCCAGGCGCTGCCGCTCCTGATACTGTGAGGGCGTCTCCCCCATATAGAGCTTGAAGGCCATGTTGAAGGTCACCGTGGTGTGGAACCCCGACATCATGGCCACGTCCGAGACGCGCAGCGACGGATCCTTGCGGATCAACTCGACCCCGTAGCGGATCCTGTACCCGTTGACGAACTGCCGGAAATTCTGGCCGGACAGGATGTTGATGGTCCGTGACAGGTAGCCCCGGTTGGAGAATACGGCCCCGGACAGGTCCGCCAGGCTGAACTCCGGATCCAGGAAGGGGCGCTTCTCCTCCATCAGGGTGACGATGCGGTCATACAGCCGCTGCATACGGCCCATCTCTTCGGTCCTGTCGCCAGTCTGGGCGGGCGTATTCCGCAGGTTGCCCTTGATCATCTCCTTGATCGCCAGCTCTTTCTTGTGGGGCAGGAAGAAGGTCCGCCCCGTCAGCACGCGCGCAACCAGCAGGGCGGTCAGCGCGACGCAGGGCACCGCATACAGCCACGACAGGACCACCGGCGCCCCGGCCGACGGGAAGCCGGCGACGATCAGGCAGAGCACCAGGGCATAAGCGCTCCGGGCGTGATACTCGACATGGGTCCAGACCTTCGAAGGCCTGAAGAGCGGCCACAATTGCGAATAGCGCTGCACAGTCCTGCAGCCCAGCGAGACGACCAGGATGGCCAGCAGGGACAGCGGCCAGACCCGGAACGGAAGCCCTGCCGCGGCAAAGCCCACGCAGACGGCCGTCGCAGCCAGCGCCGTCCAGAAAGGTCCAGCGGCGCGTTCTTCTGAAACCGGAAGCAGCAGGAGCACTGCGCTGCAACAGAGCAGCGTTGCTGAAAGGCTGTCCGCACCCGCAAAGGCACGCTCTCGCAAGGACGCGACAAGCAATGGAAACACCAGGGAACAGACTGCAAGGATACAAATCGAATTGTAGTAGGGGAAAATGTTTTTTTTCATCTCGGACGCTTATTGATCCTGCCGCAAAAATAAAGCAATCCCCCGTCCAAAGGGTGGTATGGACGGGGGTAAGAATCAAAAATTGTGATTTCTTCTGCTAAGATTTATTTTTTCCACCCATCTTGAATCGGTCAAAACCCTTGCCGTAGACCCCCGTGACGGAGGAGACGGAAATAAATGCGTTCGGATCGATTGCGTTGATGTATTTCAGGAAGACGTTGAGGTCCGTCTTGCGGGTGATGACCATGATGACTTCGGTGTCGTGCTGCGTGTACCAGCCCTTGCCGTTGAGCACGGTCACGCCACGGTGCAGGTCGCGCGTGATGGCATCCGCGATCTCGGTGTACTTCGGGGACAGGACGAAGATCTGGACCGACTGGCGGGAGCCGGACAGATACAGGTCAAGGACCGTGCTGACGATGGTGATCAGGATGAAACCATAGACCACCGTCGTCACCTTGTCCGGCCAGGCCATCAGGGTCCCGTCCGGCATATACGAAGGGACGAGCAGCGAGGACAGGATGATGACGGCATCCAGGATGAGGATCATCCGCCCCGGGGAAACGTTGCGGTATTTGTTGACGATCAGCGCAATGATGTCGGTGCCGCCCGTGCTGCCGCCCTGCGACATCGACATGCCGATGCCGATGCCGACCATGATGCCGCCCATGATGGTGCACATCAGCTTGCCGTTGTCCAGGGCAAGCGTCTGGATGATCTCCTGCGGAAAGAGCCCCTGCCCCACGTTGAGGGCCACGGAGGTCAGCAGGATGGCGTAGATGGACTTGGCGCCGAAACTGCGCCCGAGGGTGAACAGCGCCGCGATGAGCAGACCGGCGTTGACCACGAAATAGGTGTAGCCGACCTTGATGGCGCCGTTGGTCGCATACTGGACGATGGAACCCAGACCGGTCACCCCGCCGCCGATCATGTTGTTCGGGATCAGGAAAATGATCCAGCCCATCACATACATCAGCACGCCCAGGGTGATCAGCGTATACTCCTTGAGTACTACCCAAAAATTCTTCTTAAGCAGTGGCATTGTCTTTCTTTTTCTTTTTGAGGTGGACGCCGGTCTTGATCTCCTCGAAACCTTCCCCATACACGTTGTGGGTCGGGGAGATGGACATGAAGGCCCGCGGATCCAGGTCCTTGATGACGCGCGAGAGTTCGGACAGCTGACGCTGGTTGATCAGGATCCACAGGACGTTCTTGTCCTGCTTGGTGAACCAGCCCTGCGCCTTGAGGACGGTCACGCCGCGGTCCATGTTGGAGATGATGTGGTCGGCGATCTGGTCGTACTTCTCGGAAAAGACCATCAGCTGGTAGGAGGTCCGCTTGCCGCCCACCACGATGTCGACCACGAGCGAGAAGATGACCACTTCCTCCATACCGTAGCACATATCGGAGAAGTTCTTGTCCGGCAGGAACAGCAGCAGGGCGCAGATCGCCACGTCGGACAGCAGGAAGACCGTGCTGAGCGAGACGGGCCAGTACTTGTTGACCATCAGGGCGATGATGTCGGTACCGCCCGTACTGCCGCCGTAGCGCAGCACAAGACCCAGGCCCACGGCCTCCAGCACGCCGGCGATGATCGGGATCAACACCCGTTCCTCCATGAAGAAGAACTCACCGGGCACGGCGTGAAGGGCGTGGAGGCGGCCCAGGAGATCCATCGCGAGCGTCGAGACCAGGATGCACCAGATCGTCTTGAAGCCGAATCCGATGCCCATCGCGATCACGGCCACGATGATCAGGATGCCGTTGATGGCAATGTAGGAATACTGCGCCGGGAGGAGGCCGCCGGTGGCGTATTGGATGACGGTACAAAGACCCATCATCCCGCCCGCGGACATCCCGTTCGGGATCATGAAGCACTCCCACGCCATCGCGAAGATGAAGCACGCAAGGGTCAGGATGAGGTACTCCCAGACGGTACGCAAACGATCGTGGCGGGTCATTTCACAACGATATTGATGATACGTCCGGACACGACCACGACCTTGGCGATCTGTTTGTCACCCACCCAGCGGGCCGTCTGCTCCATCGCACGGACCGCAGCCTCGACTTCGGCCGGCGAGGCGCTCTTCGGCAGGTCCACCGTGAAGCGCATCTTGCCGTTGAACTGCACCGGATAGGTCACGCTGTCCTCAACGGTATATGCTGCCACGTACTCCGGGAAGGCGGCATCGCAGACGCTGCCTTCGTGGCCGAGCAGGTGCCAGAGCTCCTCGGAGATGTGCGGCGCGAACGGCGAGAGCAGCACGCAGAGCGGCTCGAGGATCTCCCGTTTGTGGCAGTCCAGGCCGGAGAGCTCGCCCACGGCGATCATAAACGCACTGATGGTCGTGTTGAACGAGAAATGCTCGATGTCCTCCTGCTCCTTGGCGATCAGCTTGTGAAGCGCCTTGAGCTCGGCCGGCGTGGCCTTCCCGTCCGTGATGGCGAGGCCTTCGCGGTCGGTGTACAGACGCCAGAACTTCTTGAGGAAACGGGCCACGCCGTCGATGCCCTTGGTGTCCCAGGGCTTGCTCTGCTCGAGCGGGCCGAGGAACATCTCATAGAGACGGAGGGTATCCGCACCGTAGGTATCGCAGATGTCGTCGGGATTGACGACATTGTACATCGACTTGCTCATCTTCTCCACGGCCCACCCGCAGATGTACTCGCCGTCCTCGAGGATGAACTCGGCGTCGGCGAAGTCGGGACGCCAGCGGCGGAACGCCTCCAGGTCCAGGCGGTCGCCCCGCACCAGGCTGATGTCCACGTGGATCTCCGTGGTCTCGTACTGGTCCTTGAGACCCAGGGAGACGAAAGTATTGGTCCCGACCACGCGGTAGACGAAGCTGGAGCGGCCCTGGATCATCCCCTGGTTGATGAGTTTGCGGAACGGCTCGTCCTCGCAGACATAGCCCAGGTCGTAGAGGAACTTGTTCCAGAAACGGGAATAGATCAGGTGGCCGGTGGCGTGCTCGGTGCCGCCGATGTAGAGGTCGACGTTGCGCCAGTAGGCATCCGCCTCGGGGCTGACCAGTGCGGAATCGTTGTGCGGGTCCATATAGCGCAGGTAATAGGCGCTGGAGCCGGCGAATCCGGGCATCGTGCTCTTCTCGAGCGGATACCCCTGCCAGGTCCAGTCCTTGGCGCGCGCCAGGGGCGGTTCGCCGTCCGTGGACGGCTTGAAGGAGTCGATCTCCGGCAGGCGGAGCGGGAGCGCGGAGAGCGGGAGCGGGGTCGGGATGCCGTCCTTGTAGTACACCGGGAACGGCTCGCCCCAGTAGCGCTGGCGGGAGAAGATGGCGTCCCGCAGGCGGTAGTTGGTCTTGCGGCGGCCCAGGCCGTGCGCCTCGACATAGTCCTTGGCGGCCTCGATGGCCTGCTTGACGCTCATCCCGTCGAGGAAGCCGGAATTGCACAGGATGCCGTCCTTGGCGTCGAAGCTCTCCTCGGAGACGTCGCAGCCGGCGATGATCGGGACGATCGGCAGGCCGAACTTCTTCGCGAAGACGTAGTCGCGGCTGTCGTGGGCCGGCACGGCCATGATGGCGCCCGTGCCGTACCCGGCGAGGACGTACTCAGAGATCCAGATCGGGACCTTCTCCCCCGTCACGGGATTGATGCCGTAGGAGCCGGAGAACACGCCCGTGACCGTCTTGGTCTCGGCGATGCGCTCACGCTCGGTTTTCTTGCGGACATACTTGAGATACTCTTCCACCTCGGCCTTGCGGTCGGCGGTGGTCAGCTGCTCCACGAGCTCGCTCTCGGGCGCGAGCACCATGAACGTCACGCCGTAGATGGTGTCGACGCGGGTGGTGAAGATCGTGATGGGCATCTCGCGCCCGTCACAAATGGTATTGAATACCATCTCCGTCCCTTCGGAACGGCCGATCCAGTTGCGCTGCATCTCCTTGAGGGAGTCGGTCCAGTCCAGCCTGTCGAGCGAGTCAAGCAGGCGGCCGGCGTAGGCGGACACGCGCAGCTGCCACTGGGTCATCTTCTTCTGCTCCACGGGGAAACCGCCGCGCACGCTCAGCCCGTCCTTGACCTCATCGTTGGCCAGCACGGTCCCGAGCCCCTCGCACCAGTTCACGGAGGTCTCTCCCTGGTAGGCGATGCGGTAGCGCATCAGGATGTCGGATTTCTCCTTTTCGGATGCGGCGTGCCACTGCTCCGGCGTGACGTCGTCATAGCCGGTGGTCTCCAGTTTCGTGACCAGCTCCGCGATCGGGCGGGCCTTGTCCAGGTCCGGATCGTACCAGCTGTCGAACATCTTCAGGAAGGCCCACTGCGTCCACTTGTAGAAGCCGGGGTCGCAGGTGCGGACTTCCCGGTCCCAGTCATAGGAGAAACCGATGCGGTCCAGCTGCTCGCGGTAGCGGGCGATGTTGCGCTCCGTGGTCACCTCCGGGTGCTGGCCCGTCTGGATGGCGTACTGCTCGGCGGGGAGGCCGAAGGCGTCGTAACCCATCGGGTGCAGGACATTGAAGCCCCTGAGGCGCTTGTAGCGCGAGAAAATATCACTGGCGATGTAGCCCAGCGGATGCCCCACGTGCAGTCCGGCACCGGACGGGTACGGAAACATATCCAATACGTAAAATTTGGGTTTGGAGGCATCCTCGGTCACCTTGAATGTCTTGTTCGCGGCCCACCAGGCCTGCCACTTGCTCTCAATCGATCTGAAATCGTAATCCATATATGTGTCTCTATCTCTTTTTTCTCTTCTCGAGCCGGAACTCCACGTACAGCGAGATCGCCGCCTTGACCTTCTTGCCGTGCAGGATGCCCGGTTTCCAGTCCGGCGATGCGCTGATCACGCGCACGGCCTCCGCGTCCAGCCGGGGATCCACCCCACGGGCCACCTTGACGTCCGTCACCTTGCCCTTCTCGTTGATGACGAAGTCCACGAGCACACGGCCCTGGACGCCCTCGTCCACCGCACTCTGCGGATAGCGCAGGTACACGTAGACCCAGCGCTTCAGGAACTCGGCCGGGTCGCTGGAGCGGAAGAACGTCGGGCGGACATCGCAGTCGTAGAAGGAGATGACGTCAGGGGTCAGGAAGCCGGGACGGGAAGCGTCGTCTTCTTTGCGGAACGCCGGCTTGCGCCCGTTCACCAGCGCCAGGCTGAAATTATAAAGGTATTCCAGCTCACGCTCCATCCCGTCGTACTCGAGGATGGAGGCGGTGTCGCGGTCGGAGTTGTATTCGGGGTACATCCCGGTCGTGAACAGCACGGCGGGGATCTCCTTGTCGTAGAAGATGCGGTGGTCGGAGGCGACCGGCTCGCGCGCCACCGTCTGGGGCCGGACGGGCTGGAGCGTGGCGTTGACCGTCTCCAGGAGACGGTTCAGGTCGGGGTTGGAGCCCGTGTAGGCATAGAAGCCGTTGGAGCCCGTGCCCAGCATGTCGAGGTCGATCATCGCGTCGATCCTGTCGGCGGCGGCGAAGGAGCGGTTGAGGAAATACCAGGCGCCGGCCCCCGTCTCCAGCGACGAGCCGAAGGCGGCGATGACCACGGAGCGCTTCAGCAGCACGCTGTGGGCGGACAGCATCCGGGCCAGCTCCATCAGGATGGCCAGGCCGGAGGCATTGCCGTTGGCGCCGTAGAAAATCTTCTCGCGGCGCTCGCCGTCCACGGTCAGCGGCATCGTGCCGAGGTTGTCCAGGCGCGCGCCGATGACGATGTAATGGTCGCGCAGGGAGGCGTCGTATCCGGGGATGTACGCCAGCACGTTGCGGGAAGTCAGCGTGTCTCCGGCGGCCTGTTTCATCCCGAACAGCTCGCCGTCGGCGCCGCTGATCACGTCCAGGCCATACGAAGCAAGGACGTCCGTGACGTAGGCGGCCGCCTCGCGTTCGCCTTCGGAGCCGGCCTTGCGGCCTTCGAGCGCAGCGGAAGACAAGAAGGAGACGTGCTCCTTCATCGCCGCCACGGCCTCGCTGTCATCCAGCGAGCGGTAGGAGTCGCGGAACTGGGCCGAAGCCACGGTGGCGACGGCCAGCAGCAGACCAAGGGTCAGGATCCACTTCTCTCTCATAAGCGCTCGTTGTTGAGAATCCAGGCATCCTTGGGGCAGAAGCGCTCCTTGCGGAGCTTCCGCAGGGAGGCGTAAACTTCAGTCAGGCTGTTGGAGGGACAGATACCCACGGCGAAGAAACCGTTCCTGAAGGGGATGGTCGTGGCGGGATAACCGGCCGCTTCGGCCTTGGCGGCCTGCTTGGCGGCGTTGGCGGTACTACTGAACGCGCCGATCATCACATAATACTGATACTCAGGCTGATAGCTCCCGCGGGTGGCCAGTTGTCTAGTGGAGATGATGGATTCCTTGGACTCCCGGAGCGAATCGAGGGTCGCAAGCGAATCGGAAATCTGCTTCTGGACGGCTTTCAGGGAGTCGAGCCGCCGCTGATGGGCCTCGGCCTCCCGCTCGATCCGCTCGCGCTTGGCGGCGATGTCGCGGGACGTGGGACGGCCGGCCAGCTGGCGGAAGAAATCACATCCTCCCAGCAGGCAGACCGACAGGGCCAGCGCAGAAATCATCAGGCATTTTTTCATTCCGGCAAATTTACAAAAAGTCTTATATTTGTACAATCCTATGAAACCGACACGACTCATATCCGTTCTGCTCCCGCTTCTTGCAGCCATAAGCCTGGGAGCCCAGCCGACCCGGTATCCATACTTCTCCAAGCAGTATCAAATCCCGTTCCCAAAAAGCATTCCGAGCGGTCCGGACACCGTCACCGTCGCCGTCATCGGCGACGTGATGATGCACGCGCGGCAGCTTGAGTACGACCACCACCCCTTCCTGGCACGCATCAGCGGCGCCCTGCGGGAGGCGGACTTTGCGGTGGCGAACATGGAGTTCCCGCTCGGCGGAAAGCCGTATGCCGGTTACCCCGCCTTCTCCACGCCCGACTACTATGCGTGGTATGCCGCGGAAGACTGCGGCATCGACGTCTTCCTCACGGCCAACAACCACGTCCTGGACCGGGGTCCGGCCGGACTGCAGCGGACCCTGGATGTCTACGGCCGCATCCGCGACTCGCTCGGCGTCCGGCAGACCGGCGCGGGACGGGATGCGCGCGAACTCGAGGAGACCTACCCGCTCACGCTCTTCCTGCACGGCATACGCATCGCCCTGGTCAATTTCACTTACGGCACGAATTACGGCTCCAGCGAGACCTGGCCGGCGGTCAACCGGATGGACCGGGAGGCGGTCGGAGCCGCCATCCGCCGTGCGCGCGGGCAGGGCGCGGACTTCGTCGTGGCTTTGCCGCACTGGGGCACTGAATACCAGCTCCGCCACGACGCCACCCAGCAAAGCTGGGCGAAGTGGCTCGCCGGGCAGGGCGTCGACGCCATCGTGGGCTCCCACCCGCACGTAGTCCAGGACACCACGCACATCCAAGGCGTGCCGGTCATCTACTCCCTCGGCAATGCCGTCTCCAACATGAGCCTGACCAACACCCGGATCGGCCTGATGGCCATCCTGCGCTTCGTCCACGACCCGGTCGACGGGCAGAAACGGATGCTGGAGCCGGAGCTCCGCTTCCTCTGGTGCACCCTGCCGGGGATGCTGCTCCCGGACAGCTACGCCACCCTGTTCGTAAAAGAGTGGGCCGGCCGCCGAGGCGACTGGCTCACTCCTTCAGATTTCGAAAATATGATGTCCTCCTACCGGCGCGTCCTGGACGGGACCGGCATCGAGGACTGACGTCCTGCTATTCGGCAGCGGCGGCAGCGTACTTATCGTACTTGGCCTGGAACTCTGCACCTTCGGTGCGGAAGCGGAAGCAGGCGTTCTTGAGGTACTCGGCGACGGCGCGCTTGATGCCCGGATCCTTGGTGACCTCGAAAGCCTTCTCGAACGGCTCGATGCAGCCCTTGAGGCTCTTCTCGAACTCGCCCATCAGCGCATTGTACTTGGCATCGTCGGACTCGGAGTTGGCCTTGTCCTGGATATCCACGGCGGTGTCGTACAGGAGCTTGCCCTTGCCGATGTAACCGTACTCATAGTTCGGGTTCACCTGGGAGGCCTTGTCGTAGGAGGCGATCGCCTCTTCGATCTGGCCGAGTTCGGCGCGGGTGTTGCCCTCGACATAGTAGAGCGAAGCGTTGTTCGGCTCATTCTTCTGGGCCTCCTTGAACAGAGCGAAGACCTCGTCGTGGTTGCCGGCCTCGATGTACTGGTTGATCATGCCGATCAGGATGGTCTGGCTGGTGGGGAACTTGGCGCGGCCCTGGTTGAGGTAGTTGGTGGCGGCATCCTTGTCACCGAGCTTGAGGGCGATGTCGGCCAGTTTGGCGTAGGTCTCGCCACCCTCGCCGTAGTAGTTGTACTTGAGGCAGTCCTCGAACAGGCCCTTGGCACGGCTCCAGTCCTCAGCCTGGTAGGCGGTGAAACCGGCGTTGTAGATGCCGTTGGTGTCGATCTGGCTCAGCGGGGCGGTACCGGCGGCCTTGACGGCCTCCTCGAAGAGCGCGGACGCCTTCTTCATGTCGCCCATCGTGTAGGCATTGTAGGCTTCCTCCGTGTACTTGGTGGCGATGGTCTCCATGGCGGTCTTGATATCCTTGGTCTTCTGGGCCTTGGTATCCAGCTCCGCAGCCTTCTTGTAGGCGTCGAGGGCCTTGGCGAGGGCATTGTCGACCACCGGCTGGGTCACTTCGATCAGCGCGACCTGACCGGCCTGGTTGAAGTAGATGTTCTTGTTGGAGAACTCCTGCTTGAGCATCGGCTGACCGCCGACCACGGCCTGGCTCTCGGAGCGGGGCCTCTCACCACCGGAGAGGACCTGGAGCTCCTGGGCGGACATGCCGACCCAGACATTGCCTGCGGGGGCGTTATAGGCGTCGAGCAGCGTCTGACCGTACTTGAGCCAAGTGGCGGTCTTGGTGTTCTGCTTCGCATTCTCGGCAGCGGCCTGAGCCTTCTCGACCGCGGCCTTGGCGGCGGCGACACTCTTGGCGTTCTGCGCCTGCGCGTTCACTGCGGTCATTGCGGCAGCGATGGCGATGATTGCAAAAAACTTTTTCATTGGGTTATCCGTTAATAGTTAAAATATGCTTTAAAAAAACCATTCAAATTATGCGGTTGTCTCCGCCTCCTGGGCCACCTCCGGGACTTCTTCTTCCGCCTTGGCCACCGGTGACACGGCGGCGATGGCATCTCCCTCCCGGATGTTGATCAGTCTCACACCTTGGGTGGCCCTGCCGGCTACCCGGATGTCGGATACGGCCATCCTGATGGTCAGGCCGGACTTGGTAATGATCATCAGGTCATTGTCCTCCGTCACACTCTTTATTGCAACAAGCGGGCCAGTTTTGTCGGTGATGTTGATGGTCTTCACGCCCTTGGCCCCGCGGGAGGTCAGGCGGTAGGCCTGCGGATCGGAGCGCTTTCCATAGCCGTTCTCGCTGACTACCAGGATGGTATGGGCGTCGGCATCCTCCGCCTGCGGGTTGCAGGAATTGGCGCCGATCACCTCGTCGTCATCCTCGATGCTGATGCCGCGCACGCCCGAGGAATTGCGTCCGAGGGCCCGGACCTCCGCCTCGTTGAAGCGGCAGCAGCGGCCTCCGCGCGCAGCGATCATGATCTCATGGGTGCCGTCGGTGAGCAGCGCGTCGAGCAGTTCGTCGCCCTCGCGGATGTTGATGGCGATGATACCCTTGTTGCGGCTGCGGCGGTTGGAATACTCCGTCAGGTTGGTCTTCTTGATGATGCCGCGCTTGGTGATCAGGGTCACGAAATGGTTGTCGGTATACTCGGGATCCTCGATCGAGCGGGCGTTGAGGTAGGTCCGGATGCGGTCTTCGGGATCGATCGAGAGCAGGTTCTGCACGGCACGGCCCTTGGAGGTGCGGGTCCCCTCGGGCAGTTCGTAGACCTTGAGGCGGTAGCACATCCCCTTGTCGGTGAAGAAGAGCATCGTGGAGTGCATGTTGGCCACGTAGATGTGCTCGATGAAATCTTCGTCGCGCGTGGCGCTGGCCTTCTTGCCCACGCCGCCGCGGGCCTGCGTACGGAACTCCGTGAGGGCGGTGCGCTTGATGTATCCCAGGTGCGAGATCGTGATGACCACGTCTTCGTCAGCATAGAAGTCCTCCGGGTTGAACTCGTCCTCGGAGAGGGTGATCTCCGTGCGGCGGGGATCGCCGTAGCGGGCCTTGAGCTCCTCGGTCTCGCGCTTGACGATGGCCAGCTGCTCGAAGTCGCTCGCGAGGATCTCGCGGCAGCGGGCGATGAAGCGCTCCAGCTCGTCGTATTCCGCCTGCAGGCGGGCTTTCTCGAGGCCGGTCAGCTGACGCAGGCGCATCTCCACGATGGCGCTCGCCTGGATGTCGTCGAAACCGAAGGTGGCCATGAGCGTGGCCTTGGCGTCGTCCACGCTGCGCGAGGCACGGATGATGGCGATGATCTCGTCGATGACGTCGATGGCCTTGAGCAGGCCCTCGAGGATGTGGGCACGCTTGAGCGCCTTGTCCAGCTCGAACTTGGTACGGCGGACCACCACCCCGTGGCGGAAATCCACGAAGGTCGCAAGCATGTCCTTGAGGGTCATCGTGCGGGGACGCCCGCCCACCAGGGCCACGTTGTTGATCGAGAAGCTGCTCTGCAGCGCCGTGTACTTGAAGAGGGTGTTGAGCACCACGTTGGCGTTGGCCTCACGCTTGACGAGAAACTCGATGCGGATGCCCTCGCGGCTGGTCAGCTCGCGGATGTCGGCGATGCCCTCGATCTTCTTCTCGTGCACCATCTCGCTGATGCGGGAGAGCATGTCGGCCTTGTTGACCATATACGGGACTTCGGTCACCACGATGGTCTCGCGGCCGTTGTCCCCCTCCTCGATCTCGGTCTTGGCGCGGATCACCACGCGGCCGCGGCCGGTGTTGTATGCGTCGATGATGCCCTGGCGGCCCATGATGATGCCGCCGGTCGGGAAGTCGGGACCCTGGATGTACTCCATCAGCCCCTCCGTGGTGATGTCGGGGTTGTCGATGTAGGCGCATATCGCGTCGCAGACCTCCCCGAGGTTGTGCGGAGCCATGTTGGTGGCCATGCCGACGGCGATGCCGGCGGAGCCGTTGAGCAGCAGGAGCGGGAGCTTGGTGGGGAGGACCGTCGGCTCCTGGAGGGAGTCGTCGAAGTTGAGCGTCATGTCGACGGTGTCCTTGTCGAGGTCGGCGAGGACGTCCTCCGTCATCTTCTCGAGCTTGGCCTCCGTGTATCGCATCGCGGCGACGGGGTCGCCGTCCATCGAGCCGAAGTTGCCCTGGCCGTAAACCAGCGGATAACGCTGGTTCCAGGGCTGCGCCAGGCGCGCCATCGCGTCATAGACGCTGGAATCACCGTGCGGGTGGAACTTACCCAGCACCTCACCGACTATACGGGCGGATTTCTTGGTCTGGCCGCCGTAGCTGAGCCCCAGGCCATCCATTCCGAAAAGAACCCTGCGCTGCACGGGTTTGAGCCCGTCCCGGGCATCCGGGAGGGCGCGGGACACGATCACGGACATCGAATAGTCGATGTAGGCCGTGCGCATCTCGTGGTCGATCTCGACCGGTTCGATAATCCCTGTCACTTCCTCCTGAATTTCTTCAGGATTCTTTGCCTCACTATCCATAAAAAATCACAATATATCTAAACACGCAAATTTAGCACAAAAATCCGATTAATTTGCTATTTTTGTCTACAATCTTCCGCTCGTGGTCATCAAGTTTTCACAGGAGATGCTCACCATCCTCGGTTACGCCCGGGATGAGGCGATGCGCACCGGCAGCTACGGCATCGGTGCGGACCACATCGTGCTGGGGCTGCTCCGCCACAGGGACAACAATGCCTGCCGCGCGCTGGCCGCCTGCGGCATCGACGTTCAAGCGCTCAAGGAGGCGGTCGACGCGCGGGTCTTCGCGGACCGGGCCGTCCCGTGGGAGGAGCGCGTCCGGGTCCGCCCCACCCGTGCCGCTGCCGCCCTGTTGGGCGTGGCCGCTTACGAAATGCTCAAATACGGTCCCCCGGAGATCCTCTCCTCCCACCTGCTGCTGGCCCTGATGCGTTCCGAGAAGGGCGCGGCGGTGGACTTCCTCCGGCAGGCCGGACTCGACTACGACCAAATCTACGCGCTGATGCGCGACCACCATTTCGTCCTGCCCCGCCAGGAGCGGCAAGCCCCGCTGCCCAAGGTCGAAGACCTGCTGGGCCCGCTGGGCGAGCAGCTCACCAACCTGTTCGGCAGCGTGCAGGCCAAAACCAATTTCTACAGCTGATGAAACGCTTTTTGCTACTGATCCTGGCGGTCCTGTCCGCCGGCCTGCTCGCCGCCCAGGAGCGGCACGACGGCCCGGGCTCGGATCCCGTGCCCGATCCCGACGCGACCATCCTCTTCGCCCACCGGGACACCTGCGACCTCTACCTGGACTTCTACGCCGCGGCGCCCGGCGTGGGCCCTTGCGCAGACACCCTCCTTAAGCCGGTCATCATCCATATCTTCGGCGGCGCATTCATGTCGGGCCAGCGTGACTGGCCGCGCGACAAGGTCTGGTACAGGCAGATGGCCGACGCCGGCTACCACGTGGCCGCCATCGAATACCGCCTCGGGCTCAAGGGGCAGAAGGTCAAGCCCGACCTGTCGGCGCTCCCGACCCTGGCCAACGCCATCCAGATGGCGGTGGACGACCTGTTCAGCGCTACCAACTATCTGATCGAACACGCCTACGAGTTGGGCATCGACATGGACCGCATCATCGTCAGCGGCTCTTCCGCCGGCGCGATAACGGCCCTGCAGGCCGAATGGGAGATCTGCAGCGTCAAGGAGCCGGCGCAGGTCCTCCCGGGCTGGTTCAACTACGCCGGCATCATGGCCTTCGCCGGGGCGGTCTTCACGACGGAGGGGCCCATCACCTATCCGCGCCGCCCCTGCCCCACCCTCCTGCTGCACGGCACGGCCGACCACATCGTCCCGTACGGGCGGATCGCGCTGTTCCGCAACGAGTTCTGCGGCGCGGACGCCCTGGCCCGGCTCTTCGATGCGGCCGGCGCCAACTACCAGATCTACCGCTTCCGCGACGCCGGCCACGAGATCGCCATCTCGATGCTGCGCAACGTCCCCGAGGAGCTGCGCTTCCTGGAAGAGAACGTGATCAAGGGCGTCCACCGTCCGGTAGACGCCCTTGTCAAAGATGCCGGCATCCCCGATGCCGGATGGAGCAGGCTCGGTTTCCGGCAGCTCTATAACAAGCCGCCCGTCAACTGACCCTATTCGGTCATCTTGCGAAGAGACAGTTCTATAAGCTCCGCCACGCGGGGCTTATAGTTCGTATTGGCCGCCTTGTGGTAGCGGTGCGCGATGGCGCAGCAGACCGTGCCGGCGTTGTGGCCGAGCTTGGCGGCCATCCCGGCCAGCGCGGAGCCTTCCATCTCGAAGTTGGTGATCTTGTAGCCCCCGAACTCGAAGGTCTCGAAGTCCCGGAGCATGTCCGGCATCGCCAGGCCCTGGCGCACGACGCGTCCCTGCGGGCCGTAAAAGCCGGGCGCGGAGATGGTCATTCCCTTGTACGTGCAATCCGCGAAGATGCCGGTCAGCTTGTCGCTGGCACGCACGAAATACGGGTCCGGCAGGTGGCGGTCCCAGTGGACGTGGGCCTTGAAGGCCTCCTCGAAGTCCAGCAGGGCGATGCCGTCCCGCCCCTCGTACCAGTTGAGCAGGCCGTCGCAGCCCACGGAGATGTGCGAGAAGATGAAGGCGCCCAGCGGGATCTCCGGCTGGATGGCGCCGCAGGTGCCGATCCGCAGGATGTCCAGCGTCCTGTGCTCGGGATTGACTTCCCGCGTCTTGAAATCGACATTGGCCAGGGCGTCGAGTTCCGTCACCACGATGTCGATGTTGTCCGTACCGATGCCGGTGGACAAGGCTGTGACGCGGACCCCGTTGTACAGGCCCGTCGCCCAGACGAATTCGCGGGAGGCGCCTGACGCCTCGACGCTGGAGAAATAGGATTTGACCATTGCCACGCGGGCGGGATCACCCACGAGGATGACCTTGTCGGCCAGCTGGTCCGGACGGATGTGCAGGTGGAATGCCGACCCGTCGCCGTTGATGATGAGTTCGGATTCAGGGATTCTCATAATTATGTGGTTTTCTGTTTATTTCTTCTTGCGCTTGGCGGCGCGGAGCCGGTCGGCGCTGCGCACCAGCATCTCGTCGGCGAGGATGCTGCGGGCCGCCAGGAAATCGAGGATGGCCGCCACGACCGGGAAGACGGCGGTGATGTGGAAGACCGGCGTGTTGTGCGTGGAGATGAAGTCGACGACCAGCCAGACCTGCAGGCCGATCAGGATGATGGCGGACAGCGAGGCCGTGCGCATCTGGAAGATGCGGTGCTTCCAGGTCGTCGTGGCCATCACCTGCAGGAAGGCCGTAATGATCAGCAGGACGGCGTAGGGCCAGTATTCAGTATAAGTGATGTCTCCGGCCTTGGGGCTGAAGAGCAGGGCGACGACCAGGCCCGTCGCCAGGAGCAGATACAAGGTTTGGATTCTTTGCCACATAGTCTATCGGGAATTGAAGCGGGCCAGCACGGCCTGCTCATAGGTTTTCGAAATGGGGATCGGGTCCAGCGCGTCGATGTCGAAGCCGACCTTGTAGCCCTCCTTCTCGGACTTCAGGATCGATACGTTGCGGATGTTGACAATATACTTGCGATGGCAGCGGACCAGCTCGCTGTCCGCGAAACTGTCCTCCACCGTCTTGAGCCGGCAGCGCAGCATATATTGCTTGATCTCGCCGGAACTGTCCATATACCAGACTTTTATGTAATTGTCGTCGGATTCGATGAAATACAGGTTGTCCGAACTGATGGAGAACTTGAGCACGCCGTTGTTGTCAAACAGGGTGATGCGCTTGTCGGCATAGGGCGCGGCGGGACGGTCGCTGACCACGTTGCCGTAATTCATCAGGCGGATCGTATTGTCCTTGTCGCGGATGGCGGAATGCAGCGAGCAGAACGTGAACGGGACGCCCAGGCAGATCGCACTGTAGACGACGGCGCTCAGAAAAACGGTCCCCGGCCCGTGCTGCGGCGCTGCCACGATGCCCAGCCGGCCGCCCTGGAAGGCGAACAGCGTGTAGAGCAGGCTCACGGCCACGACCTCCCCTACGACCCAGGCGGCATAGCCCAGGAGGGTGAAATGCTCCAGGGTCCGGCAGCGGCACATCACCACGCGGCTGAGGATGACCAGCAAGGTCGCCGACAGGATGAAAGCGAGCGTGAAGAAGAAGGCCCGGCCGGCCTCGAGGGTGAACCAGCTGTTGTCCGCGAACGGCATGCTGACGACCAGGAGCACCAGCGAGAACAGGGCCGTATACACCACGGTCGAGCTCACTTGGTCGCGGTCCAGCAGATAGCGGGGTACCTGGTCTTTCAGGGACATTTGTCTGTAAGTAAATCCAGTAAACTGCAAATATAAGAATTATTTACTACCTTTGCGCCGTCAAAAACAACGAAACGGATGGATAAAAGAGTAGCGGTGACCGGCCTGGGAGTTCTCTCCTGCATCGGCAACGACGTCAAGACATTCTGGAACAACCTCGTGGACGGTGTCTGCGGCATCGATTATATCACGGAATTCCCGACCGACAACCTCGCCGTCAAGATCGGCGGCATGGTCCGCGGATTCAATCCGGAGGATTATGGGATGGACAAGCCCTTCATCCGCAAGCAGGACCCCTTCACGGTCTTCGCGATGGCCTCCGCCTGGCAAGCCATGAATGATTCCGGGCTCGTCTCCGGCGAGAACATCGATCCCGCCCGGCTGGCGACCTATGTCGGCTCCGGCATCGGCGGATTCTCGACCATCCAGCGTGAGCTGCAGAAGTTCTTCGAGGACCCCTCCGGGCAGTGGGTTTCCCCCAACTTCGTCCCGACGATGATCAGCGACATGGCCGGCGGCCAGATCGCCATCAAGTTCGGTGCCCAGGGCTCCTGCATCGACATCGTGACGGCCTGTGCGACCTCCACGCACTCCATCGGCGAGGCGTTCCGCGCCATCAAGCACGGCTATGCCGACGCCGTCATCGCGGGTGGCTCGGACCACTGCACCATCCCCATCGGCATCGCCGGCTTCGCCAACGCGAAGGCGCTCACCCGCGCCACGGATCCGCAGTACGCCTCCCTGCCGTTCAACGCCAACCGCAGCGGTTTCGTGATGGCCGACGGTTCCGCCATCCTCATCCTCGAGGAGATGGAGCACGCCAAGGCCCGCGGCGCCCACATCTACGCCGAGGTCACGGGCTACGGCAGCACCTGCGACGCCTACCACGCCACGGCCCCGCGCCCGGAAGGCACGACCCAGGCCGAGTGCATCAAGATCGCCCTGGAGCAGTCCGGCTTCGACCCTGCCAAAGACAATGTCTACATCAACGCCCACGGCACGGGCACGATGCTCAACGACGTGGCCGAGACCAAGGCCTACAAGGTGGCGATGGGCGACTTCGCCTACAAGTGCCACATCAGCAGCACCAAGTCGATGCACGGCCATATGTTCGGCGCCACGGGCGCCATCGAGGCCGTCGCCACGGTCCTGGCCCTGCAGGAGGGCATCGTCCCGCCGACGGTCCACCTCGACGCCCCCGACCCGGAATGCGACCTGGACTACACGCCCAACGTCGCCGTCCGGACCGACGTCAACCTCGGCCTGTCCGACTCCTTCGGCTTCGGAGGCCACAACGCCTGCCTGGCCTTCCGCAGATTCGAAGGCTAAACACGCGTTCTCACGGCATTGACAAAAGAGGATTCCAGCGAATGTGCCTTCAGCGCACTTCCAGCTGGAATCCTCTTCGGTAAATCGCCCCACTGCTGCCCTTTGGCCCGGGAGGATTCCTCCCAGACACCGCCCAGCGCCCTATTCGGCGGAATCCTCCGACGCAGGGAGTGCTAGAGTTTGTCGTAGAAGTACAGACATCGGTTAATCTGGCGTCTCGGTATCCGATGGTCATACAACAGACCCCTTGCTATCCCGTCTTTCTGCGTTTCGGAAAGCTGGTAGACGGAAGATTTATGGAAACGCCGCAGACACTCCCCGTCGATAATGCCGCAGACTTCCAAGTCCGACAGCCCCCGCCAGGCATTCCTGCCCCCTTCGTTCGCCAGCAGCCGCTGCTGCTCTTCCTTTCCGCAGAACGGTTCGATGACGCCCAGGTCGATCCGTGCGGTGGACAGCTGGTCCTCATCCTGCACCCGTAGCCACTCTTCCCGGGACAGGCGGTTCATGTCGTACAGGAAATTGCGGGGTGACACGAAAAACGCCTCCGCCTGCCGGATCTGCTCGACGGATGCCCTGGTGAAGATCCCGGAAGCATCCATCACGTAGTTGTCCGGGAACTCTGCTTTCTGAGGTATGAAGGTCCTGATCACAGCCTTGTCTGTAATCAGCCCCTGCGGCTCGGGTCGGCAAAAATCCCGCGCAAAGAGGTCGTGGACCGAACTGTGGACCGTGCCGAAGGCCGTCGTTGCCTGTCCGTGATGCAGTGCGTTCCGAAGAATGTACGAGAAGGCTATTTCAATATGCCGGAATCCCTCCAGTTTCAACTGGAAGAACCCGGGATCCCCCAAAGGGCCGTGCCGGGAATACTTCCGGTTGAAGTAGCAGGTGTAACTGCAACGGGTCGCCCGGACCCACGGCGCTGGATTCTCGCAGAACACGCCGGTGTGCTGGTGGGTGGACATCGTTGCATCGACGATGAGTTGCGTGTCCGTGCTGAAGGCGGCAAGGGCCATACAATTGAAGAGGATGCGCATATCCCTTTCCGACCTGAAGGGGGCCTCCAGATGGGAGGTAAAGCAAATGTGATAGAAATCTTTCATAATCCATAGTTCACAGTTTCTCGTCCAAGATAAGCATTTCCGGGAAGGATTTCGTATTTTTGACGATATGAAACTACATTTCCCCCGCTTCTTCTTTCTGGCAGGCCTTGCGCTATGCATAGCCTGCAGTCCACGCTATGATGTGTATCTGCTGATCGGCCAGTCCAACATGGCCGGGCGCGGCGTGTTCGAGCCGGCCGACACCCTGGCGCCGCTGGAAGGAGTCTTCCTGCTGGATGACAAGGGAGAGGCGGTCCCGGCGGTGGAGCCGCTCAACCGCTACAGCACCATCCGCAAGGCCATCGGCATGCAGGGAATGAGCCTGGCACACGGTTTCGCGGAGCAGGCGCACGCCCGCACCGGCCGCCATGTTCTGCTGGTGGTGAACGCCCGGGGCGGGACCACCTTGTCCCAGTGGCTCCCGGGCGCTCCCCTTGGGCGCTTCAGCAACTCGGACGGGGACGATCCCGACCGCCGCGGGCGGCAGATGCCCTCTTTCTACGACGAGGCGGTCCGCCGCACCCAGCAGGCGATGAAGTACGGAGAACTGAAAGCCATCCTGTGGCATCAGGGAGAGAGCGACTCGGATTCGGTCCGGGTCAGTACATACCTGCCCCGGCTGGCCGGGTTCGTGCAGTCGCTCCGCACCGACCTGGGTGTCGGCGAAGCGGTCCCCTTCGTCGCCGGGCAGATCCAGCCCAGGCACGAGAATGCCGGCCTGTTCAACCCGGTTGTCGCCCGGATCGGAGAGGCCGTACCCAATTCATTCTGCGTCAGCTCCGAAGGACTCGCCACGCTCCCTGACAACCTCCATTTTACGCGCGAGGCCCAGCTGGAGCTGGGCCGTCGCTACGCCGACGCCCTGTTCGGCCCTGCGGCGGAGGATTCCGCCGATTAGGGCGCTGGGCGGTGTCTGGGAGGAATCCTCCCGGGCCAAAGCGCCGCAAAAGGGTGATATGCCGAGGAGGATTCCAGCTAGAAGTACTCTGAGGGCACATTCGCGGGAATCCTCCGGTCGACTAACCCTAGCCATCCTGCCCCACGACGATTAACCGGACGGACTCGTCCGTCGCGATGGGTATGAGACCCGGCCGGGTCGATAGTAATGTCCTTGGGTTGTCCGGACTAGTCGCCGGCTTCTTTGAGACGTTCGGCGTTCTCCGCGATCTGGAGCTGGTCGATGCATTCCTGGATGTCTCCGTCCATGAAGACGGGGAGGTTGTACATGGACCAGTTGATGCGGTGGTCGGTCACCCGGCCCTGCGGGTAGTTGTAGGTGCGGATCTTGGCGGAGCGGTCGCCCGTGGAGACCATCGTCTTGCGCTTGGCGGCGATGCCGTCCAGGTATTTCTGGTGCTCCAGGTTGTACAGACGGGTACGGAGCTCCTCGAAGGCGCGGTCCTTGTTCTTGAGCTGGGAGCGCTCTTCCTGGCACTGGACCACCAGGCCGGTGGGGATGTGCGTCAGACGCACGGCGGAGTAGGTGGTGTTGACGCCCTGGCCGCCGGGGCCGGACGCGCAGAACAGGTCGAGCCGGATGTCGTCCCAGCTCAGGTCCACGTCGAATTCGCCCGCCTCGGGGAAGACCGCCACGGACGCCGCGGAGGTCTGGATGCGGCCCTGGGTCTCGGTCTGGGGCACGCGCTGGACGCGGTGGACCCCGGACTCGTATTTCATCACGCCGTAGACTCCGTCATTGCCGGAGAGCTTGAAGACGATCTGCTTGTAGCCGCCGGAGGTGCCGGGGGCCTGGTCGGTGACTTCGAGCTTCCAGCCGCGCCGCTCCGCGAAATGCTGGTACATCCGGAAGAGGTCGCCGGCGAAGATCGCCGCCTCGTCGCCGCCCGTGCCGCCGCGGATCTCGACCATCGCATTCTTGCCGTCGTCCGGGTCGGCCGGGATGAGCAGCAGCCGGATGTCCTGCTCCATCTGCGGGATCCGGGGCTCGATCTCGGCGATCTCCATCCGGGCCATCTCACGGAGCTCCTCGTCCTTCTCGTTGACGAGGATGTCCTTGGCGGCCGCGAGGTCGTCCACCAGCTTCTTGTACTCCTTGCCGGCCGCAATGATGGGCTCCAGCTCCTTGTAGTCCTTGTTGAGCTGGACGTATCTCTTCATGTCCGCCATCGCCTCGGGGCTGGCGAGCTGCTCCTGGAGGGACTGGAATTTCCCCTGCAGGGACAGGACTTTGTCGAGTAAGGTATTGTTGTCTGCCATAAGTGTCAAATCTTCTTGAGGTAGCAGCGGCGGCGCATGAACGGCTCGTGTTCGTAGCTGTTCCAGATATTGACCGCACTGTTGGATTCTATCTGCGGGTTGGAGATGGCCCAGCGGTTGCCGATCACCTTGGCCTTGTCCGCCATCTTCTCGTAATAGACCGCGGAGACGCCCTTGTTCTGCCACTCTGGAGCGGCGCCGTTGACCATCAGGTCCGTGACCTCGTAATTGCGCATCGCCCGCAGCAGGTGCCACCAGCCGAAGGGGAACAGGCTCCCTTTAGCCTTCTGGAGCGCCCGGGAGATGCTGGGGAAGGAGATCCCGAAGGCGACGATCTCGTCGTTCCCGTCCAGCAGCAGGCAGCTGGCCTTGTCGGTGATGAAGGGCATCACGGACGCAGCCTCCTCGTCGATCTCCTTGTCCGTCAGCGGGACGAAGTTCATCACCGACTCGGCGAAACTGTCGTTGTAGACCTGGAAGAACTTGCGCACCAGCGCCTTGTCCTTCTTGAGCCGGGAAAGGCTGCCGAAATGCAGGTTGTAGCGCTCCTGGACCAGCTTGGACACGCGCCGGGCCTTGTCCGGCACGCCGTGGTTGGCCACCATCTTGTACTGGAGCCAGTCGCATTCCTTCCCGTAGCCGAGCGCCTGCACGAAGTCGTTGTAGTACGGGAAATTGTACAGGCAGTTGAAGGGCGGGATGTTTTCGTACCCCTCGACCAGCATCCCCTGCTTGCCGAAGGTATTATAGTAGAGCGGGCCGTGGATCTCGTCCATCCCCTGCTCCCGGGCCCAGGCCTCGGCCGTGCCGAGCAGCAGGCGGGCCACTTCGAGGTCCTCGATGCAGTCGAACCAGCCGAACCGGGCGCGCTTGCGGCCGTAGCGCTCGTTGTAGCGGGGATTGACCATCGCACAGATGCGTCCGGCCACCCGGTCCCCGTCGCGTACCAGCCAGAGCTTGTGGGTGCAATAATCGAGCGGAGCCACGCGCGTAAGGGACTTGACCTGGTCGCTGTGGAGCGCCGGGACATACTGAGGGCAATCGCGGTAGAGCTCGTCCGGGAAACGGACGAACTCCAGGAGCGCCTTGCGGTCATTCACCTCGTGGATCTGGTAATCGGGCATCGGTCAGGTTCGAATAGTCTACAAAAATAAGTATTTCCTTTGGAAAAAGAAACTGCTCCGGGTTCAGAGCCCTTTCGCCTTTCCCTCGTCCCAGACGGCGTCCATCTCGGCGAGCGTCATCTCGGTGAGTTTGCGCCCCTTGCGGAGGGTCTGCTCCTCCAGATAGGTGAAGCGGCGGCGGAACTTCGAGCAGGCGCCGCTCAGCGCGGCCTCCGGGTCCACGCCGTAGAGGCGCGCGGCGTTGATCACGGCGAAGAGCAGGTCTCCGAATTCCTCCTCCATATGGCGCGGGTCCTGCTCGCCGCAGGCCTCGTGCGCCTCGCCCAGCTCCTCGGACACCTTGGCCCAGACATCCTCCTTCTGCTCCCAGTCGAAACCGCAGCCGCGGGCCTTCTCCTGCATCGAGAGGGCCTTGAGGATGGCGGGCATCGCGTCGGGGATGCCGGACATCACCGTCTTGTTGCCGTCCTTCTCGCGGGCCTTGACCAGCTCCCAGGTGTCGGCGATCTCCTTGGCGGACGTGGGCCGCCCGGCCTCCGGGCCGAAGACGTGCGGATGGCGGAAAACCATCTTGTCCACGACCTTCCGGAGACAGTCGGCGATGTCGAAACTGCCTTCTTCCTGCCCGATCCGGGCATAGAAGACCATATGGTAGAGCAGGTCTCCGATCTCCTTGGCGGTCCCGGGTCGGTCGCCCTTCAGGATCGTATCGCTGAGCTCATAGACCTCCTCCTCCGTCATCGGGCGGATGGTCTCCATCGTCTGGGCGGCATTCCAGGGGCACTTCTCGCGCAGGGCGTCCATCGTGTCGAGCAGCGCACCGAAGGCTGCCAGTTTCTCTTCTTTGGTATGCATTGAAATATTTGCTACATTTGCGCTGCAAAAATAATAATATTATTCGAGATGAAGCCCCTGCACTTCGTTTCCGCCGACGAGGCGGTCAGCCACATTCCCTCCCACTGCCACATCCACCTGAGCAGCGTCGCCAGCGTGCCGCACATCCTGATCCAGGCCCTGTGCCGCCGGGCCGACGCCGGGGATGTCACCGACCTGCACTTCCACCATTTCCATACGGAAGGCCCGGCTCCCTACAGCGAGCCGCGCTACGAGGGCATCTTCTTCGAGCAGGGCTTCTTCGTGGGCCCCAACGTCCGCAAGAACGTCAACGCCGGCTATGCCGACTACCTGCCGGTCCACCTGGGCGAGAGCCAGAAACTCTACCGGGAGGGCTTCATCCCCCTGGGGGCTGCGCTCGTCAACGTGTCCCTGCCCGACGAGCAGGGCCGCGTGAGCCTCGGCACCTCCGTGGACTGCTCCGTGGCGGCCATCGAGAGTGCGAAGCTCGTCATCGGCGTGGTCAACCCCCACGTCCCATTCGCATACGGCGACCTCATCCCGCTGGAGCGCTTCGACTATCTCGTGCAGGACGACACCCCGCTCGTGACGGCCGCCTTCGCCGAGCCCACGCCCACCGAGGTGCTCATCGGCAAGAACTGCGCGGCCCTCGTGGAGGACGGCGACTGCATCCAGATGGGCATCGGCGCCCTGCCCAACGCGCTGGCCGCGCAGCTCCGGGGCCACAAACACCTGGGCCTGCACACGGAGATGTTCGCCGACGGACTGCTCCGCCTGATCAAGGCGGGGGTCATCGACGGGACCAACAAGCGCATCGACACCGGCAAGGTGGTCGCCTCGTTCCTGCTAGGCTCGGACGAAGTGTACTCCTTCATCGACCACAATCCCGACGTGCTGATGCGCGACATCAAGTACGTCAACGACCCCTGGGTCATCCGCCAGAATCCCAAGATGAAGGCCATCAATTCCGCCACGGAAGTGGATTTCACCGGCCAGATCAGCGCCGACTCCATCGGCACGCGCATCTTCAGCGGCACGGGCGGCCAGCTCGAGTTCGTGCGCGGCGCCACGATGTCCGAGGGCGGCAAGAGCATCACCGCCTTCGCCTCCCGCACCCTCAAGGGCAAGAACAAGATCGTGGCGGAGCTCAACCCGGGCGCCGGCGTGGTCACGCCCCGCGCGGATGCGCACTGGATCGTGACCGAGTGGGGCGCCGTGGACCTCTACGGCAAGAGCCTGCAGGAGCGTGCCAAGCTGATGATCAGCATCGCGCACCCCGACGACCGCGAGATGCTGGACCGCCAGGCCTTCGAGCGCTTCGGCCCGCATTACCACAATTTCAGCGTGTAGGCGGCCGCCTGCACGCTGCGAATCCTTCCGTCCGGAATGATGGAAAGGACGGGGCCAGGTTGTCAGGGTATCAGGCCCGCCCTGCGGCCGAATTCGATGACCAGGTCGGCGCAGCCCTCGATCCCCAACAGGGAGGAGTCGATGCAGAGGTCGTAATTGGACGCCACGCCCCAGTTGCCGAAGGTGAAGAAATTGTAGTATTCGCCGCGCGTCCTGTCCTTTTTCTGGACCAGTTTCTCCGCCTCGGCGGCATCCATCCCCGTATGCCGGCAGACCCGTGCCACGCGCGCTTCCAGCGGTGCGCAGATGAATACGTCCAGGCATTCCATATCCCGCAGCACGTAGTCTGAGGCACGCCCCACGAAGATGGCACTCCCCTTCGCGGCGATGTCGCGGATGGCCTGGCTCTGGAACTTGAACAGCTCCGTGCCGTCGATGGCCGAAGGCGCATAGGAAGAGGCCTTGTTGAGGCCGAACAGGCCGCCGAAGCGCCACAGGCGGCGCCGCTCGTCGCTCTTCCGGAAGAAGGCCGGGCTGAAACCGCTCTCCTCGGCCGCCTTCTGCAGCAACTCGTTGTCGTAGACGGGGATGCCCAGGCGCTCGCCCAGCACGGCGGCGACGCCCTTGCCGCCCGCGCCGTACTGGCGTCCGATGTTGATGAGGATTCTCTTGTCGTCCATAGGTGCTTACGATTGGATGGTACTGCCGAGGATGTCGGGGGTCTCCCCGTCGTGGAGCCGGTCGAACTTGCGGAAGAGCCTGACGATCATCACGACGGAGATGATGATATTGAGGGTGTCCGATATCGGAAAACTGATCCAGACGCCCGTCTCCTGCAGCCAGAGCGGCAGGGTGTAGATCAGCGGGAGCAGGAAGAGCAGCTGGCGCGAGAGCGACAGGAAGATGGACTTGCGCACCATCCCGAGGCACTGGAAGAAGTTGCCCGTGACCATCCCGAAACCCACCAGGGCGAAGGCGCAGTTCATCAGGCGCAGGCCCCGGGCAGCGAATTCGACCAGCTCCGGGTCGTTGGTGAACAGGCTCACCACCGCCCGGGGAATCAGCATCGACATCAGGAAACAGAGCGTGGTGACCAGCACCTCCCACTTGGCGGTCAGGATGAAGACCTCCTTGACGCGGTGGTACTGCCGGGCGCCGTAATTGTACCCGGCGATCGGCTGCAGGCCCTGGTTGAAGCCCATGTTGACCATCACGAAGAGCATCGTCAGACGGTTCACGATCCCGTACGCACCGATGGCGAGGTCTCCGCCGTACTTACGCAGCTGCTGGTTGATGAACAGGGCCACCATCGACGCCGCCACGTTCATCAGGAAAGGCCCCAGGCCGATGGCCAGCGACTGGCGCGCCACGCGCCAGTCCAGCTGGAACAGCGGACGGGGGAAGTGCAGCAGGCGGCTCTTGTCGGACAGGAAGCGGAGCGAGTAGGACAGGGCCATCAGCTGGCACAGCACCGTCGCGAGCGCGGCGCCCCGGATGCCCAGTCCGAACACGAAGATGAACACGGGGTCCAGGATGGCGTTGGAGATCACCGTGAAGAGCGTCAGGTTCATCGCCACGCGGGGATTCCCCGAAGCCCGGATGATGCCGTTGAAGCCGAAATACAGGTGCGTGAACGTGTTGCCCAGCAGGATGATGAACATATAGCTGTGGGCGAAGGGCAGCGTGTTGTCACTGGCACCGAAGAAGCGCAGGATCGGATCCAGGAAAGGAATCGTCACGAGCGTGAAGAGGATGCCGATGACCACATTGAGCGTGAGCACGTTGGAAAGGACCTTCTGGGCCGCGCCATAGTTCTTCTGGCCCAGCAGGACGGAGATCAGCGTCATCGCGCCCACGCCCACGAGCGTGCCCATCGCGGCGGACAGGTTCATCAGGGGGAAGGTGACGGCGAGGCCGCTGATGGCGGCCGAGCCCACCCCGGGGATATGGCCGATGTAGATGCTGTCGACCATATTGTAAAGGGAAGCCGCAGTCTGGGCGATGATGCCCGGGACTGCGTACTGCCTCAGGAGGGTGCCGATCTTGCGGGTGCCGAGTTCAGTCGGAGCCGCGCCGTGCATGGCTGCCATCCGGACCGTCAGGGTTTGTCGACGATCTCGATGTCGAAGCGCAGCGGCGAGAAGCCGGGGATGGCGTCGCCGGACCCGGATTCCTTATAGCCCACCCCGGAGTAGAAAAGGGTCATGCCCTTCTCGTGCGGGTGCATCTGGGAGAGGGCGTAGGCAAAGCCTTCGATGACATTCGAGGAATCCAGCGTGATGTCCTTGTAGTCCTCCGTCTTCCCGTCCTCCGACGTGGAGGAATACCAATGGACGGAGGAAGGCCCGTAAGTGCGCGATGCGTCGTAGATCCCGTAGTACTTGGCGGTGTCCTTGACGTTGGTGTCGAAGACCGTGCCGTTGAGCAGGCGGCCGGTGTAGTTGATGTAGACCGTGGTGTCGGCGGGGATCACGCGGTCGGAGGAAGGCTCGCCGGTGCGGAAATAATAGAAGCCGTACTTGAGGGAATCCTGCACGCTCTTGCCGGGGATGTTGCGGGAGATGTAGCGGCCGATCGAGTCGGCCTCCCACTGCTTCTCGTTCACGATGAGTTCGCGCAGGGCAAGCTCGTACATCACCGACGAAGAAGAGCCGTTGACATTGGCCAGGTATCCGGCCGCGGAATCGTAACGGTTGCTGGTCTGCAGCCAGCCGGGAACGACGACCTTGACGCTGCCGCCCGGGCGCATCTGGGAGATGACCTCGTCCAGGCCGGCAGGCAGGGCGTTGCCCTCGCGCCGCCAGACCTCGGGTCCGAAGTAATCCTTGGCGGAATACTCGCCCATCTGCTTGGCGACCGCCTCGTAGGAGGACTCCCGGATCGTACCGTCCAACGCGCGGATCGTGTAGTCGATCCACACGTAGGGCGTGGTCTTGGTATCGCCTGCGACGGCGCCGGTACCTTCCTTGTTTTCAATAATATAGGAACCCAGTGCCGTGGACGGGGCATCCGGATAATGCACTTTTATCCAAGCGTCGAAATAGCGTTTGGCGGCGTCGTTGAGACCGACGGTGGGCGACTTGGCGCAGCCGCAAACTGCCATCGCCGCGAGGGCGAGATACAGGTAAACCTTCTTCATATCAATCTTTGTCGGACGGCGCAGGATTCCGCATAAATCGTGCCGTCTTGGTTTCAATGTAAGCCGCCGCCAGCTCCGGCGCGGCGATGTCTTCCGGGAAATACAACTTGCCCCCGGCGGCGCACTCGTGACCGCCGCCATGGAAGGCCTCCGCGGCGAGCCGGCGGGCGGACACGCCCGGCTTGGAGCGGAGCGACACCCGGAAGTGGCCGTCGTCCTCGCGGAGGAATACGCTCAGCCGGACCCCGGCGATCCCGAGCGGGAGGTTCACGAAGCCCTCCAACTCCCCCTCCTGCAAGGCGAAGCCCTCGAGGAAACTGCGGCGCAGGACGGCGTAAGCCACCCCGTCCGTGGTGATCCGCAGATCCTGCAGGTAGCGCCCCATCGCGCGGAAGCGGTTCTCCCGGTAGCTGTGGAAGAACGCATCCACCAGCGCGTCCCGGTCCACCCCGGCAGCGAGCAGTTCCGAAGCCATCCGCAGGGTGGACGGATAGACGGAATTGGCGAAATTGTTGGTGTCCGTGGTCATCCCGGCCATCAGCGGCGTGAGGACCTCCAGCGGCAGGCGCTCCGCGGAGCCCACGCCGGGCAGGGCCAGCAGCAGCTGGTAGAGCAGCTCGCAAGCCGAGGAGATCTCCGTCTCGCTGAAGACGAGGTCGAAACTCGCGCGTTCGGGCCCCTGGTGATGGTCGATCAGCAGCTTGCGGGCGCGGCTGCCGCGCAGCGCCTGCTCCAGGCAGCCGGCGCGGCTGAAGCCGTTCATATCCAAGCAGATGACCAGGTCGCTCGCGGCCACGGCGCGCTCCGCCTCCTGCGGGGCCACGGAGGCCTCCAGCCAGCCGTCCGCGGGCAGCAGGAAGCGCAGGTACTGCGCCACCGGATCGGGCAGCAGCAGCGTGGCGCGCTTCCCGCGGCAGCGCCGGAGATACTCCAGCATGGCCACACCGCTGCCCAGCGCATCCCCGTCAGGGTGCGTGTGGACGGCGATGCAGACGTCCTCCGCCTCGGCGAAAAACGTCTCCAGGTGCCGGATATCAACTACTTTGGGCATTCGCGGATGTGCCAAAAAAACTTCTGCAAATTTAATAAGAATATTGCATTTGATAAATCAAATTCATAACTTTGTGGGACTTTGGATATCAAATAAACTAACCAATACAATGAACAAAGTAGTTAAGATCATCATTGAGGTTCTCCTCGCTGCCGCAGCCGTCGGCCTGGTATACCTGCTTTACAGCAGCATCATGCAGCCGGTCAACTTCAACAAGGAGAAGGCCACCCGCCAGGCGGTCGCCGTCCAGCGCCTCAAGGACATCCGCACCCTGCAGGTTGCCTACAAGTCCGTCACCGGCAAGTTCAACTCCTCCATCGACTCCCTCAAGCAGTTCTATGAGAACGGCAAGATGGACATCGTGATGCAGATCGGCTCGATGGACGACTCCATCGCCGTGGCCAACACCGACGCCATCAAGAAGGCCAACCGCAGGCTCAAGCCGGAGCAGATCACGGAGAAGCTGGCCGAGGCCTACGCCAAGGGACAGAGCGTGGTGTTCTCCAAGACCACGGAGATCCCGGTTCGCGACACCCTCTTCAACGGCCGGACGGATTTCAGCATCGACTCCCTCAAGTACATCCCGTTCTCCGGCAAGGAGCCCATCCAGATGGAGGCTACCACCAAGATGGTGTCCGGCGTGCCCGTGCCCCTCTTCGAGGCCCGCATCCCCTGGAAGTCCCTCCTCAAGGGCATGAACAACCAGCTCCGCATCAACCTCGATGCCGAGAGCCGTGACCTCAACCGCTACGAAGGCCTGCAGGTCGGTTCCATCACCGCCCCGAACAACAACGCTGGCAACTGGGAGTAGTGTTCACCCTCGTCCCCTCCCAGTTCTTCGACCCTGCAGCGGCGCGCGAAGCGCTGGCTGAAGTGGCAGAGCTGAAGGAAGGAGACCGGGTCGCGCACCTCGCCATCCCCCAATATGACGCTGTCCTCGTCTATAAGACTGACGGGGACAGCGTCGTTGATACTCCCCCGGAGATCTTCCGCCTGCTGAGCCGGCTGCCCGACTGCCCCGAGTACAACAAGGTCCTGTGCTGCCGCTCCGGCGGACGGCTCCTCCTGGCGGTCGCCCAGGGCAAGAGCCTGCTGCTCGCCAACAGTTTCCCCGCGCCCGATTTCACCACGGCGGAGTACTATCTCTTCCTGTCGCTGAACACCCTGCAGCTCAACCCGGAGATCACGACCGTCTGCTGGCTCTCCGACCTGCAGCCCGAGGAGGAGATGTCCCTCTACCGCTATTTCAAGTCCGTAACCCGGCTATGAGGATCATCGGCGGACGCCTCAAGGGCCGGCCCATCCTGCCCCCGATGGGATACGGCGCACGCCCCACCACGGACTATGCCCGCGAAGGCCTTTTCAACGTACTCAACAACGAATATGAATTCGAAGACCTGCAGGTCCTGGACCTCTTCGGCGGGACGGGCGCCGTGGCCTTCGAGTTCGCCTCGCGCGGGGCGCGGCGCGTCTACAGCATCGAGATGAACCGCGACCACGCGGCGTTCATCCGGCGCGAGGCCGCCCGGCTGGGGCTTCCCAGCGTCACGGCCGTCCACGCCAACGTATTCGACTTCCTGCCCATCTGCCGGGAGAAGTTCGACCTCATCTTCGCCGATCCGCCCTACGCCCTGGAGGGGCTGGAGACCATCCCGGACAAGGTCCTGTCGCTGGACCTGCTGCACCCGGGGTGTTATTTCATCCTCGAACACGGCGACGAACATTCCTTCAGCGGCCATCCCCTGTTCAAGAAGGAGAAAGTCTACGGCCGCGTGCACTTCAGCTTTTTCGAGAAATAGGCGAACCGGATCTGCAACAATCCGGTTCGCGCTGCGTTATATAGGCAGAGAAAGTCCAGAGATGACACGCAAGGAGATCACGCAGTTCTACAAGGAGCACCACCGGCGGCTGTTCAACATCGCATGGCGGATCCTGCGGGACTCCGGCGATGCGGAGGAGGTGATGCAGGACACGATCCTGAAATTCGTGTTAGAGGAGCGGACCTTCGCATCCGACGCCCAGGTCTCCGCCTGGCTGTCCCGCACCTGCATCCGCGCCGCCATCGACCGGCTCCGCCGGCGGCATCGCGAAGCGGATTTCCTGGCGGAATACGGATCGCTCGGACAGGAAAGCTCCTATGAGGATACGTCCATCGATCCCCTGCCCTCCATCGGGGAGATCCGTGCCGCGATGGATGCCCTGCCGGAGCCTTACCGCCTGGTGCTGAACCTGGTGCTGATCGAAGGCCTGGACTACGAGGAGATCGCCGGCCTGACCGGCCGCAAAGAGACCACGCTCCGCTCCCTGTATTCCCGCGGACGCGCCAAACTGGCAGAAAACTTGCGAAAGAAGATATGAACGAACTTGAGACATACATCCGCGCCCACGCCGCCGAATTCGACACGGCGGCGCCCGCCCCGGGCCACGCCTGGCGCTTCCGGGCGAAGCTCCGGAAGTCCCACCCCGCCCCGACCTACCACGCCCTGACCTTCGCCCTGGCGGCCGTCGCCGCCGTGGTCCTAGTCCTCCGCCCCGGCGCGCCGCGGGACTTCCGTTACGTGCCAGACGACCCGGAAGCCATCTACCTGGCCTATATGGACCACGTGGCCGGCCTCTACGGCGCGTTGCCCGCCGAGAGCAGCGCTGCCCGGGACGCCGCGATCCGGGAGATCACCGAGGAGGGCGTCCCGCTCTTCGAGCAGCTCCCCGACGAGCTGTCCCGGCGCGAACAGGCCCGCATCCTCAAGGCGTATTACAGCGAGCTGCTCGAAGGAGCCCGCCAACTCACGAAATCAACAAAATAACAAGAAGCAGATATGAAAAAGTTCCTTACCCTTCTGGCAGCCAGCCTTCTCGCTGCACTCCCCGTGTTCGCTGCCCCCCAGGCCGACCCGGATCCGGCCGATGTCAAGATGGAGACCAAGACCTACGCCTACAGCGGTTTCAGCGAGCTGCAGGTCTCGTGGACCTACCAGGTGGCTCTCACGCAGGCCGACCATTACTCCGTCCGCGTGGAGGCTCCGGATTTCCTCCTCCCTTACCTGGACGTCAAAGTCACCGGCAACCGGTTGGTCCTGGGTATCAAAGAAATGCCCCGGGACATCCGCAAAAAGGTGGAGATGGTCCTGAAACACGATGAGATCCGCGCCTGGGTCGCGATGCCGGAACTCGCAGCGCTCCAGATGTCGGGAGCTTCCCACCTCGACGCCACCGGAAAGTTCGCCGCCAGGCGCTTCGACTTCAAGATGGAGCTCAGCGGCGCCTCCGTCCTGCGCGGGCTCTCCGTCGCAGCGGGCGAGGCCGACCTCCGCGCCAGCGGCGCCGCCAAGTTCGAGGTCCTCGGCGATTTCTCCGACCTGAAGCTGACCCTGTCCGGTGCCACCACCGGCACGCTGGAGACCGGGAAGAACGTGGATGAGGCCGACGTGGAGTTGTCCGGCGCCACCAAGCTCAACCTCTCCGGGACCTTCAACCAACTGGACCTCGATGCGTCCGGCGCCGTCAACCTCAAGATGTCCGGACACATCCGCGAACTGGACCTGACGGCCTCCGGCGCCGCCAAGGCCGACCTGCTCGACAGCCTGGCAAACGAGGTCTCCGTCTCCCTGTCCGGCGCCGCCAAGGCCGAACTCTACGTCCAGCAAACGCTGGCCGCCAAGCTCTCCGGCGCCTCCACCTGCAGCTACAAAGCCGGTCCCGACTTCCGCATCACCGACCAGACCGTCTCCCGCGGCGCCTCGCTCAAGCGCCTGTAATTGATTGGAAAAGCCGGGCCCGATATGGCCCGAAATCGAGACAACCCCCGGTCTTGCGACCGGGGGTTGTCTCGAAAAACGCGCTTATCGGAACCACTACTTGGCATCCATCGCCTGGCAGGCGGTGATGGCGATCATCTTGTAGACGTCGTCCACGGAGCAGCCGCGGCTGAGGTCGTTGACGGGCCGGGCGATGCCCTGGAGGATGGGACCGATGGCGTCGGCCTGGCCGAGACGCTGGACAAGCTTGTAGGCGATGTTGCCGACCTCGAGGTTCGGGAACACGAGGACGTTGGCGGCGCCGGCGATCTCGGAGCCAGGGGCCTTCTTCTTGCCGACGGACGGCACGAGGGCGGCGTCGGCCTGGAGCTCACCGTCGATCTTGAGGTCGGGATTCAGCTCCTTGGCGAGGGCCGTGGCCTCGACCACCTTGTCCACGACTTCGTGCTTGGCGGAACCCTTGGTGGAGAAGGAGAGCATCGCCACGCGCGGGTCGGCGAAGCCGGCCACGCTCTTGGCGGTCTGGGCCGTGCAGACGGCGATCTGGGCCAGCTGCTGGGCGTCCGGAGCCGGGGTCACGGCCACGTCGCCGATCACCAGCACGCCGTTCTCGCCATACTGCGGGGTCTGGGTGATCATCAGCATCGCACCGCTCACGCAGGTGATGCCAGGAGCGCACTTGATGATCTGCAGGGCCGGGCGGAGGGTCTCTCCGGTGGTGGAGAGGGCGCCGCTGATCTGGCCGTCGGCGTCGCCGCTCTTGATGATCAGGCAGCCGAAGTAGAGCGGATCGAGGACGGTCTTGCGGGCCACTTCGATGGTCATGCCCTTCTTCTGGCGGAGCTGGAAGAGCAGCTGGGCGTATTCTTCGGTCTTCTCGCTGGTGGCGGGGTCGACGATGGTGGCCTTGTCGATATGCTTGAGGCCGAGCTCGGCGGCGTAGGCGAGGACCTTCTCGCGGTTGCCGATCAGGATGATGTCGGCGAGACCGTCGGCGATGGCGCGGTCGGCCGCCGTGATGGTACGCTCCTCGAAGGACTCCGGGAGCACGATGCGCTGCTTGTTGGACTGGGCGCGCGCAATGATCTGTTCGATGAGGGACATATGCGGTTGTGGCTTAGTTTTCGAGTTCGGAGACGATGTGCATCGTGTCGCGGGCGATCACAAGCTCCTCGTTGGTCGGGATCAGGGCCACCTTGACGGTGGAGTCGGGTGCGGAGATGATGGTCTCGCTGCTGCGCGCGCGATCGTTGGCGTCGGCGTCGATCTTGACCCCCATATAGGAGAGATTCTCGCAGACGTGGCGGCGCAGGCGCGGGTTGTTCTCGCCGATACCGGCGGTGAAGACGATCAGGTCCACGCCGTTCATCTCGGCGATGTAGGAACCCACGTTCTTGATGGTGTCGAAGGTGAGCTTCTTGAGCACGATCTTGGCGCGCTGGTCGCCGGCCTTGGCGGCGGCGTCCATGTCACGCAGGTCGGAGCTCTTGCCGGACAGGCCGAGGAAGCCGCTCTTCTTGTTCATCACCGTGGTCATCTCGTCGGGCGTGAGGCCCTCTTTCTTCATGATGTACGGGATGATGTTGGCGTCGATGTTGCCGCAGCGGGTGCCCATGATCATACCCTCGAGCGGGGTGAAGCCCATCGAGGTGTCCACGACCTTGCCGTCCTTGATGGCGGTCACGGAACTGCCGTTGCCGAGGTGGCAGGTGATGATCTTGGAGTGCGCCAGGTCGAGCCCGGCGAGCTTGGCGCCGCGCTGGGAGACATACTGGTGGGACGTGCCGTGGGCGCCGTAGCGGCGCACGCGGTATTTCTCGTAATACTCATACGGCAGGGCGTACATATAGGCATACGGCTCCATCGTCTGGTGGAAGGCGGTGTCGAAGGTCACGACCTGCGGCACCTCGGGCAGCACGTGCGAGATGGCGTGGATGCCGAGCAGGTGGGCAGGATTGTGCAGCGGGGCGAAATCGCAGCAGATTTCGATCTTCTTCAGGACGTCGTCGTTGACCAGCGTACTTCCGGAAAAGAAGTCCGCACCCTGCACGATGCGGTGGCCGACGGCCTCGATGTCGTCAAAGCTGGACAGCACACCGTGCTCCGGGTCCACCAGGGCGTCGAGCACGAGCTTCATGCCGACCTTGTGGTCGGGGATGGGCTGCGTGACCGTGTACGGCTCCTTGCCGGTCGGTTTGTGGGTGAGGCAGCCGTCGGGCAGGCCGATCTTCTCGACCAGACCCTTGGCCAGCAGGTCATAGACATCGTCGTTCTTCATATCGAGAAGCTGGTACTTCACGGAAGAACTGCCGCAATTGATAACGAGGATAATCATATAATAAGAAATGGTTTGTTAGCTGTATCGTGCAAATTTAAGAAATAATGCGTATTTTGACAAAAATTCGGTTGAAATGGTCGTGGAGAAGGACATCGTGGCGGTTTCAATCCCTTTTTCAGCAGGAGTGGTCGCGGCGGCGCTGGTGCCGCCCGGGGGCGATGCGCCGTACTGGCTCGCCGCGGGGAGTTGTCTCGCGGCGGCAGGGCTGCTGTGCGTGCTGGCCGGGCGGGGTGCGCGCACCGGCGCGGCCCTGGCGTTGTTCTTCGCCCTGGGGCTGCTCTGCGGTGCGGGCGCTGCGGCTGGCG
>JAFRQH010000022.1 GCA_017428725.1 Bacteroidales bacterium | reverse complement strand
GGAATGACAAATACCAGAACCTTCTTTCCGTCAAGTTCTCCCTCAATCACATCCTTATCCATCAGAAGACAATGGCTTACCTTGCCCTTGTTATTGGCGCAATCCCAAAACGTCTTCTTATACTTATCCACCTGCTCATCCGTGAACCCATCGGGCGTGAATCGATGGTTCTTCTCCTTCACACCAAGCACAATCACGCCACCCTTCGTATTCGCAAAAGCCGAATAAGTTTCCCAGAAACTCCCCGGAAAACCGCCGAGTGCCGACTTGAATTCAACCTCAGTTCCTTCTTTCTTCTGGCACAATCCCAGAATATATGGCACGAATCCTTTCATACAAATACAAAGTTAACAAAAACTCTCCGCATCCGGAAATAAACCTTCACTCTCTTTCCTTACTCACTGATCTTTCGCAATTTACATACAGGAGCCCAGACAAACGGCCCTAGTTTTTTACCTCTAACAGCCCGTTGAATTTCGTCATCGAGGTGGCCTTGATATCATCCACGATGTCAATATAGGGTTTCATGGAAGAATAATCGCTGTGACCTGTCCATTTCATCACGACGTTCGGCGGGATTCCTAGGGATAAGGCGTTGACTATAAATGTGCGTCGCCCCGTATGGGTTCCGACCAGTTCCCACTTGGGATGGATCTCGTCGGTTCGGACGTTACCCTTGTAGGTTGTAATGCGTATTTCCTCATTGATACCGGCGAGTCGGCATAGTTCCTTGACATCGCGATTCATCGCCTGGTTTGTGTAGTTCGGCAGGGCCTTGTTATCGTTGAAGGGAGCATCCTTGTATTTCTCCAGAATTGCCTTTGTAACGTCGTTAAGTTCGATGGATATACTATCTGCCGTCTTGACGGTCGTAACCTCAATATGGCCGCTTTTTATGTCGCTTCTGCGGAGATTATTGGCGTCGGAGTGACGGAGTCCGGAGAAGCAGCAGAACAGGAAGACGTCACGGATCGGATCCAGGTATGCCTGGGCTCCTGACAATTGAAGATTACGGACACGGGCCATTTCCTCCTTGGTAAGGTAGATTACCTTTTTCTGAGTTGTTTTCAGTGTTGGCTTGAATGACTTATAAGCCATGTTCGTATTGTAACCGTTTTCGGTCGCCCAGTTTAGGAACCAACGGAGAAAACGTAGTTTCTTTTCGATGGAAGAGTTCTTCAAGCCGATGATGTCATCGTGGTCGTAATCATCCCTTTCCCCTTTCTTCTTACGGGGAGTCCTGAGTCTTTTGACATCCCGGAAATAAGCGACAAACTCCGCTAAGGTAGACTCAGTTAGGTCTGAGAACTTAAGGTTCTTCTTGAAAGCCTTGAGGTCTCTCCGCATCGTCTCCATCTTCGCATAAGTCGCCGTTGTCCAAGCATTCTTCTCCCCGCTTTCCTTAACAAACTTGTCGTAAACTTCAAAGAAGTCCGAGGCTTTAGGCTTACGTTCATTCTTGGGTTCCGGGTCCGGCTTTTTGGGTACAATCCCCTTTATTCTTTCCTGATACTTGTCGGCAACTTGCTTTTTCGTCGGATTGATGTCGTTGGCCTCGAAGTATCTGAAGGCTGTCACCATTTGCTCACGACAGTTGCGAAGTGTGTTGTTAATAGAAATGGTTGTCTCTCCTTTTGGTCCCTTATATCCTTCCTTCACACACTGATTCTCCGCATCCCAGGCATCAAGGCTGTTCACCTGACAGCCCGTAGAGGTTATCAGTCGCTGACCATTGAAAGTAGCATGTTGCTGGATTTGGAAAAGGCTCTTTTCCTTTCCATAGGGACGGAGTTTGAAGGCAATCTGGTATTTCAGAATCATTTTGTCACACGATTTAACCGTTTCGTGTCACAAAAATGTGACAATTTTCTGTAAATTCCAATACCTACACCCACAATATAACGCAGTACAATAATGATTTCTACAGTCCTCTGTGGCAGGTTTTACAAGATTTTCGTATCTCCTATGCTCCACAAAAATCCCTCTCAGATTAGTCTGAGGGGGATTTTTCGTATAGAATGTGAATAGATTCCGAGAATATTCAAATATTTGTGGATGAGGCCCGGGACAGTGAAAGGGTCAGAATAGAAAATGGAAGGCGAATGCGCCAATCAATAAGGAGGAGAAAATGGTCTCCACCCAGTCGATCCGGCGGCCGGACTGGATGGTCTCGTTGCTCCGGACATCATAACAGATCCCGTCCGCATTGATATAGAACTCCTTGAAATCACAGTACTCCTGACTCGCAGTCGCATATTCCCCCACGAATTCATCCGTTTCGTAGGTCGTATAGAAGTCCTCGTAGACGAGGATCCGGCCGTCCTCTCCGTCGGAGACCTCCCGGCTCGGCGCGCCGAATGACTGGACGATCTCGGCATGCGAACGGAGGACCCACTCGTCCTGAAGGTCCGGCTCAACGGAGATGTACCGGGGTACGGAACAAGATACGACGGACAGGAGAGCCACCGCAAGGAGGATCAGATATCTTTTCATAGCCAATCTGCAGTTTTACGCATTTGCATCAAATCTTGAGCCAGAAGAGGGAACTTGCGCTTGCGGAAATGCCTCAAATGGTATACATTTGCAGGTAACGTTGCCCTATGGATACAGTTATCAAGACCTTTTCCGAACTCACGGCAGCGGAGCTCTACGAGATACTCCGCACGCGCGAGGCCGTCTTCATCGTCGAGCAGACCTGTCCCTACCCCGAGGCCGACGGGAGGGACTACGACGCCGTGCACTATTTCTACCGCGAGCCGGACGGCCGGGTGGCGGCCTACCTGCGCCTGTACCCGAAGGCCGGCGAGCCGGGGACCATCCAGGTCGGGCGCGTGGTCACGGCCGGCACCTTACGCGGCACCGGGCTGGGCCGCAGGATCCTGCACGAAGGCGTGCGGTATGCCATCGAAAAGATGGGAGCGGAACGGCTGTACCTGGAAGCGCAGACGTATGCGGTCGGCTTCTACGAAAAGGAAGGTTTCTCCGTCTGCTCCGGGGAGTTCCTCGAGGACGGGATCCCGCACGTCCGGATGCGGCGGGAAGCTAAGCTGCAGTCCGGGCGGCCCGACGTTCCTTCCACATAGCCCAGGCAGCCCAGACCAGGGTCAGGGCCAGTGCCATCGGCACGCCCACGGTAAGGATTTCCCTAAGCATCACCGCTCCTCCGCCGGTCTGGCCGAGCGCGGTGAAGAACGGGAAACGCCAGGTGAGCTCTCCGTTGATGATATGGTCTACGATGAGCATCAGCGTGCCGCCCCAGAGCATTTTCTCCAAGTCCGGGAGGCGGCGCAGGAGCATTCCGGATGCAGGATCGGAGACCGCTGCAGCGTGGGTCTTGCGATAGGCGCTGACAACGACGGCCTGCGCCAGGGGTACCAGAAAACAACACATAGTTATACTTCGATTTCTTTGATTTCCACTTCGTTTCCGCGCAGCAGCCAGGTATTCTCGCTGCCGCAGTGCGGGCATATCTTGCCGTGCTGGACCGTCCCGTAATCTTGTCCGCAACCGTCGCAGTGCGTGACGGCGGGGATGACGTTGACCTTGAGGCCGCAGCCCTTGAGCAGTTCCTCCCGGTCGGCGGCCCAGCGCCAGCAGTCCGTCAGGTATTCCGGAATCACCGTGGACACCTCCCCGATGTCCATTACGACATTGGAGACGTGTCCGACGTGATTCTCCTCGGCGACCTGCTTGACGTCGCGGATGATATAGAAGACGATTCCCAACTCGTGCATCAGTCCTGCTTCTTGCTGCTGAACAGGATCTTGCCGGTGCGCTTGATCATATACGGCAGGATGCCGCCGAACTTGTCCTCGGAGGTGCGCATGACGCTGGCCTCGGGATGCACCCGGTGCAGGTGGATGGCGTCGAAGGCGCACTTGGTCGTGCAGACGCCACAGCCGATGCAACGGTTCTCGTCCACCACGGAGGCGCCGCAGGACAGGCAGCGGGCCGTCTCCTTGCGGACCTGCTCCTCGGTGAGCGTGCCGTGGTATTCCACGAAACGGTTCGCGGCGGGGACGACGCCCGGATCCTGGCGGGAGCCGTTGTCGTAGCTCTCCACCTGGATGTCGCCCTTGTCCAGCTCGATGAAATCGCGGCGGTTGCGGCCGATGGTCAGGTGGCCGTGCTGCACGAAGCGGTGCAGGGACTCGGCGGCCTCCTTGCCGGCGGCGATGGCGTCGATGGCGAACTTGGGACCGGTGTACACGTCGCCGCCCACGAAGATGTCGGGCTCGGCAGTCTGGTACGTGAGTTTGTCGGCCACCGGGTAGACGCCGCGGAAGAACTCGACCTTCGTGTCCTTGAACAGGTCCTTGAGGATGACCGTCTGGCCGATGGCGAAGATGACGGTATCCGCCTCGAGGGTGATCAGCTCGTTCTCGTCGTATGTGGGTGCGAACCGGTGGTCCTTGTCAAAGACGGACGTGCACTTTTTGAAGACGATGCCCGTGACCTTATCCTCGCCCAGGACCTCCTTGGGACCCCAGCCGGGATTGATCACGACGCCATCCTCGCGCGCCTCCGTGCGCTCCTCCAGCGAGGCGGGCATGATGTCCTCGGTCTCGAGCGAGAGCATCGTGACCGACGCCGCCCCGCTGCGCATCGCCACGCGGGCCGCATCGATGGCTACGTTGCCGCCGCCCACGACCACCACCTTGCCGCCCAGGGTCTCCGTCCCGCAGTTGGCCTTGTGGAGGAAATCGATGGCGGTCGTGGTGCCGGAAAGCGTCTCGCCCGGGATCCCCGGGAGCTTGCCGCCCTGGCAGCCGATGGCCACGTAGAAGCCCTTGTAGCCCTGTTCGCGCAGGCCCTGGATGGTGACTTCCCTGCCCACTTCGACGCCCGTGCGGATCTCTACGCCGATCTCGCGCATGATGTCGATCTCGGCGGCGAGCACGTCCTTGCCCAGCTTGTAGGAAGGGATGCCGTAGCGGAGCATGCCGCCCGGCTCGTCGTTCTTCTCGAAGACGGTGGGCTTGTAGCCCATCGTGGCCAGGTAATAGGCGCAGCTCAGGCCGGCCGGGCCGCCGCCGATGACGGCGATCTTCTCCTCCCAGTGGTCCTGGACGTTGGAGCAGATGTTCACCTCGGGCACGAAGCGGGTCGCAGCGTTGAGGTCCTGCTCGGCGATGAATTTCTTGACGGCGTCGATGGCGATCGGCTGGTCGATGGTCCCGCGGGTACAGGCGTCCTCGCAGCGGCGGTTGCAGACGCGGCCGCAGACCGCCGGGAACGGATTCTCGCGCTTGATGAGTTCGAGCGCCTCGGTGTACTTGCCCTCGGCGGCTTTCTTGAGGTAGCCCTGTACGGCGATGTGGGCCGGACAGGCCGTCTTGCACGGGGCCGTGCCGGTGGGATAGCAGTTGATGCGGTTCTTGTCGCGGTAGTCCTCGGTCCACTTCTCCGGGCCCCACTTCGTGGCGTCGGGCAGTTCCTGCTTGGGATAGGTTTGCGGGCCGTGCTTGGTGCAGAGCTTCTGGCCGAGCTTGACCGCGCCGGCGGGGCAATACTCCACGCAGCGGCCGCAAGCGACGCAGTTCTTCGGATCCACCTCTGCCACGTAGGCGCTGCGGGACATATTGGGCGTGTTGAAGAGCTGCGAAGTACGCAATGCATTGCAGATCTTGACGTTGCAGTTGCAGATGGCGAAGATCTTGCCCTCGCCGTCGATATTGGTGATCTGGTGGACGAAGCCGTGGTCCTCCGCCTTGCGCAGGATCGCCATCGCCTCGTCATAGGTGATGAAGTGCCCCCGGCCCGTCTCGGCCAGGTACTCCGCCATGTCGCCCACGCCGATGCACCAGTCGCGGTAGTCGTCGGCGCAGCCCTCGTCGAGTTTCTTGCGGCCGTAGCGGCAGGAGCAGATGCCCACCGCGAGGTGCCCCTCGTAGCGCTTGAGCCAATAGGAGATGTGCTCGATGTCCACGGATTCGTTCTCCATCGAGATGGCCTTCTCGACGGGGATCACGTGCATTCCGATGCCCGAGCCGCCCATCGGCACGCTCGGGGTGATCTTCTCCAGCGGCAGGAAGGTCATCCGTTCGAAGAACATCCCCAGCTCCGGATGCCGGTCCATCAGCTCGACGTTCATGTTGGTGTACTCGGCGCTGCCCGGCACGAACATCGGCACCCAGTACACGCGGTCTTCCCGGTTGTATGTCGTCCCGGGGACGGGACCATCCTTGGTGTACTTGTCTCCGTAGTCGTATTCCAGCATCCCGAAGACGGCGAGTTTGTCCAACAGGGCGTCGAACTCCGCTTCGGTGGAGGCATAGTGCTTCTGGACGTTCATCTCGTGCAGCTGGGCGCGGGTCCAATGCTTGCGGACCTTGAAAGGATTGCCCGGGAGCATATCCAGGAGCAGGTCCAGCGAAGCCTCGCGCGTGATGGGATCCATCTCATCCTCGAAGATGCAGGCCAGGCCCCAGTACTCCGGGGCTTCGGTGGTCATTTTGATCTTTCCGGGGATGCGGTCCGTGATGTGCCGGACCAGCTTGATGAGCTTAGGGTTGGGATTTTCGTCGCCAAAGTGCTTGGGGACGAATTTTTTGGACATCTCAGGCATTCGTATGGTAGTTAGTGTGTTATTCTTCTTTCCATTTGCGGACTTCCTCCAGCAGCCACGCCGCGAAGGCGTCCACGCCCTCCCCGGTCTTGGCACAGACGGGGATGACCCGGGCCTTGGGGTTGCGCAGGCGGACATATTCCCGGCAGCGCTCCAGGTCGAAGTCGAAATACGGCAGCACATCCATCTTGTTGATGACGACCACGTCGCAGACGGAGAACATCAGCGGGTACTTGAGGGGCTTGTCGTCCCCTTCCGGGACGGAGAGGATCATCGCATTGCAGACGGCGCCCGTGTCGAACTCGGCCGGGCAGACCAGGTTGCCGACATTCTCCAGCACCACCAGGTCGGCATCCGCGAGGGCTATGTTGTCGAGGCCCTGGCGGGTCATCTCCGCATCCAGGTGGCACATCCCGCCCGTGTGGAGCTGGATGGACGGGATCCCCGTGGCCTCCCGGATCTTGACGGCGTCCACGTCGCTGTCGATATCGGCCTCCATCACGGCGATGCGGATCTTGTCCTTGAGCAGGTTGATGGTCCGGATCAGCGTGGTGGTCTTGCCGCTGCCGGGCGAGGACATCAGGTTCAGCAGGTAGACGCCACGCTGCTTGAGTTCGGCGCGGAGCGCCTCGGCGTCCCGGTCATTGTCGGCGAAGACGCTCTTCTTGATTTCGATCACACGCACCCCATCCATAGGGAGGAAGGATTAATTGGTCTGGTTTAGAGATATGTGGGTTAAATTTCTTCACAAGATACGAAAAGCGCGGCAGACCTCCAAATTTTTGGATTTTTAAGACATTGCGCTTAAATTTGTGTGATGGATGATTCCGGACTGCATATCGGGATCCGGGGCCGGGAAGAGGCCGTGGTGACGGAGGACCTGCTGGCGCAGAATGTCGGCAGCGGTCTGGTGAAGGTCTATGCCACGGCGATGATGATCGCCCTGATCGAGAAGGCCGCCGTCTATTCGGTCGAGCCTTTCCTGGAGCCCGGACAGGGCACGGTGGGCACGCACGTAGACGTGTCGCACTGCTCCGCCACCCCGCTGGGGATGCGGGTATGGGCCGAGACCGAGCTGGTCGGCATCGACCGCCGCAAGCTGACTTTCCGGGTCGCCGCCTACGACGAGCGGGGGCTGATCGGCGAAGGCCGCCACGAGCGTTTCATCATCGATTACGCACGATTCCAGGCCAAAGCCGACGCAAAATAACAAAGGATTATGATGAAAGATCTCTATCTCGCAGCCGGTTGCTTCTGGGGCGCCGAGCACTATCTCAAGCGCATCCGCGGTGTGGTCAAGACCGAGGCCGGCTATGCCAACGGCAACATCTCGCACCCCACCTACCGGGAGGTCTACACAGACTCCACCGGCTATGCCGAGACGGTCCACGTCGTCTACGACCCCGACGTCCTCGGACTGGAGCGCCTGGTACAGATCTACTTCATGGCCATCGACCCCACCTCGCTCAACAAACAAGGCGGAGACGTGGGGACGCGCTACCGCACCGGCATCTACTATACCGACCCGGCGGACCTGCCCGGCATCCGCAAGATCTACGAACGCGTGGCCGGGGAGACCAAGGCCCCGCTCGTGGTCGAAGTCAAGCCCCTCAAGAATTTCTACCGCGCAGAGGACTACCACCAGGACTACCTCGACAAGAACCCGCAGGGGTATTGCCACATCTCCCCCGCCCTGATGGAATTCGCCCGCACGGCCAACGTCCCCGCTTCCGATACCGACTAGTCCGCCGGACCCGATGATGACGGCAGCGCAGACATTCGTCCAGGTCCTTCTGCCGGTCAAGCTCCGGTGGATCCCCACCTATTCCTCGCCGGCCCCGCTCGAGGCGGGCACCCGCGTCTGCGTGGCGCTGGGCCGCCGGCGCTACGACGGCGTGGTCTGGCGCAGCCTGGAGCGGCCGGACCTGCCCCCGGAGCGCATCCAGCCCATCCTCGGCGTGCAGGACGCCCTCCCGCGCGTGACCCCGGAGGAGCTGTGCTTCTGGGAGTTCCTGTCCGACTACTATCTCTGCACGCCCGGCGAGGTCTACAAAGCGGCCTATCCCCTGCTCAAGCTGCGCAGCGAGCAGACGGCCGCCAGCCAGCTGGCGCGCCTGCGTGAGCGGCTGGACAAGCGCGAGCAGGCCCTTGCCGGCAGGCATAACGAACGCGTCCTGCAGCGGCTGACCGCCGAGCGGGACGCGCTGGCCGCGCAGATCGCCCGGATCGGGCAGGCCGCGCCGGCTGCGAACCGCCCCACGGCGCCCGCGCCCGGCAAACCGCTCGTCGTCCTGGGGCCCGACCGCCGGGAGGACTACGCCGCCGCACTGCGCGCCGTCGTCTCCACCGGCGGCCAGGCGCTCGTCCTGTCCCCGGAGATCGCCTTCTGCGACAAACTGGAGGCCGCCCTGCACCCGGAATTCGCTTCCTGGCTGCAGGTGTTCCACTCCGGCCGCACGCCGGTGTCCCGGCGACGCACCGCTGAGACGCTGCGCAGCGGCGCGCCCGCCATCGTGCTCGGCACGCGCTCCGCGCTGTTCCTGCCCTTCCGTGGGCTCTCCCTGGTCATCATCGACGAGGAGCAGGATCCTGCCTACAAGCAGGCAGAGCCGGCCCCGCGCTACCACGGCCGCGACGCCGCCGTGGCCCTGGCGGGTATCCACGGCGCGCGCGTGCTGCTCGGCGCCGCCGTCCCCTCGCTGGAGACCCTGCTCAACATCCGGCTCGGCCGCTATGGCGTCCGCCAAGGGCCCGTCCAGGCGCCGGCCGCCGAGGTGATCGACATCCCCGCCGAGCGCCGCAAGAGGGGGATGGTCGGCACGTTCTCCCGCAAACTCATCGCCGCCATCCAGGCGGCTCCGGGCCCGGTCCTGCTGCTACGCGGCTGGGAGAGACCGGATGCACTGCAGGAAGAGGTCGGGCAACTCTTCCCCGACCGGGACATCCGCATCAAGAACCTGAATGCACTCAAGCGCGAGGGGGCGGACGACGCCGCCCTGCTGGCCGTCCTGCAGGCCGACGCGCTCATCGCCCGCGACGACTTCCGGGGCGACGAGCGGGCCCTCCAACTCGTCGGGACGCTCTGCCGCTTCGCCCCGCGCGTACTCATCCAGACGGCCGTTCCGGCCCGTTTCTGCGGGGCGCGGAGCCTGGACGAGCTGCTCGACGAACGGCGCCAGTTCAGTTTTCCGCCCTACACGCGCCTGGTCGAGTTCCGCCGCCAGGGCAGCGGCGAGGTCCTGGAGCGCCACTTCCTGGCGCGGGACAGACAGCTCGCCGCCCGGAAGGCGGAGCTCCTCTCCCGCCTGCCGGACGGCTGCTACCCGGACGTCGACCCGGTCGACTGAACCACCGCCCTTTCCCCGGAATGCTACAGCGAGACAGGCAGGGTCCTTTGAGGAGCATTTTGCCCGGGTAGGGCCGCAGTCAGCATCACGTGACGCAGTCTGCGATGCGTGGATGCGCGTGCGACGAAAAGGATCCCTGCCTGCGAGCAGCATTCCGGACCGGCGGGGTGGGATACCAAAAAAGGCTCAGCGTCTGCTGAGCCTCTGGTAGTGGGTAGGAGAATCGAACTCCTATTGCGAGATTGAGAATCTCGAGTACTAACCGTTATACGAACCCACCGTTTGGGATTGCAAAGATACGCATATTTTTGGAATCCCCAAATTTTTCTGCGGCACGACCGAAAATTATTTCATCCGGTAGGGAGCGTCGTCGTAGAGGATGAAACGCTTGGCCTTGCGGATCCACTTCTGCTCCTCTACCTTGACGTGCTCCTGCACGACATCGAAGGTCAGCCGCCCGCGCAGGTATTCCTCGATCACGGGATCGGCCACCTTGACGAAGAGCGAGTCGTACATCTCGAACTGCGAATAACGGTCCGCCAGGAAACGCATCAGCTGGAGCGTGTGCAGCAGCGAGTGGTACTGGGCCCCCGGCTGGAGCATGATCTGGTAACCATAGCACCGCTCCCCGGCATAGCGGCCCGCGGCCGGGGTGAAGGAGCAGGGACGCATCATCACGCCGGCGGGCGTGGGCAGGAAGCGGACGTCGCCGGCCTTGATGAACGGGGCGCCGAAGTACTCGTAGGGCCGCGCCGTGCCGATGGCCGGGGTGATGGAGGTATTGTTCCACAGGCCGCCGCCGGGGTACATCTCGCAGGTGAACATCCCGGGAATGTCCGAGGCCGGCGCGATGGTCCAGGGCAGCAGGTCCTTGCCGACGTCGGAGACGAAGGCTGAGATGATGTGCAAGGGGAACTTGGCCCCGATCTCGTTGACATAGAGGTGGCAGAGCTCGCCGAGCGTCAGCCCGTGGCGGTGCGCCACCTTGGGCGTCCAGATGTCGGACTCCACGGCGGGCATCGTCCCCTCGACGACACGGCCGGCCGGGTTGATGTGGTCCACGATGAACACGGACGGGGCCTGTTCGCTGCGGGCGCACATCGACAGCAGGCGCATCACGTCGCGCGTGTAGTTGAAATAGCGCGTGCCGACGTCCTGGATCTCCACGACCACGGCATCCAGCCCGTCCAGTTCGTCCGCACCGAAATCGATGTGGTTGGTATCCGGGGTGAGCTCCGTGTCGCGCGGCGAGAAGATGCGCGCGAGGTTGCCGCGCTCGCGGAAAATGTCATACAAGTAGCGGCCCCGTTGGGGGTCCCAGCAGTTCTGCGTACAGAAGCAGGCGACCCTCCCCTCCCGCAGGCTCCGGTCGAGCTGCTCTTCAATCGGCGTGGTGCGGAACGAGAACATAGGGGCTACTCTCCGATGATGCCCTTGGCCAGGGCGATGACTTCCTCGCCGAGCCGCTGCGCCTCCTCCTCGGTCTGCGCCTCGGAGTAGATGCGGATGATGGGTTCGGTGTTGGACTTGCGGAGGTGCACCCAGGTCTTGCGGGACTCAAAGTCGATCTTGACGCCGTCGATGGTGTTGACCTTCTCATCCTTGAAGTGCTCCTTCATCGCATCCAGGATGCGGTCGATCAGGGCCTTGTCGCTCAGGTCGATGCGGTTCTTGGCGATGAAGTAGGGCGGGAGCGTGGCCTTGTACGCACTGACGCTCAGGCCCTTGTGGGCCAGGTGGCTGAGGAAGAGGGCCACGCCCACCATCGCGTCGCGGCCGCAGTGGCTGGCGGGATAGATCACGCCGCCGTTGCCCTCGCCACCGATCAGCGCGCCCACCTCGTGCATCTTGGTGGTCACGTTGACCTCGCCCACGGCCGCGGCGTAATAGGTGCCGCCGTGGGCCTCCGTGACATCGCGCAGGGCGCGGCTGGAGCTGAGGTTGGAGACGGTGTTGCGGGGCGTCACGCCGGCGCGCTCTGCCCGCTCCAGCAGGTAGTCGGCCACGGCCACGAGCGTGTATTCCTCCACGAACGGCTGGCCGTCCTCGCAGATGAAGGCCAGCCGGTCCACGTCCGGATCCACGCTGATGCCCAGGTCCGCCCGTTCGCGGACGACCGTATCGCTGAGCTCCACAAGGTTCTTGGGCAGCGGCTCGGGATTGTGGGCGAAGTCGCCCGTGGGCTCGCCGTTGAGCGTGATGCACTCCACGCCGAGGCGCTCCAGCAGACGCGGCATGATGATGCCGCCCACGGAATTGATGGCGTCCAGCACCACCTTGAACCCGGCCCGGCGCACGGCCTCGGCGTCCACGGCCTCCAGGCCGAGGACGGCGTCGATGTGCTCGTCGGTGAAGTCGTGCTCTTCGATGCAGCCCAGCTCGTCTACGGGCGCGAAGTCGAAATCGCCGCGCTCGGCCAGGTCCAGGATGGCCTGGCCCTCGGCGGCGGTCAGGAACTCGCCGTGCTCGTTGAGGAGCTTGAGGGCGTTCCACTGGCGGGGATTGTGGCTCGCGGTCAGGATGATGCCGCCGTCCGCGCCGGCGAAGCCCACGGCCAGTTCCGTGGTGGGCGTGGAGGCGAATCCGCACTTGACCACGTCCACGCCGCAGGCGACGAGCGTGCCGCAGACCAGCTGCTCGACCATCGCGCCGCTGATGCGGGCGTCGCGGCCGACCACGACTTTGTACTTGCGTCCGTTGTTGGGGGCAGGCTTGCGCTGCTTCAGACAAGCGCAGTATGCGTAAGTGAATTTGACGATATCTACAGGGGTCAGGGCCTCGCCCGGGGCACCGCCGATCGTACCGCGGATGCCGGAAATGGATTTTATCAGCGTCATAGTTTGCAAAATTACGAAAATAATTCTTATCTTTGCGCCCGATTCAAAAAACACTAGTGTAATGAAAAAAGGAATCCATCCCGAAACCTACCGTCTTGTAGCTTTCAAGGATATGTCAAACGAGGACGTGTTCATCACCCGCTCCTGCGCCACCAGTAAGGAGAACATCACCATTGACGGCGTGGAGTATCCCCTCGTAAAGCTTGAGATTTCCAACACGTCTCACCCTTTCTACACCGGCAAGATGAAGATCGTCGACACCGCCGGCCGCGTTGATATGTTCTATCAGAGATACAAGAACCGCAAGAAGTAATTCTCTGCGACTCAATAGGTTGAACAATCCCGACCGCCAGGCGGCCGGGATTGTTTTTTTTACACCGGGCTTTGCAGGCACGGCGTTTCTGAATTAATTGTTATCTTTGTGGATAACGTTTTTCCGAACGAACCATGTCAACCAAAGGCAAAATCATCTCCTGGGCCGTGGCCGTCCTGCTGGTGGCGGCCGCCGTATTCGTGTATTTCAAGTTCTACTTCGTCTTCGGCGAGGGCGTCAAGGCCGGCGAACTCAACCAGATCGTCTACAAGGGATGGGTCTGGAAGACCTATGAGGGCCGCCTGATCCAGACGGGCTTCAAGAGCGCAGGCGGCGGCACGATCGGCGGCAACCTGCAGTCCAACGAGTTCAACTTCTCCGTCGTGAGCAAGTCCGTGGCCGACTCGCTGATGCTCTGCAGCGGCAAGAGCGTCGAACTCCACTACAAGGAATACAACGGAGCCCTCCCCTGGCGCGGCATCCAGCGCTACATCGTGGACAAGATTGTGTCCGTGCGGGAGCCCTCCTCCCATACTGAAATCCCCATCATCCCCGGCGCAGAATCGCTATGACACACGCCCTTCTCCTGCTGGTCGCCGGCATCCTGGCCACCAGCCCCGCAAACGACCCGGACGGTCGACTGCTGACCGTGGCCGAGTCCGTCGGCCAGGCCGACCACTCCCTTTCCCCGGCCCAGGTCCGGGCATACTGGACCCCGGACAGCCAGATCACCCGGGAGTTGCAGCGCCCGCAGCGGCTCCAGCGGCCCGCCTGGAAACTGCCCGAGCCCGAAGGCCCCGGCATCATCTACGGCCAGTCCGTGAGCCGCAATGAATTCGGCATCAACGGCGGAGTTTTCCCCGCCCCGGACGGCAAGCGGCTTGCCGTGTACCGCAAGGACGAATCCGCAGTCACGCTCTATCCGCTCTACGACGTGACCTCCCGCACCGGTGGCGCCAACATGATCCGCTACCCGATGGCCGGGATGGCGTCGGAGCACATCACCCTCCACGTCACGGACCTGGAAGGCAGGATCCTCTCCACGATGCAGGTGACTGACTTCGACGACGAGCGCTACCTGACCAACATCACCTGGTCTCCCGACAGCAAGTACATCTTCATCCAGGTGCTCAACCGCGCCCAGCACGAGATGCACCTCAATATGTACCGCGCCGACAACGGAGCCTTCGTCCGCACCATCCTGACGGAGGAGAACGACGCCTGGGTGGAGCCGCTCGACCCGCTCTATTTCATCAAGGACAGCTACCAGTTCCTCTACCGGACGGACAACCGGGACGGCTACCACAACCTCTATCGCTGCGACACGCTCGGCCGCATCGAGCGCATCACCCCCGTGGACGCCGAGGTCTCCTACCTCGCCAACGACGGCCGCTATGTCTATTACACCTCTTCGGAGGTCTCCCCCATCGAGCGGCATCTCTTCCGCGTGCGGATCGACCGCCGCAAACTTGGCACGCCGCAGCGGCTCACCCCCGAGGAGGGATGGCACAGCGTCACGCTCTCCCCGGACTTCACCAAGTTCATCGACCGCTACAGCAGCTTCACCGTGCCGGGCGTGACGCAGGTCCGCAGCACGGACGGCAAGCTGCTGGAGACACTGGGCACGGCCGCCGACCCGCTGGAGGGCTATGCCCGCTGCCGGATGGAGCTCGGCAGCACCCCTTCCGCCGACGGCGCCTTCGACAACTACTACCGCCTGATCTATCCGCGGGACTTCGACCCGGCGAAGAAATACCCCCTCATCGTCTACGTCTACGGGGGCCCGCACACGCAGCTGGTCAATGACAGCTGGCTGGGGAACATTCGGTTGTGGGAGATGCTGATGGCCCAACGCGGCTATGTGGTCTACGTACAGGACAACCGCGGTACGCCCTACCACGGCGCCGCCTACGAGAAGGCCATCAACCGCCAGTGCGGCCAGGCCGAGGTGGCGGACCAGATGGCCGGCATCCGCACCCTGCTGGACCGCGCACCCTGGATCGACCGGGAGCGCATCGGCGTGCACGGCTGGAGTTACGGCGGCTTCATGACCCTGTCGCTGACCACCCACACCCCCGGCTTCTTCAAAGTGGCCGTGGCCGGCGGCCCCGTCATCGACTGGCAATGGTACGAGGTGATGTACGGCGAGCGCTACATGGACAACCCCGCGACCAATCCCGAAGGCTTTGCCCTGACCTCCCTTATCCCGCGCGCCAAGGACCTGACCGGGCGCGTACTGATCTGCCAGGGCGTGCTGGACGGCACCGTGGTGCCGCAGCATTCGCTGAGCTTCGTCCAGGAGTGCATCGCCAACAACATCCCCGTAGACTGGTTCCCCTACCCGCAGGACGAGCACAATATGCGCGGCATCGCCCGCGTGCACCTCTACGAGAAAATCACGGATTATTTCGAAACCTTCCTATGAAAAAGACCCTGACCGCGGCCTTGCTCCTGCTGCTTGCAGCAGCCCCGCTGTCCGCGCAGAAGCGCGCCGAGACCAAACTCTACCAGAAAACCCTGTCGAAACCCTCCGTGGAGGCCTTCGACAAATTCCTCAAGCGCTACCCGACCTCCGTCTATGCGGAGGAGATCCTCGCCCGCAAGGACACCCTGCTCAACATCAGCCCCTACGATGAACGGCAGGCCGCGGCGATCGCCGCGGAGCGGCTGCCCGCCGGCATCGAAGTCCGCGCCCTCGCCGACCGGCGGGAGGCCGTGGACCGTGTCTACGCCATCTGCCTGGAGGGCGAGGGGCTCGGTCTGGACCAGGTCCGCATCGTGACCTTCCGCAAAGATGCGGACGAGTGGGCGCAGGAGGGCGTCTATGACGCACCTGCGGCCGACGCCGAAGGGATGAGCGTCCGCGAATTCGTCGACGAAACTTCCGTTGTCGCCATCCGGGGAACGCGTTACCTGTTCTTCCACTACCTGCTGTCCGGCACGGACGGGCAGGCCTACGTCGCCGCCGCCTATGCCCCGCAGACCGACGAATTCGGCTGCGTTTCCTTCCGGGGCAAGGACATCCGCGGAACGGGCCACGTCCCGCCGTACCACATCCTCGGCCGCTCCGACGAGGCGCTTCTCAGCGGGATGGACCGTCCCTGGATGCGCCTGCTGCTCAAGGACATCCAGGACAATCCCTGGCTGGAATACATCCCCGAGAACATCTACCTGACCGACGCCGCACTCGAATGGTGGCTCAAGCAGAACCCGGATGCGCTCACCAGCGCCACGCACCTCAAGTTCAACATCCTGCAGAAGGAGAGTTCGCTGGTCGAGGAATTCACCGCCGCCAAGGGCAAGAAGAGCTCTTCGAAATACACCGCCGCGATGTTCGACCACCGCGGCTACACCGTGATCGTCGTGTACCAGAAGGCCGACGACAACTACGTGCTGGCCTGGGCGGAGCCCGAGGCCAAGGACCACTACCGCGACCGGCTGCTCAACAGCATCGCCTTCGACGACGCCAACACGCTCGCAATGTCCTACTACCACGGCAACCGCACGTTCAAGTACCGCCTCAACCTGACCTCCAAGAACCTCCGCAGGAACTAAGCATATGAAAGAATACATCGAACAGAACCGGGAACGCTTCCTCGAGGAGTTGTTCTCGCTGCTGCGCATCCCCTCCGTAAGCGCCAAGCCTGAGCACAAACAGGACATGTACCTCTGCGCCGAGACCCTCGCCCACCTGCTGCTCGAAGCCGGCGCCGACGAGGCCGGCGTCTGCGACACCGCCGGCCATCCGGTCGTCTTCGGCCAAAAAATCATCGACCCCAAGGCCCGCACCGTGCTCGTCTACGGCCACTACGACGTCCAGCCGGTCGAGCCCCTGGACAAGTGGACGCACGACCCGTTCGACCCGGAGGTCCGCGACGGCGCCATCCGGGGCCGCGGAGCCAACGACGACAAGGGGCAGCTCTTCATGCACATCAAGGCCTTCGAGTACCTGCTGCAGAGCGGCAAGCTCCGCCACAACGTCAAGTTCCTCTTCGAGGGCGAGGAAGAGATCAGCAGCCCTTCGCTGCCCGCCTGGATCAAGGCGCACAAGAAGCTCCTCAAGGCCGACCTGTGCCTGGTGAGCGACACCACGATGCTCGGCGAGGACATCCCGTCCATCAACTGCGGGATGCGCGGTCTGAGCTACCTGGAGATCAAGGTGACCGGACCCAACAAAGACCTGCATTCCGGCCACTTCGGCGGCACGGTCGCCAATCCCATCCAGGTCCTCTGCGAGATGGTCGCCTCGCTGCTCGGCGAGGACGGGCGCGTGGCCGTGCCCGGCTTCTACGACAAGGTCGTCGAACTCTCCAAGGCAGACCGCAAGCTGCTCGGCAAGGCTCCGTTCGACCCGAAGGAATACAAGGAGTTCCTGGGCGTCCGCGCGCTGCGCGGCGAGAAGGGCTACACGCCGCTCGAGCGCGTGGGCATCCGCCCCTGCCTGGATGTCTGCGGCATCTGGGGCGGCTACACGGGTCCGGGCGCCAAGACCGTGCTCCCGTCAGAGGCCCACGCCAAGATCTCGATGCGCCTGGTCCCCAACCAGCGCAGCGCCGAGATCACCAGGCTCGTCGCGCGGCATCTGCGCAAGATCGCACCGAAGTATGTCACGGTGGAGGTCACGGAGTGCGAGGGCGGAGATGGCTTCCTGATTCCGATCAGTTCCAGTGCCTACCAGGCCGCATCCCGCGCCATCGCCGAGGTCTACGGCGTGGAGCCCGTGCCCGCCCGCGGCGGCGGCTCCATCGCCATCCTCGCCGAGATCCAGAAGATCCTCGGCATCGACCCGCTGCTGATGGGCTTCGGGCTCGAGCGCGACACCATCCACTCCCCCAACGAGAGCTATCTGCTCAAGCAGTTCTTCGGGGGGATGGAGAGCATCGCCAAGTTCTACGAATACTGGCAGTAGACGCCGCCAGGCTATTTCAGGAAGCCGTCCAGCCAGGTGCAATGGGCGGCTTCCGTCGTCTCCGAGGCCCAGTGCTCGTTGATCGGGGTCAGCAGCAGCGACTTCGGGCAGTCCAGGCTGTTCCACACACCGAAGGAAGTCGTGGGCGGACAGACGTCGTCGTTGTAGCCGAAGGACATCTGCACCGGCACCTTGATCTGCCGGGCGAAATTGACCACGTCATAGTACGCAAGGGTCTCCACCGCCGCCGGCGTGAGGATGCCGGGCTGGCGGTTGAAATGCGGGTACCCGCCGGTGTGGCCGGGCACGGCATAGGCGGCCATGTCGGCAAGTGCGGGGTGGTCTGCGATGCAGACCGTCACGCGCGGGTCCAGGCCGGCCGCCACGAGGCTCAACGCTCCGCCCTGGCTGCCGCCTTTCACGACCACGTTCCGGCCGTCCCACTGCGGGAGCGTCGTGAGGTAGTCGGTCATCCGGACCATCGCCAGATAGACGTTCTTCATATAGTAGTCCTCGCGGGACTCGATCCCATTGCCGAGGTACCCGGCGCCGTTGCCGCTCTCCAGCCGGCGGCCCGCATCGCGGAACACCTGCACGTCCGAACGCGGATCCAGGCCGTGGATCTCGATCACGAAACGGATGAACTTACGCTCCGTGTAGTAACGGTGCCAGCCCGGGACGATGATGGTGTTGACCCCCGCCCCCGGCGGGAAGATCACGATCGGGCAGCTGCGCGGGGCCACGTCCCGGGGGACATACAGATAGCCGTAGACGCCGTGGTCGTCGTCCACCGCCACGTGCACCAGGGTACAGTCTTCGGTGGCGGTGTTACGCGCAGGCTGCGGAATCTCCCGGACGCGCAGCGGCCGGGCTTCCATCGCGGCGATCTCCCGCTGCCAGAAGGCATTGAAATCATCGGGCAGTGCAACCACAGGCCGGATCTGCTCCGGCGTGAATCCCAGTTTGATGCGTGTCTGGGTGGCATTCTCCCCCTCGGCATAGCGGATCTGCACGTTGCGGAATCCGGGGCTGCGGCGCGTCCCCACGGGGATCCGCGCCCGGCCGCCACTCAGCTCGGCCGTCCCCTCCGTGTCGGGCGCCATCAGGTCGTCCGAGACGGTGAAGGTCAGCGTCCCGTCCTGCGGGATGCCGTATTTGGAGAGGAAGACCTCGACGGTGGCCTGCTCGCCGACCTGGTACGTCCAGTCGGCGTGGTCGGGGACGGAGAACCAGCTCCAGTCCGAGTAGAACTGGGCACTGGCAAAGAAAGCGGCTGCCAGAAAGAGACTGGCAGCCGCAAAAAGTTTCCTGAGCATCATTTCACTTCGAATTCGTAGCTTCCGGACTGGAGCTCGCAGAGCACCCGGCCCTTGAGCGCACGGAACGGACCCACGCCCTCAGCGCCCTTCAGGACCTTGACGTGGTCGATGCCGGCGGCCTGCAGGGTCAGCGAAGCGGTCGTGTTGGCCGGGACGGTGACGCGGTAGACATAGCCGCCCGCCGTCTTCTCCCAACCGGCCTCGATGCGGCCGTAGGGGCTCTCGAAACCGCCCTTGGCGAAGGTTTCCGTGCCGCCGACCTTGGGCTGCAGCAAGATGTGCTTATAGGCGGGCTTGTCCTCGTCCCGCTGGATACCCAGCTGGTGGGAGTACATCCACTCGCCGATGGCGCCGTAGGCGTAATGGTTGAAGGAGTTCATGTCCACGGGGCCGAAGCCGTTCTCGATGGTGTAGGAGTTCCAGCGCTCCCACATCGTCGTGGCGCCCTGCAGCACAGGATAGAGCCAGGAAGGATACTTGGTCTGCTCGAAGAGCGTGTAGGCGACGTCGTCGCGACCGTTCTCCGACAGGGCGAGGTTGAGGTACGGCGTACCGATGAAGCCGGTGGTCAGCGTATTGCCGTGTTTCTCGATGTCGGCCACCAAGTGGGCCACCGCCTTGTCGCGGAGCTCGCCGTCCAGCAGGCCGAAACGCAGCGGAAGGGCGTAGGAGGTCTGCGTGCCCACGGGGACCAGCTCACCGTCCTTGGGGGCGTTGGGGTTCGCGGGCATACCCGGCCAGCGGAACGCCACGTACGGGGCCACGGAGACGCCGTCGGCGTTGTAGTACTTCTTCACGAACGCAGCCTTGACCTTGTCGTGCAGGGCGGCGTACTTGCTCGCCTCGCGGGTCTTGCCCAGGGCCTCGGCCATCCGGGACATCATATAGGCGTCATAGGCGTAATAGGCCGTATTGGTCAGGCCGATGTCGGTGCGTTCGATGGCGAGGTGGTCGCCGATGCCCGAAGATACCTGCGTCCCGTCGGGGTTGGCCTGGCGCTCCAGATAATCCATATAACGCTCCATCGAATCCCAGTGGTCCTGCAGGACGCGGAGGTCGCCATACTGCTCCCAGACCTGGTAAGGCACAAGGATGCCGGCTTCCATCCAACCCATCCAGCCCGGATTGTCGTTGGCGAATCCGTAAGGCGGACGGCCCGTGATCGGGTAGTAGTTGAAGTAACTGCCATCGTAGTTCTGGTTGTCGCGCATCGAGTAGAACCAGCGGGCGTAGAACTTGTCCACCCACGGGCTGAAGTAGGTCGCCGTGCGGGCGAAGACCTGCGCATCGCCCGTCCAGCCCTGGCGCTCGTCGCGCTGCGGGCAGTCGGTCGGCACGGCCTGGAAGTTGTCGCGCTGGCCCCACTGGATGTTCTGGAAGAGGCGGTTGATGTCGGCATTGGAGCTCTCGTAGTCGGAGGTGGTGTTGCCGATGGACTCGAGCACCACGGCCTTGACGGCGGAGATCGGGAGCGGCTTGTCCAGGCCAGTCACGGACACGTAGCGGAAGCCGTGGTCCGTGAAGACAGGCTGGTAGGTCTCGCCGTCCTTGCTGCCACGCATCGTGTAATTGTCGATGGAGATGGCGCCGCGATAGTTCTCGACATAGACCTGGCCCTTCTTGGCCTTGTACATCTCGATCGTGTAGGGAGCCACGGGCTCGGTGGGGATGCGCTCCGGATAGATCATCTCGCCGTAGCGCAGGTTGACGACCTGCCCGGCCTTGCCCTTCATTCCCTCCAGACGCGGCACGCCGATGACGTTCTGGCCGAAGTCGTAGACGAAGGTGCCCTTGACAGGCTCGGTCACGCTGACGGCCTCGAGCGTGATGTTGTTCTGGATCGGCAGGCCCACGTAGGCCTGGATCTGCACGGTCGGGGCGGGACGCTCGAAGAGGTCGGCGGGCTCCCAGGCGGAGTCGTCGAAACCGCCCTCCTTCCAGCCGTCCACTTCCTTGCGGGCGTCGTAGTCTTCGCCGAACTGGAAGCCGTTGCGGGTCACGGGGCCGTGGTCGTACTTCTTCCAGCTGCCGTCGGTCACGATCACCTGCCAGGTGCCGTCCTCGAAGGTTACGAGGATCTTGGCAAGCAGGGACTGCTTGATCCCGTACGGGTCCACGTTATTGGAGGTGAAGATGTTGAGGTCGCTGTACCAACCGGCGCCGAGCATGGCGCCGAAACCGTTGGAACCGGGTTTCAGCATGCCGGTGATGTCGTAGGAGTTGTACATGATCCGGTAGCGGAAGTCCGTCCAGCCCGGGTTGAAGTAATCGTTGCTGACGCGCTGGCCGTTGATGTAGAACTCATAGATGCCGCGGGCGGTCACATAGAGGCGCGCATCCTTGACCGGCTTGGTGAGCTCGACATTCTTGCGGAGCATCGGGGCGGACACCAGGCCGTAGGGCTCCCAGACCTGCAGGCGGCCGTTGCCAGTCACCTCGTGGCGGATGGTCGGGTCGGTATATAGCACCGTGTTCCAGTTCTCCTCGGAGATCACGATATCGGAGAAGACGGCCTTCTCCCCGCGCGGCTGGCGGAATCCGATGGAATGCAGGCGCGCCCAGTCGCAGATGTACTCTCCGTTGGGATACGGGGAGATCACCATCATCGTCGGGTTGCCGGAACTGACGTTCTCGCGGCGCGGACCACCGGGGACACCTTCGGTCGGACGGAGGACTTTCCCGTCGATGAAGACGACCAGGTTGGACTTCAGGTGATAGCCAGGCGTGCTGACCTGCAGCAGGACGTGATGGGGTTCGTGCTTCGTCGCTTCGGTCACGATCTCCGAGATGTCGATGGTGGAAAGATGGCGGATGTCACCCTCCACGGCGTAGTCGATGATGAACTTCGGGCTGTCCTTGACGTTCAGCTCCGCGGTGATCCAGTTCTTCTCGTCCTGGACGCTGTAGGCGAAGACGGCGCGGCTGCTCCCCTGGGGGATCTGCACGTCGTAGTCGATGTCGAAGAAGGTGCGGTACCGGGAGACGCCGATCTCCTCCGACCCGATCCACTGGGCCCGGCTCCAGCCGGTACCCATCAGGCCGGTTTCGAACCAGGTAGGCTCGGACTCGGTCATCGCATTGTCCTGGTCCCAGACCTGGACTTTCCAGAAGTAGCGGGTGGAGCCGCGCAGGGATGCACCCTCATACGGGATGTTGAGGGATGCGTCGGAGCGGACCATCCCGGAGTCATAGACATAGTTGCCGGCCTTGAGGTTGTCCGCTCCGGCCGCCACCAGCACGCGGTAGGCGCGCTGCAGGGCGCCGATGCGGTCGGAACGCATCTGCCAGCTGAAATACGGGTGCGCCTCGTCGAGGCCCAGCGGGGTATCCATCGCCTCGGTGCGCAGGTTCACGATCTGCGTCGCGGCGAAAGCGTTGGCCGCCAGCAGCAGGCCGAGCGCAAACAAGCAAATCTTCTTCATTTTTGGGAGCCGGGACTAAAGGTGTCGTTTCATGAATTCGAGATAATAGGTCCAGTCCTGCGGCATGATGCCGTGGCCGCCCTCGTGCATCACGTAGCCGAGGGTCGTGTAGTAGGGCTGGTCAGGGGCGGGCATTTCATCGGCCGTCGGGACGTCCTGGCCGAGCAGCTGGTAGACCTTGCGGCCCTCCACCAGGGCGAGCCACTCGCCCTTGGGGTCGGACCAGATGTCCGTGGAGCCGGTCTGGAGCAGCAGCGGACGCGGCGCGATCAGCGCCACGAGCATATGCGCGTCCACCGGCATCTCGTGGACCTTGTCCCCCCAGTAGCCGTACTTGGGGCAGAACTGGTACGGGAAGCGGGTCTTCTCGGCCAGGTGCGCCACCGTCTCGCCGTAGTTGCGGCGGCTGATGGCCGCACCGCCCTCGCCCGAGCAGCTCGGCATCACGACCTTGATGCGCGGCTCGATGGCGCCCGTCCAGATCGTGGTCTTGCCGAGGCGGGAGCAGCCCGTGAGGGCCACGCGCGTGGCATCCACGTCGGGATCTTTCTCGAAATAGTCCATCAGGCGGCTCACGCCCATCGCCCACGCGCTGATGCTGCCCCAGTCGTTGTCCGCACGGGGCGCGCCAGGCGTATGGTAGAGGCCGCGCAGGCCCAGTTCGTCATTGTCCTCGAAGTCCGGGGTGATGTCGGTATAGCAGAGCGTCGCGAAGCCGAAACCCTCCTTGAGGTAGGTCTTGATGGTGGCATCCATCCCGAAACGCATGCCGCCCGGCATCTGCATCGCGGGCATCTCGGACATCGTCCGGGTCTTGGGGTCCCAGCGGCGGCCGGGTTTCACGCCCGGGTCGCTCACCGCAAGGTTGTTCTGGGAGAAATTGAGGTTGAGCAGGATCGGGGTCGGCCCTGCGGCATCCTTGGGCAGGTAGAGCAGCACGTCCACGCGCGGTCCGTCGTTGAATTCAGTAAAGTAGAGCGTGATCTGCTTGCGGACGGCCGTCCCGTCGAAGCCGAGGTCCTGCTGCACGTCGTAACGCAGCGCGGGCTTCTTGGCGGGCCACTTGCCATACTGGTTCTCCTCGAAGAGCTTCACGATCTCCGCCCGGCGCTTCTTCCACTGGCGGGCGTTCTTGACAGGCTTGCCGTTGTTGAAGGTCAGCGGATCCGGCAAGCCCAGCTTGTAATCGCCGACTTTGGTCTCATCATAATTCACCGGGATGCCCGCGACCACGTCGCGGTCCTGGGCACTCGCTGCAGCAACACCGAGCAGGGCGCAGCAGAGCAGAACAACGATTTTCCTCATGATTGGTTGGATAAATTGGTCAATTAGTTGTGTAAAGATAAGCATATTTTCCCTTAAAAAATCCTAACTTTGGGAAAACCAACGAACCTTTACGAATGAAAAAAATCATTCCCATTTCCCTGGGGCTGCTCGCCGGAGCGGCGGCGGTCCAGGGCGCGGAGCCCAAAGTGCCCCGCAAGGCCAAGCAGCAGCCCCGGATGAATGTCCTGTTCATCATGTCGGACGATATGCGCACCGACTGGAAGGTCTACGGCACCCCGCAGATGCACACGCCCAACCTGGACGCCCTGGCGGGCCGCGGCGTGCTCTTCCAGCACAACTACTGCCAGTATCCCCTCTCAGGCCCGTCCCGCACTTCGCTGCTCTCCGGACACCGCCCCGTCTCCACCCGCATCTACAACAACTCCCCCTGGTGGGGAGCCGACCATCCGGAGTGGCACAGCCTGCCGATGTACTTCAAGGAGAACGGCTACACGACCTACGTCGCCGGCAAGATCTTCCACTCCGGCATCGAAGACACCGACGCCTGGGACTTCGGCGGCTGGGAGCGCCGGCGCAACACGGGCGTGGGTGATTTCAAGCCCTCCTATGTCTCCGAAGAGGAGCACCGCCAGTGGGTCGAGAGCCGCGGCGGCGGAGCCAAGCTCATCAAGTACAACGGCGTCCGCATCATGGGCCCCGGGGACGAGTACCTCGTCGGCCACGGCCCGGACTCCGACCGCTGGGGGCCCGACGAGACGCGCTATATCAGCGAGGAGGAGAACACCGACAAGGCCATCGGCTTCATCCGCGAGGCTGCCAAGAAGAAGGGAGAGCCCTTCTTCATCGCCTGCGGCTACTCCAAGCCCCACTCCCCCTTCCTCTGCCCGCAACGCTTCTTCGACCTCTACAAGGACGTGGACGTCCCCCTGGCCGAGGACTTCTGCTCCTGGCCGATGATCCCGCGCGGCTTCCCCGCCGGGTCGATCCGCGAGATCAATGCCGACGTCTTCATCAACCGGCGCTGCTCGCCCGAAGAGGCAAAGGAAGCCCTGCGCGCCTATTGGGCGTGCATCAGCTATGTGGACTGGAACGTGGGCCGGCTGATCGCCGCCCTGGACGAAGAGGGACTCGCGGACAACACCATCATCGTCTTTTGCGTGGACCACGGGATGCAGATGGGCGAGAAGGGCAAGTGGTCCAAGGCCGGCTCGCTCTGGGAGGAGGGTACCAACACGCCGCTGGTGGTCGTGGACCCGCGCGCCAGGGCCAACGGCAAGGTCACGTACCGCATCACCGAGAACCTCGACATCTACCCCACCCTGATCGAACTCTGCGGCCTGCCGGAGAACCCGGGCCTGGAGGGGACCAGCTTCGCCCGGCTGCTCAATGACCCGGAGGCCGAATTCGACAAGCCGGCGTATACCGTCTGGGACAACCACGGCAAGGGGGTGACCGGCGTGGGCATCCGCATCGAACGCTGGCGCTATGCCGAATACTTCGGCGCCGGCGCCGGCAGGATGCTGATCGACGAGGTCAACGACCCGCACGAGCTCGTGAACCTCGTGGACCAGCCCGAACACGCGGAGATGGTCGCCTGGTTCCACCAGCTCGCCCAGGACTATGTCAGGGGGCAGCGGGAGCTGACGAAGGAGGAGGCCGGGATCCGGTAGGATCCCCGGCTACTCTTTCCCTTTTTTTTCTTTCTTCTCCGGACCGTCGCTCTTGAGGGTCGTGGTCCGGGAGACCGGCAGGGAGAAGGCGATGCCCTGGGCATCGTCGCCCAGGCCGGCCTCTTTGTATACGGTCTTGAGCACTTCGTCCTTGATGCCCACGGGGACGAGGATCATCACCATCTCCTTGTCGGGCTGGATGGTGATGTTGAAGAACTCCTCGGACTCGGGATTGGCGGAGCCGCGGGCCCGGAGGATGGTACCGCCCCTGGCGCCGGCGGCGCGGGCCGCCTCCATCACGTTCTGCGAGAAACCTGCATTCACGATGCAGACCACCAGTTCAAACTTGTTCTCTTCCATATTATGCTTCCTCCTTGACGGTACGCTTGTCGTTGCTTAAGAATCCATAGGTGAGGGTCCCGATCACGCTGGAGAACGGGACGGTGAAGGCGATGCCCTTGTAGTCCTTGCCCTTCCGGAAAGTATCGTCGAGCAGGGAGATCAGCTTGCCGGCCTCGTCCTGACGCACCACGCTGACGATCAGCGTCTTGGGGCGCTCGGTCAGGCCCAGGTAGTCCAAAATCAGGTGTGTCGTCCCCTTGGCCGGCATCGTCAGCTGGAGATTGGCCTTGTGGGACTGGATGAGGCTCTGGAAATAGGCTGACTTGTTGTTGTGGACGACCGCCAGCAGCAACTCCAGCTTCATCGGGGCGATATTACGGGTTGTTTCCATCTCAGTCGAAGTAGATAATCTGGTCGTCGGCAGCAGAAAGGATGCGGCGGATGGCTGCGCTCTCGCGCCGGCGCACGCTAAGGACGGACTTGAAGCCCAGGGACTGGATCGTGATCAGCGGGGTCATCGCCACCATCGCCACCACGCCGAAGGCGAAATCCATCACGGCGGAATCGCCCTGGAGCGAGCAGCAGGCACCGATCACCAGCGGCAGGATGAAACTCGAAGTCAGCGGACCGCTGGCCACGCCGCCGGAGTCGAAGGCGATGGCGGTGTAAAGCTTGGGCATGAAGAAGGACAGGCCCAGCGACAGCAGGTAGCCCGGGACCAGGTAGTAGAGCAGCGAGAAACCGAGGTGTACACGCAGCACCGACAGGCCGATGGACACGCCCACGCCCAGGGAAAGGGCCACCATCATCTGGGTCTTGGACACCTCGCCGCCCGTGATCTCCTCCACCTGGTTGTTGAGCACGTGCACCGCCGGCTCGGCCAGGACGACCACGTTGCCGATGATGAAGGCGAAGGCGATCAGCAGGATGGGATTCTGTGCAGCCATCTGCGTGCCGATCTTGAAGCCGATGGGCATGAAGGCCATCTCCACGGCGGCCAGGAACAGGACGAGCCCGAGCAGGGTCTGGACGATGCCGATGAGGATCTGGATGATCTTGATCTTCGGGAGCCGCAGGATGGCAGCCTGCAGGATGAAGAAGAAGACCACCACCAGGGCCAGCGACTTGCCGACCTCCAGCAGCTTGCCCCTGAACAGATGGCCCACGCCCTCCTCCAGGATAGTGGACATCGAATAATCCGGTACGGCATAGGAGAGGTCCCCCTTGGCCATCATCGAGAGGATGAGCACGGCCACGATGGGGCCGACGGAGCACAGGGCGATCAGGCCGAAGCTGTTCTCCCGGGCGTTGCGCCCGCCCACGGTCAAAGCGATGCCCACGCCCAGCGCCATGATGAACGGCACCGTGATCGGGCCCGTGGTCACGCCGCCGGAGTCGAAGGACAGCGGCAGGAAGGAGCCCTTCCCGCTGTCGATCAGCAGCGCCGCCAGGCTGAACATCACCATATAGAAGAACAGCAGGATGCCCGTCAGGTCAGCATGGAAGACAATCTTGATTACGGCCATCAGCAGGAACAATCCCACACCCACGCCCACGGTCACGATCAGCAGCGTGCCGTTCATCACGGCGCTCACCTGCCCCGCCAGGACGGCCAGGTCCGGTTCGGCCACCGTGATCAGCAAGCCCATCACGAAACTGATGGACAGCAGGATGCCTAGCTTCTTGGATTTGGTCAGGCCCTCGCCGATGTACTGTCCCATCGGAGTCATCGCCATATCGGCGCCGAGGTTGAACAGACTGATGCCGACGATCAGTAGGGCTGCGGCCCCGGCGAAGACGGCCAGCTCCTGCTTTGTGATGTCTACCCAGGGCGTGACAGCCAGCAGGAAAACCAGCAAGCTGACCGGTACCACGGAGATCAGCGACTCGCGGAGCTTCTCCCGCAGGGACTTCCACAGATCCCGGGAAATGGAGCGATTCTTTTCCATATGGACAAAGATAATAAAAAAGTCCGGGCAATACGCGGTGGTACTGCCCGGACCTTGTCAGTTTTTGCGGTTTCCGTTATTGCATCGTGCTGCGGAAACCATAGCCGTTGGTCAGGCCGGTGGTTTTACAAGTAGTCTCGTTCATCGGAGACAGGTAGATCGGAGCCTTCTTGGCGGCATAGTCGGCATCGGTGTAGCCGCACATGAATTCACTGGACCAGCTGGCTTCTATGCCTTCATCATACCCGTATATCTTGGTCTTGGAATTCAATTTATTGTAGGTGTCATAGCCCCAGTTTGTCTTGACATACCCGCGAGCTTCCAGGGCCTTGGCTTCATCGGATTCGGGATCGATGTAACGGAACAGACCCTGGATGGCCAAGTTCGTCTTGTCCTGGACGATGGTGGCGATGGCCTTCTCTTCTTCCATATCACCCTTGGCGACTTTCAGCCAGTCATCGTGCTGGCCGCGCCAGCCCGGGACCAGCAGGCCGTACTCATCGGTACCCTCGGTCAAACCGGCAGGGGTCTGCATGGTCAGGCGATAGCCGAGAATCTCCTTGGCATTCATCGTCTTGGTCCAAATAAAGGCAGGGAACTGGTTGCCGTTGTCGAACTCCACATAGCCTTTCTGCTTGAGCTCGGCCATCTGATCAACCAACTGCTTGCGGAACTCATAAGCGACCTTCGGAAGTTTACCGGTGCGGATAAGGTCCCAACGACGGAGAGTTTCGCCGACGAACTCGAGTTTGCGTTCCTCGATGACGGCCTCGAAGAGGTCACCGCCCACGGAAGCGAGCAGTTCGTTGAACTTGGCATCCTTGATGTCATTCGCGAAGGCGCGGTCGTGGACCTTGCGGAGTTCGGTCGTGGCCTTGGCGTTGTCACCGCCCACGGCATAGGCCTCGGCAAGCATCAGGATGATGTCAGCCTGACGCATATACACATAGCTGATGCCACTGAAGAGCTGGCGGGCATCCGGATCGGGATGGCGGTTGAGGTCATACTTGTTCATGCCGATACCAACCGTACATTTGTTCGACAGACCATAGGAGTAGATCATTTCTTCACCACGGCCTGAAGAGCCCGTCACATTGAGGGAAGCATCGCGGCGCTTGTCCTGGGGGTCGAACATACCGTAGTAAACGGCAGGGAATGAGCATACCTGGGCATTCGCCTTGGGCGGATATGCCGGAGAACCGCCGTTGGAGCCACGGCCGAAGTTGTAGGCGATACGGCTGCTTCCGTTCTCCGCCTTGAGAGTCCACTCATAGATGCTCTCTTCGGGCATTACCTGGCAAGTGACCTGATTGAAATAATACTGGAACGGGTTGTCATAGACACGCTTTTCCTTGTCCGAGCGCGGGTCCACGGTGGTCAGGAAAGCGCCGCCAGGCTGGTTGACGGCCTTCTCGAGATACGGAATGGCCTCGGTGTAGAACTTCTTCCAGTCGCTGCGGCGGCCGTAGGCGGCGTTGCGAGCGGGGTCGGTACCCCAAACCTCGTAGGTGATGGCCTTGCCGTCGGCGTCCACATAGAAGTCGGCACCCAGGTCGGTACGGCGGGTCTGGTAGCCGGCCAGCATGAAGCAGAGGCGACCGATCAGACCGTCGGCATAGTTGCGGGTCATCTGGTCGGGCAGGTGATTCTGCTCGCCAATCGCATACATCCACTTTTCAGCCTGCTCCAAAGCCTTGAGCTCTTTCTCGATGACGGCATCACGGCTGCTCAGTTCCTTGATGTCCTGGCCCATTTCGGCCTCGGAATAATAGATACAGTCACCGAAGTGCTTGACGAGCTCAAAGTACATCGTAGCGCGCAGGCAGTAGGCCTGGCCAAGCAGGTCGGACCAGTCGTTAGGGGCCTTGGCGATGATGTCCTCATATTCCGGCATCGCCTGGATGTTGGAAATCACCTGATTGCATTTGCTGATAGCAGAATAGAAGGTGTTCCAGTTACCGCCCGGCACGCTGCCGTCGTTGATATTGTAGCTCTCAACGACATAGGCTGCCTGTCCGCCATACAGCTGGGAAGCACCGACAAGCGGGGCGACCATACCTACGGAGGCACGTTCGGTATCAGAACCAATGTCATCGAAGTTTACTGGAAATCCGTGGGTAAAAGCGCCGGTGACCGTATTGTAGGCACCGAGCATGACGGTCTTGCCCGTAACAAAACTGGAGAAGACGAAATCAGCATCTACCGTAGACGGAGAATTGGTGCTGAGGTATTCCTGACAGGACACAAGGGAAACGCCCGCCAGGACCGTCATGATAATATAGTTTAACTTTTTCATTGTCTTCAAACTTTACTTGCCATTAGAAAGTCACGTTGATACCGACAGTGTAAGTGCGGGAGAGCGGGTAGCTGCCGCTGTCCACACCGGGCGTCGTGGAACTGCCGCCGATGCTGACCTCCGGGTTGAGACCCGTGTACTTGGTCAGGGTGAAGAGGTTGGTGGCGGTGAAATAGACGCGGGCGTTCTTCATCGCCACTTTCTTGGCGATATTGGAGGGCAGGGTGTAGCCGATGCTGAGGTTGCGCAGGCGCAGGAAGTTGCCGCTTTCCAGGTACTTGTCAACAAGGAGGCCGACCATGGAAGTCGGGGTCCAGTACTTGGCGTTGGCATTCATCTTCGTCAGTTCGGCCGGGTCGTCGACGAACTCGAGTTCGCCGTTGTTCCAACGGTAGGGGCTGTAGCAATCCTTGACGAAAGCGAAGCGGTTGGCGCCGAAGCGATTATCCTTCGAACCGTAGAGGTTCGTCAGGGCCGGGGTGTTCATGACGTGACCGCCGAGCACATAGTTGAAGTTGGCGGTCAGGTCGAACTGGCGCCAGCGGGCCTGCAGGTTGATGGCGCCGGATGCCGGCGGAGTCATCGAGCCGAACACATAGGTGTCGTCAGTCGTAATCTTTCCGTCAGGTTTGCCATCCTTGCCCCAGAGATCCTTCACCTTCAGGGCCCCGGGGAATGCCTTCTGTCCGGCAGGCAGTTTGAAACTGGTCCAATAGGAATCGGTAGCCCAGTCAGCGATGCCATCCTTCAGTTTCCAGACGCCGTCCACGACATCGAAATCATTGACAGTGTACCAGCCATCATAGGCAAAGCACTTGATCATACCCATCGGGCTGCCTTCCTCGATGAAGTACTCACCGCCAGACGGGTAATGCTCGGAGCTGGACCAGGCACCATACTTGGTGGAGGTCACGGTCGGGGCAATATAGTCCACGCGGTTGAGGTTGTACTGGAAGATGAGACCGGCACGGAGGGTGAATTCGCTGTTGCGGACGATGTCGCCGTTCAGCGTCAATTCGATACCGCGGTTGGAGATCGTGCCAAGGTTCTGCCACTGGGTCGAGTAACCGGAAGCCGCGTTGACCGGGGTGGTCATCAGCAAGCCGTCAGTCTTGATGTAGTAGCCTTCGATGGTGCCGTCGATGCGGTTGTCGAACAAGCCGAAGTCGAAGCCGACGTTGGTCGTGTAGGTGGACTCCCAGCGCAGGCTGGGATTCTGCATCATGGATCCAGGCTGATAAGGCTTGCTGTAATCATTCTCCGTGTCGGTACGCTGGGTACTCATGGTGTAGCTGGTGTTGCTGCCCAGACCCCAGGTCTCACGCCACATATTGGCGCCGATGGAGTCGTTGCCGGTCACACCGTAGGAGAGACGGAACTTCAGACTGGAGAGCCAGTCCTTGGTGTCGGCCATCCAGGGTTCGTCGCTGATGCGCCACGCAAATGCCGCGGCCGGGAAGAATCCCCAGCGGTTGTTCGGAGCGAAGTTGGCGGAACCGTCAGCACGGAACGTAAGGGTCAGCAAGTAGCGGTCCTTGAATGCAAAGTTGGCACGGGAGAAGAAGGAAACCGCACGACCCGGGGTCCCGTAGCTCGTAGAGAATTTGCCGGAGCTGTTCGTCAGATCCTGGATGTACTGGTCGATGAAAGCGAAGGTACGGGCACGGTCGAAGTTCTCCGGGAACGGCTGGGCGTTGATGCTCATGCTCTGGCTCGAGGACATGCGCATTTCATTACCGACCAGGATGTCGGCACGGTGGTTCTTGTTGGAGAACGGAATCTCGTACTGGGCCGTGGTGTTCCAGGTGAGGGAGTAGCTCTCGCCACGGCTCAAGCCGGCGGAGTTGGTCGTGTTGCCGTATCCCTTGGTGTAGCTCTCGGAGCGGGAGAATCCGGCCGTCAGACCGACTTCCGAACGCAGGGTCAGACCCTTGACCGGACGCCAGTTGAGGGAACCGATGCCGCGGAAGTTGTGGTTCATGGAGTCGGGCTCGCTGTTGTAGGTCAGCTCGATCGGGTCGCTGGCCACGTCGATGTAACCACCGCTGCCGTTACCGAAACCGGCGAGGTTGAAGGGCTCGGGGCCGAGCGGGTCGAGGGGACGGTACTGATAGACCGAACCCTGGCGGCTGTTGCCCCTGCTCTTGGAAGTGTTGTATGAGAGGTTTACCTCGATGTCGAAGTTGTCCGTCAGTCTCAGGGAGTTGCGCAGGGAAGCGTTGATACGGCGGTACCAGGAGTTGATGACCGTACCGTCATCATAGGTATAGTTCAGGGAGAACATCGTCCGGCTGCGCTGGGTACCGTGGCTGACCGTCACATTGTGGTTGTGGGAGATACCGGTCTTCAACAGGTCGCGCTGCCAGTTGTGGCTGCTCTTCTTCGCATAGTCGTTGTAGTGGTTGCCGTATTCCGGCCCGATGCCGAAATACTTCAGCATGTTGGTATAGTTCACCGGGTTGTAGTCCAAGGCATAGCCGAGGGTGAATTTCAGGTAGTCGAGCGGTTCGAGGACGTCGTAGACTTCCGTGGAGGAGTCTTTGATCTGCACATAGCCGCTGTAGGAGACATTGGTCTGGCCCTCAATGGCGTTCTTGGTGGTCACGAGGATAACGCCCGAGGCGCCACGGCTACCGTAGATGGCGGTGGCGGCGGCATCCTTGAGGACGTTGATGCTCTTGATCTGGTCGGCAGGGACATTGGAGAGACTGCCCGGGAATCCGTCCACGAGCACGAGCGGCTCGTTGGATGTGTTGATGGATTTGTTACCGCGGACGCGGATGGTCGGGGAGGCTCCCGGGGACTGGCTGCCCACGGAGACCACCACGCCGGCCATCTTGCCCTGCAGGGCCTGGCCCACGTTGGAGACCGGGATCTCGAGATCCTTGGAGCCGACGGCGGTGACGGAACCGGTGAGGTCCTTGACCTTGACGGTGCCGTAACCGATCACGATCGTCTCTTCGAGCATCTCCGCATCATCGGAGAGCTTGAAGTTGTAGACGCTCTGTCCTGCGGTAACCGTAAAGGTCTGGTCCACGAAACCGATGCAGGAGACGGTGAGATTGGTACCCGTGGGAACGGAGAGTTCATACTTGCCGTCCAGGTTGGTGACCGTGCCGGTGGTAGTACCGGGGATCACGACGCTGGCGCCGATGACCGGCTGGCCGGACAAGTCGACGATCGTTCCCGAGATTTTCTGCTGGGCGAATGCGATGCTGCTCCCCGCAAGGAGAAGAAGCGCTGCCAGCACCATTCTGAGATGATTTTTCATCATTTGGAACATTTGGTTAAACTAATAATGGTTAATATGCGGTATATTCCTAAGCCTTTTTGCGATTATTACAACAAATTTAGCATATATTTTAGAATTTGATATGTTTGTTGCTAACAATTTAAGGTTTATTCCGTCTCCGGGCGCAAAACAAAGGCCGGGCCCCATCGCTGGGGCCCGGCCTTCGGGCGGGATTCCGGACTGCGGTCCGGGACGACGCTTACAGCTCGCGGAACTTCGCGGCGCTGATCTTGGTCGGCTTGAGGGTGATCGTCTCCTTGATCTTGTCAAGCACCTTGCGGTCCTCGACCTGCTCGACCAGGCGCTCGACCTGCTTCTGGTCGTGGAGCATGTTCACGGCCATCTCCTTGACCATCTCGTCAGGGACGTTGCCGATGCCGTACATCGCATACTGGTAGCGGGCGAATGCCTCGGCCTGCTCCTGCAGGTCCTTGTCCTCCACCTGGAAGCCCCACTTCTGCATCAGGGTGCCGCGCACGAGCTGCCACTTGAAATCCTCGGCGAAGCCGGGGAAATCCTTCTCCACGTCCTCCTTGGTGACCTTGCCGCCATTGGCCTCGAGCAGCCAGCGCTTGAGGAACTCCTCGGGCAGTTGCACGTCCGCCTTCTTGACGAAGTAGTCGCGGATGTCCTTGGTCTGGCGCCAGTCGGCTTCGTTCTTGTACTGCGCGTGCAGGCGCTCGGTGACCTCCTTCTCGATCTCCTCGTCGCTCTTCTCCTCCTTCTTCTCCTCATAGTACTTCTTGAGGTTCTCGATCATCGGGGCCTTGTCCTTGGCACCCACGGTCACGGTGTAGACCGGCACGGTGTCGGCCTTCTCCACCTCGACGGAGACCTCGGGCGAGAGGCCCAGGTCGAAGACGAAGGTGAAATCGCCACCGTCCGTCCACTCGTTCTCGGGCTGCTTCTCCGAAGGAAGCGGTTCGCCGAGGATCCGGAGCTTGTTGTCGTTGATGTGTTTGTCCAGCGCCTGGCCGATGACCTGGTTGACGGACTCGACGAGGGCCTGCTCGCCGTAGACGCGCTTGATCAGGGACGCGGGGACCATCCCCTTGCGGAAGCCCTTGAATTCGGCCGTGCGGCGGCGCTCGGCAAGTTTCTTCTTCTCAATCTCCGCGTAGTCGGCGGCGGCGACCTCGAGGGTCAGCTCAAGGTTCAGGTTGTCAATCTTGTTCTCTGTTACTTTCATATCGTTGGTTTACTTTGATTTCTGCTTGGGGTAGACGATGCGCTCGTGATTGATCTGCGCAAGGTACTGCTTGAGGGTCTCCTTGACCGTGCCGAGCTCGCTGATGGTGATGTCGGCCCGGTCGAACTGCCCCTCGTCCATCTTGCCGGCCACGATCCGCTCCACGAAGGCGGAATACGCCTCCGGCGTGAACTCCTTCAGGGTCCGGGACGCGGCCTCGACGCTGTCGCTCAGCATCAGGATGATCTGCTCCTTGGACACGGGCTTGATGCCCGGATAGCGGAACTCGTCCACACGTGCGGGATCTCCGCCCTCGCGGAGGAACTGCTGGTAGAAGAAGCCCGTGGTCGTGGTGCCGTGGTGGCTGCGGATGAAGTCGATGATGGTGTCGGGCAGATGGTTCTTGCGGGCGATCTCCACGCCGTCCGACATATGGCGGATGATGTCCTTGGCGCTCTGCTCGGAGCTCAGCCCGGTATGGTACTTGGGTGCGCCTTCGCGCACGACGACCGACTCGTTCTCGATGAAACAGAGCGGATTGGTCATCTTGCCGATGTCGTGGTACAGGGCGCCGGCGCGCACCAGGTCGGCGTTGGCGCCGATGGCGCGGGCCGCGGCATCGACCATGTTCATCACCTGCAGCGAATGCTGGAAGGTACCGGGGGCCTTCTGCTCCAGCTCCCGGATGAGCGGGTTGGAGATGTCGCAGAGCTCGATCAGGCGCGAATTGGACACCAGGTTGAACAGGCGCTCGAAGAGGTATGTCAGCGGATAGCCGGCCACGGTGAGCATCGAGCCGATGAACAGGCTCAGCAGGGCGCGCCAGACATTGCCGGCCACCATATCCGCAGCCCGGAAACCCAGGTACACGACGGAGAGCACGGCGAAGGTGACCAGGGCCGTAACGAACTGCTTCCACCCACGGTTGAAGTAGCGGAATGACAGGACGGCGACCATCCCCGCCACGAAGAACATCACGAACAGCACGGGGCCATCGTGGCTGAAGATCAGCAGCGGCAGGAGCGATACCACATATACGGGCACGACCACGCGGTTGCGCATGAAGGCCTGCAGCAGCAGGGCGGACAACGTGAACGGGACGAACATCAGGTAGCGTTCGTTGACGCGGATCAGGATCAGGGTCACCAGCGCCGTCAGCAGGAAGACCACGATCAGGTAGGGATACCGGGAATCCTCGAAGATCCGCGGATTGTTGAAATAGATCGACAGGTACAGCAGCACGAGGATCGCCAGGGCGATCAGCACGTTGCCGAGCAGCAGCAGGGCAGGCGGCCCCAGGTAGCCCACGTTGGCTTCGAACTCGCGCTTGTAGGAGTCCAGCATCTGGGCGATCTCGCCCGTGACGATCTCTCCCTCCTGCACGATCAGCTGGCCGGCGTTGACGTAGCCGGAGGTCGGGGAGATGACCGGCGTGGATTCGGCGTGGACCAGCTCGGTGGTCTGCTCGTCGAAGAGCAGGTTGGGTACCAGCAGGTCGTACACGCCCTCGGCGCGGAACAGCGAATCCACGTTGACCCGGGAGAGCGCGGCGATGTCGGAAAGCAGCCGCGCGCGGGCTTCCGTGAGCCGGTACACTTCCGTGGTAGGGCTCTTGACGGCACGCTTGTCGCGCTGGATGTAGATGACCTCGGGTTCCTCCGCATTGCGGCGGCGGGAGCCTTCGTCGGCCATCACGCCTTTCTGGTAGATGGCGCGCATCTCGGAGACGGTGGCGCTGCGCAGGTTGCCCAGCTCCAGGCGCTCCGCGGCGCGGAGGTTCCGCGAGACGATCTCGTCGGAAAACTTGTAATAAGGGATCGCCGCCTCGGTGGCGTTGGCGCGCTCCTCGCGCATCTGTTCGTCCGTCTTGTAGATCGGGAAGTCGAACTGCGCATACAGGGTCTCGTATTTCCAGGCGCGGCCCTTGCGGTAGTCGTAGGCGAACTTGGCGTTGCGGGGCATCAGCAGGACCAGCAGCAGGAAAGCGACGCCGAGCGGGAGGAGGAGGCGGAGTTTCTGTCTGTTCATCGGGCGGCTATTTGAAGGGACTGCCCGTCTCGCGGGCGATGTAGCGGTAGGTCCAGCGGTCCAGCAACCGGGGGAACAGGTTGTGGGCCCGGACGGTCGCGCGGCCGAGCAGGGTCAGGATCCGCTTGGTGCGGCGCCGGCGCAGGGCGCGGGAGAGGCGCTTGGCGCAGAGCTCGGCGCTCATCAGGCCGGATTCCTTGAGGGGCGTATCCCCCTGCGGGGTCCCGTCGGCGGTGAGCGCCGCCTTGCGGACGTTGGACGCCGTGTAGCCGGGCGCGAACACGAGGACGTTGAGCCCGTCCTGAAGATGCTCGATCCGAAGCGAGTCCAGGAAGCCGCGGATGGCGAACTTGGAGGCGCTGTAGCCGGACCGCGCGGGCAGCGCGGCATAACCGGCGATGGAGATGACACCCACCACGGTGCCGCGCGCCTCCAGCAAGTACGGAAGCGCATACTTGGTACACTGGACCGTGCCCCAGAAATTGACGTCCATCAGGGTGTGGAGCACCTTGAGGTCCAGGTCCTTGAACATCGCACGCATCGACACGCCGGCGTTGTTGACCAGGATGTCGATGCGGCCGAAACGGGCCACGGTGGCCTCCACCAAGGACTTGCAATCATCCTCCACCGTCACGTCGCACCGCACGCAGAGCACGCGCTCCGGCGGAGCCACGGACGGGGCCAGTTCGAGCATCCTGTCGTAGGAGCGCGCGGCCATCACGACCTTCGCCCCTTCGCTGCCGAACTGACGGGCGGAAGCCAGTCCGATACCCGAGCTGGCTCCCGTCACGATGATCACCTTGTCCTTGAGCGAGATCATTTGATGGTCATTTCGGCGATGTCGTCACCGTCGTACTGGCCGGCATCGAGCTTGGCCTTGATCTCCTTGAAGGCGTTGAGGGTATATTCCACGTCCTCCATCGTATGGGCGGCCGTGGAGACGATGCGGAAGATGATCATTCCCTTCGGGATCACCGGATAGATGACCATCGAACAGAAGATCCTGTAGTTCTCGCGCAGGTCCTTGGCCATCTTCGTGGCCTGGGCCACGCCGCCGAAGATGTGGACCGGCGTCACGCAGGCCTGGGCCTCGCCGATGTCGAAACCCTCCTTCTTGAAACCGTCCTGGATGGCGTGGGTGATCTGCCAGCACTTGGCGCGCAGCGCATCGCCCTCCGGGGAGTCGATGATCTCCATCCGCTTCATATTGCCGATCACCAGCGGCATCGGCAGGGACTTGGCGTACATCTGGGAGCGCATGTTGGCGCGCAGGTAGTTGATGATCTTGTGCGGACCGGCGACGAAGCCGCCGATCGAGGCCATCGACTTGGCGAAGGCGCCGATGTAGAGGTCGATCTCGTCCATGCAGCCCAGCTGCTCGGAGGTGCCGCGGCCGTGCTCGCCGAGCAGGCCGAAGCCGTGGGCGTCGTCGATCAGGATGCGGAAGGAATACTTCTTCTTGAGGGCGGCGATCTGGTCGAGGATGCCCAGCGCGCCGGTCATCCCGAACACGCCCTCCGTGATCAGCAGCACGCCACCGCCGTTCTCCTCCGCCACCTTGCAGGCGCGGGCGATGACCTTTTCGCAGTCGGCGATGTTGTTGTGGCGGTACTTGTATTTCTCGCCGATGTGCAGGCGGATGCCATCCAGCAGGCAGGCGTGGCACTCGGCGTCGTAGACGATGACGTCGTGGCGGGCCGTCAGCGCATCGATCGTGGAGACGATGCCCTGGTAGCCGAAGTTGTACAGGAAGGCGTCCTCCTTCTTCTCGAAGCGGGCGAAGGTCTGCTCGAGCTGCTCGTGGTAGCGGGTGTGGCCGCTCATCATACGTGCGCCCATCGGATAGGCAAGGCCCCACTTCGCGGCCGCCTCGGCATCCGCCTTGCGGACCTCCGGGTGGTTGGCCAGGCCGAGGTAGTTGTTGAGGCTCCAGTTGAGCACGGGCGTGCCGTTGAAGACCATATGGGGGCCGAGTTCGCCCTCCAGGCGGGGATACATATAATAGCCGAAGCCCTGCTCGAAATACTGGCCGATCGGGCCGCCGCTGTCGCGTTCAATCCTGTCGAAAATATCCAACATAGTATCTGTGGGTTAAGGTTTTATGCGTCGATGTTCGCGTAATGCGCGTTCTCTTCGATGAACTGCCGGCGGGGCGGGACGTCGTCTCCCATCAGCATCGAGAAGGTCCGCTCCGCGGCGGCGGCGTTGTCGATGGTGATCTTGCGGAGACGCCGGCGGGCGGGATCCATCGTGGTGTCCCAGAGCTGCTGGTCGGACATCTCGCCCAGACCTTTGTAGCGCTGGATGCTGTAGCCCTTGTCCGAGCCCTTGCCGAGCCTGAGGGCGGCCTCTTCGCGCTGCTCCTCGGTCCAGCAGTAGATCTCCTCCTTGCCCTTGAAGACCTTATAGAGCGGCGGGGTCGCCAGATAGACGTAGCCGTTTTTGATCAGGTCGAACATATAGCGGAAGAAGAAGGTCAGGATCAGACAGGCGATGTGGGAGCCGTCCACATCGGCATCGGTCATGATGACCACCTTGTGGTAGCGGAGCTTGCTCAGGTCCATATGCTTCTCGCCGCTCTCGTCCTCCTGCGCCACGGTCACGCCAAGGGCGGTGTAGATGTTGCGGATCTCCTCGGAGTCGAAGGCGCGGTCGCCGGAGGCCTTCTCCACGTTGAGGATCTTACCGCGAAGCGGCAGGATGGCCTGCGTCTTGCGGTCGCGGCCCTGCTTGGCCGTGCCGCCTGCGGAATCGCCCTCCACCAGGAAGAGCTCGCACTTCTCGGGGTCGCGCTCGGAGCAGTCGGCCAGCTTGCCGGGCATCCCGGCACCGCCCAGGGGGCTCTTGCGCTGGACCATCTCGCGCGCCTTGCGGGCGGCGGCGCGGGCCGTGGCGGCCAGCACGATCTTCTCGATGATGGTCTTGGCGAACTTCGGATTCTCCTCCAGGTAGGTGTCCATCGCAGCGGCCGTGGCCTGCGAGACAGCGGACGTGGCCTCGGGGTTGCCGAGCTTGGTCTTGGTCTGGCCCTCGAACTGCGGCTCCGCGATCTTGACGGAAATCACGGCCGTGAGCCCCTCGCGGAAGTCCTCCGGAGCGAGGTCGCCCTTGAACTTCTCCAGGAGCTTGTTCTTCTCGGCGTACTGCTTGAGCGAACGGCTCAGGCCCATCTTGAAGCCCTGCAGGTGCGTACCGCCCTCTATCGTGTGGATGTTGTTGACGTAGGAGTAGATCTTCTCGGAGAAGCCGTTGTTGTACTGCAGCGCGATGTCGATCGGGATGATCTTGTCGGAGTTGACGCAGACCGGCTGCGGGATGATCGTCTGGGCGCCGGCGTCGAGATACTCGATGAACTCGCTCAGGCCCTTCTCGGAGTAGAACATCTCGCTGCGGAAGACCTTGCGGCCCGTGGCCTTGGACTCCCCGCTCGCATCCACCTCGAACTCGTCCACGAGCTCCCGCTCGTCGGTCAGGCGGATGTGGATCCCCTTGTTGAGGAAGGCCAATTCGCGCAGGCGGGCGGCCAGCGTGTCGTAGCGGTAGACCGTGGTCTGGGTGAAGATGGTGGGGTCGGGATGGAACGTGATCGTGGTGCCGGTGTCTGTCGACTGGCCGACCACCTGCACGGGGCCGAGGGGCTTACCCTGGGAATAATGCTGCTCAAAGACCTTGCCTTCGCGGTGCACTTCGGCCACCAGCGAATCGGAAAGGGCGTTGACGCAGGACACGCCCACGCCGTGCAGACCGCCGGAGACCTTGTAGCTGTTCTTGTCGAACTTGCCGCCGGCGTGCAGCACGGTGAGCACGACCTCCAGGGCGGAGCGGTGCTCCTTCTCGTGCATGCCGGTGGGGATGCCGCGGCCGTTGTCCCGCACGCGGATGGAATTGCCCTCGAGGATGCGGACGTCGATCGTGTCGCAGAATCCGGCCATCGCCTCGTCGATACAGTTGTCCACCACCTCATAGACCAGGTGGTGCAGACCGCGCTCGGCAATGTCGCCGATATACATCGAGGGGCGCTTGCGCACCGCTTCAAGCCCCTCCAGGACTTGGATACTATTTGCGGAATACTGCTCTTCCGCCAGCTTCATATCATCCTTCTCTATCATTCTCTGTCGTTAAATCAATAAATCTTGCAAATTTACAAAAAATCCCGGTATTTCCCTAAAGTGTCAGCGTGAGTCCGGCGGTCACATAAGGGCCCCGCTCGATGTAGCCGGGCAGGCGCTCGATGTCCATCCCGAGCAGGTTGCCGCCCTCGAGCCAGACACCCCAGCGGCTATTGAGGCGCAGCTCGCCGGTCAGCCCCAGGTTGACGTAGCCGGGGATCGCTTTGTCGGTGGTGAGCGTGGGCACGCGAGAAGAAGCGGCCTCCACGAAGGCGCCAGCCCAGATGCGGCGCTGCCAGTTGTAGCTGCCGCGCACGTCCGCCTTGACTGCCGGCGGGGCATAGACGGCAACGTCCGCGGGCATCATCAGGTAGGCATAGCCGAAGGTGCCGTCCACGTCCACGCGCTCGTCACGCCAGGACAAGCGGGCCTTGGCGTAGATGGACTGGAAGTCCACCAGGTCCACGGAACAGTAGTTGGACAGGGGCAGGCCCGCATAGGAGACGTATCCGGCCTCCAGGCCGTACTGCAGGCGGGAGGTCCAATGCCCCTCCAAGCCGGCGCGTACCCGCAGCTTCTCCCGGGAGAGGGAGACGCCGGGCAGCGTCCGGAAGGAGAAATGGTTGACGTGCTTGATGTCGTAGTGGCTCTGCAGCGACTGCCCGCCGCTGACCGCGGCGAAGACGGTGAAGTCCTGGTCCAGCACGTCGAAACGGGCCGTCACGTCGGGCGATACCGTGAATTTCTTGTTCTCGCCCCACTCGCCATAGTCCAGGCGGGCGCCGGCATCCAATTGCACGGGGCCCAGCAGGAAGTCCACGTGCGGGCGCAGGGCGCCCAGGCTGGCGGTGAAGCGTCCGGGGGCGGGGATGCCCTCCTCACGCAGGATGTCCATCTCGAAGATGGCATCCAGCAGGATGCGGTACTTGCCGCTCAGGACGGGACCGCCCGAGAGCCCGAGATGGAAGTTGTTCTCCCCCAGGCTCCCCCGGTTCAGGACGGGAGCGTAGTTGTCTTTGGCGAAACGGTAACGGAGGTCGGCGTCGAAGAACAGGAAGTTGTCCGCCTGCTCGCGCGACTGGACGCGGGCGTCGAGCACCGCAGCATTGAATCCGGAACGGAAATACGGGGCATCCACATCCTCTCCGGCGGAAATCCCTTCATAGGTGGCCTTCAGCGACAGGCGCAGGGCGGGCAGCAGGTACTGCCCGGCCACGCCGGCGCGCCCCGAGATGTCGTGGCCCCGGAAGGGGTCGGTGGTCTTGAAGCGCCGGTACGTCCCGGCATAGCCGCCGGCCTCGGCGAAGACGCCGACCGAGAGGTCTTCCCGGGTCAACGCCTGCCAGGCGGCTGTCAGCTGCGGATGGAGGGTGTACCCCGCCCCGGCCCGCAGGTACAGCTGCCGACCGTCGTAGAGGCGCGCTTCGGGCGTCACCCGGATCTCATACGGCGTGAACTCGTAGGAGCCCTTGTAGGGGGTCTCGAAGACCGAATAATCGAAATGGTAGTCGAAGCGGTACAGCGAGTCCGGGACCTGCAGGGCGCCGCCCTGCTTCTGGAAATCCGCGAAGCGGCCTACGTAGTCGTTGGTCACCTGGACCGACTGGTTGATATTCTGGGCGGACAGCGGCGCGCAGAGCGCCAGCGTCGCAAGGGCTATGATGGTCTTTTTCATACGCTTACTCATCTTGCATCAGGGTGGCGAGACGCTCCAGTCTCATCTTGACGCTCTCCGCCACGTCGTCCGTGCCCCGCTCCGGCTCATAGCCGTCGCGGATGCTCTCGAACGTGGCCTTGGCCTGGGCATACTGCCCGCGCTCGGCGAACGCGTCGCCCAGCACGATGTAGGCCCGGGCCAGCCAGTAGGACTGGTCGCCGGCCTTCTGGGAGAAGGAATACACCTCGTCCCCGACGGCGTCGAACTTGCCGGTGTCATAGAGGTTCTGGATCACCATATACTTGGACTCGGCGCCCACGGCCGTGGAAGGGTCGGCGCTGAGCTGGCGGAACAGCGACATCGCCTCGTCGCGGCGGGAGGTCGCGAGGCTGGACTTGGCCTTGGTGTAGGTCGCCTCCTGCTTCACGGCGGCGGAGAGGTCGCGCTCGGCCGCCACGGCGTCCGCCGCATTGATGGCCGCCTCGTAGTCCTTGCTCCGGTAGGCGGAGCGCATCATGCCCAGGCGGGCAGTCTGTTTGTTGGCATCCATCCGGGCCGTGGCGAGCAGCGCCTCATAGCCCTTGAAGGCATCCTGGTAGCGCTCCAGGCCATAGGACAGGTCGGCGTAACGCAGGCGGGACATCTCGGCGAAGGAATAGCCGGAGTCCGCACCGGCGGCCTTGGCATAGTACTCTACGGCACGCTCCTTCTCGCCGGTGGCATTGTAGGCCTCGGCCAGGTAGAACTCGGCCTGCGCACGGTCGGCGGCGTCCGGGTAATCTTCCAGGTACTTGCGCAGGGTGGGAATGGCCTGCTGGTGGTTGCCGGCCAGGTAGAGCTGCTCGGCGGTGTTGAAGTACATCTTCTCGCGGTCGGCGTCGCTGCGGCCCTGGGCCAGGGAATTCTGCTCCACGTACTCGAGGAACTTCTCGGGCTGGCGGCGGGCCTGGTAGATGGACTCGATGGCGAGCATCGCCTCCTCGGCGTATTCGCTCCCGGGCATCAGCGCGACCACCTGCTTGTAGCTCTCCAGCGCACCGTCGTAGTTGGACTGGTTGCGGCGGACCATCCCGATGCCGATCAGCGCCCGGGCCACATAGGTGTTGTCCTTGGTGGTCTCCCGCAGGCGGGTGAAGGTGCGGACGGCGTCGTTGTTGCTGCCCAGGTCCATCTGGGCGCGTCCCAGCTCATAGGTCGCCTCGTCGTAGAGCGGCGCCTCGGGCGAGGCGTCCTCGACGTGCAGCAGGGTGGAGACCTTGCGGCGCTTGTCCCCCGTCAGGCCATAGGAGAGCGCCTGCTGGAAATAGGGATAGATGTTGTCCGGGGAGAAATAGTCCGTCATCACCTTCTGGTAGGAAGTGATGGCCGAGCGGTAGTCCCGGCGGCCGAAGTCGCAGTCGGCCCGGCGGTTCATCGCATCCTCGCGGCAGAGGGTCTCCCCGGAAGCGAGATAGGTGTCGAACCAGCGGGCGGCGGAGCCGTATTCGCCCTCCTTGAAGTAGCTGTAGCCGATGTTGTACGGCAGCAGGAGCCCCTCGGGCGTGCCGTACAGGGCGGAGGCGTTGTAGAGCTCCGTGAAGGTCCGCTCCGCCTCGGCGAAATTGCCGGAACGGTAGTGGGACTCGGCCATCCAGTAGCGGGCGAGCTGGTTGAATCGGTCCGTGCGCGGCACGTAGTAGGCCGTGGCGCGGAAGTAAGGGGCGGCGTCGCGGTAGGAGCCGTTGGAGAAGAGCTGCTCGCCGCGGAGGAAATTGGCCTTGGTGTAGTTGCTGCGCATATCGGGCGTCAGCTCCTCGATGTTGTCATAGGCGTCCACGGCGGCGGCGTAGTCCCGGTCCACCAGGGCCGCCAGGGCCATATAGCCGTAGATCTGGTCCCCGCGGGCCTTCGTGGACCAGCGCTGGATGTAGCGGGAGAAGCCGGAGGTGTCCTTGTTGAGGTCGAAGGCCAGCTTGGCGTAATTGAAGGCGGCGTCTTCCGTGATGGCGGGGTCGAAATCCACGCTGGAGGCATCCCAGAAGGAGGCCATCGCGGACACCTGGTCGTGGGTGCGCAGATAGGCGTTGGCGAGGTGGTAGTTGGCCACCTGCCCGAGGGAGTCCGTCCGGTCGGTCATCTTGGTGAAGTTCTCGATGGCCCCGGCGTAATCGTCCACGGAATAGAGCACCGATCCAGCATAGAAATAATCCTTGCGGTTCATCTCCTCGCGGGACAGGTCCTCGTAGTACTCGCGGGCCTTGTCTTTGTCTCCCTTGACGAGATAGGACTCGGAGATGATGCGTGCCAGGCGGTCACGCCTTTCGGCGGGCACACTGTCGTAGATGCGCTCGCCCTCGCGGACCACGAAGTCGTAGTTCTTCTGGTTGAACTCGCAGTCCACGATGTAGAAATCCGTCAGTTCCGTGAAACGCGGATCGGCGGAAGCCTTCCAGAAGTTGGCCTCGGCCTCGGCGAAGCGCTTGCCCTCATAGAGCATCACGCCCGTGAAATAGCGTCCCGGGGCCGTGAACTCCGACTGCGGGAGGGACTCGCCCAGCGTGAAGAACTGGGAAGCCTCGGCGTAGTGGCCGAGCGCGAAGGCGGAATAGCCGCACTTGAAAACATATTCGGCGAGCTCCTTGTCGGTGAGGTTGTCCGACGAGACGAACGAGAACTCCGTGGCGGCCTGCTGGTACTTGCCCTCGTCGAAGAGGATGCGCGCACGCTCCAGGTGGAGTGCGCTGCTCAGGCTCGAGGACGGGTAGCGCAGGCGGTAGGCCTCCAGCAGCTCCGCGCCGTCGTCCGTGCGCATCTTGAGGGCGCACAGGGCGGCGTATCCGTCGCTGAGCGGGTCGTCCGGCAGCGTCTCGAACAAGGCCCGCGCCTGCCCGTACATTCCGTTTTCATAGAGGCGGACCGCCTGGCGGAAAACCCGGGCACCCCCGGAGTTCTGCGCCATCAGGCCCGCCGTAGAGATCGTGACCGCAAGAAGCGTGGTCACCAGTGTTTTCAGGCTCATAAATTATTCTGTTTCCAAGTCTACAAATTTACTCATTTTTGCGCTATATTTGCAGCATATTCCGAATAAATTTTCGCCTCAGACATGGAAGAAAACACCACTCCCCTCATCTCCTTTTCCGGAGCGGACATCCTCAACGGAGAGAGCGTCGTCGTGTACGGTCTCGACATGGAGGTCTACCCCGGACAGGTCGTCTACATCGTGGGCAAGGTGGGCAGCGGCAAGACCTCGATTTTCCGCACCATCACGGCCGAGAATCCCCTCGGCAGGGGCGCCGGCAAGGTCTGCGGATACGACCTGACCGCCCTGCGCACCAAGGACGTGCCCCAGCTGAGGCGCAAACTCGGCGTGGTCTTCCAGGATTTCCAGCTGCTGATGGACCGCACCGTGGAGGACAACCTCTCGTTCGTACTCAAGGCCACCGGCTGGAAGGACACGGCCGCCATCGCGCGGCGCATCACCGAGGTGCTGGACGCCGTGGGGATGCACACCAAGGCCCACAAGATGCCGCACCAGCTCTCCGGCGGCGAGCAGCAGCGCATCGCCATCGCCCGGGCCATCCTCAACAGCCCCGAGGTCATCCTCGCGGACGAGCCCACCGGCAACCTCGACGAGGAGACGGCCGAGGGGATCCTCCAGCTGCTCCAGCAGATCAACCGCGAGAAAGGCACGGCCATCGTGATGGTCACGCACAACCGCTCCATCTGCCGCCGTTACCCGGGCCGCATCTTCGAGACCCGCGACGAGTCCTGCCAGGAAATCACGCAGATATGACCCTCAAGCAACGCTACGAAGGCATCCTCGGCTACTTCCGGGACAATGTCCCCGTGGCCGCGTCCGAACTGCATTTCGACTCGCCCTACCAGCTGCTCGTGGCGACGATGCTCTCCGCGCAGTGTACGGACAAGCGCGTCAACATGACTACGCCCGCCCTATTCGCGGCCTACCCCACCCCGCAGGCGCTCTCCCTCGCCGGTTTTGAGGACGTCCTGGCGCTGATCCGCTCCATCTCCTACCCAAACAGCAAGGCCCGCCACCTGATCGGGATGGCGCAGCGGCTCGTGTCCGACTTCGGCGGCGAGGTCCCCGCGGACATCGACGCGCTGATGAGCCTGCCGGGGGTGGGCCGCAAGACGGCCAACGTCGTGGCCTCCATCACCTGGCAGGAGCCCGTGATCGCCGTGGACACGCACGTCTTCCGCGTCTCGCGCCGCCTGGGCCTCTCGCGCGGGACGACCCCGCGCGCCGTCGAGCTGGACCTCGAGAGACACATCCCGGAGGAGCTCCGCCCCGTCGCCCACCACTGGCTGATCCTGCACGGCCGCTACATCTGCACGGCCCAGAAACCAAAATGCGCGAGCTGTCCGCTCGCGCACTGGTGCAAGGATTTCGCTTCGCGCTGATCCCTACTTCTTGAACAGGCCGCCAAGGATGGAGGTGGCCGCACCGAGGATGCCGCCGACTCCGGCAGGCTGAGCCTGCTTCTGGCCGCCGCCGGTCAGGGTCAGGATGATGTCGTTGAGGTCGACGTCGCCGTCTCCGTCACGGTCCCGGATGATGTTGGACAGGCCGCCCATCACCTTGGGGATGAGGCCGGTCAGCACGGAACCGAGGGCCGCGCCGATACCCAGTTTCTTCAGCACGTTGGTGTTGAAGATGTTGCTGGCAAGCTCCGTCACGGGGCTCGCAGCAGCCTGGGTCTTGCCGGTGAGGAGGTTCTTGATGAGATCCACGCCGCCCGGCTTGGCCGCCGTCTGGGTGAGGCTGCCGAGCACGGAGGACGACAGTCCGCCAAGGACCTGGTTCTGGATGTCGGAAGGAATCTGGACACCGCCTGCAGCGGACTTGACCTGCTGCAAAATGAGATCGCTGATAGATGCCATAATATGGGTTTGTTAAAGGGTTATTTGCAGAACTGTCTCTTGAGTGCCGCGATCTTCTCGTCCGCATCGTTGCCCTTGGCTCCGAAGTAGAACTTGATCTTGGGCTCCGTCCCGGAAGGACGCACGGACACCACGTCTCCCGCTTCGTCGAAGAACTGGAGGACGTTGGAGGAAGGCTGGCCGGTCAGGGCGGGCTCCAGGTAGTCGAGGACCTTGGTCACGGGCGAGCCGGCAAGCTCCTTGGGCGGATTGGCGCGCAGGTCCACCATCATCTCCTGGATCTCGCGGGCGCCGGAGATGCCTTTGCGGACCACGGACACCAGGCCCTCCTTGCGGTAGCCGTATTCGCGGTAGATGCGCTGCATCAGCTGGTACAGGGACAGGCCCTGCTCGGCGGCCCAGGCGGCGCACTCGGCCACCATCATCGCCGTCACCTGCGCATCCTTGTCGCGGACGAACTGGCCGATGTTGAAGCCGTAGCTCTCCTCGCCGCCGCAGATGAACTCGCCGCCCTCCGCTTCCTGGCGCTTGACCACGTCGGCGATGTACTTGAAGCCGGTCAGTACGTTGTACACGGGGACGTTGAAGCTCTTGCAGATGTCGGTGATGAGCTCGGTGGTGACGATGGTCTTGACCACGTACTTGCCCTCGCCGAGCTTGTGGAGGTCGTTCCAGCGGTTGAGGATGTAGTACGTGAGCATTGCGGCGGTCTGGTTGCCGTTGAACAGGACCATCTTGCCGTCATTGTCGCGCACGGCGATACCCAGGCGGTCGGCGTCCGGGTCGGACCCCATCACGAGGTCGGCGCCCGTCTCGTCGGCTTTGTCGAGGGCCATCTTGAGCGCGGCGGGCTCCTCAGGGTTCGGGGAGACGACGGTCGGGAAATTGCCGTCGGAGATGTCCTGGTCGGGGACGTGGATGACGTTCTTGAAGCCCTTGCGGCGGAGGATCTCCGGGATCAGGCGCACGCCGCAGCCGTGCAGCGGGGTGTAGACGATCTTGAGGTCGCCGTGCTTCTCGCAGAGATCGGGGCTGAGGCTCAGGGACAGCAGGTCGCGCAGGTAGCACTCGTCCACGTCCGCGCCCATCGCCTCGATGCCGCCGCAGCGCAGGCCGGCCTCGAACTTGACCATCGCGGGGCTGGATATCTTGGCCACCTCAGCCACGATCTCCTTGTCCACCGGGGAGGTCACCTGTCCGCCGTCGGACCAGCTGACCTTGTACCCGTTGTATTCCTTGGGGTTGTGGGAGGCGGTGATCATCACGCCGGCCACGGCGCCCTTCAGACGGACGGCGTAGCTCATCTCGGGCGTAGGGCGGATGTTGTCGAAAATGTAGACGTGGATGCCGTTGGCGGACAGCACGTCGGCCGTGATCCGGGCGAACTCCTTGCTGTTGTTGCGGGAGTCGTACGAGATGCAGACCTTCGGGTCGTCCCCGTCGTAGTGGGACAGGATGTAATTCGCGAGGCCCTGGGTCGCCATCCCGACCGTGTAGCGGTTCATCCGGTTGGTGCCCACGCCCATAATGCCGCGCAGGCCGCCCGTGCCGAACTCGAGGTTCTTGTAGAAGGCGTCTTCGAAGCCGGCGGGATCGTTGTTGCGGAGCTGGATAATCTTGATCTTGGTCTCCTGGTCGAAATCGCCATCCAGCCACTGCTGGGCTTTCAGTTCGTACTCTTTCATCGTCGGTTATGTTTTAATGTCGTTTCCTTTCGATTCCATCAAATATAAGAAAAAATCGGAGAAAATGTTACATTTGCCCGTATGAAACCGAGTTTCGCGGACATTTTGCAGGGGCTGGACGGCGAGCGGGCGCGAAAAGTCGCCCGCAAGCTGCCTTCCTGGGCCGCCGCCGGCGCGGAGATCCCCTCCGCGCTCGCCCTCGAGCAGTGTTCCTCCGAAGCCGCCGCCCGCTACAAAGCCGCCCTCGCCGCACGGATCGTTTCCACTCCGCTCAACGGCCAACTGCCCCTGGAAACGTCCGGCTGCGCCGGACCCCTCCCATCTGACGATGGGCCCCTCCCTCTTACGATGCCGAGGGTGGCACGGTTTCCAGGGGCAGTTGCCGCTGTCGCTCCGCCGGGAACGATCGTGGATATAACCGGAGGACTGGGGGTGGACAGCTGGGCGTTCTCGCAGGTGGCGGAACGGGTGGTGTACTACGAGCAGGATGCCGCGCTTGCCGGGGCGGCGGCGCGTAATTTCGCCCGGCTCGGGGCGGCGGGGATCGAGGTCCGCTGCGAGACGGTGACCCCGCAGACCGACCTGCCGGAGGCGGACCTGGTCTACGCCGACCCCGCCCGCCGCAGCGCCGCCGGCCGCAAGGTCTTCCTGCTGGAGGACTGCACGCCGGACATCCTCACCCTGCTGCCGCTGCTCCTGTCCAAGGCCCCCGCCGTCCTGCTCAAGCTCTCCCCGATGGCCGACCTCGCGATGCTCGCCGGCCGGCTCGGCCCCGCCCTGCACGGAATCCACGTCGTCGCCGTGGACGGCGAGGTCAAGGAACTGCTCTGCCTGCTGCGCAGGGAGCCCGCCGGCACGGAGCCGGAGACCGTCGTCGTACAGCTCAACGCCCACCGGCCCGGAGCCGAGCCGGAGACCTTCCGTTTCCGCCCGCAGCAGGAGCGCGAGGCCGTCCCGGCCTACGCCGGCACCGTCCGCCCCGGCGACACCCTGCTGGTCCCGTCCCCCGCCCTGCTCAAGGCCGGGGCCTTCAACCTCCCCTGCACGCAGTGGGGCCTGCTCAAACTCGCCGTCTCGAGCCATTTCTACCTCCGGAGCGGACCATCGGAGGCCATTCCTTTCTTCAAGGCATACTGCATCCGGGAGGTCCTGCCCTTCGGCAACGCCTCGTTCCGGCAGCTCCGCCAGCGTCTCCCCCGGGCGGAAGTCACCGCCCGCAATCTGCCGCTGACCAGCGAAGCCCTCCAAAAGAAGATGGGCATCGCCCCGGGAGGGGATGCCCACATCTTCGCCTGCCGGCTCGCCGACGGCTCCGCCGTCCTGCTCGCCTGCTAATCCAGCAGCCACTTGCGCCAGAAGATCTCTTCGGCGGCGGCATCGTGTTCGTGCTGCTTGCCGCGGTAGCCGTGCATCCCGTCGGGGTAGATCCGCAGTTCGAACTGGTAACCGGCCTGCTCCAGGGCGTCGACCAGCTGGAGGGTATTCTGGAAGTGGACGTTGTCGTCGCCGGTCCCGTGCGTCAGGCACAGGGCGCCGGGCAGCGGCTTGGGGCCGTCGCCCTCGAAGACCCGCGGCACCCAGGTCAGCACGGAAGCCTCGCGGTAGCCGTCCGGATTGGCCTCCGGCGTGTCCATGAAACGCTCGGTGTAGTGCGTGTCATAGAGATACCACCAGTACACCCCGCCGCCGGCGATGCCGCAGCGGAAGTACTGCGGGAAGCGCAGCACGAGCATCGAGGTGGTCGTGCCGCCGAACGAGAAGCCGTTCACGCCGATGCGCGAGCCGTCCACGTACGGCAGCGACTGGAGCCACTTGGCCCAGGCCACGTAGTCCTGCAGCTCGATCACGGTCATCTGGCGGAAGGCCTGGTCCATCCCGCGGCGGCCGTTCTCGCCGGACGAGCGCGGATCCACGCTCATATAGATGATCCCGTTCTCGTAGCACCAGGCATTGGACCCGCTCCCCCAGCCGTCCCGCACATAGGGCGTGCCGGGACCGCCGTAGACCAGCAGGATGACCGGGTACTTGCGGGTCGGATCGAAATCCTTGGGCAGGGTCATCATCCCGTAGAGGTCGAAGCCGTCGTTGCTGATCCGCACCAGCTCCGGGACGGGACGGGCTGCGCTCCCCGCCGCGGACTGCATACGCGCCATCCGCTCGTCCTGCACCTCCTTCACGCTGTATTTGTCCATACGCCCCTCGATGCTGCGCATCGGGGTGCGGTAGTTGGACAGCGTAGCCCGGAAGGTCTTGCCGTCCTCGGCGATCCGGACGCCGGAGACGCCGAGTTCCGGATCGGTCAGGGCCGTGATCCGGCCCTTTTTGTCGAGCCGGTACAGGGTCGGGTGCAGGCGGGAGTCGCGCTTGGCCGTGAACCACACGTCGCCCTTCTTCTCATCCACGCGCAGCAGGCTGATGTCCCAGTTCTCCCCTTCCGTCAGGCGCGTCAGGGCGCCGTCGTAGCCCAGGAAGTATATCTGCTCCCAGCCGGTCTCGAAGTTGCGGGCCATATACAGGCCCTTGTCCGTGAAGATCATCCCCGTGATCCACTCCACCCAGGTCGGATACTCCTCGTGGTAGACGTGGCGCTTGGATCCGTCCGCCACGCTGACGGCGTACAGGTCCAGGGTGTTCTGGCGCCGGGGTTCGCGCGAGACATACAGCTCGCGGGAATCCTTGCCCCAGAACGGGGTCCCGAAATACTGCTCCGGGGAGTCGTCGAAATCCGCCCAGACCGGCTGCGCGCCGCGGCGCGCCTCGATGATGCCGATCCGCACCGAAGGATTGGGCTCGCCCGCCTTGGGATAGCGGGTCAGGTTGAGTTTCCCGTCCTGGCCGAAGGGCGAATAGATGGGGAACATCGGCACGAGGCTGTTGTCGAAGCGATAGAAGCCCAGGCGCTTCGAGTCGGGGCTCCACCAGAAGGCCTTGTAGCGGGAAGCCCGCCCGAAGATCTCCTCGTAATACACCCAGGAGGCATACCCGTTGAGGATCAGGTCCGTCCCGTCGAAAGTCAGGCGCGTCTCCGTGGAGTCGGGCAGGGAGCGGACCCAGAGGTCGTTGCCACGGGTAAAGGCCTCCATCGTCCCGTCCGGGGAGGGGGTTACATTCAGGTCTTGGGCCTGCAGGCCGGAGAGGGCCAGGCAGCAGAGCACCCACAGGGTCAGGAATCGTTTCATACGAAAAACCGGTCTTTGAAATTCACAAGATACACTTTGCTGACGGCGCGTGTCAACGCCGTATAGAGCCATTTGAGGTCGTCCAAGGTCTGTTCGTCCTGCCAGAAGGGACAGTCGATGAAAACGCAGTCCCACTGCCCACCCTGGGATTTGTGGCAGGTGATCGCCTCGGCGTATTTGAGCTGGAGGGCGTTGAAGTAAGGGTCCTCGCGGACCGCCTCCCAGATTTTTTTCTTGGTGCGGCGGTCGGCGTAGTCGGCCGAGACGCCCTGATAGAGCGCATTCTGCTGCTCGTAGGTCAGCGAGGCGGACTCGGACTCCAGCGTGTCCAGGCACACCTTTGCCCGGACCTCCACGTCGTCGTAGTCGGGGAAGCTGAGCGTCGCGTCGGCGAAGTGCAGGCCGTAGCGGTCCTCGAAGCCGCTGATACGCACCAGTTTGGCGATATCGCCGTTGGCGATGTAGTCCATCCCGGGCACGTCCTCCACGAACTGGTAGCAGTTCTTGACGATCATCAGCTTGTCGTCGCGCACCAGGCGCTCCTCCTTGAACTGGATCGTCGAACGGACGCCCAGGTTGTAGCGGATCGCGCGCTTGTTGGAGCGGCACAGGATCACGGTGCCGTCCTCGCCATAACGGCCGTAGGCGTCGGAGAGCGTCTCGATCAGCTCCCCGCCGCCGATGCGCTCCACGTCGTCCGTGCCGCGCAGGTCGAGGCGCCAGTCGGAAAAGGTCTCCCCTCCCGCCGCGATCATCTCCCGCAGGTGCGTAGCGTTGCGCAGGATGCCGGACTCGGCGGCCTGGCGCACCACCGAGGTCAGTTCGGTGTAGCGCACGCCGCCGAAACCGTCCATGAAGGCGCGGGACAGGGCCGGCGAGGCGTCCAGCCCCACGGGCGGAAGCTGCGCGGCGTCGCCGATCAGCACGAGCCGGCAGTCGGCGCCGTTGCGCACGAAGGACACCAGGTCCTCGAGCAGGTTGCCCGTGCCGAAGGCTGCCGAGCCCTGGGCGGAGAGGGCGTCGATGCCGATCAGGGACACCTCGTCCACGACGAAGAGCGTCCCCTTGGCCTTGTTGGGCGCCAGGCTGAACTGGCCGAAGCCGTCGCTGCCGACGGATTTCTGGCGGTAGATATGCTTGTGGATGGTGAAGGCCGGGCGGCCGGAGATGCCGGACAGGACCTTGGCCGCCCGGCCGGTCGGGGCCAGCAGCACGGAGGGCGTGCCCAGCTCTTTCAGTGCGGCGATGACTGCCGACACGGCCGTGGTCTTGCCCGTGCCGGCATAGCCGTTCACCACGAGGATGTCGGCGTCGTCACAGGTCGCGAACGCGGCCATCTCGCGGAAGAAACGCAGTTGGCAGGGGGTCGGCTCCGCATCGAAATAACCGAGGAAGCGCTGCTCCAGGAATCCGGCCCGGTCCATCACTCGCGGGTCCGTTTGTCGAACACCATCGCCACGACGGCCAGGACCGGGTACAACTCGATGCGGCCCAGGAACATATCGACGGTAAAGATCAGCTTGCCGAGCATCGGCACGCTGTTGAACGAACCCATCGTGCCCAGCGCACCGTATGCCGGACCGACATTGCCCAGGCTCGTCACCGAGGCGATGAAGCTGTTCTGGTGGTCCACCCCGACGAACAGGCTCAGGGCGATGGAGACACCCAGGAACAGGCCGTACATCGCCAGGTAGAGCAGGTGCGGGGACACCTCCTCGTCACGCAGCAGGCGCTTGCCCAGCCGGACTTCGTTGACCGAGGACGGATGGAGGATCCGGTTGACGTGGCGCCCGATGGACTTGAAGAGCAGCAGCACACGGTCCACTTTGACGCCGCCGGACGTGGAGCCGGCGCTGCCGCACATGATGGCCGAGAACATCAGCACCGTCACGATCCAGAGCGGCCACTGGGCATTGTCCAGGATGGCGAAACCGGAGGTGGACGTGACGCAGAGCGTCTCGAAAAGCCCGTTCCACAAGGCCCCGCCCCAGGTCGGGCAGATCGCGTTCCCCTTGAGCCCGGTGCCCACGATGACCGCCACGACCACGATCGAGACCGTATAGAACTTCACCACGGGGTTGTTCAGGGGCTTGGGCGAGCGCGTCACGACCGACAGGTACACCAGACCGAAGTGGATGGAAGACAGGTACATGAAGACCATCGTGATCCCCTCGATCCAGCGCGAGTCGAAGGCGGCGATGCTCGCGTTGCGCGAGCTGAAGCCGCCGGTCGCACTGACGCTCATCGCGTGGCAGACCGCGTCGAACAGGGGCATCCCGGCCAGCAGGTAGGCCACGAAAGAGAGTGCCAGCAGGGCCAGGTAGACGTAGGCGAAGATGTAGACCGTCTTGTTGGTGCGCGTGGAGAATCCGCCGCGCGAGAGCGAGGTCAACTCCATGTTGGTCAGGCGGATCTTCATCTGGTTGGACCCCGGGATGACCAGCAGCAGGAACACCACGACTCCCAAACCGCCGATGAAATGCGTGGACGCCCGCCAGAAGAGCAGGCTCCGGGGCAGGCCCTCCACATTGTCGAGGATCGTGGCGCCCGTGGTCGTGAAACCGCTCACCGACTCGAACCACGCGTTCTGGAGGGTGAACGGACCGCCCCACAGCGCGTACGGGAGCATCCCGAAGATGAACGACAGCAGCCAGGACAGGAAGATGATCACGTAGCCTTCCTTCAGCGAGATGGCGTGGGTCTCCCGGACGAAGATGAAGGGGAAGATCCCCACGATGAAGGTGATCAGGAACGAGATGGACAGGGCGGCCAGGGCCGAATCGTGTCCGTTCAGGAGGGACACCACCACCGACAGCAGCATGAAGAGTGCGCTGACGAGGAGGGCGAAGCCGATGTTCCTGCTGATTACCTTCCAGTTCATTTCCTGCCGAGGGTCTTGATACGGCTGCGGAACTGGCGGTTCTCGTTGGCCAGTTCGGTGATGCCGTCGTTGAGCTGCGAGAGCTGGTCGTCCCCGTCGAACTTGACGGTGTACTTCTTGTCCTGGGAACGGTAGGCGTTCAGCCCGTCCAGCATCCTGTAGAGCGGGTTGACATAGAAGGCCAGCAGGAAGAAGAGCAGCATCAACACCAGCAGCAGGCCCACGCCCACCGCCACGATGCCCGGAATGATGCTCCGGTAGAACCCGCGCTCGAAGGTGGCGGAATTCTTCTCAAGATCCTTGTAGATGGCACGGGAGAGCTGGTCGAGGTCGCCGCGCAGCCGGTCGAAGCGCGGCTGCAGGCGCTCGAAATACCAGGAGCGCGTGTCGATGAAATCCGACAGGATCACGTCCTCGAGCTCGAGCGAGGTCAGCATATAGGCCGAGTACGAATACATCACCGAATCGGCCAGCGGGCGCACCTGGTTGGAGGCCACGCTCATCCGGAGGGAGTCGCAGTGGGACTTGAAGTAGCCGTCGTCGAAGTCGGGCACGTTCACCGAGGACTCGTCCCCGATCACCTCGAGGATCTGCAGGTTGTATGTATTGCTCATGTCGGCCAGGCGGTTGGCCACGTTGATGCTGCTGATGTCGTCGGCGATCAACTCCGAGACGTAATTGCTCATGCTGGAGTACTCCAGCACCGAGATGACGGAGGAGACCAGCAGGGTCGCGGCGATGGCCGAGAGGCTCAGGATCAACTTCGCGCGCAGGGTCAGGTGCCGGGAGCGTATCTTGTTGAAGAATTTCCGAATCGACATTTTTAAAATTTCTTCAAGAATAATGACAAATATACAATTTTTTTGTATATTTTTGCATCACCCTCACGAGAACCAATTATGCCCCCTACGTTCCTCAACGACACTTCCGGCAAGAATGCCACGGTCAAGCGGGAAATCCTGCGCCTGTGCATCGTCCACAACAATTACAGCATCGCCGACTTCAGTCGTGCGTTGGGAATCAGCGTACCCACGATCACCAAGTTCATCAGTGAACTCATCGACGAGAACTTCCTCAAGGACGAAGGCAAGGTCGGGACCTCCGGGGGCCGGCGCCCGAGCGTGTACGGGCTCAATCCCGACGCCGGGTATTTCGTGGGCGTGGACGTGGCCCGGCACCATTTCCACATTGCGATCAGCAATTTCAAGGGGGAGGTCATCACCTACATACAGGACATCGAGTTCGTGCTGGAGGCCAACGAGCACTCCTTCCGCACGATGTGCCGGATGGTGATGGACCAGGTCATCCGCAGCGGCATCCCCTGGATCAAGGTCCTGGGCGTGGGGGTGAGCCTGTCGGGGCGCGTCAACCCCGAGAAGGGCTACAGCCTCACCTACTTCGTCAGCGACGACCTCCCGCTCAAGAGCATTTTCCAGAAGGAATTCAACGTCCCGGTCAGCATCGAGAACGACTCGCGCGCCATGGCCTACGGCGAATACATGAGCCTCGGGCCCAAGGCCGACCCCAACATGATCTTCATCAACGTCAGCTGGGGCCTCGGGATGGGCATCATCATGGACGGGCGGCTCTACTACGGCAAATCCGGCTACTCGGGCGAGCTGGGCCACTTCCCGGTGCTCAACAACGACATCATCTGCCGCTGCGGCAAGGTGGGCTGCCTGGAGACGGGTGCGTCCGGATCCGCCCTGCACCGGATGATCGTCGAGAAGCTCAAGAAAGGCCAGGCCTCCTCGATGAGCGCCACGTACAACCGGAAGGGCGACGTGGAGCTGGACGAGGTGCTGAAGGCCGTGGAGGAGGGCGACGTGCTCGCCATCGACGCCATCGGCAAGATCGGCGACACGCTCGGCCGCGGCATCTCCGGCGTGCTCAACGTCTTCAACCCGGGTCTCGTGGTGATCGGCGGCCGGCTCATCGTCGGCAAGGACTACCTGCTGCTCCCCATCAAGACGGCGGTCAACCGCCTCAGTCTCTCCCGCGTGTCGCAGGACACCACCATCGTGCTCTCCCAGCTGGGCCGCAGGGCCGCGTCCGTGGGCGACTGTCTGCTGTCGCGCTCCAAGGTGCTCGGCCTGATGTAAGCCGCTTATGCCCAGCTATCTCCAGATCGAGAACATCTCCAAGTCCTACGGACCCAAGGTGCTCTTCGAGCACATCGGATTCAACATCAACGAAGGCGACAAGATCGCCCTGATCGCCCCCAACGGGACGGGCAAGACCTCGCTGCTGCGCATCCTCGCCGGCGAGGACAGTTCCGACTCCGGGGGGCGCATCCTGTTCCTGCGGGACATCCGCATCGCCTTCCTGGAGCAGGAATACGACTGGGACCCGGCGCTCACCATCGAGGAGCAGGTCCTGCGCCACAGCGCCCCGATGACTTCCGGCTTCCACGAGGAGGAGCGGCGCGACTACCGCCAGCGCCTGCGCGAACTGCTCACCTCCTTCCGTTTGCCGGACCCCTCCAAGCCGATGTCCTCCCTGTCCGGAGGCGAAGTCAAGCGTGTGGCGCTCAGCGAGCTGCTCGCCCTGCAGGCGGATTTCCTGATCCTGGACGAGCCTACCAACCACCTCGACATCGAAGCCATCGAGTTCCTGGAAGGCTACTTGAAGCGCAGCCGCTGCACCCTGCTGATGGTCACGCACGACCGCTATTTCCTCGACCGCGTGTGCAACACGGTGATGGAACTGGACCACGGCGCCGTCTATATCTACAAGGGCGACTACCAGAACTACCTGGAGAAGCGCGCGGAGCGCATCGCCAACTACAACGCCGAGACGGACAAGGTGCGCAACCTGCTGCGGCGCGAGCTGGAGTGGATCCACGCCACGCCCTGTGCCCGCAGCGGCAAGGCCAAGTACCGGATCGACGCCTTCCACGAGCTCTCCGACCGCGCGGCGCAGGTCTACCGGACGCAGCAGGTCTCGCTGGAGGGCGTGGGCGGCGCCGCGCGCCTGGGCGGCAAGATCATCAACTGCCGGGACGTCTGCTATGACTGGGAGGGCATCCCGATGCTCCGGGATTTCACCTACAATTTCCAGCGCCGCGACCGGATCGGCATCGTGGGGCGGAACGGCGTGGGCAAGAGCACCTTCCTGGACCTGCTGACGGGCGCCATCACGCCCGACAGCGGGCTTATCGACCGCGGAGAAACCCTCCGGATCGGCTATTACCGCCAGCAGGGGATGGATTTCCGCCCGGGCGACACCGTGCTCGACATCGTTCCCGACACCCGGCTGCTCGGGCATTTCCTCTTCCCGCACGATATGCTCTCCACGCGCGTGGAACGCCTCTCCGGCGGCGAGAAGCGCCGCCTCTACCTGCTCACCATCCTGATGCAGGAGCCCAACCTGCTCATCCTCGACGAGCCTACCAACGACCTGGACATCGTCACGCTCAACATCCTGGAGGAATACCTGACGGAGTTCCAGGGCAGCCTGCTGATCGTCAGCCACGACCGGCACTTCCTCGACCGCGTGACGGACCACCTGCTGGTCTTCACCGGCGAGGGCCGCGTCAAGGACTTCGTCGGCAAGTTCAGCGAATACCGGGCCTATGTCCGGGATCTCGAAAAGACCACGCACGGCGGGCCCTCGTCGCCTCGTGGCAGTTTGAGTGCAGCGAAGTCCGCATCAGCGGACCGGCCGGCCCCGGGACTTTGCGGCAGCAATGTCGGAAAGGGGCTTGAGGCCGCAGACAGAACCAAGTCGCGTAAGCGTACTTGGAAGGAGCAGCGGGAGTTGGAGGCGATCGAGGTGGAGCTTCCGCGCCTGGAGGCTGAAAAGGCGGAGCTCGAAGCGCGGATGAGCAGCGGCACGCTCCCCTACACCGAACTTCAGGCGGCCTCCGCGCGCATCCAGGCGCTGATGGAACAAATCAGCCAGCGCGAGGAGCGCTGGCTGGAACTTTCAGAATAGTCCGTTTTCGGAAAAGGCTGGTTGTCAACCTGTTACAAATTGCGAAAACGTCGCCTATTCCGGCTTATACGAATCTTTCAGGGACACGGTCTTGTTGAAGACGGGCTTCTCCGGCGTGGAATCCGGATCCTTGACGTAATAGCCTGTACGCTCGAACTGCACGGCGATGCCGGAGGCGTCGTCCAGCAGGGCGGGCTCGGCGAGACCGCATCCGGGCGTGAGTGACTCCGGATTCAGGAAATCCTTGTAGTCCCTATCTTCCGGGACCTGGCTCATGTCGGCCAGGGTGAAGAGACGGTCGTAGTTGCGCAGCTCGATCTGCCGGGCGTGTGCGCACGACACCCAATGGATCGTGCCCTTGACGGAGCGCCACTCGCCGCCGCCCGGCTTGGTGGTCGGGTCGTAGCTGCAGACCAGCTCCGTGATCCGGCCGTCGGCATCCTTGACGACCTGCTCGCACTTGATGATGTAGGTGTACTTGAGGCGCACCTCGCCGCCGGGTTTGAGGCGGAAGAACTTCTTGGGGGCGTCCTCCATGAAGTCGGCGCGCTCGATCCACAGCTCGCCCGTGAAGGGGACCTTGCGGGTGGCACCCTCGGGCTCGGCCGGGTTCAGCGGACAGTCGAACCACTCCACCTGGCCCTCCGGCCAGCCCTGGAGCGTGACCTTGACGGGGTCCTGGACCACCATATAGCGGTTGGCCCGGGCGTTGAGGTCCTGGCGCACGCACCACTCCAGCAGCTGGATGTCCATCAGCTGGTCGCGCTTGCTCACGCCGATCTTGTCGCAGAACATCTTGAGCGCCTCGGCCGTGTAGCCGCGGCGGCGCACGCCGCACAGCGTGGGCATCCGCGGGTCGTCCCAGCCGGCCACCAGGCCCTTCTGGACGAGCTCCAGGAGCTTGCGCTTGCTCATCAGCGTATAGGTGAGGTTCAGACGGGCGAATTCGTATTGGTGGGAAGGGTAGATCCCGAGCGTCTCGATGAACCAGTCGTAGAGCGGACGGTGCACGTCGAACTCGAGCGTGCAGATGGAGTGCGTGATGTGCTCGATGGAATCGCTCTGCCCGTGGGTGAAGTCATACATCGGGTAGATGCACCACTTGTCACCGGTGCGGTGGTGCGAGGCGTGCTTGATGCGATACAGCAGCGGGTCGCGCATCAGCATGTTGGGATGCGCCATGTCGATCTTGGCGCGCAGTACCTTCTCGCCGTCGGCATACTTGCCGTCGCGCATCTCGCGGAAGAGACGGAGGTTCTCTTCGGGCGTGCGGTCGCGGTACGGGCTGGGCGTGCCCGGCTTGTCCACGGTGCCGCGGCCCCGGGAAATCTCCTCCTGGGTCTGGTCGTCCACGTAGGCGAGGCCCCGCTTGATCAGGTCCTCTGCCCACTCGTAGAGCTGGTCGAAATAGTCGGAGGCGTAGCACTCTTTCTCCCACTGGAAACCCAGCCACTTGATGTCCTCCTTGATGGAGTCCACGTACTCGACATCTTCCTTGACGGGGTTGGTGTCGTCGTAGCGGAGGTTGGTCTTGCCACCGTACTTCATCGCGAGCCCGAAGTTGATGCACAGGGACTTGGCGTGTCCCAGGTGCAGGTAGCCGTTGGGCTCCGGCGGGAAGCGGGTGAGGATGGACGGGACCTTGCCGGTCCTGAGATCGTCTTCGATGATTTCCTCCAGGAAATTGAGTCTCTTCTCGTTCTCTTCCATAATAAGTGTGCGTTCTCTTAATCGTGCAAAGTTAAGGATTTCTTCGTAAATTTGCGAACCCAAACAGCTTCCAGCGATGATTAAATCCATGACCGGCTACGGCAAGGGCGTTGCCGAACTCTCCACGGGCCGCCTGACCCTCGAAATCCGCACCCTCAACGGGAAGAACTGCGACATCAGCATCAAGTCCTCCCTCCTGCCCAAGGACAGGGAGTTGGAGGTGCGCAAGACCCTCACGGAGCGCCTCCAGCGCGGCACCGTGGATGTCCTGCTGACCTTCGAACCCAAGGCCGGCGCCGCAGCGCGCCAGATCGACGCGGCGCTGGTGGAGAACTACTTCCGCCAGGTCCACGCCATCGGCTGCAAGGTCGGCATCGCGATGCCCAAGGAGGAGTATCTGGAAGCCATCCTGCGCTTCCCGGACATCTTCGAGGGCGGCAAGCAGGAGGTCATCCCGGAGGAGGAGTGGCCGTCCGTACAGACGGCGCTGGATGCGGCGCTGGACGCGCTGGACGCCTTCCGCAGCCGCGAAGGCGCCGCGCTCTACGCCGACGTCACCGCGCGCGTGGCGGGCATCCTTGCGCTCTACGACCAGGTCGAGTCCTACGAGTCCGAGCGTCTGGACGGCGTGCGCGAGCGCATCCGCAAGGCCGCGGAGGACCTGCAGGTCAAGTTGGACAAGGAGCGTTTCGAGCAGGAGATGATCTTCTACCTGGAGAAACTCGACATCAATGAGGAGAAGGTCCGCCTGCGCCAGCACTGCCGGTATTTCCTGGACACGATCGACGGTGAGCCGTATCCCGGCAAGAAACTGGGCTTCATCATCCAGGAGATGGGGCGCGAGATCAACACCACCGGGTCGAAAGCCAACCACGCGGAAATCCAGAAGCTCGTCGTCCGGATGAAGGACGAGCTCGAGAAGATCCGCGAACAGTCGATGAATATCCTTTAGGCTTCCTCTTCCTGCGCAACGACACCGGCCAGCCGGTCGAATTCCTCTTCGGAAATCATCTTGATGGCGCCGTTGATGCGGACGCCCAGTTCGACCTGGATCTTGCTGACATAGATGTTGCCGGTCACTTCGGCCGGGCTCTTGAGCGAGAGGAGTTCCTTGACATAGATGTCCCCCTCCATCCGGCCGCGGAAATCCGCGTTCACGCAGATCAGTTTGCCGGAGAGCAGGGCGGACTCGCCGGTCACCACCTTGCCTTCGGACAGGAGCGTGCCGGCCACCTGCCCGTCCACGCGGATGTCGGTGGCTGAGGTGAGCGTCCCCCGGATGGATGCACCCTGGGAGATCCGGCTGACATCGTTGACATTCTGTTCCATCGTCTTCGGATTCTTGTTCAGGCTGATACTGTTGCCGATACCCATACGCTGCAAGATTTACACCAGGCCGCGGCCGTGGCACTGTTTGTACTTCTTGCCGCTGCCGCACGGGCAGGGATCGTTGCGGCCCACCTGCTTGTCCACCTTGACGGGGGCGTTGGTCTTCTGCTCGCCGTTGGTCGTGAGGTCGCTGTGGCGGGCCTGGTAGCGGCTCATGTCGGTCTTGGGACGGACGGCGCGCTGGGGCTGCTGCGGGCGGTCCTGCAGCGGCACGAAGGCCTTGAAGAGGAAGGACAGGACGTCCTTGTTGAGGGTCTCCAGCATCTCGGCGAAGAGGTTGTAGCTCTCCAGCTTGTAGACCACCACCGGGTCCTTCTGCTCGTATGTGGCGTTCTGGACGCTCTGCTTGAGGTCGTCCATCTCGCGGAGGTGCTCCTTCCAGTGCTCGTCGATCTGGTAGAGGATGATGTTCTTGCTCAGGGTCTTGGCGATCTCGCGGCCCTCGGAGTTGTAGGCGCGCTCGAGGTTCACCGAGATGGTCATCTGCTTGCGGCCGTCGGAGATGGGGATGGCGATGTTCTGGTACATCGTTCCCTGCTTCTCGTAGACGTCCTTGATGATCGGATAGAGACGCTCCACGAGCGTGTCCATCCTGCGGCGGTAGACCTCCTGCATATGCTCCACGAGCCGGTCCTCGATCTCGGCGGGCTTCGCCTTCTCGTAGGACTCGGCATCAAGTCCGGAGTCGATGGAGAGCTGGGCCATCAGCGAGACCTCGAACTCCTCGAACGCCAGACCCTTGCTGCGGTCCACGAAGAGCGCCGCCGTGTCCTTCATCATGTTCTGGAGGTCGATCTCCACCTTCTCGCCGCTGATGGCGTTGCGCCGGCGGGAGTAGATGGCCTCACGCTGATAGTTCATCACGTCGTCGTATTCGAGCAGGCGCTTGCGGACGCCGAAGTTGTTCTCCTCGACCTTCTTCTGCGCATTCTCGATGGCGTTGGACAGCATATTGCTCTCGAGGGCCTCGTTGTCCTCCATGCCAAGCTTGTCCACCATCCCGGCGATGCGCTCGGAGCCGAACAGGCGCATCAGCTTGTCCTCGAGGGACACATAGAAGGTGGAGGAACCCGGGTCGCCCTGACGGCCGGCGCGGCCGCGCAGCTGGCGGTCGACGCGGCGGGAGTCGTGGCGCTCGGTACCGATGATGGCGAGGCCGCCGGCCTTCTTGACATCTTCGGAGAGCTTGATGTCCGTACCACGGCCCGCCATATTGGTGGCGATGGTCACGGCCGAGGTCTGGCCCGCCTGGGCCACGATCTCCGCCTCACGGGCGTGCTCCTTGGCGTTCAGCACGTTGTGGCGGATGCCGCGCATCCGGAGCATGCGGCTCAACAGCTCGGAGGTCTCCACGTCCGTGGTACCGACGAGCACCGGGCGGCCGGCCTTGGACAGCTCCACGATGCGGTCGATGACCGCGGCGTATTTGGCCTTCTTGGTCTTGTAAATCAAGTCGTTCTGGTCGTCACGGATTACGGGGCGGTTGGTGGGGATGACCATCACGTCCAGCTTGTAGATGCTCCAGAACTCGCCCGCCTCGGTCTCGGCCGTACCGGTCATACCGGCGAGCTTGTGGTACATACGGAAGTAGTTCTGCAGGGTGATCGTCGCGAAGGTCTGCGTGGCACCCTCCACCTTGACGTTCTCCTTGGCCTCGACGGCCTGGTGCAGGCCGTCGCTCCAGCGGCGTCCCTCCATGATACGGCCCGTGGACTCGTCGACGATCTTGATCTTGCCGTCCATGATCACGTAGTCCACGTCCTTCTCGAACATCGTGTAGGCCTTCAGGAGCTGGATCACCGTGTGGACGCGCTCGCTCTTGGTGGAGAATTCGGTCATCAGCTCGTCCTTCTTCTGCTGCTTCTCCAGCAGCGAGAGATCGGTGTGCTCGATCTCCGCGATGCGGGACCCCACGTCCGGCAGGACGAAGAACTCGTCCTCGCCCACGGCCTTGGCCAGCACTTCGTGGCCCTTGTCGGTCATATCTACGGACCGGAGCTGCTCGTTGATCACGAAATAAAGCGGGTCCGTGACCACGGGCATCTCTTTCTCGTTGTCCTGCATGTAATAGTTCTCCGCCTTCTGCAGGAGGACCTTCATACCCGGTTCGGAGAGGAACTTGATGAGCGGCTGGTACTTGGGCAGACCCTTGTGGGCCCGGAGCAGGAGCTTGCCGCCCTCGGCCTCGTCGCCCTCGGCGATCTTCTTCTTGGCTTCGTTGAGCACCTGGTTGACCAGCGTACGCTGGGCCTGGTAGAGCTTCTCCACATAGGGACGGAACTCCATGAACTGGGCTTCGTCCGCCTCGTTGCGCGTGATCGGACCGGAGATGATGAGCGGGGTCCGCGCATCGTCGATGAGCACGGAGTCCACCTCGTCCACGATGGCGAAGTGGTGCTTGCGCTGCACGAGGTCCTCCTGGCCGATGGCCATGTTGTCACGCAGGTAGTCAAAACCGAATTCGTTGTTGGTGCCGAAGGTGATGTCGCACTCGTAGGCCCTGCGGCGGGCGTCGGAGTTGGGCTGGTGCTTGTCGATGCAGTCCACGGACAGGCCGTGGAACATGTACAGGGGGCCCATCCACTCGGAGTCACGCTTGGACAGGTAGTCGTTGACGGTCACCATGTGCACGCCCTTGCCCGCGAGGGCGTTGAGGAACACCGGGAGCGTGGCCACGAGGGTCTTGCCCTCGCCCGTGGCCATCTCGGCAATCTTGCCCTGGTGCAGGGCGATGCCGCCGATCAGCTGGACGTCGTAGTGGACCATGTCCCAGACGATCTCGTTGCCGCCGGCCACCCAATGGTTCTGGTAGACGGCCTTGTCGTCCTCGATGTGGACGAAGTCGTGGTTCACGGCCAGGTCCTTGTCGAACTGCGTGGCCGTGACGGTGATCGTCGGGTGCTCCTTGAAGCGCCGGGCGGTGGACTTGATGATGGCGAAAGCCTCCGGGAGGATCCCGTCGAGGGCCTTCTCGATGGCCTCGTCCTCGTCCTTGACCAGCTTGTCGGACTCGCCGGCGAGCTTCTCTTTTTCTGCGATGGGGATATCTTTGTCGAGCTCGAGCTTGATCTCGGCGATGCGGTCCTCGAAAGGTTTTTCGACTTCCTGCAGGTGCGCACGGAGCGCCGCGGAGCGCTCGCGGAGCGCATCGTCCGACAGGGCGTCGATCTCGGGATAGACGGCCAGGATCTTGTCGAGCGTGGGCTTCACAGCCTTGTAGTCGCGGTCCGCCTTGGAGCCGAAGATCTTGCCGATAATGGATGCAAATGACATATTGACGTTTTTGTTTTCGTTACACTTCCAATACGCGCGCCAGCGCGCATAATCGTGCAAAGATAATGAATTGTTCCGTCATCTGCAAAAAACCGGCCGGATATGCAATCCGGCCGGTCCATTCTTCAAAGCTTTATCGCAGAATCACTTGGCTACCGCGCGGCTGCGCCAAAGCGTGGACATGTCCTCCAGGGTCTTTCCCTTGGTCTCGGGGACCAGGCGCCACACGAAGAAGGCGGCCAGCAGGCACATGGCGCAGTACAAGCCGTACGTGAACGCGGGGCTCCAACTGTAGAGCGGCACGAAAGTGGAGCTCACGATGAAGTTCGAGATCCACTGGAAAGCCACGGCGATGGCCACGGCCGCGCCGCGGATCGTGTTCGGGAAGATCTCGGAGATGAGCACCCAGCAGATCGGTCCCCAACTGAACATGAAGGAGGCGGAGTAGATCATGATGCTGAGCACGCCCACGATGCCGGGCACGCCCTGGACGGCGTCCGCCAGGGCCACGCCCAGGGCGCCGACGGCCATCCCGAGCGAGCCCACGATGAGCAGCGGCCGGCGGCCGAGCCGCTCCACGGTGAAGATCGCGACCAGCGTGAAGGTGATGTTGATGACACCCATCAGCACCGTCTGCGTCATCGGATCGCCCATCCCCATCGACTCGAAGATGCGCGGAGCGAAATAAAGCACGGCGTTGATGCCGACGAACTGCTGGAACACGCTGAGCATACAGCCGATGAAGATGACCAGGAAGCCGTACGCCAGGAGCTTCTCCTTCTTCTCCACGACGGTGCTCTTGATCTCGGAGAGGATCTGGGCCGCGGCGGAGGGGCCGTTGATGCGGGTGAGTACCCGCAGCGCCTTGTCTTCCTGGCCGGACATCACGAGATAACGCGGCGTCTCCGGCACGAGCAGGATCAGCAGGGTGAACAGGCCGGCGGGCACGCATTCGGAGCCGAACATCAGGCGCCAGCCCACCTGGTTCGTCCACTCGACGACGGCAGGGTCATTCTTGTGCGACTGGATGATCAGGAAGTTCACGAAATACACGACCAGCTGGCCGAAGATGATCGCGAACTGGTTCCAGGACACGAGCTTGCCGCGCTTGCCGGCGGGAGCCACCTCGGCGATGTACATCGGGCAGATGGCCGAGGCCATGCCCACGCCGATGCCGCCCAGCACGCGATAGAAGTTAAACGCCACCCAGAGGCCTAGCGAAGGGACGCCCTTGGGGAAGAAGAAGGCCTCCGGATAGTATGATCCTGCAGCGCTCAGGAAGAAGCAGATACCCGCGAAGAACAGGCTCCGCTTGCGGCCGAACTTGCCGGCGAACAGCCCGGACAGGGCGCTGCCTATGATGCAGCCGATCAGCGCGCTGGAGGAGGTGAACCCGTGGAGGAACTCCGTGTAGGTGAAGTCCCCGGCGTCCGAGAAGAACGCCTGCAGACCCCGCTCCGCGCCCGAAATCACGGCGGTGTCGTACCCGAAGAGCAAGCCGCCGAGCACGGCCACGAGCACGATCGAGAACAGATACGCGCCGGACCCTTTGTCTTGACCGCCTGCCATCAGATGTACATATTAACGATGGCCTCGAGGAGCTCCTGCTTGCCGGAGGTGGCCTTCGGCTCGCCCTGTGCCTTGGCGTATTCCACCACCTGCTCGAGGGTCAGCCTGCCGTCCTCGAAGTCCTTGCCGACGCCCTGGTCATAGGAGGCATAGCGCTCCTTGAGCATCGCGGGGAGCGGGGATTTCTCCAGCACGTCGGCCGCCACCAGCAGGGCGCGGGCCATCACGTCCATCGCCGCGATGTGGGCGATGAAGATGTCCTCCAGGTCGGTGGAGTTGCGGCGGGTCTTGGCGTCGAAATTGGTGCCGCCCACCAGGCCGCCGGCGCGGATGATGACCATCATCGCCTGCGTGAGTTCGTAGAGGTCGATCGGGAACTGGTCGGTGTCCCAGCCGTTCTGGTAGTCGCCGCGGTTCGCGTCGATCGAGCCGAGCAGGCCCGCGTCGGCGGCGCACTGGAGTTCGTGCTCGAAGGTGTGGCCCGCGAGCGTGGCGTGGTTGACCTCTATGTTGACCTTGAAGTCCTTGTCCAGGCCGTGGGCGCGCAGGAAGCCGATCACGGTCTCGGTGTCGGCATCATACTGGTGCTTGGTCGGCTCCATCGGCTTGGGCTCGATCAGGAAGGTGCCCTTGAAACCCTTGGCGCGGGCGTAGTCACGCGCCATCCGCAGCATCGTGGCCATATGCTCCTTCTCGCGCTTCATGTCGGTGTTGAGCAGGCTCATATAGCCCTCGCGGCCACCCCAGAACACGTAGCACTGGCCGCCGAGCTCGATCGTGGCGTCAATCGCGTTCTTGATCTGGACCATGGCGCGGGCGGCCACGTCGAAGTCGGGGTTGGTGGACGCGCCGTTCATATAGCGCTTGTGGCCGAAGACGTTGGCCGTTCCCCAGAGGAGCTTGATGCCGGTCTGGGCCTGCTTCTGCTTCGCATAGGCGACGATCTCCTTGAGATTGGTCTCGTATTCCGCGATGGTCGGCGCCTCGTCCACGAGGTCCACGTCGTGGAAGCAGTAATACTCGATGCCGAGTTTCTGCATGATCTCGAAGCCGGCGTCCATCTTGTTCTTGGCACGCTCGATGGCCGTAGCCCCGACGTTCCAGGGGAAAGACTTGGTGCCGGGTCCGAACTGGTCCGAGCCTTCGGCGCAGAGCGTGTGCCACCAGGCCATCGCGAACTTGAACCAGTCTTTCATCTTCTTGCCGGCGACGACCCGCTCAGGCTCGTAGTAGCGGTAAGCGAGGGGATTCTTGGACTCCTTGCCTTCGAATTGGATTTTTCCCAATTGCGGGAAGTACTCTTTGTTTGCCATATAGGATTTAGTTGATAGATTTGTCGACTTCGTGTTTCCAGCGGACGTAGGCCTGCTCGAGCGGGTCCTTCCACGCCGGCTCCGGCAGGACGGTCTCCAGCTTGGCGAGCTGCGCGAAAGCCTCGTCCGCACTCTTGTAGATCCCGGCTCCGAGCGCGGCGCCGCGGGCGGCACCCAGCGCGCCGTCGGTGTCATACAGCTCAATGCGCGCGTCACAGAGCGTGGCGAGCGTGGCGCGGAACAACGGGCTGAGGAACAGGTTGGCCTTGCCGGCGCGGATGACGCCGGGGTCCAGGCCCAGTTCCTTCATGATGTCGATGCCATAACGGAACGAGAAGGCGATACCCTCCTGGACGGCCCGCAGCAGGTGCACCCGGTCGTGGCGGACGAGGTCGATGCCGACGATGCGGGCGTGCGTGCCGACGTTGGCGAGCACGCGCTCCGCACCGTTGCCGAAAGGCAGGACGAGCAGTCCGTCGGAGCCGGCCGGGGCCTTGGCCGCCACTTCGTTCATCTCGGGATAGGACAGTGACGGGAAGAGGTGGCGGTGGGCCCAGGCATTCATGATGCCGGTGCCGTTGATGCAGAGCAGCACGCCCAGGCGCGGCTCAGGGGCGTCCGTGACGTGCAGGAAGGTATTGACGCGCGACTGGGCATCGGCCTTCGGCACATCGGTCACGCCGTATACGACGCCACTGGTGCCGGCCGTCGCGGCGATCTCTCCCGGCCGGAGCACGTTCAGCGAGAAGGCGTTGTTGGGCTGGTCCCCCGCCCGGTACGAGACGGGCGTGCCGGCCGGGATGCCGAGCGCCGTCTGGACGGCGGGCGTGGTGCGGGCCTGCAAGCCGAGCGCCGGCACGAGAGGCGCGAACTTGTCGGGCTCGATCCCGAAGTACTCCGCCACGAAATCGGCCCGGCGGTTCTCCGCGAAATCCCAGAGGATGCCCTCGGACAGGCCCGTGGCCGTGGTGGAGATCTCCCCGGTCAGGCGGTAGGCGATGTAGTCTCCCGGGAGCATGAACGTGCGGATCCGGGCATAGACCTCCGGCTCGTTGGACTTCACCCAGGCCAGCTTGGAGGCCGTGAAGTTGCCGGGGGAATTGAGCAGGTGTTGCATACAGCGGTCGTAGCCGATCTCCCGCAGCGCACGCTCCCCCGTCCCGACGGCGCGGGAGTCGCACCAGATGATGGCGTCCCGCACCGGCTCGGCGTCCCCGTCCAGGGCCACCAGGCCGTGCATCTGGTACGAGATGCCGATCGCGGCCACCTGCCCCAGGTCATACCCTGCGGCGGCCATCCGGCGGATCCCGGCGCACGCATATGCCCACCAGTCCCGCGGATCCTGCTCCGCCCAACCCGGGTGGGGCGCGCTGATGGGCGCCTCCGTGGCGGGATGGCTGGCTGAACAGACACACTGGCCGCTCTCCACATCCAGCAGGGCGACCTTGACGGACGAAGAGCCGACATCAATTCCCAGAGAATACATCACGCAAATTGTTTCAAGTAGTCAAAAATAAGAATAATTTGCTATATTTGCATCGGAAACGGCATCACAATCTACCATTTGACTGCGATTTCCGTTTGTTCCCAATTGCAGGATTAGCACATCGGTAGTGCATTGGCTTCCCAAGCCAAGGAGGAGGGTTCGACTCCCTTATCCTGCTCCAAGGTCCGGCCGGCTGCGCCGGACTTTCTCATATCCGCCATGCCCAACAAAGAGAAGATCCGACAGATGTTCGACGGGATCGCTCCCGACTATGACCGCCTCAACCACCTGATGTCCCTCGGCGTGGACCGCAGCTGGCGCCGCCGCGCCCTGCGCGAGATCGTGGACGCCGGGCGGCCGCAGGCGTTGCTGGACATCGCCTGCGGGACGGGCGATTTCGCGATCGCCATCGCGCGGCGGATGCACCCCGGCAGCCGCATCACGGGGCTGGACCTCTCCGAAGGGATGCTCCGCGTGATGCGGCAGAAGGTGGCGGATGCTGGATTGGAGGCGCAGATCGACTGCCTTCAGGGCGACTGCGAGGCGCTGCCCTTCCCCGACGGGACCTTCGACGTCGCGACCATCGCCTTCGGCATCCGCAATTTCGAGCACCGCGAGACGGCCCTGCGGGAGATCCTGCGCGTGCTCCGGCCGGGCGGGCGCCTGGTCATCCTGGAGCTGTCCGTCCCGGAGAACCGCCTGCTCCGCTGGGCCTACAATCTCTATTTCCAGCATTTCGTACCCTGGATCGGCGGACTCGTCTCCGGCGACAAAGCCGCCTACAAGTACCTCCCCGCCTCGGTGCAGCAATTCCCGGGGCGCCGCGTGTGGACCGCCACGATGCAGGGCTGCGGCTACGCCGGCGTACGCCACAAAGCGTACACCTTCGGCCTGTGCAGGATGTATGTGGGAGAGAAAGCTATGCCAGCAGGCACCCCACCCCGCCCAGCAGGGCAAAGCCAAAGCTGCTGAGCACCAGCAGCGGCAGCATCGGGTCCAGCGCCCTGTCCCGCAGGGTCCAGACCCCCTTCAGGTGCAGCACGAAGCCGGGCAGCGACAGGAAATACAGGAACCTCCACCCATTGAAAGGCGGAAGCAGCACGAAGACGGTCATCAATATCCAGCCAGCCGCCACCAGTACGGTCTGATAGATGCGCGCACGGCGCTCCCCCATCCGGAGGGCCACCGTCCGGCGCGTGGCCGCATCGGACTTCATGTCCCGGATGTTGTTGACGTTGAGCACCCCGACGCTGAAGCAGCCGATGGCGCAGGCCGGCAGCAGGATGCGCCAGGACCATTCCAGACCGGTCAGGAAGTAGCCCCCGCACACGGTCGCCAGCCCGAAGAAGACGAAGACGAAAAGGTCGCCCAAGCCGCGGTACCCGTAGGGGTTCCGGCCGAGCGTGTAGTGCATCGCCGCCCAGACGGCGGCCGCACCGAAAACCAGGAAAGCGAGCGGCAGCGGCGCGAGCACCGTCCCGAAGGCGCTCCAGACCATCGCGAAGCCGAACGCGCAGGACAAGCCGGCGAAGCAGCCGACGAGGCGCTTCATCTGCGGGACGCTCATCAGGCCGTCCTGGATGGAATAATGGATACCCTGCCGGTCGGAGCGGTCCGTCCCGGACAGGGTATCGCCTAATTCATTGGAGAGATTGGACAGGACCTGCAGGCAGACCGTGGTCAGTGCCAGAAGGATGACCGTCAGCGCCCCGATGCGGTGCTCCGCCGCTGAGAGCAGCACGCCGAGCACGATGCCGGCGAGCGAGAGCGGCAGGGTCCGCAGCCGCATCGAGCGCAGACAGGCCTTCGCGTCCATCCGCTAGTAGCCGAAGATGTCCTCGAGGCTCACGACCTTGACCTGGCCGAGCGTGGAGAGGAACTTCGTATCCATATCGGGGATGTCGCCAAGGATCGCATAGGTGTAGTGGCGGTCCTTGACCCACTTGCGCTGGGTGGCGACCACGTCGGCGAGCGTCATCTTCTGCACCTGCTCGAAAACCGCCTTGCTCACGGGCTCGGACAGGCCGAGACGGCGGCAGGACTGGTAGCTGCGCAGGACGTTCATCCCCGTGGTGCGCTGCGTGCGCAGGCGGCTCAGCAGCGCATCCTGGGCCACGGAGAAGGCGGCCTCGGACTCGGGCATCTCGTTGATGATCATCTCGAAGGCCTCGACGGCCTGGCGCATCTTGTCGTTCTGCGTGGCGATGTAGGCGGTGAAAGAATAGGTATCATCCGCATAGGACGGCGCAGCCAGGCGCGCCCGGGCCGTATAGGCCAGGCCGCGCGCCTCGCGCATCTCCTGGAAGACGATGGCGTTCATCCCGCTGCCGAAGTATTCGTTGAAGAGGGCGATGTCCGCCTCGTTGGCGACATCGAAGGGCTCTCCCCGGTCGGAGAACTGGGTATACTGGAGCTGCTTGGCGTCGTACTGGACCAGCACGACACGGTCGGACGGGGTCTGCTGGAGAGCCGGATGCTGCTCGGGCAGCATCTGGGCTCCGTCAGCCACGTGGTGGTTCTCCGCGAGGGCGGACTTGAGCTCGGACTCGGCCATCGGGCCGTAGTAGAGGAGCTCGTGGCCCAGGTCGAAGGTGGCGCGCAACTTGGCGAGCAGCTCTTCGGAAGTCAATGCAAGCAGCTGCGCATCGCTCATCGCAGCGGCACGGACATACTCGGGACCATACTGGATATAGGCGGACAGGGCGGAAGCGCAGGAACTCTGCGACTTCTTGGCATCCGTCCGGTTCTTGAGCAGGTCGGCCTTGAGATTGGCCAGGATCGTCTCATCGGGCACGGCGTTCGCGACCAGGTCCTCGACCAGGCGCAGTGCCTCGGCCATGTTCTCGCTCAGGCCGCGGATGCTGAAGGAAGACTGGTAAGCACCGGCACCGGCGCTGAAGGAGCATCCCAGGGCATACATCCGGGACGCAAGCTGCTCGACGCTCATCGTGGGCGTGCCGAGGTAGGACAGGTAGTCGAACGCGACGGACAAGGCGGGATCCTGCTGGGTACCGCGGTTATACACACCGTTGAGCGTGAAGATGTCGTTGATGTCGTTGTGCTTGTAGAGCACTTCGGCGCCCGGGGCCAGGGAGAAACGGGACATATCCTTGGAGAAGTCCACGAAGACGGGTTCGATGGGCTTGACGGGCGTGTTCTGGATCTCGGCGAGGAAGGCGCTCGTCTTGTCGCGGTTGGTCACGATCGGGGTGATCTTCGGGGCGGAGATCTTCTGGACGGTATTATCCTCACCCTGGCGCTTGTAGACCACGGCATAGGCGTTCTCGCCCAGGTACTCGTTGGCGAAGGCCACGACGTCTTCCTTGGTCACGGCAGCCAGGCGGTCGAGCTCCTTGCAGGCATCCTTCCAGGGAATCCCGTCGATGAAGGCGTTGACATACTGACGCGCACGCATGCTGTTGCTCTCCAGCTGGCGCATATGGCTGAGCTTGACGTTGTTGACCGTAGCCTCGATCAGCGAGGCGTCAAAGTCGCCGCTGCGCAGGCGGGCCACCTCGGCGAGGACCAGGTCGCGGACCTCCTCGAGGGTCTGGCCCTGCTTGGGGCTGCCCATGGCCATAAAGTAACCGTAGTCCGGCTGGCTCTGGAAGCCGCCACGAACACCAAGGGCCTTCTGCTGCTGGTTGATGTCCAGGTCCATCAGGCCGGCCTGGCCGTTATACAGGATAGACCCTGCTATTTCGGCCACGGCGGCCGTCTTGAGGTCGGACGCACCGGGCAGGCGCCAGGCCAGGGCAAGGTTCTCGGACTCGAGGCCGTAGACGTCGCGCACGATGGGCGCGGTGATCGGGGCCTCGGCCTCATACTTCAGGGTCGGGATGGCCGGATTGGGCTTCCAGTCGCCGAAATACTTCTCGAGTGCGGCCACCATCTCGTCCGGGTCGAAGTCGCCCGACACGCACACGGCGATGTTGTTCGGGACGTAGTAGTTTGCGATATGGGCCTTGATGTTGGTGATGGAGGGATTCTTCAGGTGCTCCTGGGTGCCGATGGTGGTCTGCTGCCCATAGGGGTGATGCGGGAAGAGGGCTTTGGCAAGCGCCTCATAGACCTTCTCGCTGTCGCGCGTCAAGGACATGTTCTTCTCCTCATAGACGGTCTCGAGTTCCGTATGGAATCCCCGGATCACCAGGTGGCGGAAGCGGTCCGCCTGGATGCGGGCCCAGTTGTCGATCTGGTTGGAGGGGATGTCCTCGGTGTAGACGGTCTCGTCGTCGGAAGTCCATGCGTTGGTCCCGGTGGCGCCGATGACAGCCATCAGCTTGTCATACTCGTTGGGGATCGCGAGTTTGGAGGCTTCGTAGCTCACGGAGTCGATCTGGTGGTAGATGGCCAGGCGCTCCGCCTCGTCCGTGGTCTGGCGATAGACCTCGAACAGGCGCTCGATCTCGTCGAGCATCGGCTTCTCGGCGGCATAGTCCACCGTACCGAACTGCTCGGTGCCCTTGAACATGATGTGCTCCAGGTAGTGCGACAGGCCCGTGGTCTCGGACGGGTCGTTCTTGCTCCCCACCTTGACGGCCATATAGGTCTGGATGCGGGGCTGCTCCTTGTTGACGGACATGAAGACCTTCATCCCGTTGTCAAGGGTGTAGATCTTGGTCTGCAGCGGATCGCCGGGGACGGACTCGTAACGCTTGCAGCCACCGACGGCGAAAAGCAGGATCGCCGCCGATGCAATCAATAAAAGTTTCTTATTCATAATATATGCGTTATACACTGACTAACGGCACAAAAATAAGAAAAAAAACGGGCTAACGTTTGTATTTTTCCGAAAAACTCTCTACTTTAGCACCGAAGTTTTTCATAGTTTAAGTTTAGGTTAAGTAACGGGCCAGTCGCAGTGATGCAACTGGCCCGTGAATTTTTTTCACGGGCCAGCTGCATCAACGTTCCACTATGACTGAGGGGCGGACCCCTCAGACTCCCCACGTCGCTCCGCTCCGTTTCCCCGTGAATTTTTTTCACGGGCCAGCTGCATCAACGTTCCACTATATCCGGCCTGCTGCTCCCACGAGCAGCAGGCCGGAGGAAGTAACCAGGAGATACAGGATCGAAAGAAAGGTACTTTTTACGTTTCCGGCAGCAGAATGATACGTTTCTTATCAAGGCGTACCGGAATTCTGCGCATCTTGGGGCGGTAAAAAACAAACGCTATGAGAACCTACGTCAGACTCCTGGCGGCACTGGCCGCCCTGCTGCTGGTCCCCACATCCTGCCGGGACCTTTTCCGCCCCGACCGGGACCTCCCCGGCGTCCTGCGCATCTCGCTTGACGCCCCCTACCCCACCGCAACGCGCTCCGCCGCAGCCCTCCCCGACGTGGGGAGTTTCCAGCTCACCGTCTCCGACGCCTCCGGGAAAATCCTTTATGAGGGCACCTACGACCACGCCCCGGACGAGCTCTCCGTCCCGGCCGGCTCCTACACCGTCAAGGCCGTCTCCGGCCCCTTTAGTGCCCCGGCCTTCGACGCGCCCCAATGGGGCGACACGCAGGTCGTCAGCGTGGCATCCGGTGCCAGCGTAGACGTCACGCTCGCCTGCAGCCAGCTCAACAGCGGCCTGCGTCTGGAAGTCGGAGAATCCTTCCGCCAGGCCTTCCCGGCCGGAACCCTGCAGCTCAAGGCCGCCGAAGGCAGTCTCGCCTACGGCTACGCAGAGACGCGCACGGCGTTCTTCCGCCCGGGCGCCGTGGCCCTGCTGCTGGACGACGGCGGCCTCGTCCAGACCCTCTTCACGCGCACCCTCGAAGCCCGGCAGATCCTCACGGTACGGCTCGGCGCCAACGTGGATACCAAGTCCGGCGGCATCACCATCCAGGTGGACACCGCCCGGACCTGGCTGTCCGAAGAGTTCGTGCTGGGCGGTCCGGGCGGGGGTGACCCCGGCAACGCCTATGACGTGGCCACGGCGCGCCTCCACGCCCCCGACGGCGAAAAGGGCGTCTGGGTCTGGGGCTACATCGTCGGCGTGGCCACGGGCACCGGCAGGGTCTCCTTCGCGCCCCCCTTCACCAAGAATACCAACCTCGTCCTGGGCACGCGCGCGAGCACCTCGGAGGCAGGTTACTGCCTGTCCGTCGAGCTCAAGGCAGGGGACATCCGCGACGCCCTCAACCTCCAGGACCACCCCGGCCTGCTGGGCCGGCGCGTCCATATACGAGGGGACCTCGTGTCCGCGTATTATGGAATACCCGGACTCAAGGCCCCCACGGAATATCAGCTGGACTGACCCTAGATGCGCTTGAGGATCTCTTCGGTCTGCGCCTCGTACCCGGGCTTGCGCAGCAGGGCGAACATATTCTTCTTGTATGCCTCCACGCCCGGCTGATTGAACGGATTGATACCGAGCACATAGGCACTGATGCCGCAGGCGAACTCGAAGAAATAGAACAGCGCGCCGAGGCTCGCCTCGTCCAGACGCTCCACGCTCACCTCCATCTGCGGCACGCCGCCGTCGATGTGGGCGAGCTTGGTGCCCAGTTGGGCCATCCGGTTGCAGTGCTCCACGCGCTGGCCGGCCAGGTAGTTGAGCTGGTCGAGGTTCTGCTCGTCGGAGCCGATCACCACCTCGCGGGCGGCGTTCTCCACGGTCACCGTGGTCTCGAACATCACGCGGTCGCCCTCCTGGATGAACTGTCCCATCGAGTGGAGGTCGGTCGTGCAGACGACGGAGGCCGGGAAGATACCGCGGCCTTCCTTGCCCTCGGACTCGCCGTAAAGCTGCTTCCACCACTCGCCGAGGTATTGGAGCTTGGGGTTGAAGGTCACCAGGATCTCCACCTTCTTGTCCTGCTCGCGGTAGAGCAGGTTGCGCATCGCGGCGTACTGCACGGCGGCGTTGTCGGCGCTCTTGCAGAGCAAGGCTTCACGCTCCTGCGCGGCGCCCTTCAGCATCGCGCGCATGTCGAAGCCGGCGAGCACGATCGGCAGGATGCCGACCGGGGTGAGGACGCTGTAGCGGCCGCCCACGTTGTCGGGCACGACGAAGGACTTGTAGCCTTCCTGCGTGGCGAGGGTCTTGAGAGCGCCCTTCTTCGCGTCCGTGATGGCGACGATGCGGCGGGCGGCCTCGGCCTTGCCGTAGGTCTTCTCGATGTATTCCTTGACGATGCGGAAGGCCACGGCGGGCTCGGTGGTGGTCCCGGACTTGGAGATGACCACGCAGGCGGTGTTGCGCATCCGCGCCAGGTCCATCAGCTCGGCCAGGTAGTCCTCGGAGAGGTTGTTGCCGGCGAAGACGACCTGCGGCACGCCGACCTTGCGCACGAAGCCGTGCGAGAGGGCCTCGATGGCGCAGCGGGCGCCCAGGTAGCTGCCGCCGATGCCGATCACGACCACGAGGTCCACACCTGCAGCGGCCCAGTCGTCGCGGATGGCTTCGCAGTCTGCGATCAACGACTCGGGGATGTCCACCGGCAGGGTCTTCCAGCCGAGGAAATCATTACCGGCGCCGGTCTCGGCGTCCAGCACGTCATAGGCCGCCAGGGCTTTCTCTACATACTTCTGATAATCTGCATCTTTGACGAAGGAGCTGCAACCTCCCAAATTGACTTTGACCATAGTGATGTTATGATTGTTGATTGTTTAATTCCTATCTTACAAAGTTACGGTTTTTTTTCAGAGAATGAAAAACGGCGAGGGGGTCATCCGCGGCAGCGGACACAGCCGCGGAGGCCGCTCCTCCCCCTGCAGGCAATCCTGCAGGACTTCAGCGGAAGCCTGGTACGCCAGCTGCGGCGTATTGTTGTGCTCGGACAAGTGGCAGAGGAAGACATTGCGCAGGCCCGGGTGCAGGAAATCCCGGAGGGCCTCGGCGCACTCCGCATTGGAGAGGTGCCCGTTGCCGCCGCAGATGCGGTCCTGCAAGACCTTGGGATAAGGCCCGTTGCGCAGCATCTCCAGGTCGTAGTTGGACTCGATGACCACGGTGTCCGCCTGGCGGGCGAAACTCAGGGCCTGCGGCACCATCCGCCCGATGTCGGTCATGATCACGAACTTGTAGTCGTCCAGCAGCAGGGCGTACCCGAAAGTGCAGGAGGCATCGTGGGGCACGGCGAAATACCGGGCGCGGATGCGTCCCGGGACGAGCTCGTTCCAGCCCGGCTCCAGCGGCCGGCGGCACGGACCGTAGAACTCGCCGGTGATGAAATGCCGGCCCAGGGCGGCCGACAGTTCCGGCGGTGTCCATACAGGCTTGCGGAGGTGTTTGCAGTAGGAGCCCAGCGAACGGATGTGGTCGTTGTGGTCATGGGTGACCAGCAGCCCGGCGAAGTCGTCGAAGCAGAGGCCTTCGCGGGCGAGCTCTTTCTTGAGGCGGCGCGGGCTGAAGCCTGCGTCGATCAGCACGCCGGCCTCGCAATGGCCGGTCCCGTCGAAAATACCGAGGAAATAGCAGTTGCCGCAACTGCCCGAAGAGAAGGACTTGAACTTAATTGAGCTCATCTTCAGAGCAGTATTTGGAGATGACGCTGTAGGAATCCGCCACGCCAAGCTCCCCGGCGCGCGAGAGGTCGATGCAGCCTTTCTCCTTGTCCTTGAGGTAGATCAGCACAAGTCCGCGGTTGTAATAGGCGTCCCCCATGTTGGGATAGAGCCGGATGGCCATGTCGTAATTCTCCAGCGCCTCGACGAAGCGGGAGGACAGGCACTCCAGGTTGCCCAGGTCGAAATAGAGGTACGGGATGTCGGGCAGGATCGTCAGCGCCTCCTTGATGTCGGCGATGGCCTCGGAATAATCATAGGAGCGCGCCACGCGGTCGCTCACGCGGGCGCGCGTCGTCCCGTCGGTGTCCATCGACAGTGTCTGCACGTTACCCTCCAGCGAGGCGATGAAGTCGATCATCTCCGCCTTCAGCACGCCCCGGTTCATCAGGTAGAAGGCCTTGTAGTAGCGGGCGTAGCGGTCGCGGGACGCATCATCCTCGGCCGCGCCCACGGCCCGGTCGAACCAGCTGAGCGCCGAATTGAACTGCTTGCGCTGCAGCTCCTGCAGGCCTTTGACGAAGTATTCCTCGGCATTGGCCGTGAAGAGGTAGTTGTCCGTGCCCGTGCTGGGCGAATTGCCCAGGGTGATGGGCGTCGGGGCGGATTCGATGAAACGGTCCACCAGCGCATTCTCATACTGGCGGGACAGGGCGACGCTGCGGTTCTCGCGCTCGGGCGCGAGGCTGAACTTGTAGAGCGGACGCAGGCGGATGTCTATGTCGCGGTGCTGCAGGAGCTCGTTGTCGAAGTCCTTCTTGGCGAAATCCGCGTCCAGGGCCAGCAGGGAGCTGTACTTGCGCGTCGTGTCGGCGAAGGAGGCCTCGCCACTGCGCGCACGGTACTCGCGCACCTTCTGCTGGGCGAGCTGGTAGTCCGCCCGCGACTCGCGCGTACGCCCCAGCATATTCTCCACGTAGGAGCGGTTGAGGTAGGCCTTGGCGAAGTCGGGATACAGCTCGATGGACTTGTTGTAGTCCTCCAACGCATCCTGCCAGCGGCCCATCTCCACGAAAATCGCCGCGCGGTTGTAGTGCGCCAGCACATTGCCGGGATTGATGTTGATCACCCGGTCCATATCCTCGAGCGCCTGTTCGAAGGCGCCCACCTGTGCATAGATGAGACTGCGGTTGTAGAGGGTCAGGGCATTGCCGGGCTCGTGCTCCAGCACGGTGTCCAGGTCGGACATCGCATCGTTGTAGCGCCGCTGCTCGTAATGGAGCAGCGCGCGGTTGAAGAACGCCAGGGTATTCTCCCCGTCCAGCTGGATGGCGTGGTCCAGGTCCGCGATGGCTTCGTCGTAGCGGTTCTGCGCGGCATAGACGCGCGCCCGCCGGATGAAGCCTTCGGGCTCCAGGCGGTCCAGGCGGATGGCGCGGTTGTAGTCCTCCAGCGCACGGGTCGTATCGGCCAGGAACAGATAGCTCGCCCCCCGGTTCAGATAGGCGGCCGGATCGGTAGGCTCCTTCTTGATATACCGGTCGAAATCCGAGACGGCGTCTTCGAATTTCTGGGCCAGGAAGTTGGCGACGCCGCGCGAGAAATAGATGCCGGTCTGGCCGGGACGCAACTCCAGCGCCCGTTCGAAATCCTTGAACGCGGCGTCGTAGTCGCCGAAGCGGCTCTCGGTGATGGCGCGGTAGTGGAAGCCGTTGGTGAAGACCGGATTGAGGCGGACGGAGGTATTGAAGTCGGTCTGCGCACCGCGCAGGTCGCCCAGGTTGTACTTGGCGATGCCGCGGAAGAAGAAACTCCAGTAGTCCGTGGAGTCCAGCCGGGCCAGCACGTTGAAGTTCTCGATGGCCTGCGCGTACTTCCCGTCGGAGAGCGCCTGACGCCCCCGCCACATGAAGACATCCTTGTCGTATTGGGCGAACGCGAAAGTTGCACCGAGAAGCAGCGATGCTATGGTCAGGAGAAACTTTTTCATTATTTTTGCAAAGATAAACAATAATCGGACCCGATTTGAAACGCCCACTCAAAATTCTGCTGCTCTGTCTGCTGGCCTCCCTGTCCCTGTACGGCCGCGACCGGCAGGCCGACCTCCGGGCGGAAGTGGCCTTCCTGTGCGATTCGCTGCAGGCCGGCCGCGGGTTCGGCACCGTCGGGGCCGGACGGACGGCCTCTTACCTGCTCTCCCAGCTGCGCAACGCCGGGCTGAACGCCTTCACGCAGAGTTTCATCCAAGACGGTCAGATCGGCCGCAACGTCATCGGCATCACCCCCGGATTCTATGCCCGCTACATCGTCGTGAGCGCCTACTATGACGGGCTGGGCGTGCTCGACGGAGCGTTCTATCCCGGTGCGGACGCCAACGCCTCGGGCGTAGCTGCCCTTCTGGCCCTGGCACGGGAGCTCACCCCCGTCTGCAAGGGGCTGACTGGCCTCATCTTCGTGGCCTTCGACGGCCACAATGCCGGCCTGTCCGGATCGCGCGCCTTCCTGGAGCGCTACCGCACCAATTACTCCCTGGCCCAGCTCGTCAACCTCGACATCCTCGGCTCCTCGCTGGCCCCGGTCCACCCGGCCAGCCCGGAATACCTGATCGCCCTCGGCGGCTCCGGAGAGCGTTTCTATCTGGACAATGCCAATACGGGGATCCGCCTCCACCTGGTGTATGACTATTACGGCAGCGACGGCTTCACCGAGTTGTTCTACCGGCGGATCAGCGACCAGCGCTGGTTCATCGAAGCCGGCATCCCTTCGGTGATGTTCACCTCCGGCATCACGATGAACACCAACAAGCGCACCGACACCCCGGATACGCTCGACTACCCCCTGCTGGACAAGCGCATCCAGGTCATCTTCAACTGGCTGAAGCGGAAGCTTTGATTTCGGGGATTATTGTTATATTTGTGAGTCAATGAAAGCTTTCTGGCAGATCCTCAAGCGCTATGTCGCTCCCTATAAAGGCTATGTCGGCGGGTCGGTGGTCCTCAACATCCTGTCGGCCGTCTTCAACGTCTTCTCCTTCTCGCTGCTGATTCCGATCCTGCAGATCCTCTTCAATGTCGGGGAGGCGCACTACGAGTTCATCCCCTGGCACCGCGGGATGCCCTTCGGCGAGATCACCAACAACGCCTACTACTATGTCTCCCAGTTCGTGGAGCAGTACGGCCAGAGCCACGTCCTGCTGATGCTCTGCCTGGTCTTCATCGGCATCGTGGCCATCAAGGTTTCTTGCTATTTCGGCGCCTCCGCCGTGATGGTGCCCATCCGCACCGGCGTGGTCCGCGACCTGCGCAGGGAGATCTACCGCAAGATCCTCTCCCTGCCCCTCGGTTTCTTCAGCCAGGAGCGCAAGGGAGACATCATCGCCCGCATCAGCGGCGACGTCCAGGAGGTGGAGACCTCCATCACCAGCACCCTGGAGATGCTGGTCAAGAACCCGATCCTGATCGTCATCTACCTCGCCGTGCTCTTCCGGATGTCCTGGCAGCTCACCCTGTTCGTCATCGTATTCGCCCCGCTGATGATCGGCATCATCAGCGCCACCGGGCGCCGCCTCAAGGCCGACTCCGTGGAGGCGCAGAAATACTGGAGCGACACGATGAGCCAGGTCGAGGAGACGCTCGGCGGGCTGCGCATCATCAAGGCCTTCCGCGCCGAGCACCGGATGGACGCGCGCTTCGGACAGGTCACGGAGGACATGCGCCGCAAGAACAACCAGGTGGCGGTCCGCCAGGCGAGTGCGCACCCTGTCAGCGAGTTCCTCGGCTCGGCGATGATCGCCATCGTGCTCTGGTTCGGAGGGACCCTGATCCTTGGGGAGCACGCCGTCATCGACGCCCCCTCGTTCATGGCCTACATGGCCATCCTCTATAGCGTCATCCAGCCCATCAAGGACCTCTCCAGGGCCGCCTACAGCATCCCCAAGGGCCTTGCATCGATGGAGCGCATCGACGTGATCCTCAATGCGGAGAACCCGATCCGGGAGGTCGCCGAACCCAAGCCGCTGGACGGCTTCCGCGAGTCCATCCGCTTCCACGGCGTGAGCTTCAGCTACGAAGACGGGCGCGAGGTGCTGCACGAGGTCGACCTGGAGATCCCCAAAGGCAAGACGGTCGCCATCGTGGGGGCGAGCGGCGCCGGCAAGTCCACGCTCGTGGACCTCATCCCCCGCTTCTACGACCCCACGGCGGGTAGCATCACCATCGACGGCGTGGACATCCGCGACGTCCGCCTCTCAGACCTGCGCGCCCTGATGGGCAACGTCAACCAGGATCCGATCCTGTTCAACGACACGCTCTTCAACAACATCGCCTTCGGCAAGCAGGATGCCACGCAGGAGGAGGTCGAGACCGCCGCACGCATCGCGGGCGCCCACGAATTCATCCTGGAGAAGGAGGAGGGCTACCAGACCGGCATCGGTGACCGGGGCGTCAAGCTGTCCGGAGGCCAGCGCCAGCGCATCAGCATCGCGCGCGCCATCCTCAAGAACCCGCCCATCCTCATCCTCGACGAGGCCACGGCCTCGCTGGACACGGAGTCCGAACGCAGCGTCCAGGAGGCGCTGGACAAGCTGATGAGCGGGCGCACCACCATCGCCATCGCCCACCGCCTGAGCACCATCCGCGGCGCCGACGAGATCATCGTGATGGACGGCGGGCGCATCGTCGAGCGCGGCCGGCACGACGAACTGATCGCCCGGGGCGGCTACTACCGCAAACTCCACGACATGCAGGCCCTCTGACAAGATGAAGAAGAACCATACCCGCGCCATCCTCTTCCGCATTGCGATGATCCTCTATGTCATCGCCGTGGCCTGGCTGTGCTTTGCCAATTTCAGCAAACTCCCGGACGTGCCACGCACCTTCTTCGGCTTCCCCACGGACAAGGTCGTGCATTTCTGCATGTTCTTCCCTTTCCCGATCCTGGCCTTCCTCGCCTACGACCCGTACACCACGACACCTTGGCAGGCGCTGGCAGCCCTGGTCAGCATCTGCGCCATCGGCGGCATCTTCGCCGGCTGCACCGAACTCATCCAGGAGCAGCTCGCCTACCGGTCCAAGGACATCAACGACTTCGGAGCGGACTGCCTGGCCATCGGCCTGTCCGGTCTGCTGGTCTTCACCATTGACGTCCTCAAGATGCGCAAGAAAAAATGACGCGCCGACTCCCGCTTCTGCTGCTGGGCCTGCTGCTGGCCCTCCCCCTCCCGGCCCAGACGGTCCCCCGCACCCGGGATTTCCGGACGCTCTGCGACACGCTCGCCGCCCGGCTCGAGCGGCGCACCAGCGTGCATCACCGCCTGTCGGTGACGCGCATCACCCAGAGCGGCAGTGCGCTCGACCTCACCTTCAACGCCGACCTGTCCTACTACCCCTGGCACAGCGCCGATGTGCAGTGGTTCGTCGGAGAGCTCAAGAAGGAGTGGAAATTCGAGGGCTTTACGCCCGGCAGGATCCGCACCAACAATTACCAGCTCGAGGACCTGGCCACGCCGGTGCTCGGTGCCGACGGCAAACCCTCCCCGTTCGCCCACAGCGTGGACGACCCGCGGCAGAGCCGTCCCCGCTTCATCCAGGAGGTGGGGGCGCGAAGTTTCCCCAAGGGAATGACCGACCGCTACATCGTCCTGTGGCAGAGCCACGGGCGCTACTACGACGAGGCCCAGGACATCTGGACCTGGCAGCGCGCCTGCCTGCACCGCACGGTGGAGGACATGTTCACGCAGACCTTCGTGCTCCCCTTCCTCATCCCGATGCTGGAGAACGCCGGCGCCTACGTGATGACCCCGCGCGAGCGCGACACGCAGCGGAGCGAGTACATCATCGACAACGACCCGTCCTTCGGCGGCCCGCGCAGCGGTGAGATGCGCCGCACTGGGCGCTACAGCGAGCACGGTGCCTGGAGCGACGCCGGCAGCGGCTTTGCGGACACCAAGCCCGCCTACACCTTCTCCGACCACCCCTTCCAGGCCGGTACAGCCCGGCAGGCCCGCTGCGCAGGGGTCGAGGCGGACGCCGACATCAGCTGGACCCCGGATATCGCCAAACGCGGCCGCTACGCCGTATACATCTCCTACAAGACCCTGCCCACCAGCTCGCGCGAAGCCCACTACACTGTCCGCCACCTCGGCGGCGAGACGGAATTCACCGTCAACCAGCGCCGCGGGGGCGGGACCTGGATCTATCTGGGCACCTTTGAATTCGATGAAGGGACGGAGGGGCGCGTGATCCTGGACAACCGCGGTCCCGCGGGTGCGGTCGTGACCGCCGACGCCGTCAAGATCGGCGGCGGGATGGGCAAGCTCGAGCGCGGCGGACGCACCTCCGGGATGCCGGCCTCCGCCGAGGGCGCCCACTACTGGATGCAGTGGGCCGGGGCGGACAGCACGCTCACCCGGGGCTGGGAGACCGACTACACCAACGACTACGCCTCCCGGGGCGCCTGGACCGTGATGATGCGCGAACAGAAGGAGATCCCCGTTGACCTCGCCCTCGCCTTCCACACCGACGCCGGGGTGACGCCCAACGACAGCACCGTGGGCACGCTCGCCATCTACACGCTGCGCGCCGACGGCGAGCGGGAGTTCTCCGACGGGCGCGACCGCATCATCAGCAGGACCCTCTGCGACTTCGTCCAGAGCCAGGTCGTGCAGGACCTGCGCCTCGACTGGGACCCCAAGTGGACGCGGCGCGGACTGTGGGACCGCAGCTACAGCGAACCCCGCACCGCGGGTGTCCCCGCGATGATCCTGGAGCTGCTCAGCCACCAGAATTTCGCCGACATGAAATACGGGCTCGACCCGGCTTTCCGCTTCACGGTCTGCCGGGCCGTCTACAAAGGCCTGCTCAAGACCCTGAGCGAGTTCTACGGCAGCCCTTACGTGGTGCAGCCCCTGCCGCCGCAGGCCTTCGCCGCGCGGCTCGCCGGCGCGGACACGGTCCGGTTGAGCTGGCGGCCGGCGGAGGATCCCAAGGAGCCCACCGCCGTCAGCCGCGGTTACACGGTCTATACGCGCATCGACGACGGCGCCTTCGACAAGGGCGTCGAGACGACGGAGCCCTCGCTCTCGCTGCCCATCGAGCACGGCCACGTCTACAGCTACAAGGTGGTCGCGTGGAACGACGGCGGGCGGAGCTTCCCCTCGGAGATCCTCTCCGTGGGCGTCCCGCGCGCCGCCCAGCGCTCCCCCGTGCTGATTGTCAACGACTTCGACCGCATCTCCGCTCCGGCTTGGGTCGAGAGCCCGGGCTTCGCCGGCTTCGAGAGCCGGCTGGACACGGGCGTCCCCTACCTCAGCGAGATCGGCTACATCGGCGAGAACTATGAGTTCCGCCGCTCCGCCCTGTATGTCGACAATGAGTATCCCGGATTCGGCGCCTCCTTCGACGACCAGGCCGGGCGGATCATCGCCGGCAACACCTTCGACTACCCCGCCGTCCACGGCCGGGCGATGCTCGCCGCTGGCTATCCCTTCTATTCGATGTCCCGCGAAGCCTTCTGCAGGATTGACGAGCCGGTCTACGCCGTGGACCTCATCTGCGGCAAGCAGGGCCGCACACCCACTGGCCGCGGGGCCAGACCGGACCGCTTCACGGTCTTCCCCGCCCCGCTGATCGAGGCCCTGCGCAAGGTCGTGAATACCGGGGGCAACCTGCTCGTGAGCGGGGCCGCCATCGCTTCGGACAACGAGGGCGACGCCGCCGCGACGGCCTTCGTGCGGGATGTCCTCGGCGTGGAGCCTGCCACCTCCTTCGGCACCAACACCGGCCGCATCGCCGACATGCCGTTCAGCCACGAACTCAACGAAGATATCTACTGCGTGGAACGCCCCGACGGGCTGCGCGCCAGCGGCAAGGGCGCCAAGATCTGGCTCCGCTATCCCGGTTCGCTCTTCGCCGCCGCGGTCACCAACCAGGGAGACAACTACAGGACCGTCTCTCTCGGCGTACCGGTAGAGACGGTCCTGGAAGAGTCGGACCGCGTGTGGATCCTGCGGGAGGCCCTGGACTGGCTGTATAACGGCAAGAAGCCTGCCGTCCGCCGCTAGCGCAACGGATTCTTCTCCGACTTATACCACTCGATGAAGTGACCGATCCCCTCGTGGAGGGTCACGGAAGGTTTGTAGCCCATATCCCGCTCCAGTTTGGTAGTGTCTGCATAGGTCTGGTAGACGTCGCCGGGCTGCATCGGGAGCATGATTTTCTCGGCCGGGCGGCCGAGGGCGCCCTCGATCTCGGAGATGAAGTCCATCAGCTTGACCGGGTTGCTGCAGCCGATGTTGTAGACTTCGTGCATCGCCGGGGCCTTGTCCAGCACGCGGACCACGCCCTCGATGATATCGTCGATATAAGTAAAGTCGCGCATCATGTCGCCATTGTTGAAGACCTTGATGGGACGTCCCTCGCTGATGGCACTGGCGAAGAGCATCGGGGACATGTCGGGCCGGCCCCAGGGGCCGTAGACCGTGAAGAAGCGCAGGCCCGTGGCCTTGATCCCATAGAGCTTGCAGTAGCAGCTGGCCATCAGCTCGTTGGACTTCTTGGTGGCGGCATAGAGGCTGACCGGGTTGTCCACCTTGTCCTCCTCGCTGAAGGGGGTTTTCTCGTTGCCGCCGTAGACGCTGCTGGAGCTGGCATAGACCAGGTGCTGCACCGGGAAGTGGCGGCAGCACTCCAGGATGTTGACGAAACCCACCAGGTTGCTGTCCACGTACGCCCAGGGATTCTCGATGGAGTAGCGCACGCCGGCCTGGGCGGCCAGGTTCACCACGGCGTCGAAGCTCTCAGCCTCAAAGAGCCCGGGCAGCGCCTTGCGGTCGGCGATGTCCATCTCGATGAACTTGAAGCGGGATTCGGGGGTGAGTTCCGCCAGGCGGGCGCGCTTCAGCGCCACGGGATAATAATCGTTGAGGTTGTCAATGCCCACGACTTCGTCCCCCCGGCCGAGCAGACGCTGCGACAGGTGGAAACCGATGAAGCCGGCGGCTCCGGTGACCAGTACTTTCATGTTTGTTTCGCAGAATTATTTTTTGTCAAACTCCTCGAAACGGGAGTTGTTGGAAATATACTCAGGCACGACTTCCTTCATCAGCCGGACCATATCGGGAATCTGGACCGCCCGGGCGAGCGTCTCGAGCTCCGATACGGCCTTGACTGCGTCGGCGTAATCATACTCGCGGACACGGGCGATGCGGATGCGGTCGTGGGAGGTCTTTTCGGTATTCTCCTTGTTGGAGAGCACCTCCTCATAGAGCTTCTCACCGGGACGCAGGCCGGTATAGATGATCTCGATATCCTGGCCGGGGACCAAGCCGGCCAGTTCGATCATCCGGCGGGCCAGGGTGTCGATCTTGACGGGCTTGCCCATATCGAAGACGCAGATGCGGTTCTCGGTCGGGAGCGTGGCCGCTTCCATCACCAGGCGGCAAGCCTCCGGGATGGTCATGAAATAGCGCGTGATATTGGGGTCGGTGACCGTGACGGGGCCTCCGTGCTCAATCTGTTCGCGGAAACGCGGAATCACGGAACCGTTGGATCCCAGTACGTTGCCGAAGCGCGTGGTGACGAACTGCGTCTTGCCGGCCAGCTTGCCGGAAGCGATCTCCTTGCCCAGGCTCTGGACGTAAATCTCCGCAAGGCGCTTGGTGCAGCCCATGATGTTGGTGGGATTCACGGCCTTGTCGGTGGAGATCATCACCATCTTCTCCACGCCGTATTCGATGCACTTGTCCGCGACGTTGCGGGTGCCGAACACATTCACGAGCACGGCCTCGCAAGGATTCTCCTCCATCAGGGGGACATGTTTGTATGCGGCGGCGTGGAAGACGACCTGCGGATGGTGGGTCCGGAACGCGAAGTCCAGGCGCGGAGGCTGCCGGACATCGCCGATGATCGGAACGAAATCCAATTCCGGGAAATGCTCCTCCAGCTCGAGCCGGAGGTTGTGCATCGGGGTCTCGGCATTGTCGTACAACACCAGGCGGCGGATGCCGAAACCAGCAAGCTGGCGGCACAGTTCGGAACCGATGGAGCCCGCGCACCCGGTCACCAGCACCACCTTGTCCCGGAAATTCGCCTTGATGGCATCCAGGCTGATCTGGATCTCATCACGGCCGAGAAGGTCTTCGATCCGGATGTTGCGGATCCGAAGGTGCTCCGCGGGATTGCCGGTCACCTCGTCTACGGCCGGGGCAATCAGCACTTTAATACCCAGTTCGGAACAGTACCGGACAATCTTGTCCTGCTCTGCCACAACATCTCGCTCGGCGGTAAAGATAACGCCGCGGAGACTCATCCGGCGCACTTCCGCCTCGAATGACTTGGCTTCGTCGAAGCAATAGACGCGCTGGTCTGCGATCAACGTATCCTTGATCTGATGGTTGTTGGAGATTAAGCCGACCACTTCGTAGCGCTTCGCGCCGCGCAGACGGGTCGCCGTGGCCACGGCCTTGTCGTTCACTCCATAGATCATCACGCGGGAACGGCGCTCCAGCTCACGGACCCTGGCCTTGTAGGCGTCGAACACATAGATCATCAGCAGACGGACCGAACAGAGCGCCACCATGGACAGGGACGCATCCACGATCAGCATCACGATGACCTCCGGAGTCAGGCACCGGGAGAAGAACAAAGCGATGGCCATCAAGACGGCCTTGCCGAACGAAGCAGCGCCGAACAGGAAAGAATCCTTGAAGGAAAAATGCCGGATGATGATGGCGTTGGTCTTAAGGAGAAAGAACATCAAGGCCGAGCCGACCAAAGCGGAAACGCCCCAGATGATATCGAACGAACGGCTGAAGACATCCTCGACATCCAGCAGGAAAGCAATGATCGCAACCACCACGGAAACAACCGTAGAGATTGCCAAATCCATCAGGAAGACCTTTCTCCTGCTTAGGAATTTAGTACTATACTTATCCAGATTCTTCCCTACACGGAACATATCGAATGTCGAAGTATTCTGGTCAATTGCCTATTAATTAATATGCAAAGATAAGCAAAAACCCGGGATTATCAAACAAACTTCAGAATCTGACTGCCAAAGTTGAACAAATCGCACCGCTCAGGGGATCAATGGCCGGAGCGAATGCAACCTGGATGCCGGCGGAGTCATACCGGCGGCCGTTCCCCCAGGTGCCAGTATGAATCCCAAGCAGACGCTTGGTGGGCTCCAGAAGCCAGTATCCGAACTGGGCCGTGAGGATGCCCAGTCCGGCGCCCGCCACGCAGTCGCTCAGCCAGTGCCAGTTGTTGTAGTTGCGCATCACCGCCACCGTCGTGGCGATCGCATAAGCACCGGCACCCCAGCCCCAGCCATACTCGAGCCGGACCAGTTCGGCGCCGAAGAAGACCAGGTCCGTGTGGCCGGACGGGAACGAACGGCCATCCAGGCCGTTGGGACGCGGCGAATCGATCACCGCCTTCATCGTCCAGGAGATGGTCCCGAGCGCGATGTAACCCAGGGAAGTCTCGATCACGCGGTCCACGAAGCCGCGCTGCGCAGGCACGCCCACCAGGCCCAGGCCCAGGGTCATCACCGTCGGGACATACTGGATGTAGTTGTCGAAACGGTACTGGGGCCTGTCGCCGCGCCAGTCCTGTACCCAACGGTTGACAGGCACGTCGATCGCCTCGTGGCCAAAACTATGGATGGCGATTCCGCCCCCGAGCAAAAGGGTGGGAGCGATCAACTGGCGGGCGCGGAACACCGACGTGTCGGCGCGCACCGCCACCTGCGCCTGCGCCGCCGGAGCGGCGGCCAGGGCCAGGAAAAGCAGGAGGGAGAGAAAACGTTTCACCGGCCGGCGTACATCTGTTCGTAATACTTCTCGTACTCGCCGCTCGTCACGCGGTCCATCCAATCCTGGTTTTCCAGGTACCAGCGGACCGTCTTCTCGATCCCCTCCTCGAACTGCAGGCTCGGCTCCCAGCCCAGTTCCTTCTGGAGCTTGCTGGAGTCGATGGCGTAACGCAGGTCGTGGCCGGCACGGTCCGTCACGAAGGTGATCAGGTCGCGGTCCGCGCCCTCCGGACGGCCCAACACACGGTCCACCGTGTCGATCAGGACCTTGATGAGGTCTATGTTCTTCCACTCGTTGAAGCCGCCGATGTTGTAGGTCTCAGCGACCTTGCCCTGGTGAAAGATCACGTCGATCGCCCGGGCGTGGTCCTCGACGTAGAGCCAGTCGCGCACGTTCTCCCCCTTGCCATACACGGGAAGCGGCTTGCGATGACGGATATTGTTGATAAAGAGCGGAATAAGTTTCTCCGGGAACTGGTAGGGACCATAATTGTTGGAGCAGTTGGTCACGATGGTCGGCAGGCCGTAGGTGTCGTGGAAAGCCCGCACGAAATGGTCACTGGAGGCTTTGGCGGCACTGTAGGGACTGTGCGGCTGATATTTGAGGTCCTCGGTGAAGAACTGCTCTCCGTACGCCAGGTGGTGCCGGCCGCTGGAGGCCTTGGTCGAGAACGGCGGCTCGATCCCTTCGGGATGGGTCATCAGGAGCGCACCGTACACCTCGTCGGTGGAGATGTGGTAGAAGCGTTTGCCTTCGAACTTTTCCGGCAAGGTCTCCCAATAAAGCTTGGCGGCCTGCAGCAGGCTGAGCGTGCCCATCACGTTGGTCCGGGCGAAGGTGAACGGGTCCTTGATCGAGCGGTCCACGTGGGACTCCGCCGCCAGGTGGATGATACCGTCCACGCGCTCCTCCTGCATCAGCTTGTACACCCCATCAAAGTCGCAGATGTCCATCCGCACGAACTTGTAGTTGGGCCGGTCTTCGACATCCTTGAGGTTCTCCAGGTTGCCGGCGTAGGTCAGTTTGTCCAGGTTGATGACCTTGTACTGCGGGTATTTGTTGACAAACAGGCGCACCACGTGGCTGCCGATGAAGCCGGCGCCGCCCGTGATGATCAGGGTCCTCTCGTAATTCATATCAGGCAAGTTTTCAATTATCAGACAAAAATAGTTATTTTTGCAATGCCCTGCAAGAACACGTGTGCGATGGCGGCGAGCAGACCTCCGATATACCTCTTCACCGACGGTGCGGCCAGCGGGAACCCCGGTCCCGGCGGCTGGGGTGCGGTGCTCCGCTGCGGGGATGCCCGCAAAGAGCTCAGCGGTGGCTTCGCCCGGACCACCAACAACCGGATGGAGCTCCTGGCGGTGATCAAGGGCCTGGAGGCCATCCGCTGGGAGGGTGCGGAAGTCCACATCTTCAGCGACTCCACTTACGTGGTCAACACCATTACACAGGGCTGGAAGCGCAAGAAGAACCACGACTTATGGGCGCAGTTCGACGCCCTTTCGGCCCGTTTCCACCTCGAATTCACGTGGATCAAGGGCCACGCCGGGCATCCCGAAAACGAGCGCTGCGACCGCCTTGCGGTCGAGGCGTATTCCCTGCCCTTCCTCCCTCCGGACGAGGGCTACGAAGCAATTACAAACCAACAGATATGCAAAACAACAAAATCATAGTAGGCATCACCCAGGGTGACTCCAACGGCATCGGCTACGAGGTCATCATCAAGGCACTCGCCGACCCGCGCATCCTGGAGCAGTTCACCCCGGTCATCTACGGCTCCCCCAAGCTCTTCGGTTTCTACCGCAAGACCATCCCCGAGGTGGAGCAGATGGACACCAACGTCATCACCTCCGCCACGGATGCACACCCGCGCCGCATCAACATCATGGCCTGCCTGCCGGACAGCGCCTACGCCGAGCCCGGCCAGGCCACGGCCGAGTCGGCCGAGGGCGCCATCCAGTCCCTCAAGGCCGCCGTCCGGGACCTCCGGGACGGACGGATCGACGTTCTCGTCACGGGCCCGATCAACAAGAAGGCGATGTCGCTCGAGGGTTTCGGCTTCCCGGGCCACACCGAGTATATCCAGAATGCCTTCGGCTCCCCGGATTCGCTGATGTTCATGGTCAGCCACCGCCTGCGCCTGGCCGTCGTGACGGGGCACATCCCCCTCAAGGACGTGGCCGCGCAGATCACCGAGGAGCGCATCCTGAGCAAGCTCCGCCTGATCAACGAGTCGCTCAAGCGCGACTTCGTCGTGGACCAGCCGCGCATCGCCGTGCTCAGCCTCAACCCCCACAGCGGCGACGGCGGCCTGCTCGGCACGGAGGAGCAGGATATCATCATCCCCGCCATCCGCAAGGCCACCGAAGAGGGCATCCTCGCCTTCGGTCCCTTCTCCCCCGACGGATTCTTCGGACTCAACCACTTCGAAGACTTCGACGCCACGCTCGCCATGTACCACGACCAGGGCCTCGCCCCTTTCAAGGCCCTCTCCTTCGAGGACGGGGTCAACTTCACGGCCGGTCTGCCCGTCATCCGCACCTCGCCCGACCACGGCACGGCCTTCGAGATGGCCGGCCGCGACCAGGCCGACCCGCGCTCGATGCGCGCCGCCATCTTCACCGCCATCGACATCTGGCGCAACCGCCGCCAGTGGGAGGAACTCCAGGAGGGCCGGATGCCCGACCGCTCACTCGGCCGCGACAAAGCCCACAAGGACGGCCGTCCGCAGATTGCATAGAAAACGAAACGGAGCAGCGTTCAACTGCTCCGTTTTTTCTGTCTTCCCGTACTGGGACCCGACGTCCGCTACTTATACCGCTCCGACTGCTCCCGGATCAGGTCCTCGAGCACGCCGGGGTCGAAATAGTTGATGCGCATAGCCTTCTTGACGCCGGCGAGGGTCTCCGCAGCCTTGGCGCGGGCGGCCTCCGTGCCCTGCCGAAGCACGCCGTAGACGTAGGGCAGGTCCTGCTCCAGGGCCTTGCGGCGCGCGCGGATAGGTTCCAGCGTGTCGTTGAGCACCTCGGTGAGGAAGTTCTTGACCATCACGTCTCCCAGGCCGCCGGCGCGGTACTGCGCCTTGACTTCGTCCAGGCTGTGGAAGTCGAAACTGGACTTGCGGCCGTGGAAGCAGTCACCGAACCTGTCGAAGTGCTCCGGACGGCAGAAAGCGTCGAGGTAGGTGAACACGGTGTTGCCCTCCACCTTGCCGGGGTCGCTGACCTGCAGGTGGCCGGGATCCGTATACATCCCGCGGACCTTGGTCCGCACCTCCTCCGCACTGTCGGACAGGTAGATGCAGTTGCCCAGGGATTTGCTCATCTTGGCCTTGCCGTCCGTACCGGGCAGGCGCAGGCAGGCGGCATTGTCGGGCAGGAGGATCTCGGGCTCCACGAGGGCGGGGCCGTACGTCGCATTGAACTTGCGGACGATCTCGCGGGTCTGTTCGATCATCGGCTCCTGGTCCTCGCCCACGGGCACCGTGGTGGCCTGGAAGGCCGTGATGTCGGCCGCCTGGCTGATCGGGTAGCAGAAGAAGCCCACGGGCGTGCCGGCCTTGTTGTCATTGGTATCGGAGTCGTTAAAGCCGCGCAGCAGCATCTCCTGCTTGACCGTCGGGTTGCGCTGCAGGCGCTGGACCGTGACGAGGTTCATGTAGTAGAAGGTGAGCTCGGTGAGCTCCGCCACCTGCGACTGGATCAGGATGTGGCTCATGGCGGGGTCGAGCCCCGCGGACAGGTAGTCCAGGGCCACCTCGATGATGTTCTGGCGGACTTTCTCGGGGTTGTCGGCATTGTCCGTGAGGGCCTGCGCGTCCGCAATCATGATGTAGATCTCGTCGAACTCGCCGCTGTCCTGCAGCTCCACGCGGCGGCGCAGCGACCCCACGTAGTGGCCGATATGGAGGCGACCGGTGGGCCGGTCGCCCGTAAGGATGATCTTCTTCTTGGTGTCCATCAATCTTTTACGTTTTTGAGAGCTTCACGCACCTGGGCCTCGATCTCCTCGCAGAGCTCCACGTTGTCCTTGAGCAACTGCTTGACGGCGGCCAGTCCCTGGGCGAGTTTCTCGCCCTGGTAGCTGAACCAGCTGCCGCTCTTGTGGATGATGTCGAAGCCGATGGCCAGGTCGGCGATCTCTGCCACGTGGGAGATGCCTTCACCGAACACGATGTCGAACTCGGCCTTCTTGAAGGGCGGGGCCATCTTGTTCTTGACGACCTTGACGCGGGTGCGGTTGCCGAGCGCCTCGTCCCCGTCCTTGATCTGGGTGGTGCGGCGGACGTCCAGGCGGACGGAAGCGTAGAACTTCAAGGCGTTGCCGCCCGTGGTGGTCTCGGGATTGCCGAACATGATGCCGATCTTCTCGCGGAGCTGGTTGATGAAGATGCAGCAGGTGTTGGTCTTGGAAATGTTGGCCGTAAGCTTGCGGAGGGCCTGGCTCATCAGGCGGGCCTGCAGGCCCACCTTGTTGTCGCCCATCTCGCCCTCGATCTCGGCCTTGGGGGTCAGCGCGGCCACGGAGTCGATCACGACGATGTCGATGGCGCCGCTGCGGATGAGGTTGTCTGCGATCTCGAGGGCCTGCTCCCCGTTGTCGGGCTGGGAGATCAGGAGGGTCTCGAGGTTGACGCCCAGCGCCTGGGCGTAGGTGCGGTCGAAGGCGTGCTCGGCGTCGATCATCGCCGCGATGCCGCCCAGTTTCTGCGCCTCGGCGATCGCGTGGATCGCGAGGGTGGTCTTGCCGCTGGATTCGGGTCCGTAGATCTCGATGATGCGGCCCCTCGGATAGCCACCGATGCCGAGCGCGTGGTCCAGCGCCACTGAGCCGCTCGGGATGACCTGGACATCCCAGTCGGGCTGGTCGCCCAACTTCATGATCGTGCCCTTGCCGTAATCCTTCTCAATCTTGTCGATCGTCGCCTGGAGGGCCTTCAACTTCGCCGCATTCACATCCACGGTCTTGACTTCTTCTTTCGCCATAATGGTGTTCTTTAAGAGTTTAACAGTTTTTATAGTTTAGTCGTCCCGATATATTTATCGGGAATAGCAAATTTACGCAAATAATCCAATTTCCGAAGCGGCGTGCCTTCACGTTTTCCACATTTTTTCAACAGCGGATTTTTGTGTATTTTTGCAGTGATGAAAGAGAAATTGCTCGGGATGACGCTGGCGGAGCTGAAAACCGCCGCACAGGCCTGCGGGCTCAAGCCTTTTGTGGGGGCGCAGCTTGCAGATTGGCTCTATGCCAAGCGGGTGCGTAGCTGGGACCGGATGGCCAATATCTCCAAGGCGGCGCGCGAAGCGCTCGCCGCCCGCTACGACCTCGGCATCTCCGATCCCCTCGGCACCGCCCTCTCCTCCGACGGCACGAAGAAATACCTGTTCAAAGTTGTCTGTCCGATGGGGGGCGGATTCGAAGAATCTGCCGTCGAATCCGTTATGATTCCGGACGTAGACCGCTTCACGCTCTGCGTCTCGTCCCAGGCCGGCTGCAAGATGGGCTGCAAGTTCTGCATGACCGGCCGGCAGGGTTTCCACGGGCAGCTCGACGCCGCCGACATCCTCAACCAGTTCTTCAGCATCGACGAATCGGCGGAGCTCACCAACGCCGTGTTCATGGGGATGGGCGAGCCGCTGGACAACTATGCCACCGTGGCCCGCGTCATCGAGGTCCTCACCGCCCCGTGGGGTTTCGCCTGGAGCCCCAAGCGCATCACCCTGAGCACGATCGGGGTACTGCCGGCGCTGAAGCGCTTCCTGGACGAGCAGCGCTGCCACCTGGCGGTGAGCCTGCACAACCCGTTCCCGGAGGAGCGCCTGGAGATGATGCCGGTCCAGCGTGCCTGGGACATCCGCGCCGTGCTCGACCTGATCCGCCAGTACGATTTCAGCGGCCAGCGCCGCGTGAGTTTCGAATACACGATGTTCGCCGGATTCAACGACGACAAACGCCACGCAGACGCGCTGATCCGCCTGCTGCGCGGCCTGGAGTGCCGCGTCAACCTCATCCGTTTCCACGAGATTCCGGATTTCCCCTACCGCTGTGCGACCGACCCGGCGATGGAGGCCTTCCGGGACCGGCTCAACAACCACCAGATCCTATGCACCATACGCTCTTCCCGTGGCGAAGACATCCTGGCTGCTTGCGGGATGCTCGCCGGACAGCATTCGGAACCGTCCTAGCCCTGCTGCTTTGCAGCGCATCACTCTCTGCCCAGAACGCCTATCCCAACGGGCTGGCAGCGGACAGCGTGGACCCGCGCGCGGACGCCGAGGCGATCCGCCTGATCCGCCGGCGCCTGGACAACATCCGGGCGGACCAGCACCGGCCGACCGTGGGGCTCGTGCTCTCGGGAGGCGGGGCCAAGGGCGCCGCGCAGGTGGGTGCCATCAAGTACATCGAGGAGCTGGGCATCCCCATCGACTTCGTCTGCGGGACCAGCATCGGCGGCCTCGTGGGCGGTCTCTACGCCCTCGGCTACCGCTCGGAGGAGCTGGAGGAGCTGTTCCGCACACGCGACTGGAACGTGATGCTCACCGACCGCATCCCCTACTCCTTCGTGCCTTACGGGACCAAGATGGACCGGGCCACCTACCTGCTCTCCATCCCGTTCTACAACCCCGCGCCGACGGCCGGGCCGGACAAGGTCCAGTACGGGCGCAGCCGCCAGCGCCGCGACCTCAAGGAGGTGCTCCAGACCCGCCCGGAGCCCGCCACGTTGGGCAGTTCGCTCCCTTCCGGCTACGCCTACGGCTTCAACGTCAACAACATCCTCTCCAGCATGTCCGTGGGGTACCAGGACAGCATCTCGTTCAGTACCCTGCCGATCCCGTATGCCTGCGTAGCCGGTGATATGGTGAGTTCCAAGGCCAAGAACTGGGGCAGCGGCTCCATCACCACGGCGATGCGCTCCACGATGTCCATCCCCGGGCTCTTCGATCCCGTGCGCACCGGCGGGATGGTGCTCGTGGACGGCGGCGTGCGCAACAACTTCCCGACCGACCTCGCGCGGGCCGTCGGCGCGGACTACCTGATCGGCATCGAGCTCTCCGACGCCCTGCCCGACTACGAGCAGATCAACAACCTGGGAGACATCCTCAGCCAATTCATCACGATGCTCGGCAAGGACTCCTTCTCCAAGAATATCGGCAACAGCGACGTCTTCATCAAGCCCTCGCTCCACGAGTACAACATGCTCAGCTTCAATGCAGAAGCCGTGGATACAATGCTGCGGCGGGGCTACGAAGCCGCCGCGGCGCAGCGCGACGGGCTGCTGGCGATCCGCAGCCGCACCGGCCGCAGCGCGGCGGCCCCCAAAGGCAAGGCCGTGGACATCTCGCGCACCCCGGTCCGGTTGTCCGCCATCGAGTATGAGGGCGTGGACGACGCCACGGCGCTCCGTCTGTCCCGCCTTGTCAAGCTGGACGTCGCGCAACCCCTGGACAAGGCGCTCATCGACGAGGCGATGTGCACCTTGCAGGCCACGGGCGCCTTTGAGTCCATCACCTATTCGCTCTACGGAGCCCGGGAGCCCTACCGGCTCGTCTTCCACTGCACACCCGCCCCGATCCACAGCTTCGCGCTCGGGCTGCGTGCCGACACGGAGGAGGGCGCCGCCCTGCTCTTCCGGATCGGCCTGGGGACCAACCGCCTGTCCGGCTCCAAGGCCGGCCTGACCGCCCGGATCGGCCAGAACCTCCGGGGAGAGCTGCACTATGCCCTCGACTTGGGCAACCTGCCGACCCTCAACGCCGCCGTCTCCCTGGCCCGCTACCGCGGCAACCTGGGCCGTTCCGGGGAGAATCTCCGCTACGACGTCGCCTACTGGACCCACCGGGAGGACTTCTACATCTCCGGGGTGGACTGGACCCGGCTCGATTTCCGGGCCGGCATCGGCCACAAGGCCTACCACCTCAACCCGCAGACCGTCTTCGCCCACCGGATGCAGGAGGACGGCCTGTCGCTGGACGCCCAATTCCTCGGCACCTACGTCCAGGGGATCCTCTATACGCTGGACCAGCATTATTTCCCCACCCGGGGCATCTCGCTCAGCCTGCGGGCAGACTATGACTTCGTGCAGCCGGGCCGTGCGGCCTTCTCGCCGGTCCTGTCGGGCGACCTGGATTTCCGCGCCGCCGTGCCCATGGGCCAGCGCCTGACCTTCCTGCCGGATGTCAGGCTGCGGAGTATCTCGCACTTTGGATCGAAGGTGGTGGACGGACTCTACCACACCAATTTCGCCGGAGGCACGCTCGCCGGGCGCTACACCGACGACCAGGTCCCTTTCTTCGGCGTCAACCACGTCATCGCCACGGGCGACTATCTGGTCGACGCCACCCTCGGCCTGCGCCTGCAGGCTGTCGACAAGCTCTACGTAACAGCCCTCGCCGGTGCGCTGGTCTACGACGACAGGATCGGCGCCCTGCTCACCCACCCGCTGCCCGACATCTGGGCGGTCGGTGCGGAGGCGGCCTACGACACCTTCGCCGGCCCCGTCCGGTTCAACGTCCACTGGTCCAACCCCTTGGGATGGGGCGCGCACCTGTCCTTCGGCTTCGATTTCTGAGAGATGGAAGAGCAGGTCAAGCAAGTCCTCGATGCGCTGGAAGCCCAATGCGCCAAGCGCGAATACTGCACCGCCGACGTCCGCCGCAAGGCCCTGGAGCGGCTTGGCTATGACAGCGCCGCGGCCGAAGAGGTCGTCGGCGCCCTGGTCGCAGGGCGCTTCGTCGACGACCGGCGCTACGCCGCCGCCTTCGCCCGCGAGAAATCCTCGCTCGCCGGCTGGGGTCCGGTCAAGATCCGCACCACGCTCCTCGCCCGCGGCGTCTCGCGCGAGGACGCCCTCGCCGCCCTGGAGGAGATCGATCCCGAGCGCGCCGCCGCCAAGCTCGAGAAAGTCCTCGAGGCCAAATGGCGGACACTGCAGGACGACCCCCAAGGCCGTCTCAAGCTCATCCGTTTCGCCCTCTCCCGCGGCTACGACTACGAACCCGTCCGCCCGCTCGTCGAACGCATCACCCGCCCCACCCCGGAGGGATGACAGGCTAATCTCCGGAAGCCCGGTCACGGCTCGGTGAGCAGGCAGCGCGCAAGCTTGGCGGCCTGCTCCGCCGGGAGGATGCCTGCGGCGGCGAGGGCGTCTACCGTCCAGCCTTCGCGCGGCGTATGCTCGCGGAACAGGACGATCGAGCGGGCCGCCTGGCGGGAGTGGATATAGGGATGGCGTGCGAGGGAGTCGGCCGGGAGCGTCCAGAGGCCGAAGGGCGCGGGACGCGAGCAGAAGACCAGGTCGCTGAGTGCGTCGTATTTCTCCTGGTCGAAACGATAGATGTCCATCAACTGCTCGGGGTAGGAATAGCCGCCGAGTTCGGTGCGGTAGGCCAGGATCCGCGCGGCGTAGTACGGGCCGATGCCCGGCAGGGCGTCCAGGGATGCGGAGTCTGCCGCGTTGAGGTCCAGTTTCGGGATGTCAATGTATCGCTCAAGCCGGCGGTAGACGGAATCGGCCACGACGAAGGACCGCGCGAAGTCGCCCTTGCGCCGGAAGCGCCCGCCCTTCGCGCGGTAATTGTCGATGGCCTGGGCTTGTTTCTCACTGAAACCCAACCGGATGAGGTCCTCGACCGAGACCGTGTTGGGATTGAAGCGGAAGCTCTCCACCCGCCGCGTCGCCCGGCGGTACCGCTCCACGAAGGCCGAATGCGGCGCGTTCCGCCGGACAATCGTTTCTTCTGCCTCATAGCCGCTCGGGAGCTCCTCACCCCAACCGTCCTGCTGCGCAGGACCCCTCCCACTGCTTTCAGCAGTGGGCCCCTCCTTCTTACGAAGCCGAGGGTGGCTACGGGTTGGGGCGAGGACTCCCGCAGCGGCTTTCTCCGAGGCAGAGGAATAAACATAAACCGTGTCGGGTTTGTCACGGTTGGCCTCGAGACGGAGGCGGGAGGCGCGCGTGACGAAGAGCGCAGCCTGGTAGCCGATGATGAGGAAGGCCAGGGCGATGGCACCCACTTTGAAGGAAGCGGCGGACGGTTTGTCCCGCCGCGGGGAGGAGTCTTTCACGGTCTCGTCTGCATCCCGGATTGGTCCGTCGGGAGGCAGGCGAAGATGGCAAGAATCCCGCGGAACGGCAAGTCCCACGGACAATCCTCCACCAGATAAATACGAATCTTTGGGAAACGGACGGAAACAGCCGCCCGCCGGACGGAATTACACCGGATCCCTGTATTTGTTGCGGTGTACGCGGGGAGCGTCGTCACGAAGTCCACCGACCACCACGACGATCTCGCCCTTGGGCTCGACCGCACGGAAGTGCTCCAGCACTTCGGCGAGGGTACCGCGCACGTGCTCCTCGTGGAGTTTGGAGATCTCGCGCGCCACAGAGCAGGGGCGGTCGGCCCCGAACACCTCTGCGAACTGCTCCAGCGTGCCGACAAGACGTCGCGGCGACTCGTAGAAGACCATCGTCCGCGGCTCACTCGCCAGCTGCGAGAGCAGGGTCTGGCGGCCCTTCTTGAGCGGCAGGAAGCCCTCGAAACAGAAACGGTCGCACGGCAGTCCCGACGACACGACGGCCGGGATGCAGGCCGTGGCGCCCGGCAGCGTCTGGACCTCGATCCCCTCGGCGGCGCAGGCGCGCGCGAGCAGGAAGCCCGGATCGGAGATCCCGGGCGTGCCGGCGTCGCTGACCAGCGCCACGCTCGCCCCGGCGAGGATCCGGTCCCGGATCATCTCCACCGTCTGGTGCTCATTGAACTTGTGGTGCGACAGAAGCCTGCCACGGATGTCGAAATGCTGCAGCAGGACGGCGCTCGTGCGCGTGTCCTCCGCCAGGATCAGATCCGCCTCCTTCAGCACCCTGACAGCCCTGAAAGTCATATCCTCGAGGTTGCCGACAGGAGTCGGCACGATGTACAAAATTCCGGCAGCGCCCATCTTCTTACGGCTTTAATTTGCTATCTTTGCGGGAGAGCAACCACAAAATTAAGCAATGTTTTCCGAGAATCACAAAAAATCCGGCTGCATCGAAGTCGTGTGCGGCTCGATGTTTTCCGGCAAGACCGAAGAACTCATCCGCCGGCTCAAGCGCGCCCAGTTCGCCAACCAGGTGATCGCCATCTTCAAGCCCGCCGTCGACAACCGGTATTCCGATATGGAAGTGGTCTCGCACGACTTCCACAAGATTACGTCCAACCCCATCTCCGACCCCGCCGAGATGCTCGAAGTCGGTCCCGACGTGCAGGTCGTGGGCGTGGACGAGGCACAGTTCTTTGACGAGAGTCTCGTAGATGTGTGCCAGCAGCTTGCCAACCGCGGCATCCGCGTGATCGTGGCGGGCCTCGACACCGACTTCCTCGGTGTTCCCTTCGGCCCGATGCCCCGGCTGATGGCCGTGGCGGAGGATGTCCAGAAAGTCCACGCCATCTGTGTACGCTGCGGCTCCCTCGCCAACTACTCCCACCGCCTCAACAAGAGCCAGGACCTCGTCCTGCTCGGCGAGAAGGACGTCTACGAGCCCCTCTGCCGCGACTGCTACAACAAGGCGATCGCCGAGGAGGGATGATGGACCGCATCGTCCGGGACTACCGCTATTACCTGCGTATGGAGCGCAAGCTGTCGCCGAATACGGTGGCGGCATACGGGCGCGACGTGGCGGAGTTCCTGGCGGCGGTCGAAGTGGAGCCGCGCGCGGTGCGCTCCGACGACATCGCGCGCTACCTGACGGCGCGCGCGGGCGCAGGCGACGCCGCGCTCTCCAAGCGCAGCCAGGCGCGGCTGCTCAGCGCGCTGCGCTCCTTCTTCGACTGGCTGATCCTGGAGGGCGAGCGCAAGGACAACCCCTGCGACCGCATCGACGCGCCCAAGCTGGGCCGCTACCTGCCCGCCGTCCTCTCCGTGGAGGAAGTGACCGCGATCCTCGAATCCGTGGACACCGCCACCGGTGACTGGCGCGCCCTGCGCGACCGCGCGATCCTCGAGATCCTCTACGGCTGCGGCCTGCGCGTCTCGGAGGCCTGCGGCCTGCTTATCTCGCACGTGTACCTGCAGGAAGGGTTCGTGCGTGTGGTGGGCAAGGGCAACAAAGAGCGGCTCATCCCCCTCGGGGAGGTGGCTGCCGACGCCTTCGCCCGCTACCTGGAAGTGCGCCCGCCGGCCGCGGAAGCGGCCTTCGACGACGTCGCATTCCTCAACAGAAACGGCCACCCGTTGAGCCGGGTGGCCATTTTTAACTTGGTCAAGAAACAGGCGCTGGTCGCGGGAGTCAACAAGGAGATCTCTCCGCACACGTTCCGCCACTCATTCGCCACACACCTCATCGAGAACGGCGCCGACCTGCGCGTCGTGCAGGAGATGCTCGGGCACGAATCCATCCTCACGACGGAGATCTATACCCACATCGACGCCGCCACGTGGCAGGCCGCGGTCCTGCAGCATCATCCGCGGCGGTAAGCGATTACGCCTCCGCCTGTCAACTATTCGAGGGAATCCTTGATGACATCCACAATATACTGGATATCCTCATCCGTCACATAAGGACCGGCAGGAAGGCACATTCCCACCTTGAACATGGACTCACTGATCCCGTTTACATAGGCAGGGGCATTTTTGTACACCGGCTGCCTGTGCATCGGTTTCCAGACCGGACGCGCCTCGACACCAGCCGTGTCCAGGGCCATCCGGAGAGCCTCCACATTCGCGTTCGGTTCGCAATCCGTATGCGCACTTTCTGCCATGTGGATCACACCTGCGGCACCTCCAACGGCGCCCTTGACCAAGGTCTTGTAAGCATTCTCCTGGCCCTTGACTTTCAGATTCTCATCCAACGTGATCGTGCACAGCCAGTAATTGGCATCATACTCGCCCGTTGCAGGTTGAGAATGCACGGAAACGCCCGGGACACCCGCAAGCAGTTCCTCATAGAGTTTCTGCACGTGTTTATGATGTGCTATGTGGTCTTCGACAATGGTCATCTGCCCCCGGCCGATACCAGCGCAAATATTGGACATCCGATAGTTGAAACCTATCTTCTCATGCTGGTAGTAAGGATAACTCTCGCGATACTGCGTCGCATACATCATTATTTCGCGCCACGTTTCTTCGTCAGGACAGACCAAGGCTCCGCCACCGGAAGTAGTGATCATCTTATTGCCATTGAAGGAGAGCACACCATACTTGCCGAAGGTACCCAGCACCTGTCCGTTGAAGCGGGAGCCGAAACCCTCCGCCGCATCTTCGAGCACAGGTATCCCGTACTTGTCGGCAACGGACATGATCCTGTCTATCTGATAAGGCATCCCGTACAGTGCGACCGGCACGATGGCCTTCGGAGTCCTGCCGGTTTTGGCGATACGGTCCCGGATCGCCTCTTCGAGCAAGTCCGGGTCCATATTCCACGTCTGTGCCTCGCTATCCACGAACACCGGCGTCGCTCCGAGATAAGTAATCGGATGGGAGCTCGCACAAAATGTAAACGATTGCACCAAAACCTCATCGCCCGGCTTCACGCCGCACGCAATCAGTCCCAGATGCACGGCTGCCGTCCCGGACGAGAGCGCAACGACCCTTTTGTCCTGTCCGACGAACGCCTCCAGATCCTTCTCGAAACCATTCACATTCGGTCCCAAAGGCACGACCCAATTCGTGTCGAATGCCTCCTGGATATATTTCTGTTCCATTCCGGTCTCGCTCATATGTGCGAGACATAGGTAAATCCTCTTATTCATGGTCAATCTCGTTTTTTCTAATCACCCGGCACGGATTTCCGTAGCAGAACGAATCATCAGGGATGTCGCCTACAACTACGGAACCTGCGCCGATAAAACAATTCCTGCCTATATGAATCCCTTGAATTACCGTGGACCCTGCGCCAATCCACGTCCCCTCTCCTACCGAGACATCTCCGCACAGCGTACAATGCGGCGCAATGTGGACAAAACCGGAGATCCTGCAGTCGTGGTCCACGGAAGCACCCGTATTGATGATACTATGCTCTCCAACAACCGCTCCAGGTTGAATGACTGCTCCAGCCATGACTACGCTCCCGTCCCCTATGCGGGCGGATGGGGAGATGACTGAAGCTTTATGGATTGCTTTCCCGAACGCAACGTCTCCCAGCCGTTCAACCACTTTTTTCCGGATCCGGCAATCACCGATTGTCACAATAAACGGAGAGCAGCCCTCTGCAGAATGCAACACGGGCAATGATCCGAACTTATCCAGCTGGGGGTTGTCGTCAACGACGCCGGAAATGCGTACGCCCTGTGATTCCAAAGCATCGGCCACCACACGTGCGTGACCGCTGGCTCCATATAAAAACATATCACTCATTCCCTGTAAAAACCTCCATCGTAGCAGACGTCGCAGAATTGATATCCGCCCGTTTAATGATTTTCACTATTGTAATCCGGACAACCTTCAAGTCTGTCCAGAAAGTGCAATGGTCGACATACCACACGTCCAAGGCGAATTTTTCCGCCCAACTGATAGCGTTCCGTCCGTGACACTGCGCCCAACCGGTTATCCCCGGCCGCACCTCATGACGACGTGCCTGTTCGGCAGAGTATAACGGCAAATACTGGACGAGAAGCGGCCTTGGCCCGATCAAAGCCATATCGCCTTTCAAAACATTGATCAATTGCGGAAGCTCATCGATGGAGGTCGAACGCACGAACTTCCCGACCTTCGTCAAACGTTGTTCATCAGGCAGCAGGTTCCCTTCCGCATCCCGTTCGTCGGTCATCGTCTTGAATTTGATAACTTTGAAAATCCGGGCATCCTTGCCGGGGCGTTCCTGCAGGAAAAATGCACCTGCACCCTTGTTGGCAAAGTGAAGCCACACCGCCACGATCACCAGAAACCAACCGATGAGGAGCAAGGCGGCCAGCGAAATGCAGAATCCCAGAAAACGTTTAAAAAAAGACTTATACATTATTCTGATACACTCTTTCCAACACGTCGGCGACTTTGGCAGAGAGAATACTCTTGTCGAAAACCTCCAAGGACAGGCGACGGGAATTCCGACCCCACTTTTCCAGCAGATCAGGCTGATCCTTGACTTCAACCAGTTTTTCCGCAAGTTCTTCCGGATCCTCGGGATTCACGTAGAAACCACAATCCTCCTTCTCGACCAAATCCTTCGTCCACCCTGCTGAATTGACTATAATAGGCTTTCCGGCAGAAAGGGAGTCGAACAGTTTGTTGGGAGAATTCGTCTTGAGGATGGGCAGGTTCAAGAACGCCGTGATACTCGCATCACAACAATTGACGACCTCCGAAACGACATCCATCTTATGGTTGCCCAGGAACTTCACATTGTCAAGTTTGCGGTCTTCAACCAGTTGCTTCAAATGAGGACAGGTGGCCCCGTCACCCAGAAAGACAAAGACGACACCGGCCTCTCCCCGCTCTTTCAAAGCTGTTGCCGCATCTATGATATACTCCAGACCGTTGGCCCTGCCCATCGATCCGAAATGGATCACGTTAAACTTGTCCACATCCAGGTTGAATGACTTGACGGTCTCCATATTGACGGGATGCGGAAAGAATTTGTCCGGTTTGGACATGTTCGGGATCATCGCCGTCTTTTCTGCCGGCGTTCCGGCGGCAATGACACCCTCCTGCATCCCGGGAGACAGTGCGACGACAAACTCGGATCGCTCATAAATCCTTCTTTCGAGCCCTCTGAGGTATTTGATTGCCAAAGGATTCTTGATCGCCCCCACTTCAATGGGGAACTCCGGCCACAGATCCCGGACTTCAAAGACGTATCTCCACCCTTTCAAGGCTTTCAGTCGCATTGCTATGTACCCGACTGTCAAGGGCGTAGAGGTGGCATAGACCAGATCCACATTGTCTTCCTGCCTTGCAGCCTTGATCGCCAGGCGGATAAAGTTCAGAAAAGACAAGACCCTGCGCGGTGCGGACATGAAATTGCTGTAATCATTCTTGACATAGACGACATCTATACCGTCTATCATAACCCGTCCCGGATCAAGATGGTGCTTATTGGTCGAAGTTACCATCGTCACATGGTGCCCCCTACGGATCAATTCCTGTGAAATCCAGTAGGAGCGCGTTCCTCCAGGCTCAGACGGTGTGATAAAATACTGATGAACGTACAGAATCTTCATTAAACACTGAATTATTGGACCGGAATCCACTTATGGGATCCAAAATCATATTGCTTTATTACCCGGGCCGGATTACCGACAGCCATACTGTATGGAGGGATGCTTTTCGTCACCACGCTGCCGGCTCCGATGATGCTCCATTTCCCGATATCCACACCCGGCAGGATCACGACCTTTTCTCCAACCCAGGAAAACGCGCCGATCGTGACGGGCTTGCCAATCAATGGCTGCAGGCCATATGGGGCACCCACCTCAGGATCGACCCCGTGGTTTTCGGCGATAACTGCCACTTGAGACGCAATGAGAACATTGTTTTCTATCACCAGGGAACTGGCGGACAATGCGGAAAAATGATCTCCGATATAACAATTGTCCAGGATCTCTATGGTCCCAAGCGATCCTTCGCGATTCTTATAACAGGACAATCTGCCGAAACGTCCCAGCCGCACAGCCTTTCCCATCCGGACGCCTTGTGGCGAATGGACAACCAATCCACGACCGATGGAGGTGCCGGCCCCCACCCGATTGAAACGAAGCAAAGCTCTCCAATTATAGAAATAGGAAAGGAAAACTTTTGCAAAACTTTTCAATTGCTGTACCATCGTCTAGCTTCCCTCCCCGGATTGCTTCAGGTTCCGCGCAGAGACGGACTCAAAACCCAACTTTCTAGCCAGGTCCCCGACAAACGGAAGCCGGGTCGACAAGGAAGAGCCCATCCGTTTCAACTTATACTTGAAATACTCTCCCCCGCGCAGAACCGGACGCGATGACAGGTCGACAGCTATTCCCGCGGCCCCCATTGTGCGCACAGCGTTCGGGAGATATTTCCCTTGAACGATCATATGACAGATTCTCAAAGGATTCGTCGGGTCATAGACGCCCAAAAGCCGTTGCTTGTCAACCGCAGTCTTCGCCTCCTCAATCCTTCTGGCCTCGAACAGCCAGGGATTATAATCCCCGTCTCCGATCATCCGGAGGAACGCTTCCCGTTCCCAGATTGCCGCCAGAAGGCTGACCCCATACGGAAGCCCCGCAGGGATGACCTGCAAGACATCATCCCTATCGTATAACTTGGTCTTGATCTTGGAGAAAGACAACAACTTATAGTACTCCAACCCATCCTTCTCCATCAAGTCCATTGCGCTCTCAATTCTTTCTGCATCAACCTTCCCGGAAAAGAAAAAGTCTTCAAGGAGGAAGCAAACATACTTTGTTTCAATCTGTTCCAAGGCAATCCGGGTCCTGGTACTCCATTGAGCGTCCGCACCGGCATGGATAACCCGGACAGCATTGTTAGCCAAATCCTTCTCGTTGTTGGCCAGTACTATTTCATACGGACAGTCCGGCCAGAACCTCCGCAGGCTCGCGAACAGTCCCGGCCATACATCGCTGTATCCATCATAAGATACGACCAATATAGTCATTCGATCCATACGCTACTCAATGGCTTGTCCTTTCCGGACGAATTCTGAAAAACTCTGCAGTTTCGCATCCTTGGCGGATGTGATTATATTCTCCAAGCCTACCCTTTCAAACGGCCATCTGACATTGATATCCGGATCGTCATAACGGATTCCGCTATCGAACTCCGGGGCATAGATATCCGAACATTTATACGAAAAAACGCTGTCATCGGCCAATGCCAGATACCCGTGCGCGAAACCCTTCGGGATGAACAATTCGAGGTGATTGCTTTCCGTGAGCTCGAAGCCTTCCCATTTGCCAAATGTCGGGGATCCGAAACGCAGGTCCACGGCCACGTCATAGACCGCTCCCCGGATTACCCGGATCAGTTTCCCCTGCGAGTGCTTTTGCTGGAAATGCAAGCCCCGGATAGTCCCTTTCCTCGATTTGGACTCGTTGCTTTCAATGACAAAATCCGGTAAGCCATTGGCCGCAAACACATTCTTCTCGAAATCCTTGATAAAATAGCCCCGCTCATCTTCAAAGACATGGGGTTCGATCAAGACAAGGCCCTCGATCGATGTTTTATGAAACGTAAATGCCATTATAGTGTTGTTTTCATCCAATCGACCGTCTTCCTCAAACCATTGGCAAAGCTGAAAGATGGCTTGTATCCCGTGTCTTCCACCAAAGGCGATATGTCGAACCACTCCTTGGCGTATCGCGTTCCGTCATCAGGTCTGAATCCTATCCGGATCATTCCGGGCAATTCCATCTCCTCCCCAATCTCCATAAGATACTCCGAAAGAATACGGACATCGCCGCTCCCGATGTAATAGCAACTCCGCTTGGTCGCCTTGCTCCCTAACAGATAGGCCGCCCTTGCCAGATCCTCAATGTAAAGCAAGTCATAAGGCTGGTTTGACGGGCCGAATGTCGCCTCACGGCCGGACAACAATTCCTTGATGGTATACCCGACAATATTCCCATTGATGCTATATGGGCCGAACAGGTTTGAGAACTGCATCCACACGTATTCGATTCCCTGCCGTCTGCTCTCAATATCCACAAGGCAATGGGTCATATGCTTGCACACCCCGTAAATATTATTCACCGCTTTCGCCGAGAGATTCAGGACATTCTCAGCAATCCGTTCGGTAACCGTTCCGGCGAAAAGGATTTTCCTGCAACCGATGGCGGCGGCGGCAGCCACCGCATCGCAGGCATATTTGACATTATTCAGCTGGACGGCGTAGTCCGCCCGCCCAGGACCTCCTGCAGAGACCCAGGCCAGATGATACATCACATCAAAGTCCCGGGCGGGGATCCGGGTTGGCAAATCCAGGAACTCAGACAAGTCACAGTAGACAATTACCACATCCGGGAACTCCGCCAAGGCAGATATGTTCTCATCCTCATCCTTGATGACAGCCGTTACAGCAACTCCGTTGCGCTGGAGTTCGCGAATCAGCCAATAACCTACGAAACCATTCGCACCTGTGACAATAGCCTTTTTCATTTTCCTAAAAATGATTCTATCTCTCTGACACAAAGGGAGAAGACATCCTGCTCCCTGTAATGCTTATACCAATCGGCCGTGAGGCGGGCACACCGCCCGACATCCAAGCAGGGCTTCCACCCCAGCCGGGTCTTTGCCTTCGTGATATCCAACAACAGCAATTGCGCCTCGTGTAAAGCGCCGGGAGAGGAAACGTCCTTCAGAGAACCATTCCCGTAACTGTCGACTATCAATGAAGCTACCTCCCACACAGTCGTGACGGATTCCTGTTCCGGACCGAAATTCCATCCTTCACAATACTCTGTCGGATGTTCCCACATTTTCTTTGCCAACAAGAGATAACCGTTCAGCGGTTCCAGGACGTGCTCCCACGGACGAATGGACTTGGGGCTGCGTATTTCAACCGGACGGCCGTCCTCCAAGGCACGGATACAATCCGGGACAATGCGATCCTTTGCCCAATCTCCACCGCCGATGACATTGCCGGCACGCACGCTGGCAAGACTCATCTGGTGTTTGCGACCATAATCAGCCGGATTGAAAAAGCTTCTCCTCCAAGACTGAATGGCGATTTCACAAGCCCCTTTGCTGGATGAATACGGATCATACCCTCCAAACGGGTCATCCTCCTTGTAACCAGTCAGCAGCTCCTTATTCTCATAGCATTTGTCCGTAGTGATCATCACACCCACACGAACACTCTCCGTCGCACGGATGGCCTCCATAATATGTACCGTCCCCATAACGTTTGTCTGATAGGTTTCCACCGGGATCTCATAACTCAGACGCACCAAGGGTTGCGCAGCCAGATGGAAAACGATCTCGGGACGGTACGTTCGGAAGATTTCCTTCATTTTCTCTCCGTCACGGATATCCGCACGAATATCCGCCTTGATCTTCCTCCCGATCCCAGAGAGGACGAAATTGTCTCTCTCCGATTCCGGATCGAGTCCGACACCTACGACCTGCGCACCCAGACAATGAAGCCAGATGGCAAGCCAACTGCCCTTGAAACCGGTATGACCGGTCACCAGGACGCGCTTTCCAGCATAAAAATTATCAAAAATATCTATCATTACTCAGTCCAGGTTTTCCAAGGAGCTTGTCCGGATTCCCAAAGTTTCTCCAACTTCTCCTTATCCCTCAACGTATCCATACACTGCCAGAAACCGGTATGTTTGTAACAGATCAGCTCTTTGTCCTGAACGAGATTCTCAAGCGGAGCCCGTTCGAAGACAGTCTCATCTCCGGCAATGTAATCGAAGACGCCCGGCTCCAAAACCATAAATCCGGCATTGATCCATCCGGAATCAGACTGGTTCTTCTCCCGGAAACCGGTGACCATCGCACCGTCCAGATCCAAAACGCCGAAACGGCTCTCGGGAAGGATCGCCGTCATCGTGGCCAGTTTTCCATATCTGCGATGCCAATCTATCGTCTTCTGGATATCGACATCAGAGACCCCGTCTCCATATGTCAACAGGAAAGTCTCTTCACCGATGTATGGCTGGATCCTTTTGATACGTCCGCCGGTCATCGTGTTCAAACCCGTATCGACGACTGTCACTTTCCATGGCTCCGCCTGATTGGAATGGATTGTCAAACGGCTCCCTTCCGACAGATCGAACGTGATATCGTTGGTATGCAGATAATAATTGGCAAACCACTCCTTGATTACGTGTTGTTTATAACCGGCACAAATGATGAATTCATTGATTCCATATGAAGCGTAATGCTTCATAATATGCCATAGAATCGGCTTTCCCCCGATTTCAATCATCGGTTTTGGCTTCAGATGACTTTCCTCAGCGATTCTCGTACCGAAACCTCCGGCTAAAAGGACTGCTTTCATTCTACTCTCAATTATTAAAAATGTGGAAATAATAATCTTTTGCAGCGGCCTCGTCCGTCATTCGGAGAGCCGTCGAGACAGCAGCGTTCGAGATCCGTGTCTTTTCTTCGCCGCTCATTGCGTTGATCCGCTTGATGACCTCCGAGAGCTCCGCAGCGTCTCCGGCAGCACAAAGGAACCCGTTCTTCCCATCAACAATCAACCCATCCATCCCTTCCTTCCGGGATGCAATGACGAGGCATCCCCGGGACATCGCTTCAAGATAGACAAGGCCAAAGGTTTCATCCCGGCTGATCATCGCAAAACAAGCTGCATCATCATAATAGTCTATGATCTCGCTTCGGTTGAGTTTTCCGGTAAAACAAACTTTTCCGGCAATCCCCCTTTCATTGGCATAGGCCGCCAGGTCATCATACATCACATCCTTTTTACCGACATAAGTCAAATGAAACGGAGAAGTCCCATAAACGGTGCAGAGGGCGGACATCAGTTCTTTCGGATACTTTCGACGGATAAACTGTCCTACATAGAGGAAAGAATGGACCGGTCCATCCTCAAAATGCCTTTTGACCCCGTCAGAATAGAAATCCGAAGGCAAGCCGGAATAGCAATGGAAGAAATGGTAATCATTACCGAAAACGGCCGCAAACTGATCGCGTATCTTTACGGAACGGTAGCCGATACTGTCAAAAGAAGACAGCAGATGCTTGCATCCGAACGGATGATTCCGTTTTATCTGGCCGGGGGTGTCCGTCGAATGCAGGACCAACGTCGTTTTTGCCTCGGGATACCACGCTTTCAGTTTCGGTATCAGTTCCAATTGCGGGCTGGAGAAATGTCCAACTATGGCATCAGGAACCCAGCCGGACTGTCCCAGTTCCCCGATGATGAACTCCCGTGTGGCTTTCAGGCATCTGCGGGTGGCGTTTGAATGCGGGATGATCTTTACAAGAGGCAATCCTATAACACGAACACCATCCATCTCATATCGTACCACCTGATGGTTGGACATATCCGACAGGTATGCGCCGAAATACTTTTGGGTAATCCGGGGAATCAAGTTTGCCAGTTTCTGATAGACCATGGGGAAACAGGACCTCATATGAACTACGATCACATCGTGGCCCATTTTTTTCCACCCGCGGGCAAAGTAATGACATACATCCGTCCCAGGCCTGTTCGGACTGGGATACATAGTGGTCAGCAAAAGAATTCTACTCATAACACCCTCCCCTTATTTCACGGAAATCTTGAATCTCACCCCAAAATTGATCCACCTGAAACCCTGCCATTCAAACATCCCCTCGACATGATCCCCGAAAAGCGACACCACCGTTCCGACATTCACCGTCCGGGAGTCGTATTCCGCGATGATTTTCACTTCATCCAGAATTCCCTGGTTTGTCAGCCAAACCGGACTCCAGCATACTCCGGCACAGGGGCCGTTCAAACGATAATCCAAACGTCTGTTATAGATGTACGCCAAATGGCCGGAGACAAGACCGACCGGGGTTTTGAAATGTTTGGAAGCCGCTATATATGTCCGATTGAAATAGCCATTGTTTGCCGACACATCCGAACCGATGTAATCAGCTCCCTTGTTAGACACCGGGTCACTCAAACCCACGACGATACTGGGCATATATTCCCACAAGTCTCCTTCCCGCATCACTTGGAAACGTGCTGCGAAATGGCGGTCCTGGTTGAACATGACCATATCCCTTTGGGACGGATTCCGTTGTTTCTTCCCATCGATGATTGTACAGACATATGCCACTTCAAGCCTGGACCAGAACGCGATTGAAAACCCGTATGAGAAAGTAGTGTAAATCCACTTCGGCGTCGGAGTCGCGTTCGGGTTCAGAAAATTATTGGTTATGAAGAATGTCCCGGATTTCTGCATTTCTGCGGACGGCATCTGCAACAATCCCGTCGTCGCATCGGTAAACTGCGCCGATACGGCCAATGGGACCATCATGCCCAAAGCCACAAGGAACGACCTGATTCTCATTGATCTACTAGGTGTTTGACTGCATCCTTCATCCGGCTCTCGCCAGAAGAGAAACTGAAAACTTTCAAATACTCCGCCCGTATATCTGCATGCGTGAAACTCTTTCTGGACTGAAGGATGGATTCTATCCCCTTCTTAAAGGAATCCGCGTCAGAGTAGTATCGGAAGAACGGGAATCCATAAAGGAACTCATAGCCTCGGGCGGACACTTGATGTGTCAGGACAGGTAGGCCTTTTTTCAGGCCATCCATCACACGAAGCTTCAAACCGCCGCCGACGTTGGTCGGACAGAGAAAGACATCTGCATCCCGGAGGACATCATCCATATTCTCAGGGTTGGGGATGACTTTGACGCCCTTTTGCTCCCTTTCAAATGCAAAGATATCCTCTCCCGGATCACGACCTGCAATCAGGACGGAAACTTCCGGCACAACAGTTTTCAGGATCCGGTAATAATTGTCAAAGAAATCCTTGATCCCGATTCTTGTCTGCAGGGTGCAGAGACTGCCCGTGATGGCAACCACAAGCGGATGATCCTCCGGATTTCTGTCCGGGAGAGGGGCTCCCGGCCTGTTTTCCGGCTCAAATACCCCCAACAGATACGGTTCCGTACTGCTTGTCCCGTAATACTTCCGGAACAGGTCCAGATCCGCGCTTGTCAGAAAACAATTCCGATCTGCTTTCTTATAAGCCATTTTCTCAAGATGGTTCACGTAAAACGGTGTCCGTCCCCGCAATGTAAGCGGAGTTTTATTATCCATATGGAATTCCCGCTCGCAGTTGTGATGGATGACCATTATCTTCAGCCCGTGCCGATGGATCATATCCATCATGTCTCCCGCATAGATGCCCCCGTTGATTACGCAAAGGCCATACTCTGACTTGTGGCTTGTCAGGAAAGTATGCACAAAGGATTTGTATCGATGCGGGCTCAAACTAAGCCGCCGTAGTCCTGTGCGCTTCGGCGCGGCAATGGCGGACGCAAAGTTACCATAACAAGCTTCCTTCGGACAGATCGTATCCACCATCCCGGGAAAGAGGGAGCAAAGGGAGTTATAATATGCAAGCCCGGCAAGGCCTCCACCTGTACGGACATTCATATCAAAGGGGGTAATAACAAGAATTCTTTTCATCTGCGCTTCGTTACCATTGCCAACAACCTATTCACGGGCACGCATAAGGCAAGGGCGAAACACATCGCCATTGTAGCCTGCGCACAATCGGAAAGGCTCGTATTGAGAAAACCGAAGTGAAAAAACATATAAAAATGCAAGTGAAGTATATACAGTTCCAGCGAGTACTTCCCAAACCAATCAAAAAAGGACTTGACGGTCCTTCCGACAAAACCATTGCCAAGCAAATTGAACAAGATACACAGCAACGGGATAAAAAACAACTTCTGGAAAATACCGGTGAAGTGATTGAGCCAATACGAGTCCATGAAACGGTTCAATGCCGTGAGGCCAGCATATAGCACTCCTATGACCAGGACACCATACCGGTATTCCTTCCGGGTCAAGACCGTTTCCCGAACCCCATAGGCCAGCAGCATACCCAGGATGAAAAAAGGAATCTTTTCTATGCCGATTTCAACCACTTCAAAATAGGAAGGGAAAAAAGTCCTTATTCCAACAAGGGCCAAATACAAGGTTATCAGCATAATACACGCTTTCGCAACCACCCGCCCTCCAGAATGCGTCTTGAAGACGAACAGGTAGATGGCCGGGAAAACGAGATACAGGAAGAGCGAGATCGCCACATACCACATCCCGCCATAATTGCCCTTGAACCAGAAGAACAACGTAGACAACTGACCGGCATAATCAAGCAAGCCATAATCATCCCTACAACATAAGAAATATGTATATAACGGGAGGGACAAAAGCAGGAAAGGAATATACAGTCTGGTCAGACGCCGCTTGTAAAACCCTCTCACGCCATGATCCTTCGAAAACGAATAATACAATCCGAATCCCGACAGGAACAACAACCCTCCGGTAAATACCAGCTTGGTCAGGATGGTCGAAACCAGATATGGAATACCTGTCGTGATCTCCTGGAAACCGAACCAATGAGAGAACATTACGCTGAAAAGCGCAATCCCCATCAATGTCTGGCGGTATCTGCTTATGTCATCGTATTCCGCAAATCTGTCCATCCGTGGTTCTATCTGTCGTCACGCCCTTCAAAGTATTTCCCCGTCCTGGCGTGATAAGCGTCCATATTATACTGACTGCGATACTCGAAAGGCTTATGCCCTATGACAAGATATGGGATACTGTTCGAGTAGGGTATGAAATCGATTGACGTCCACATCTTTTTGCTGAAAGATAGTAACGTGTATACGATCATCAACTGGGCACAGACCCTGACCGGGAAATGCATGTAACGGTATCGGGAACGTTTCCGGGAAGGAGCAGGCCTGACCGGCTGGGGTTGAACGATTCCGGCCCGTTTGTATTCCAATGAAAGCCTGGAAAGGCGCAACCTCGCTTCCAGCATGTAGATAATGAAGATGGCGAAGAAAATATTGAACGGGAGCGAAAGGCGAAAACCGGTCGGTATCAGCACCGTCAATCTGGACATGAAGAAATAGTACAATGTGTACCCATAAACAATGGGGCCATTCTTAAATGCCGCACAAACCTTATCCCGGGAAATAAGGACGATCAAGACGAAGAGAATCTGGATGGGGTTCCGGATTCCACCCGTCGCCTCTTCCAACTCATAGTTGGCATAATCGCTCATTTCCATATACTGCTGGACCGTTTCGATTGCTCCCCGTTTCAAACTGTTGATGAGCGTCAAGTCACTGGTCAGGAAGACGAAAAACAGATAAATCCCATACAAGACCCAGGGATTGACCTTTTTCAGCTTGGGGGCCAGGAAACCCAGAGGAATCAGCAGCAAATAGACCACACAGGAGGTATGGAAAAGAATGGAAATAATGGTGAACACCATTATCAATAGGACCATCTTGCGCGAATGACTACCGGTTTCCGACAGATACTTATACTGATAAACCAATGCGAAATTGATGAAGATAAGGGCCATCATGAATCGCAAAGGATTCTGTATCAGCATGAAACCCAATTTAAGCGGAATCAGCAATGCCAGGACGGAAGCCCATTTGTCCGTCACGGTGGAGACAAGTTTGTATACCGAGAAAAGATAAAGGCATTTGACAATCCCCATGAACAAGAAGAAGTCCGGAATGACCTTCGGGAAATACGAGAAGACGAACCAAGATGCAGGCTCTGTCAAGAAATGCAGGATATAATCTCCATAAAGATATACAGGCTCATAATTCCGCCAATCGGCGCCGGTCATATAGCCGAAACAGAGGAATACATAGAGCCAGACCAAGTAGGCGCGTTTCCACTTGATATGCTTCGCCCGCGACCGGACATCCGTTTTGGCGACAACACCAAAGTCAAGGAACAACCCGGCCGCAATGGTCGCCAGATACAATATGGTGGACAGAATCCAGGAGAGCATTCAAAAACGTGTTAGACGGCAGACAAGGTTTCAGCTAATGATTTCAGCGTCCACAAAGCACCTTACATACCCGCGGAAGGGTCTTCTGAAGAACCCAATACAAGCTCATGGAAATCAGTACAGCGAGAATGATTTCTAAACAATAAATCCCTATTACCAACAATGAATGAGTTTCCGCATACTCAACGTCAATGCTGGTACCTTTCGCAATGAATTGCATTAGCATCGCTTTGAGAAAAGGCAAGATGAAAGCATGGAACGAAAAAATAAAAAAGGTGAATCGTTCTAACTTTATACACCACTTATTAGGCTTTAGCGTCCAAACCGAAGCGACGCCTGCGGCAATAAAGAATGGATATATAATATTCCCGACAGGAGAATGATGTCCATCAAGAGCGACCTCTACAACAAACAGCCCCAGGAACAAAACCCATTCAACAATCCGGTACCGAGCGAATACTTCCACAAGACTCTTCTCCCCAAGAGACAAAGCACTCCCGACGCCAAAAAAGAACAATGCCAACGAACTAAAGCCTGGGACAACCAAAGAAGTTTGTGTAAAAAACAAAACGGACAGAACAACCAATGCGCCTATCTTGAGGATTCTTGGGGATGAATCTTTGAAACAGAAATAGAAAAGCGGACTAAAAAGAATGCAAATGAATAAATCTCGTAGGAACCAAAACGGGACGAGTACAGGAGCAGATGAAATCAAAGGACGTCCCCAAAGATCAACTCTGTCAAGATTCCAGGTTTTGCAACACCATAAGACATCCATTCCACCTACAGACCGCAACCATTCTACTAATCCATCTTGAAGAATCGTCTTATATCCGGACAATGCTGAATATCCAATATAGAGTAGAATCCACAAAAGATATGGGACCAACAATGTCTTGATCCGGTTTGATATCTTTCGTTTCCAAACACGTGAGCCGCCATCTCCAAAATGACTGAAAAACAAAAAACCAGAAATAAGGAAAAAAGTCGGCACCGCAATTTGGGCTATTACGTGTGAAATCGAAATTATAAAAAACTGTGCACTATTGCATCCTAGCCCATAGTTTTTTACATCAGACAACGCCCACCCATTTACCGCGAAATAAGAGTGAATCGCCACGACCATAACGGCCAATGGAAAACGGATTGAACTTATTGCTTTCGAATCTGCATCATTCATAATAGAGCGACGAACGGAATCAACTTCATTCAAAGAGACAGACGAGCTAAAATACGATGGAGTCAATCGTAGTGGCCAAATAATTAATAGAGGATGCTTTCAGCTCCTGTATCTTCATATTAACCACCGACCAATCAATAGTGGTCTGTGGAACAGACATGATCTGTTCCGGACTCATTACGAGACGGTCTTCTAAACCGAACTGCTTCAACAAGGCCTGCAGTCGTGTAATACCGCGCGTCGGATTGGCGACGGTCAGGAAGGATTTGTTAAAGATAATGGAGAATACGGTCCCGTGGAAAGAATCTGTAATTACGAAATCGGAGTAGTATATGGCGGAGAGCCATTTTTCGACCGGTTCTATCACTTCTTGTTTACTTACATCCCCCGTTTGCGCCTTCATATCCACCCGTCCCAGGTCCATACTTTTCATCAGGGAAGAGATGCTCTCCGAATCGATCACGGCTTCGTCCAGGATATACGTAAACAGATATCCCCAGGGATGATCCGATTGACCTTGGAACAGTTGCTTATAATCATCTGACGAAAGCAGCAAGGTAGGGTCCAGCACTGTATGCACCTTATCAGGAGCTACTCCCAAATCATCGACCAGAAGGTCTTTCCCGCTCTCTTCCCGTACCGAAAGGCCGCAGAACTGTTTCAGCAGTCGCGTAACAGTGACTCTTTTGTCTTCCGGATAATCCATCACCTCTGTTCCGAACGATGCCGCATAACTGAATCGGGGGATTCCCGTTCCGTTCAGGAAACTGAAGAAGTAGTCATCGATACTATCCTTGGCATAACGATAGCGCCAGACCTGGTCGCTGCCTACAAGGAAAGCGTTTATCCCAAGATCCAGACAACGCCGCAGTTCCTGTGTCGAATAATTGGGTTCCGTGATGGGTTCCAGATACTTCTCTTTGAAACGATCGGTATTTATGCTCAGTGCAGCCGTCTTTTTTGACAGATAATCATCAATCAGGTGCAACTTGACCAACAAGGCATACACCTTGAACTTGAAACCCGTGGGGCGGTTGCGCCTGCGGTTGATGATGACGGTATCGTGTCCCATCCCACCCAAAACGGACTTCAGCGCAAATGCCTGAAGCAATCCGCCATAATTGTTATTGAACGGGACCGTTAAAATACCTATTTTCATAAATTGCTATCTACCTGCTTTTTGATGAATCTTGCTCCGGACAAAGGAAATCACCTTCCGCCTCCATTCCCGCGTAAGTCCAAGACACCAGACGGAAGCACAGACACAGAGGACGGAGACGAACCCCATCACCAAGAAGCGGACTATGTGGCTGCCTCCGGACCAACTGTCGGAGAAATGATACAGGACGAGCGGAAGAATCACTGCGGCAACGGCAACTTTCAGGCAATCGACGAACACCTGCAGGATGTCACGCCATTTATAATCAGCGATCTTGACAATCAGCATCGGCTTTACGATAAGACCCAGGATGGCATACGCAACCAGAAGACCAATCGACAGGCTGGTCGGAGGGAGGCCCAGCTTGAACAGCACGTAAACGATCGGAAACAGGATGAACAAGATGGATGGAGAGATCAAAGCGTTCTCGCGGATCCTGCCCTTCGCATACAATGCCGTATAGAACGAGGTATCGAAAACCTGAAAGAGACAAGTCACAATGGTGAAGCGGACAAACACATTCGTGTATGCGGGGACCTCTTTCAGCCAAATCGCCAGCAGTTCATCACAAACCAGGAAGATCGGTAACGACAACAGCAGCATCAGATAGAAACTGAACTTGGTCGACACGAGAAGCAGACGCTGGCTTCCTTCTTTATCTCCTACGGCCAGTTTTTTTACGATCTGAGGATTCGCCGCCGTCCGGAAACTATTGACGAACTGTTGCGCAGCAGCGTTTACCTGATTTGAGATGGACATCGCGGTGACCGTCGCCGACGTGAAGAACATATTCAGCAACACACTCGCTCCCTGGGTGACCAAGGCCAATGCCGTATTTGCAAACAGGTTCCACCCAGAGTAACCCAGGACTCCTTTCAGGATGCTCCAATCCCACATGGGCCTGTAATGCGTCTCCGAAAACTTCCGCACGCAATAGATACGGTAAATCAAGGCAACGCAGGTCTGGACACCACAGAGAAGCATGGCATACAGAGCCAGTTTATCAAATCCACCTATCTTCAGGAGATAGCAGATCAGGAGCTTCAAGACGACATCGATGATGCTCACGTATGCATAGACATTCATCCGCTCGTGAGCAATGATCGATGCATTGTACGGAACCTGGATGATATGAATGACCGTCGTGAGAATCGAGAAATGGTAAGCGATGATGGCCGCCTCCATCCTGTCTTCCGGGATGACGAGCTTGTTTCGGACAAACCAGAGACCCAGCGTTTCTGCTACAAGGATGATAAACAACGCCAGCAGGATATGCGCCGTCATAACAGAGGAGAAGGTGCGCTCCAATCTCTCGTAATTCCCGGTCCCCAGTTCAAAGGTCAGGAATCTTGATGTGCCGTGCGAGAGAGCACTGTTAAGGAACGACATCATCGCAACGACACCGCCGACGGCCTGATAAAGGCCGTAATCATCCACACCTAATACATCCAGGATAACGCGGGAGGTATACAGCGATACCGCCATCGCGAACAGCATCCGGATGTACAGGAAAACGGTGTTCTTTGCAATGGTCCTATTTGTGGTGACCTCTGCCATTCTTAAACGAACGCACTATCTTTCCAAAGAAACGGGCTCCAAGAAGGGATGCCTTGATCATCGGATTGTCCCGATGGAATTCCAGCCAGTACACCCGGCGGTCCGCACTTGTAGCCGTCCCAAGATAATCATTGAAACCAAGATTGAACTGCTTTGTTGACAGCCCTCTCTTTTTGGAAAGCACCTTGATGACGCGGTCCATCGCGGCATCATACTTCCAATCTATCCCTAATTGATAATCATCCCCCTCGTAGGCTTCCAACGTCCGCTGCAATCCTGCCTTGAGGGAATACGTCGTCCCGAACGAAGGGACGATCCCCTTGACCTTGTTGTTGCTGACAATCAAATCCAGTGAACGACCGGCAATCTCTCCTTTTCTGTCAGGATAGTATTTTTTGAACTCCTCGCTGGACACGTCGAAAACGGTGGGATCCTTGCCCAACAGTTCTCCCAATGTGTGTAAAACCTCGTTCCACGAGTACGAATTGTCCCCACTGATGTTATAGGCTTCCCCATAACAATGGGGATTCCCGATGACGCCAAGCAATCCCACTGCGAAATCCTCGACCCGCATCATATTCCACCGGGCATTACCTCCATCCCAGCGCAACACCGGTTTCCCGCTCAGGATCCTGGCACAGAATGTCCAATGGTACCCATACAGAGGCATAACTCCATAAGGGATCCGGGTGTCATCATAAGTGACACACGGACGAACAACGGTATAATTGAATCCCAATTTCTCCGCCTGTCCCTTCAGGAAACACTCGCATTCCCATTTCTGGACGCTGTAATTCCAATCCGGAAGCACCTTGTCGGCGTTTTCATCTTTAACACCCTGGACTCTGCTGTCATAAACACACGCCGTAGAGATAAAAACATACTGATCGGCAAAACGATGCAACAATTCGATACTGTAATCGATCTGCTTCCGATTGTAACAGATAAAATCGATGACAGCGTCATAACGCTTACCCTCCAATTTGGCAAGCATCATTTCCCGGTTCCGGTAATCCGCCTTGATATAGGTCACCCCGCCAGGAATCTCTTTTTTCTTGATGCCACGGGTGATAATCGTGACTTCGATTTTCTGCGCTATCGCTTCTGCGACAACCGCCGAACTCAAGACGCCGGTGCCGCCAACAATCAACAATTTCATTTGACCCAACTAATGCCTTCTTTGATAACCTTTGCCGGCACGCCGGCTACAAGTGAATTGGCAGGAACATCTTTCGTAACAATAGCCCCCGAAGCGACGACAGCCCCGTCGCCAATGGTCACACCTTTCAGGATGGTCGCCCCTTGTCCGATCCAGACGTGTTCTCCGATGTGGATGGGAGCGGATTTTCTGTACCCCGGCTGACAAATCGTATGCCCGTCATAAGACCTGATCACGACATCGCGCCCGATCGTCGCTTCTTTGCCTATCTCAACCGTATCCGCCGCTGTGATCTGCACATTCTCATTGATGGATCCGCCATGAAGGATCAGCCGCCCGCCTTTGATGACCCGGATGTAACTGTTGGCAAAGACCGTGAAACGCCCGTTTACGACCAATTCGCTGTTTTCTTCCAATAGGATGCGCGTTTCCGAACGGGCCTTTTTCACTTGTCTCATGCCCGTGATAAACCTGTCTTTGAGGACCATCGATGAATTCTCATCCATCTGAATGACGGTCCTGCTTTCATTAAGGAACGGTAATTTGGCAGCGCGAACGACGTGCCGTGAGAAAAAATTAATTCTCAAAAAAGTTGACCAGGATGAGAACGAACAACCCAATTTGAACAACGGGGACAATTTATTCATTGCTTTTGTGAAGAGGTTTCGATGCGGGAAATATTTTCGTGCGACCCGTGAAAAATCCATTATGTCCAAGTCTTCAAAAAACGCCTCGCGATTCAAGGGAATGGAAGACAAAGAGCTATACATTGCGGGATTCCCTTTGGCGGCATCTTGCATAGTGAACTCTTTGCATTCAATTCCGTCTTTGATGCTGTCGAACAAAGCCTTTCCCTTGTCGGAATTGATCAGCACAAGGGATGTTCCCTTATCCTGATCCATCGTTTTGTCAATTTTCTCGATCCCCCAGAAATCGGCAAGCGTAATGTCCGCCTTTTGGGGGAAACCTTTGAACCGGCAAGAATAACAGGAGGGCCGGGTAAAATTGCCCGCTTGCAGATAACCGATGAAGAAGAGATCGTGCCACCTGTCCTTGCAGTACTCTTCCCCATTGGCGAAATTAACCCGCAAAGAGAAATTATGCCACCCCCATTTCTTTGCCTTGAACTTGATTTTGGTCGCCTTGGAGCCGAATTCGCGCTCGAGCATCTCCATATACTTGAGAAAGACTTTGGGCGAGTTCACCCCCCTGCAGATAAAATCACAAGTGACCAGGTTCTCGTATTCCTTGTTGAGGAACTTATATAAAGCCTGTATCTGGCAGGGACAGCCGCAATAAAGGACGGATTCTCCTTCGTTCAGTAGAGACCGGATCTCCCGGTACTGACCGGACATGATGCTCTGAAGATACTTGGAGCTCCTGATCTCATCCAGCATGGCCGGGTCGTCCGATACGATATGCCTGACAGTATGGTCGTCATTGTAGACGGCTCCGCCCACGAACGAATGCTTCGCATACATCGCATTCGCCAGTGCGGAGTACACGCCTCCGGAAGTGCTGTCAAGCCTGACCGGCTCATCCTTGTTGTATGCGGCAAATACTTTCGGGACAGGATACCTGCTCACATAATCGGCCGGACCGGTCATCGGACAAACGCGTTCACACAGGTGGCAATCCGTACATTTCTCCAAATCGACGACGGGATACCAGAAGCCTTCCCGGTCGGAAGAAAAGCTTATCGCGTAGTGGGCACAAATATCCCCACAGGCATTACAGCCACAACAGTTAAGTTTATCTTGGATGTTGATCATTTCTCTACCGAGGATGCGGAATTGATTGTCAGCCTGTCCGCAATTTCAGGGTCTATCCTCTTCAGCCGATCGATCTGGTCATAGAGAGACCGGGTGGAATCCCGCCAGCCGATGATCTGATTGTAAGGAAAAGTTTCATGGTTATCTACGAACTGCAGCAAGAACTTATATGCCGCATTGTAGCGATCCCGATCCCGCTCATAAGCATCAGTACCGGCAGACGAAGCTAGAAGGAAGAAATCGGTGAAAAAATCCAGGCAGTACACCGAATAACTGAACGCCTTGGTCCTTTGCAATTCTCCGGGCATCTTACCATCCTCCTCGATCTGTTTGAACGTCCGCTTCTCGGAGAACTGGTCGAATATCTGTTCTGCGCGTGCCCGGTTCCCTACAAAAAGCGAAATATTTGCCAATGTGGTATCATAAGAAATACCCAGATTATTGTTCATCTTCGCCTGCTCGATCCCCTGCGCGCTCGTAGCCATCCAGTCCCCCAGGCGACGGAACCAGGCGATCACCTTGCCTCTCCTTCTGGTGCCAACCGACCTGACGGAATCGATCAAACGGAAGGACTCGAGCACGTCATTGAATCCGTGACCTTCCCCTATTCCGACACCCCTGCCCTTATTGCCATTCCTCCCTGGGACAACCTGCGCATACAGGAAATCCGGATACATATATGTGTCTTGGTTGATGAACCACACATCCAGTTGCTCCCGATAAGCATCAAAGTAACGCCCGTCCCCCGTAAAATAATAAGCAATTGCAAGGAGTTTCATCCGATCTCCAAGCTGGGCTATCTTGGCCTTGTCCAGATCCAGGCTCTGCGGATTGACGTGTCCATCACGGTTTACAAAGACGGTCTTCCCGTTTACTTCTATAGGCCACCAATAGGGAGCCATCGTACAATAATAATGCTTGTCCTCAGCGAAGGACCAGCTCTTGTCCACCACTGTCAAAGGCTGCAGCAAGAGACAGGAATCCGCTTTGGCAACATACCTGTCCGCCAAGGCTTTCTTTGACGGGTCGGTCTTGATGGCCTCCAGTTCCTCCGCGTTCCAGATATATAATTTGTCCGCTGCGCAAAGCCGTCCCTGAAGCAGGAACACCATCAAAAACAGGAACCCGATAAAACAGAGGGACCACCTTTTCATAGACTTGTCAATCATTTGTCAATTTCTCCAAATAATCCGGATGGATGTAACTCACCGCCACCACGGCGACGCCGGTCACCGAGACAATGAGCTTGCGGTCCTTTTTGATCCGCTTGATGTAGCCCTCGGCACCTTTGTAGATACCTTCGATGACCCGAACGCGGTCGCCGGTACGATACTCTGGGGCATCGGCACCGAAGTACTTCACGTTGCGTCCGGCATTTGCGGAGGTCACGAGGATGAACGAACGCATCTCCTCATCCCGGATCGCTCCGGGCAGGTTGGACTGGGGCGCAACGTAGAACATGAAATCAGCGTTGTGCCCGTGTTTGAAGTCCACCAGCCACCGCTCCTCGCAGCGCACGAAAAGCAACGAGGGAATCAGCTGCTTCTCCACATAGGTCAATCGGCCGCTCTCATATTGCTCCACCGTATGCAGCGGGACATAGGTCTCCTTGCCTTCCTTTTCAAGCAGGGACTTGAGGTAGACCACCCGGTTGTAGAAAACCTTGAGGGCGTACCAATGGAGGCCTTCGGGAGAGGGTTGGATGAGTTTTGTGGTCACGGTTTGGGCATTTCCTTCACTCCCCGGCCTTTGGAGACACAAAGAACCGGGCGGCGTCACGGATTGGCGGGATCGGCCCGCGCAGCAGCCGTGCTCCTATCCAGGAGCCAACACTGCAATCCTTTGGCATTCTACACGCGAAGGGAATAAAATGTTAAGCAAAGATACGAACAAATCGGGAATCTGCCAAAAAAGAATGCCTTACTTCACGAGTTGCACCTTCCGGTTCCAGGACAGGTCCCGATAGAAAGAATTGAGGCGCGTACGGGCAGGATCCGGGATATAGACCGACAGGCCGCAGCAGCGCTCCAGGGGCAGGTTGAAGAAGGTCGGCGTCTCTGCGTGATAGAGCACACAGGCTTCCAGCGCGGCGTCCAGGCGCGCCATCTCCGAGGCGCTCGCATCCAGCTTGTCGGCAAAGTCCCGCAGGTCATAGAAGAAGCGGAGCTTGCTGGAGGGATAGTAGTACCGCTGGACAGTACTGAGCTGGCGGATGCCCATCTCCGCGCGGTGCGCCCCGACAATCGCGCCGAAGGCCTCGGCGAGCGCGTCCAGCCGCGAGCAGTCCAGCAGGGTGATGGTCCCGTACGGGCTGCCGCTCATATTGCTGTAATAGTCATAGAACTCCTCGCAGTAGGTCCGCAGGTCGGCCTCCCGGCCGCTGAGCATATCCCAGGAAAGGGTCTTGTAGATCATCCCGTATTCCATCACCTCGGTCGGCGAGAAGACCAGGTAGTTGCAGATATCCTTGAGGTCCCAGGCCACCTCGACCGCGCCCATCAGGCAGGCGTCCATGATCAAGTAGTCCAGCTTCATTGGAATGGCGTCCACGAAATCGGAGAACTCCATCCAATTGATATCCGTGACCGTCCCCCTGCGGGTGAAATGGTTGCAGAAGGCCTTGGTGAGCGGCCAGGGCGTCTCGGGCTCCTCGACCCGCTCCCGGATGCTGGAATACTCGCTGTCGGAAGTATATCCGCCCGGGATCCAGCCCGTTCCGTGGGAAGAGGCGATCATCCCGTAATGCTTGGACGGGAAGCGCTCCATGATCTCCGTGAGCGCTGTGCGGATGGACTCCTTGGTGGCACCGACGGCCATATTGTCGTACGTCTTGAGGGTGTCGGCCCGGGCCTTGCCCTCGGAATCGCGGTAGATGCGGATCAGCCGCGGCGGGTTGGGCTTGGTGTAATCCAGCCCGACGGAGGTGTGGCAGAAAGCCACGATGGCCTTATCCTGCCACAGGCCGGGCAGGATGCCGTCCTGGATCTGTTCGAAATTCGACACCAGGTCGGGGCTGAGATTGTTGTAGCCGAGGGCGCAGAAGATGAGCACCTGGTCGTACGTCCCTTCATAGGGACGGTCCAGGCCGTTGCAGCCACCCTGAACGAGCAGGACGGCGAACGAGAGGAGTATGTACCTGACCCGGCGCATCGAGCGCAAATTTAAACAAAGTACGGCAAATAATCAGCGATGCGGAAAAGTTTTTGTACTTTTGTCCTGCATACCTAAAAACGTTCCGCCAATGAAAGGCATCGTCCTCGCCGGCGGCTCCGGCACCCGGCTCTACCCGATCACCAAAGGCGTCAGCAAGCAACTGCTGCCGATCTACGACAAACCGATGGTCTACTATCCGATCAGCGTCCTGATGCTGGCGGGTATCCGTGACATCCTGATAATCAGCACGCCCCAGGACCTCCCGGGCTTCCGGCGCCTGCTCGGCGACGGCTCCGACTACGGCGTGCATTTCGAATTCGCCGAGCAGCCCAGCCCGGACGGTCTGGCCCAGGCTTTCCTTATCGGCGAGGAGTTCATCGGCGACGACTGCGCCTGCCTGGTGCTCGGGGACAACATCTTCCACGGAAACGGCCTGACCGCACTCCTCAAGGAGGCGGTCCGCTCGGCGGAACAGGACGGCAAAGCCACGGTGTTCGGATACTGGGTGGACGACCCGGAGCGCTACGGCGTGGCGGAGTTCGATGCAGACGGAAACTGCCTGAGCATCGAGGAGAAGCCGAAGGAGCCGAAGAGCAACTACGCCGTCGTCGGGCTCTATTTCTACCCCAACAAGGTGGTGGACGTGGCCAAGCACATCAAGCCGTCCGCCCGGGGGGAGCTGGAGATCACCACGGTCAACCAGGAGTTCCTGCGGGACGGCGAGCTGAAGGTCCAGACTTTCGGGCGGGGGTTCGCCTGGCTGGACACCGGCACGCACGACAGCCTGGCAGAGGCTTCCATCTTCGTGGAAGTCATCGAGAAGCGCCAGGGTCTCAAGATCGCCTGCCTGGAAGGCATCGCCTACCACCGCGGCTGGATCACGGAGGAGCGGATGCGCGAGCTGGCGCAGCCGATGCTCAAGAACCAGTACGGGCAGTATCTGCTCAAGTGTATCGAGGACGAGAAACGCAAGAAATGAATGTAATCCCCACCGCCCTGGAGGGCGTCTTCATCATCGAGCCACGCGTGTTCAAGGACGCGCGGGGCTACTTTTTCGAGAGTTTTTCCCAGCGGGATTTCGACGCGCAGGTGACCCCGCTGCTGGGGCACAGCATACAGTTCGTGCAGGACAATGAATCGATGTCGAGCTACGGCGTGGTCCGCGGCCTGCACTTCCAGAATCCGCCTTTCACACAGAGCAAGCTGGTGCGTTGCGTGGCCGGAAAGGTACTCGACGTGGCTGTAGATATCCGGCAAGGCTCACCTACTTTCGGGCAGCACGTCGCAGTAGAGATTTCAGGAGAGAACCATCTGCAGTTCTTCATCCCCAAGGGGTTTGCGCACGGGTTCGCCGTACTCAGCGAAACGGCGGTCTTCCAATACAAATGCGACGAGTTCTACCACCCGGAGGCCGACTCCGGCATCCAGCTGGCCGACCCCGCCCTGGGGATCGACTGGCAGGTTCCCGCGGAGCGGATGATCCTCAGCGACAAGGACCGCGCCCGCGCCGTCCTGGCCGACACGCAAATCCCTTTCGTGTTATGAATATCCTTGTCACCGGTGCCAACGGCCAGTTGGGCAATGAGATGCGGCTGCTGGCCGCTTCCCGTCATTCCGGGCCGGGCCCGGAAATGGAATTCCTCTTCACCGATGTCACCGAAGCCTCGGAGGAATCCGCCACGATGCTCCGCAAGCTCGCCGGCGGCGCGCCCGTAGACACGTCCACGCGCCGGCTCGACATCACCGACCTTGATGCCGTCCGCACCCTGGTGCGCGAGCGGCGGATCGATGCTATCGTCAACTGCGCGGCCTTCACCAACGTGGACGCTGCCGAGGAGCGCGCGGAACTGGCGGAGCTCCTCAACGCGAAGGCTCCGGAGAACCTCGCCCTGGCGATGCGGGAGAACGGCGGCCTGCTGATACACGTCAGTACGGACTATGTATTCGGCGGAGACCCGTACAACACCCCCTGCCGGGAGGACCAGACCGGCACACCCACCGGCGTCTACGGCCTGACCAAGCTCCACGGCGAGCAGGCCATCCAGCGCACCGGCTGCCGGTACGTCATCCTGCGCACCGCCTGGCTCTACAGCGAATTCGGCAAGAATTTCGTGCGGACGATGCTCCGCCTGACGGCCGAGAAACCGCGGCTCAGCGTGGTCTTCGACCAGGTCGGCACGCCCACCTACGCCGGCGACCTGGCCAGCGCCATTCTCGCTATCCTGGCAGGACCGGTCTGCGGCATCTACCACTATAGCAACGAAGGGGTCTGCAGCTGGTATGATTTCACGAAGCGGATCGCGGAAATGGCGGATCAGATCTGCCCGGAGGCCGGACGCTCCGCCTGTGACATCCGGCCCTGCCATTCCGACGAATTCCCGAGCCCGGTCCGACGTCCGGCGTTCTCAGTCCTTGACAAGACCAAGGTCAAAGCCACCTATGGCCTGTCTGTCCCCTACTGGACCGACAGCCTCCGCAAGTGCCTCTCCGCCCTGCTTTAACCACTTTTCATTCTCCGGAATGCTGCTCGCAGGCTGGGTGCAGATGTCGAGAACATCTGCACCCGTCGTTTCACTATGTCTGAGGGGTGTTCCCCTCAGACTCCCCCCGTCGCTCTGCTCCGAATCTACCTTCGCCCGACCGGAATGCTACAGCGAGACAGGCAGGGTCCTTTGAGGAGCATTTTGCCCGGGTAGGGCAGATGTCGCGGACATCTGCCCTGGCGTTAAACTATGTCTGAGGGGTGGTCCCCTCAGACTCCCCCCGTCGCTTCGCTCCGAATCCACCCTCCCTGCCTGCGAGCAGCATTCCGGGGGGAGCTCGAGGGGAACGCCCCTCGATGAATAGGCGAAGCCGGCTCTTTGCTGTTGGATGATGGTAGTTCGGAGCGAAGCGACCGGGGGAGCTCGAGGGGAACGCCCCTCGATGAATAGGCGAAGCCGGCTCTTTGCTTTTTTACAAAAGCAAAGAGCCGGCTCAACCTCGCGGCTCACCGACTCTTAGACGTGTACTAAAACCTAAACCTACAACATAGATGCAGGAGGTTTCGTGAACGTTGCAAAAAAAATAAAAAAAATTACTTGGCGGCCTCGACGGAAACCCTGCGGAATTCCTTGAGATCCTTCATCAGCTCGAGAGCGGCCTTGCGGGCGCGGGCGCCAGCGGCTTTGTTGCCCTTAACTACCTGAGCCTCAGCATTGACTTTGAAGGCATCCATCGTCGCCTCGATTTTCTTAACAAGATCTTTCATGGTGTTGTATTATTAAATGTTAATTAAGATAACTGCTTAATTTTCGGCAAGATAAAAAAGAAAAGAATAAAAACCAAATTTTTTAGTCTTTTTGCTTCGTATTCAGTTGCGTCATCGCTTTATCCATACCGACGAAACACCATGTCCGGATACCTCCGATGATTTTTTTTGCAATTTCGGGAATTGCGGCCCGCTGCTCCTCCGAGAAACTGCCCAGCACGAAATCGATCTGCTGCCCCTGGGCGAAATCGTGTCCGACCCCGACCCGCAGCCGGGCCCATTCACGGGATTCCAGGACCTCCTCGATGTTGCCCAGCCCGTTGTGGCCGCCGTTGCTGCCGTTGCGACGCAGGCGGATGGTGCCGAAAGGCAGATTGATGTCGTCACAGATGACCAGCATCTGCTCCCTGGGGATGTCCAGTTTCTGCAGCCAGTAGCGGACGGCATTGCCGCTGAGGTTCATGTAGGTCGAAGGCTTGAGCAGGTGGAATTCCCGGCCCTTCTCCCGGATGATGGCCTGGTCACCGTAGCGGCCGGGCTCGAAAACGACATTGGATGCCTGAGCCCAGGCATCCAATATCATAAAGCCGATGTTGTGTCTGCTTGCAGCGTACTCGGCACCGATGTTGCCGAGTCCGACCACCAGATAACACTTGTCAGCCACAGCGGGAGTCGGTTTACTCCTCCGCAGCAGCCGCAGTAACATTGCGCGTGGTCTTGACGCCGCAGATGATCATATCCTTGTCGGAGACGACCGTGGCGTTGTCCAGCTGGATGTCAGAAGCCTTGATACGCTTGTCGAGGCCGAGACCGGAGATATCCACGGTCACCTCGTCGGGGAGGTCCTTCATCAGGGCGCAGACGCGGATGGCGCGGGCGTTCTGATAGAACTTACCACCCTGCTGCACACCCTTGGCGTGGCCGCTGATCACGAGCGGAACGCTGATGGCGATGGGCTTGGTCTCATTGACGGCGAGGAAGTCGACGTGGAGGCAAGCGTCGGTGACAGGGTGCCACTGAAGCTCGTGGAGGATGGCCGTACGGGCCTTGCCACCGTCGAGGACGAGGTCCACGATGAAGGACTTCGGCGTGTCGGTAAGAGCCTTGAGTTCCTTGGCGTTGACGGTGAAGAGGACGTTCTCCATGCCGAGGCCATAGAGGTTGCACGGTACGAGACCCTCGCGACGGAAAGCCTTGATGACCGCTTTGTTGCCGACCTTGCGGGTCTGGCCTTTCAGTTCAAAATGCTGCATTGTTCTGTTGTTAAAATGTGTTACTCATCCCGGATCGGGTCCGGGACCCATTGCACCAAAACCTGACGGTTTTCTGAAATGCGGCGCAAAGATACGCTTTTTTTCCTAAACTACAAGTAGCCATCATACAAACACTTCCCTCCGCCCGTCGCCGGCGGGGAAGAGGCGGCGAATTTGCTTTTTGCCAAAAACTCCGTACCTTTATCTTTGTTATGGCCTGCCTGACCCTCTTGCTGTCCGTGTTCCGGATGATCGTCCTGCCCGTGGAGTTCCAGGACCAGGCTTTCACGTCCACGCCCGCCCAGCTGGAGGCCACCGTCAGGCAGGCGGAGCAGTATTTCAACCGGCAGTTCGCCGGGAAGACCACCTTCGAGTTCTCCCTGGCGCCCGTCACCACCCTCGCCCACGAGACGGCCTACTACGGCGCCAATTATTCCGAGCGCAAGGATGTCAACCTGGGGGAGGCCGTCCGCGAAGCCTGCACGCAGCAGCAGAACGAGATCAACTTCGCCCAGTTCGACAACGACTCCGACGGGACCGTGGACAACGTCTTCCTGCTGGCCGCCGGAGTCGGAGAGGACGACGGCGGCGGCGAATCCGCCATCTGGCCGCAGCAGGGTTGGCTCTCCTCCGCCGGAGGCACCATCAGCATACGGGGCAAGCGGATCGACCGCTTCGCCGTGTGCTCCGAGGGACGGACCGGCATTTTCTGCCACGAATTCGGACACGTGCTGGGCCTGCCCGACTTCTATGACACGGACGGCGAGGACAGCGGCGGACGAACTCCCGGCCTGTGGGACACCTCGATCATGGACGAGGGCTGCCGGCATGGCCTGCCCGATTTCGGTGCGCCCGAACTCGAACAGCTCGGACTCGGCAACGTCGAGGCTCTCGCCGTCGGGCATTACGAACTGGCCCCGCTCAGCGAGGGGCAGCGCTACCTCAAGGCCACGACGGGCCGGGAGGGAGAGTATTTCCTGTTCGCCTGCGGCAGGGGCGGCCTCTACGTCTACCACATCGACCGTTCCGACAATCCCGCCGGCCAGTCCGTCCGCCAGGGCCGGGAAGTGAGCGCCAAGGAGCGCTGGGAGTTGGGCGAGATCAATGACAACCCGGAGCACCCTTGCGTGCGGCTGCTCCCCGCCGACCCGCAGGCCCGGGATCTCACCGCCTTCCCGTACCCCCGGGACGGATACGACTGGTTCGGCTCTGACTCCCCCACGCCGATGCGTGCCTGGGACGGCCGGGCGCAGGGACTGGCGCTGACCGATATTCGCCTCGGCGTTAACGGGAGCGTCTCGTTCGATGTCATCCGCCCCCTGGTCCTGACGGACTTCTCCATCTATCAGGATGCCGCCGTGGTGCGCTGGGAAGTCTCCAAAGAGCTCGCCGGCATCCGGGGCTTCCGGGTCAGCTGGACGGACGGCAAGGAGACGACCCTGCGCGACCTGGGTCCGGAGGCCACCAGCCACACCCTGGAATTCCTGCAGCCCCGCACGGGCTACAACGTGTCCGTACAGGTCCTCCTGGACGACGGCAGGCGCTACTCGCTGAGCGACTCTTTCGTGACCAAGGCATACCGCGAGGGCACCTTCCCCTATATCTATCTCAGCAACACGCAGCGCAACCTTGACGGCAGTTTCCCCGTGGGGAGCAAGCTCCCGCTGCGCGTCTTCAACGCCACCGCGGTCGAAGAGGTCCGCTGGTCGATGGACGGCCGGACGATCAAGCCGGAGGCCGACGGCAATTACACTTTGCGCCGGTCCGGGCTTCTCGCCGCACAGATCCTCCACACGGACGGCACCACCGAGACCATCTACAAAGAAATCACCGTCCAATGATGTCCCCGCACCCGTTCCGCCCCTGTCTGCTGCTCCTTTGCGCCATGCTGCTGGCCGCTTGTTCGGACCAACGCACGCGCAACGCCTTCACGGAGAACGAAGGCGTCCGCCTGATGGTGGGACGCGACATCCCCTTCGTATACGACCCCGCCACGTGCCAGCTCGCTTTCAGCCGGGACCTGCGGGAGTTCCGGGTCCACACCGACAATATGTCCCACTTCGTCGTGGCGACCTTCATCGAGCTGCCCTCCTTCCAGGGACAGACGGTGACGGCGGACCTGACCTGGACCACCGAGCGGGACGTGCTGACACGGAAAAAACTCACCCTCGAGGTGCTGCGCATCGAGGGTGATCAGTTCTGGCTATGGAGCAACACAGGCCGGATCGGCCTGTGTATGAGAGTCTTAGAATGACAGGGCGATCTGGATGAAGTCGTCGGCCTTGAGGGCGGCGCCGCCGATCAGACCACCGTCGATATCCTTCTGGGCGAAGAGCTCCTTCGCGTTGGACGGCTTGCAGGAGCCGCCGTACAGGATCGTGACCTCCTCGGCAACGGCCGCACCGAACTTGTCGGCGAGCACTTTGCGGATGAAGGCGTGGATCTCCTCAGCCTGTTCGGCCGTGGCGGTCTTGCCGGTGCCGATGGCCCAGACGGGCTCGTAGGCGATGACGATCTTCTGCATGTCCTCGGCCGTGAAGTTGTAGAGGACATTCTTGATCTGGGTGGCGCAGACATCGAAATGCTTGCCGGCCTCGCGCTCGTCAAGGTTCTCGCCGACGCAGAGGATGACGCCGAGTCCGGCGCCGAGGGCGAGCTTGACCTTCTCGACCAGCTTCTCGTCGGTCTCGCCGTAATACTGACGGCGCTCGGAGTGACCGAGGATGGTCCACTGGCAGCCTACAGCCTTGAGCATGTCGACGGAAATCTCGCCGGTGTAGGCGCCCTTGGCGTGGTCCGCGCAGTTCTGGGCGGAGAGCTCCACCTTGGTGCCTTCGAGCTGCTTGCCGCAGCAGCACAGGTGGGTGAAGGGCGGGGCGATGATCAGGCCGACGCCTTCGGGGACTTCCGCGGCACGGGCGGCCACGGCCTTCGCAAGTTCTTTGCCATCAGGTCTGGTCGTATTCATCTTCCAGTTGCCTGCAACGATTTTCTTTCTCATATTTTGCATAGATTGATTTCGAATCGCAAAATTACTAAATAATAGCTAAATTTGCAGACTTATTAGAAAGCAATCGATGAAGAATTTTGTAGAAGAGCTCAAATGGCGTGGCATGATCCAGGATATCATGCCCGGGACGGAAGAGAAATTGATGGAAGGCCCGCAGGCCGCGTACGTCGGGATCGACCCCACGGCGGACTCCCTGCATATCGGCCACCTGGTCAGCGTGATGATCCTCAGGCATTTCCAGAACTGCGGCCACAAGCCGATCGCCCTGATCGGCGGAGCCACGGGCATGATCGGCGATCCGTCGATGAAGTCCCAGGAGCGCAACCTGCTGGACGAGCAGACACTGGCCCACAACGTGGCCGGGATCCGCGCGCAGCTCAGCCATTTCCTGGATTTCGAATCCGACGCCCCCAACAAGGCCGAACTCGTCAACAACTACGACTGGATGAAGGACTACTCCTTCATCAATTTCATCCGTGACATCGGCAAGCACATCACCGTCAACTATATGATGGCCAAGGACTCCGTCAAGAAGCGCCTCTCCACGGAATCCCGCGAGGGGATGTCCTTTACCGAGTTCAGCTACCAGCTGATGCAGGGCTACGACTTCTATTGGCTGTGGAAGAATAAGGGCTGCGTGCTCCAGCTCGGCGGTTCCGACCAGTGGGGCAACATCACCACCGGCAGCGAACTGATCCGCCGGATGGACGGCGGCGAAGCCTTCGCCCTCACCTGCCCGCTGATCAAGAAGGCCGACGGCACCAAGTTCGGCAAGACGGAGAAAGGCAATGTCTGGCTGGACCCGGAGCGTACCTCGCCCTACCAGTTCTACCAGTTCTGGCTCAACGTCAGCGACGAGGACGCCGAACGCTTCATCAAAATCTTCACGATGCTGGACCGCGAGACCATCGAGGGCGCCATCGCCGCGCACCGCGAGGCTCCCGAGCGCCGCGAACTGCAGCGCCTGCTGGCCCGCGAAGTCACCATCATGGTCCACGGCCAGCAGGAGTATGACAACGCCGTGCGCGCCTCCCAGATGCTCTTCGGCAAGTCCACTTCCGAGGACCTGCGCGCCCTGGACGAGCGGACCTTCCTGGCGGTATTCGACGGCGTGCCGACTTTCGGGATCGACCGCTCCGAGCTGCCCATCGGCATCCTGGACGCCCTGGCCGTCCGCACGCAGATCTTCCCCTCCAAGGGCGAGGCCCGCAAGATGATCCAGCAGAACGGTTTCAGCCTCAACAAAGACAAGGTCACCGACATCAACTACCAGCTGACCGAGAAGGACATCGTGGACGGCAAGTACATCCTGGCCCAGAAAGGCAAGAAAGACTATTTCATCATCATCGTGAATGGATAAGCCCGCTTCTACCAGACAGTTGAAGGTCGCGCGCGAGCTTCAGCGCGACCTGGCGGAGATCATCCGCAGCAAGGGGATGGCGGTCTTCGGCGGGTGCATGGTCACCGTCAGCGAAGTCCGCATCAGCCCCGACCTGAGCATCGCGAAGGTCTTCGTGAGCATCTTCCCCTCCGACCGCGCGCCGCAGGTGATGCAGGTCCTGGAGGAGAACAAGCGTGCCCTGCGCGGCGAGCTCGGCCGCAAGGTGGCTTCGCAGCTGCGCATCGTACCCGAGCTGGACTTCTACCTGGACTCCACCCTGGACTACGCCGAACACATCGAGGAACTCCTCAGGAAATAATTGAAGCCGGACCTTTATATCGCGCGCAGATACCTGGTTGCGAAGAAGTCGCTGGGGGTCATCCACGTGATATCGACGATCAGCGCCGTCGGAATGGTCATCGGCACTGCCGCGCTGATCCTCATCCTGTCCATCTACAACGGCTTCGACCGCATCATCCGCGACAACATCTCCGACCTGGACCCGGACGTGCTGGTCACGGCCGTGCACGGCAAGTATTTCGTCCCGGAAAGGCCGGCCTTCGACGCCCTGCTGGACGACCCGCACATCGTGCAGGTCTCCAGCGTGCTGGAGGAGGAGGTCTTCCTGCACTATGACGGCCGGCAGGAGTTGGCGCGCGCCAAGGGCGTGGATGCCGTCTACGAGGAGGAGTCGCGGCTCGCCTCGCACGTCCTTGAAGGGACGTTCGCACTGCACGTCGGAGACATCCCCCAAGCCGCCGTCGGCGCCGGGCTGGCTTACAAACTGGGGATCCACCCGCGATTCACGGAACCGCTGGTGCTGTACTTCCCGCGCCGGGGCGCCCGCATCCCGCTCGCCGGGCCGGCCGCGGCCCTGGGCAGCGTCAAGCTGCATCCGGGCTGCCTGCTGAGCATCGGCGCCTCGGAGGACGAGCAGCTGCTGCTCGTGCCCATCGACCAGATGCGCACCCTGCTGGGACTGCAGGGCGAGGTGAGCGGGATCGAACTCCGCCTGGACGGTCCGGCGGACCGCCGCCGGCTCCGCGCATTGCAGGAACTGCTGGGCCCCGAATACCGGGTACAGGACCGCTACCAGCAGCATCCCGCACTCTACAAGATGATGCGCTATGAGAAACTGGCCATCTACCTGATCCTGCTGTTCGTGGTCATCATCATCGCCACCAATATCCTCGGCTCGCTGTCGATGCTCGCCATCGCCAAGCGCGAGGACATGCAGACACTCCACGCACTGGGCGCGGACGACCGGCTCATCCGCCGGATCTTCATCTGGGAAGGCTGGCTGGTCTCGCTCGTAGGGCTGGTGGGCGGGTTGCTCCTCGGCGTGGGCCTGGCGCTGCTTCAGCAGCATTTCGGCCTGGTCAAGATGCCCGGTGGCTTCGCCCTGGAGGCATATCCCGTCCTCCTGCAGGCCAGCGACCTGCTCTGGACGACGCTCGGCGTCGCCGGGGTAGGCATCTTGATCTCCTTGCTGGCTGCACCCCGAAGCCAGGCGACGGAGGAAGCCTGAGGGATGCACCCATCAGGCATCAAGCCTTAGCCAGCGCCTGCTCCAGGTCTGCAATGATATCCCGGGGATCCTCCAATCCGATACTCAGACGCATCAGGTCCGGGTCCACCCCGGCCTCGCGCAGCTGCTCGTCGCTGAGTTGGCGGTGCGTGTGCGATGCCGGATGCAGGATGCAGGTATAGCAATCCGCCACGTGGGTCTCGATCGTGACCAGCCGCAGGCTGTCCATGAAGCGGTTGGCCGCCGCACGGTCGCCGTGGATGGCGAAGGCCATCACCCCGCAGGAGCCCTCCGGGAGGTATTTCTGCGCCAGGGCGTGGTCAGGGTCGTCCGGCAGGTCGGGATAGCAGATCCACTTGACGGCCGGGTGGTCGTGCAGGAAGCTCGCCACCTGGCGCGCCGCACGGCTGACGTGCTCCATCCGCACGGCGAGGGTCTGCAGGCCCAGGTTGAGATAGAAGGCGTTCTGCGGGCTCTGGATGGAGCCCAGGTCACGCATCAGCTGGCTGGTGGCCTTGGTGATATAGGCCAGCTTGCCGAATTTCTTCGTGTAGGTCAGTCCGTGATACGAAGGGTCCGGGGTGCAGAGGCCGGGGAAACGCTCCGCGTGGGCTTCCCAGTCGAAATTGCCGCTGTCCACGATGACGCCGCCGACCGTGGTGCCGTGACCGTCCATATACTTGGTCGTGGAGTGCGTGACGATGTCCGCACCGAACTCGAAGGGACGGCAGTGCACCGGGGTCGGGAAGGTATTGTCGATGATCAGGGGCACGCCGTGGGCGTGGGCGATGCGCGCGAGACGCTCGATGTCGAGCACGCGCACGCCCGGGTTGGTCAGGGCCTCGCCGAAGACCAGCTTGGTATTGGGCCGGAAGGCCGCCTCGATCTCCTCGTCCGAGGCGTTCTGGTCGATGAAACTCACCTCGATCCCCATCTTGGGGAAGGTCGTGCCGAAGAGGTTGAAGGTCCCGCCGTAGATCGCCGACGTGGTAATCATGTGGTCGCCCGCTTCGCAGATATTGAAGCAGGCGAAGAAGTTCGCGGCCTGGCCGGAGGAAGTCAGCATCGCGGCCACACCGCCCTCCAGGGCGGCGATGCGCGCCGCCACGCGGTCGTTGGTCGGGTTCTGCAGGCGGGTATAGAAATAGCCGGACTCTTCGAGGTCGAACAGACGGCCCATCTCGTCGCTGGTCGTATATTTGAAGGTCGTGCTCTGGATGACGGGCATCTGGCGGGGCTCGCCGTTGGCCGGGTCGTAACCGGCCTGGACGCATAGCGTACCGGGGTGGAGTTTCTTTTCCATAATGCTGTGACTAACCGTTGGAGAGCAAAGATACTGTATTTTTTGCTATTTTTGTACTTATGGACGACGAGAAGAAACTATATCCCCTGCGTTTCTGCACCCTGCAGGACGACTACCCCTGGGGCAGCGAGACCTTCCGGCTGGCGGACCTGGGGTACCGCGACTCGCTGGTGCGCGAGGGCTGGCTGGCCGGCAACAGCATCGCCGAAGTGATGGACACCTACCTCGACCGCGTGGTCGGGGACAACGTCTACGAATTCTACGGGCGGCAGTTCCCGGTCTGTGTCCGGCAGCTCTCGGTCCGCGGGCGGATGCCGCTGCGCGTACACCCGGACGACGAGACGGCAGCCCAGCGTTACGACTTCCTCGGCAAGGAAAAGGTCTGGTACGTGCTGCGCGCCGGCAAGGATGCGCGCGCGATGGCCGGTTTCCGTCGGGACACCGACGCCACGGCCTTCTACACGAAATGCCTGGACGGCAGCGTGGAGGAGCTGCTCAACGTCATCGCCCTGCACGCCGGGCAGTGCCTGCACATCCCCGCCGGGACGCCGCACGCGGCCGCCGGAGACGTGGAGATCCTCGAGATCGCCGAGTCCTCGCCGCTGGACTTCTGCCTATGCGCCTGGGGAGAGGAGGTTCATCCGGACGAGTTCGACACTTCGCTCACCCTCGTGGACGCGCTCGACTTCATCGACTACCGGCGCTTCGGCGCCTCTGCGCCTGCCGGCGACCGGCTCGCGGACCTGCCCCAGCTGCGTGTGGAGCGCCTGTCCCTGGATGCGCCGTTGGCTTATACGCAGTCCGAAGGCGCTTCCTTCGTCCTCTACAGCTGCATCCGGGGCGGCGCGATCGTCCAGCTCCCCCTGGCCGGCGGCCAGTCGCTCGACTTCCGGCTCCCCGCCGGCGAGACGGTGCTCGTACCGGCGGAGTGCGCGGAGTACCGCCTGCTCCCCGGAGAGCGCGACACCCTTCTGCTGGAGACCACGGTCCACAGGACGGAAACGGACCCCTACATCAATCCCGATGCGGAGCCCGTCCTGCCGGAGGACCTGTAGCGGCCTCTCCGTGACGATTCCCGGCTAGAAGAGCCGGAAATAGAGGTGGAAGTTAATCACCGGCCAGAAATTCAGGTACTGGCCGTACTCTTCGACGACTTCCGAAATGTCGATCAGATCATTGTCCGAAACATTGACATACGCGCGCGTCCCGTCCGCTTTGACGCTGCGCGCCCACAGGGAGGGTTCTCCCTGGTAGGCGGCGCCCAGGTCGAAGGAGAAGGTCACGCGCTTGTCTGCGCGGACCGGCCGGCCGAAGCCCAGGCCGGCATAGGGCAGGATAGCGAAACCGGGAGAACCGAGGCCGAAGGCCCGGAGCTCGACGCGGAGGGTATTGTTGATGGCCTTGACGGTGTAGTCGCCCATCTCCAAACCAATATTATTGTAGTCATCGGGCAGGTTTTTCACCTCCCCTTTAAAGAAGCTGCCGCTCCCCAGATAGGCGCCCAGGGTGATGTGGAAGGTCGCACGCGAGCCAGGATAGAAATTGAATAGGAGGCGCGCATCGTTGCGGGCGAAACTGAGTTTCATCGGGACGTTGATCTCGGGACTGTCCTCCATGGCCGGATGCTGGGGGACACGGATGCCTTCGTCTCCTTTGAGCGTATAACCCAGTCCGAAGGCCGTACCGTAGCCGAGGCGGACCTGCACGTGGTCGCCCAGGCGCGTGCCCAGCTCGAAACTGGTACCGTCGAGGCCGGTACCGACACCCAGCGAGAAGCGGTTGGAGACCTGCGCGCCGGCACTCCAGGAAAGCGCGAGGGAAAACAGGATGACGAGGGGTAATCTCTTCATAATAAGGTAGCTATTGGTTGTTGTGCAAAGATAATCAGAAAATGCGTATTTTTGTGGTGTTATGAAAGGAGTCTGCATTTTTCTGGCCGACGGTTTCGAAGATGTCGAGGCCCTCGCCACAAACGATGTCCTCCGCCGCGGCGGCGTGGACACCACCCTGGTCGCACTCACGGACGACCCCTTCATCGAGTCATCCCACGGCGTCACCCTGGGCGCCGAGACCTTCCTGCCGGAGCTGGACACCGACCACGCCGGCACGACGGCCGCTGACGTGATGATCTTCCCGGGCGGGATGCCCGGTTCCAAGAACCTCGCATCGTGCACCCCGCTCATCTCCCTGATGAAGGAGCACTATGCCGCCGGCGGGACGGTAGCAGCCATCTGCGCCGCTCCGGGTCTGATCCTGAGCCAACTCGACGACCTGAAGGGCGTGGAATTCACCTGTTTCGAAGGCTTCGAGGAGCCCCTCCTCGCGAAGGGCGCCGTCTTCACGCCGGCGCCGGCCGTGCGTTGCGGGCGCATCATCACGGGCCGCTCCGCCGGCCACGCCGTCAGTTTCGCGCTGGAGATCCTGCGCGCGCTGAAAGGCGACGCGGTCGCCGACCGTGTCCGCCACGCGATGTATCTGGACTGATCACTCGACCGTCACCGACTTCGCGAGATTGCGCGGCTGGTCCACATTGCGTCCCTTGGCGATGGCGATGTGGTAGGCCAGCAGCTGCAGCGGGATGATCGAGAGGATGGGCTCGAAGCACTCCTCCGTGTCCGGGATCTCGAAGTACCAGTCCGACAGGGCTTTGACGTCCTGGTCTCCCTCCGTGATCACGCTGATGATGCGGCCGCGGCGGGCTTTGACTTCCTGGATGTTGCTCAAGATCTTCTCGTAATTGCCCCGGCGCGGGGCGATCACCACCACTGGCATCTCTTCATCGATCAGGGCGATCGGGCCGTGCTTCATCTCGGCGGCCGGATAGCCCTCGGCGTGGATGTAGGAAATCTCCTTGAGTTTGAGCGCTCCCTCCAGGGCCACCGGATAATTGTACCCGCGGCCCAGGTAGAGGAAATTGTGGGCATAGGTGAAGACCTTGGCGAGCGCCTCGATGTCGGCGTCGTGCTCCAGGATCTTGGTGATCTTGTCCGGGATGCGCTGCAACTCCTCCACCAGGGCGGCGCGGCGCTCGTCGGAGACCGTGCCGAGCTGCTCGGCCAGGCTCATCGCGATCAGGAAGAGCGTCGTGACCTGGGCCGTGAAGGCCTTGGTCGACGCCACGCCGATCTCCGGACCGATGTGGGTGTAGCAGCCTGTGTCGGTAGCACGGGCGATGGACGAGCCGACCACGTTACAGATGCCGAACAGGAAAGCCCCGGACTCGCGGGCGAGGTTGACGGCGGCAAGGGTGTCGGCCGTCTCGCCGGACTGGGAGATGGCGATGACCACGTCCGAGGAGTCGATGACCGGCCTGCGGTAGCGGAATTCCGAAGCGTACTCCACCTCCACCGGCTTGCGGGTCAGCTCCTCGATCAGGTATTTGCCGATCAGGCCGGCGTGCCAGGAGGTGCCGCAGGCGCAGATGACGATGCGCTTCGCGCCCAGCAGGCGCTCCCGGTTGTCGATCACACCGGAGAGCTTGACGGTCCCCAGCTCCGGATGCAGGCGTCCCTTCATCGACGCGCGCAGGGTGCGGGGCTGCTCGAAGATCTCCTTGAGCATGAAATGCGGGAATCCGCCCTTCTCGATCTCGGACAGGCTCATCTCCAGCTGGCGGACTTCCGGGGTCAGCTCTTCACTGCTCAGGTCCGTAATCCGCAACTCGTGGCCGCGCTGGATGAAGGCGATCTGCTCTTCGCCCAGGTAGACGACCTTGTTGGTGTATTCGATGATCGGAGATGCGTCGGAGCCGACGAAGTACTCGTTCTCCCCCACTCCGATGATCAGGGGGCTGCCCTTGCGGGCGGCAATCATCTTGTCGGGCTCGTCCTTGTCCATAATGACCAGCGCATAGGCGCCGATGACGTGGCGCAGGGCCATCGGGACGGCCTCTTCCCAACTGACTCTGCGGGAGTCCATCATGTACTGGATCAGCTGGATGACCACCTCCGTGTCGGTCTGGCTCTGGAAATGGTAGCCCTGGCGCGTGAGCTCGGTCTTGAGCGCCTGGTAGTTCTCGATGATGCCGTTGTGGATCAAGGCGAGGTTGTGGTTTTCCGAGTAATGGGGATGGGAGTTGACATCGCTCGGCTCCCCGTGGGTGGCCCAGCGCGTATGCGCAATGCCGATGTTGCCGCTGACGTCCTTGTCGGCGGCCAGCTTCTCCAGGTCCTTGACCTTGCCCTTGGTCTTGTAGATGACCAGCTCCCTGCTGTCGTTGATCAACGCCACGCCGGCGCTGTCGTAGCCCCGGTACTCAAGCCGGGTAAGTCCCTTGATCAGTATCGGGTAGGCCTGGCGCCCCCCGACATAACCAACAATACCACACATATAACTAACAATTTAAAAATCAAGCATATCCATCGCCTCTTCCAACTGGCGGCGATCCCGCTTGGTCGGCCTGCCCGTACCGCGGTCGCGCTGCAGGACGACGGTCTCCCGGGGCGCGTGCAGCTTGGCGCGCTCGCTCTCGGGAGTCATGTCCTCCGCAAACTCGGGGACGAGCTGCGCCCCCATCCGGTTCTCCGCGACCTTGAGGACCTTGTATGTGAACAGGGCCGAGCCCTTGCGGATCTCCAGCACATCGCCGGCCTTGACGGCCTTGGACGGCTTGGCGTTGACGCCTGCGACCTTGACTTTGTTGCCGTTGCAGGCGTCCGTGGCGTCGCTCCGGGTCTTGAATACCCGGATCGCCCACAGGTATTTGTCGATACGGATACTGTCCATCTCAGCGGCGGCTGTTGCCCAGGGCAATATAGTAGAAGAGCGTGGCGAGGGAACCGATCGCTGCGATGATGTAGGTGTAGGCCGCCCACTTGAGGGCGTCCACCGCCATCGGACGCGTCGAAGCGTCCACGATCCCGGCGCCGTCCAGCCACTGCACGGCGCGCTGGCTGGCATTGATCTCCACCGGCAGCGTGACGAAGCTGAAGAAGGTCGTCAGCGCGAACAGGCCGATGCCGACCCAAAGCAGATGCGGGAAGACGTTGATGAGCAGGATGCCGGCGAGCAGCACCCACTGCACCGTATTGTTGGCGAAGGTGACGACGGGTACGAGGGCGGAGCGCAGGCGCAGCGGGGCATAGCCCTGGGCATGCTGGATGGCGTGGCCTGTCTCGTGGGCCGCCACGGCACAGGCTGCAACCGAAGCCGAGCCGTACACCGATTCACTGAGGTTGACCGTCTTGTCCTGGGGGTTGTAGTGGTCGGTCAGCTTGCCGGATACGGACTGGACCGTGACGTCGGTGATGCCGTTCTGCGCCAGCATCAGGCGCGCCACGTCGGCGCCCGTCAGCCCGCGCGGGGAGGGCACCCGGGAATACTTTGCAAATCTGCTGGAAAGCATCAGCTGGACGATGAACGAAAGCACCATCACGGCCAGCATCAGGAACCAAATATTCATAGGGACAGATGATTTAAAGTTTACCGCATCCGCGAATATACAAAGAAAGTTCGAAAAAAGGGACGGTCCGTGCAGGACCGTCCCTCAAAGAGCAGGCACAAAGGCCTATTTCTCGAAGAAACGCTTGTACAGGCCCTGGAATCCGGCGCCGTGACGGGCCTCATCCTTGGCCATTTCGTGGACGGTGTCGTGGATGGCGTCATAGCCCAGCGCCTTGGCGCGCTTGGCGATGGCGAGCTTGCCCTCACAGGCGCCGCACTCGGCCTCCGCACGCTTCTTGAGGTTGGTCTTGGTGTCCCAGACCACCTCGCCCAGCAGCTCGGCGAACTTGGCGGCGTGCTCGGCCTCCTCGAAGGCGTAGCGCTTGAAGGCGTCGGCGATCTCCGGATAGCCCTCGCGCTCCGCCTGGCGGCTCATCGCGAGGTACATACCCACCTCGGTGCACTCGCCGTTGAAGTGGTCGTGCAGGCCCTGCATGACCTCGGCGTCCTCGACGACGCCGTCTCCGAGGCGGTGCTCACAGGCCCACTCCAGACCTTCGCCCTTGACTTCCACGAACTTATCGCCCTTAGCGCGGCACTGCGGGCACTCAGCGGGAGGATTCTCCCCCTCATAGACATAGCCGCAAACGAGACATCTGAATTTCTTTTTCATAATGGATATTCGTTAGTGTCCTGCAAGATAGCAAAAACCCTTGAATCCACAAAAATATTCTAATTGTATACGCCCACCGGATTCTTCGGATCGTGGACGCAGACATCCCAGATCTTGCAACAGAGATCCTCCCCGTCGGGGCCGGACACATAGAGGGTCACGACATAGTGCGCGCCATCCTGCTTGTATTCGTGGACAGGGTTCTGCTCCGTGGAGGTGGTCCCGTCACCGAAGTCCCATTTCCAAGAGGTCACGTTGCCGTAGCTCTTGTCCGTAAAGACGACGCGGCGGGTGTCGGGCACGACGTAGTGGTCCCACGCGGCCTCAACCGGACGGCGGAACTGCTTCTCGAGGGGCATCAGGGTGAAGAGGCGCTCCATCGAGGCGTTGCCGAACATGCGGTGGTGCTTGGAGAGGTTCCAGAAGCCGTCGTTGCCGCGACCGCCGTCGTAGTCGATCACCGCCCAGCACAGACCGATCTTCTTGCCGGCGTAAAGGCGGCTCTCGGTCGAATAGGCAGGACCGTCCGGACTGGCGTGGTCGAACGGGGTGATGTAGAACTCGAACTTGAGCGTGCCGGACTCGCCGTGCTTGAAGTCATAGCTGTAGGCGTAGTTTGCGTACGGGAGCTCCTTGAGCCACTGCTGCACGCCCCAGACCATCGTCCAAGCCTTGCCGGGCGTGGGCGGGGTCATGATGTGGTAGTTCTGGGCGTGGACGTTCTGCAGGGCGAAGAAGGCGTCGTAGCGGCTGAGCACCTCGCTGTTGAGCCGGAACTCGTCGGTGTGGGGGCCGCCCGACAGGTCGGCGTCCACCACGATCTCGAAGGTGTCGTTGCGCAGCTGGAGCTGGTTGAAATCCCAGAAATTGTCGTAGGCTTCGTAGTAGAAGTACAGGCGGTTCAGGCCCTCGACCCAGCCCACCTTGACCTTGATGTCGAGCGTGCTCTTATCGAGGCCCTGGTGCTTGCCGCTGTCGTCCCACATCTCCTCCATCGGCACGACATAGCTGTCCGGCACGATGTCCCAGTCGGAGAAGTCGCCGTCGATCCGGGGGATCTGGTTCTTCGGGAACTGGAACACCTGGAAACCCGGCTCCGTCACCTGGATGGTGAGGTCGAGCGGCTGCGGCGCCGGCTGCGGCGGCGCGGCCGGCCGCTGCGGCCGCTGCGCCAGGCACAGCACGGGGAGAGAAAGGAGCAGGAGGGTGATCAATTTGGTTCTCATAATCGACAATTTATACGGTTCCTGCCGTTTTCGGAGGATAGCAGACCTTCCGGAACCTGTGCCACCCTCGGCATCATAAGAGGGAGGGGCCCACGAAGTGGGAGGGGTCGCGAAGCGACGGTTCGGGAAGGTCTGCTATCCTCCGAAGGCAGGACGCAACAATTAATACTTATAAAGCTGGACCTTGATGAATTCCGGGGACGGACGGCCGAAGTCGAGGCCCTGGCCGGAATAGTTTTCCTCGATGGCGGGGAGGATGTCGTAGCGGAGCTGGATCTCGTCGCCGTTGAGCCAGCGGCCCGGCACCCAGTTGCCGTCAGCGTCGAAGTCGCCGTGGACGACCTTCGCCAGACCCACGGTCTGCGCATTGCCCTCCTTGGGCTGGAAGACCACGCGGATGTTGGAGCCCAGGAAGGTGAAGTTGTCGGCGTCGTCCTGGATCACGATGGCATAGCCCTGTGCATCAGGAGCATAGGTGCCGCCGGTACGCTGCGGGGCGCCGCCGTTGCGGCGGCCGCTGGACACGAGCTCGAACTGGATCTTGTAGTCACCCATCACGACCTCGTCCTTGACCCGGGTCGGGTTGAGGGCCTTGACCCAGGTGCCGTGGATGCGGCCCTCGGCCTGGGCCTTGAGGATCTCCTTGGAGAAGCAGCCGGCCTTGTGGTAGAATTCGGCGAAGGTCCGGTTCTGCGGGGTCGTGGCGCCGCTCTCGAGACCGAACGGGCTGTAGCCGATGGCGCCCATCTCGCCGATGGCGAAGGCGGCGTTGGCCGCACCGCCCTGTCCAGCGTGGGACTCGGGGATGAAGACCGGGTTGCCGCTGCGGGAGTACATCCGCAGGATGTTCGGGAAGTCGGCAAGGTAGATGTCCGGGCTGAGGATGTCGATGGCAGGAGCGCCGGCACGCCAGATGTCGTGGTTCTGGGCCTGCGGACCGCCGGAAGGATAGTTGCCGGGACGCTTGTCCTCGGGCTGGACGATCCAGGCGTTGACGAAAGTCGGCAGGTCATACTCGGCCTTGCCGGCGGCGGAGACGATGTTCATGTAGGAAGCGTAGTTCCAGGCCATGAAGATCTCGTCAGTGCGGTCGCCCTTGCCGAAGACCTCCTCCCAGGTGCCGGAGGTCTTGCAGCCGCTCTTCTTCCAGGCGTCCATCGTCTCGGGCAGGAGGTTGTCCTTGTGGGCGACGAGCCAGTTGATCAGCTCGGCGGGCACCGGGCCGGCGAAAGCGGCATTGGCGGCCGGGCTGTAGTCGCGGGTGTAGCCGTGCAGGCCCACCTCGTTCTCCATCTGGATCATGATGACCGTCTGCTCGGCGGCATCGATCTCCTTGATGTGTTTCATCATCGCGGCATAGGCCTTGCCGTCGGCCTTGGCGGTGGCCAGGCCGAGCGTGCTCAGGATCGGGAGCTTCTTGCCTTCCTTGGTCAGTGCCGGCGGATACTTGGCATTGTCCTTCTTGACCCAGACCGGGTGATAGGAGCTCATGCCGTTCTTCCAACTGCCGAACCAGAGGATGGCCAGCTTGAGGTCATTGGCGCGGGCGGCCTTGATCATCTCGTCCACGACGGTGAAGTCGAACTGGTCCTCGACGGGCTCGACCTGCTCCCAGGTCACGACGGCGAGGACGGTGTTCATCCCGCCCTCTTTGAGGTTGGCCCAGAGCGGCTCCATATAGGCCGGACTGGAGGCGGAGGAGTTGCGCAGCTCGCTGGCCAGGGCCAGGAACGGCTCTCCCTTGACGATCAGCTGGGTGACGGGGCCCCTTTTCTCGAGATGGGGCTGGGGAAGATCGGATGCAGCGGGGGTTTGCTGCTGCGGAGCGGAAGTACAGGCGGCTGCGGCAAGCGCAAGGACGCCGAGCAGAAGAGTAGTTAATCGGTTCATTGGTTTATGTATTGATAATATGGTTCCAATCGGTATGTAAATATAACGATTTCCGACGGCATTTCAAGCCCGGCGCCCGAACGGCTGGACGTCAATTCGGTCATCCGCGGTACCTCTTCCGGTCAAACGGCACTCCCGGAGACGAAAAACCCGTCCGGAGACGGGCTGAAACAAGGAAGGAGGGGCCTGCTATTTGTCGAAGAATCCGAAGATGAGCATGGCGCCGAACCGACCGTCGATGGTGTCCGGGAACGTGTTGATAAGTTTCCGGCTCGCGCGGTCCCGGACTTCATAGCTCCTGCTGCCGCTGTTGTGTTCGACATCGACTATCGGAAGCCCCTTCTCGCTATTGAATGTGTAAGTATCGGTCGTCTCGGTATAGGAGTATGAAAGGTAATTCGTGAAACCCCGGAATTCGATATGGCCGTCGCTGAGGACGCCCACAGGGACCGTACTCTTTGCAGAATAGATGCTGATCCGGCCATCGGACTCCATCTTGGCGGAGCCGATCCAGACGCCCTTGGCATCACATGCTTTCACTTCGCTGCCGACGATTTCGAGCTTGGTGGCATTCCGGCCGACGGTCGGCTTGGGCGTCTTGGTTGTCGCCTGTTGTGAGCGTGTGTCCCTGGCCTTCTTGTATTGGGCAAGCAGGTCATCGTCGAACTTGGCGCAGATCGCCACGAAACAGAGGACGTTCTTGTCCATCGGAGCCGAGCAGTAATACGCACGCTTACCGTAGACATAGACCGCCCCGAGGTCGTTGATCTGACCGATTTCAGCGCGCTTATACAGAATGTAACGGGTGGAGACCGATACATTCGTGAGTCCGCCCTGCGTATGGCTCATCTGGCCGGACTTACTGACCGACCCCACGACCGCCCCCAGATCGGAGACGACCGAGCCGTCGTCCTTGAAAGTGAAAACATAGTGCTTCCCGGCACGCGAGCCGCTCTTGCGGACGGCAGTCAGCTCGAACTCCCGGGAAGCGGGATGCCAGACGCCGAACTGGTTCCCACTGTCGTAAAAAACCTCGACGTCACCTTCGCCGGGGATGAGTTTTTCTTGGGCGGACAGGGAAAAACAAAGTGTGATGAGAGCGGTTGCCGCCGTCATCAGCTGTAGATAGAACCGTGTCATAATCCTGTGGTTTTGTTTATGCTCAAAAATACTCTATTTCAAGCAGAAAAACAAAAAAGAAGGTGCCCTACTCGAGCACCTTCCCATTCTCATCTACGATTTCATACTGCAGGATGCTGTGTTCGGTCTCCTCGACCAGGTCCAGCCTGCACTTGTACTTGCGTTTCCACTTGCGGAGGAAGGAGTTCCATCCGCGGGTCAGGTAAGCGCCCAGGATGGGGCTCACCCTGACGGTCAGGGTCTTCTGTCCCTTCTCCACGAGGTCGGCGACCTTGCGCTCGATCTCCTCGTCGATGACCACGGTGGAGGTGATCCTGCCGGTGCCGTGGCAGAGGGGGCATTTCTCGGTGGTGTTGATCTCCGTCACGGGGCGGATCCGCTGGCGGGTGAGCTGCATCAGGCCGAACTTCGTCAGGGGCAGCACGTTGTGCTTGGCCCGGTCGCCCGCCATCAGCTCCCGCATATACCTGTACAGGTCGTTGCGGTGCTCGGGCTTGGCCATATCGATGAAGTCCACGATGACGATGCCGCCCATATCGCGCAGGCGCAGCTGGCGGGCAATCTCCTCGGCGGCGAGCTTGTTGACCTCGAAGGTGTTCTCCTCCTGGTCGGTGGTCTTGGCCCGGATGCCGCTGTTGACATCAATCACGTTGAGCGCCTCGGTGGTCTCGATGACGAGATACGCACCCTGCTTCATCGGTACCACCTTGCCGAAGGAGCTCTTGATCTGGCGGGTCACTTCGAAATGGTCGAAGATCGGCTCCCGGCCTTCGTAGAGCTTGACGATCTTCTCCTGCTCGGGAGAGATCAGGGAAATGTACCTGCGCGTCTCCTCATAGACCTTGCGGTCATTGACGTGGATGTTGGAGAACGAGTCGCTGAGCAGGTCGCGCAGTACGGTCGTGGTCTTGGAGTACTCGGTGAAGAGGAGTTTCATCCCCTTGGATGCAGCCACCTTCTTCCAGGAGCCCTCCCACTTCTCGATGAGCAGGCGCAGTTCGGCCACCAGCACGGCGGCCGTCTTGCCTTCCGCGGCAGTCCGGATGATGGCGCCGTAGTTCTTGGGGAGGATGCTTCGGACGAGGGTCTCAAGTCGTTTTTTCTCCTCCTTGGAGGAGATTTTCTGGGAAACGCTCACCTTCTCGGCAAAGGGGAGCAGTACGATGTTGCGTCCTGCCAATGAAATCTCCGCAGTCAACCTGGATCCCTTCGTCGATATCGGTTCCTTGGTAATCTGGCATATCACCATCTGGCCGGGCTTGAGATGCTCCTCGATCCGCCCCTCCTTGCCCAGGACGGGGCCGAGTTTCATCCCGGAATAGAGTTTGCCGAGGTCCCGGTTGGGATTGCTCTCGCGCACGAACGTGTCGAACGCGTTGAAGTGCAGGCCCAGGTCGAGATAGTGGATGAATGCCTCCTTGCTGTCACCGATATCCACGAAAGCGGCGTTCAGGGCGGGGAGGATCTTCTTGACCTTGCCAAGGAAGACGTCGCCCACCGAGAAGCTCTGACCCTGGTTCGATTCCCGGTTCAGCTCGATCAGCCGGTGGTTCTCCAGCAGAGCGATCCGGACCTCGGCGGACGAGACGTCCACCACCAGGTCTTTTTCTGTTTTCGCGGTTTCCATTGTCATCATTATCAAGAAAAAGCCCGCCGGATCTCCCGTCAGGCTTTGTCTCGACTACTTCTTCTTGTGTCTGTTCTGACGCAAGCGCTTCTTGCGCTTATGCGTGGACATCTTATGTCTCTTATGCTTCTTTCCGTTAGGCATAATATAGGGGTTTGATTATTTCTTGACAGCCGCAACAAAAGTCTTGGAAGGCTTGAAGGCCGGGATGTCGTGGGCCGGAATGGTCATCGTGGTCTGCTTCGTGATGTTACGGGCGGCCTTCTGGGCGCGATGCTTGATGATGAAGCTGCCGAATCCGCGCAGGTACACGGGGTTGCCCTTGATCAGAGAAGCCTTGATACTTTCCATCGTGGCCTCGACCACCGTCTGGACGGCCACTTTCTCGATACCGGTGGCCTTCGCCACTTCGTTCACGATTTCTGCTTTAGTCATTGCTTTGTTATATTTAGTTATGTTATACTCCCTCAGCGGTTTTGGAGTGCAAAAATAGACTTATTTTTTTATTATTCAAAATGATATTTGCAGTTTTTGGGCGTGGCACGGAGATTGACTATATTCGCACCCGGGTCATCAGGCCCCTTTTACTGACAATTTGGCAAGAATATGAGACAAGATAAAGAATACACCTTCCCCGCTGGCGCAGAAGTCAGCATCATACCCGTCATGCAAGGCGAAGGCCTGCTGAAGTTCGACGAGTCCGAACTTCCCGACATCCTTCCCATCCTGGCACTGCGCAACGCCGTGCTCTTCCCGGGTGCCGTCTTCCCGATCACGATCGGACGCGAGAAGTCCGTCCGCCTCATCCAGGACGCCGAGAAAGAGGGTTTCTTCATCGGCGCCGTGCCGCAGAACGACGTGATGGTCGAGGAGCCGCAGGAGGAGGACCTCAGCCGCTACGGCTCCGTCTGCAAGGTGCTCAAGACCCTGGAGATGCCGGATGGCACGATCACGGCCATCCTGCAAGCCTTCAAGCGCCTGTCGCTGGACGCCGTGCTCGGCTATGAGCCTTACATCACCGCCCGCGTGCACTACCTCCCGGACATCCTCCAGGAGGACAGCCACAGCACGGACATCAAGGCCATCGGCGAGGCGCTCAAGGACAAGGCGATCCACATCCTGCGCGCCAGCAACATCGGCACGCGCGAGACCATCGGCGCGCTCAAGGCCATCGACGACTTCCGTTTCCTGGTGAACTTCGTCGCCACGACCATCGAAGTGGAGAACTTCGAGTCCAAGATCCAGCTGCTCGAGTACGACGACGTCAAGATCCGCGCCCTCAAGCTCCTCTCCATCCTGGACGTGCAGATCGAGCTGATGAAGATCAAGCAGGAGATCAACCAGAAGGTCAAGAGCGAGATCGACCAGCAGCAGCGCGAATACTACCTCAACAACCAGCTCCGCACCATCCAGGAGGAGCTCGGAATGGACGACGCCGAGGAATTCGACAAGTTCCGCGAGCGCGCCGCCACCAAGAAATGGCCCAAGGAGATCGCCGAGGCCTTCAACAAGGAGCTCGCCAAGCTCGAGAAATACAACCCATCCTCGCCGGACTACAGCGTCCAGTACAACTACCTGACCTTCATGCTGGACCTGCCGTGGGGCGAGATGAGCGAGGACAACCTCGACCTCAAGCACGCCCAGAAGGTGCTTGACAACGACCACTACGGCCTCGACACGGTCAAGGACCGCATCATCGAGTACCTGGCCGTGCTGAAGCTCAAGGGCAACATGAAGTCCCCGATCCTCTGCCTGTACGGCCCTCCGGGCGTGGGCAAGACCTCCCTGGGCAAGTCCATCGCGCGGGCCCTTGGCCGCAAATACGTGCGCATCGCCCTCGGCGGCATGCACGACGAAGCGGAGCTGCGCGGCCACCGCAAGACGTACGTGGGCGCCCTCCCGGGCCGCATCCTCAACGGCATCGCCCGCGCCGGCACCTCCAACCCGGTGATCGTGCTCGACGAGGTGGACAAGCTCGCCGCCGACTTCAAGGGCGACCCGTCCTCCGCCCTGCTGGAGGCGCTCGACCCGGAGCAGAACTCCACCTTCCACGACAACTACCTCGACCTGGACTACGACCTCAGCAACGTCCTGTTCATCACCACCGCCAACAGCACGGCCCCCATCCAGCCGGCCCTGCTGGACCGTATGGAGCTGATCAACGTCACGGGCTACCTCGCCGAGGAGAAGATGGAGATCGCGAAGAAGTTCCTCGTGCCCAAGCAGCTCGAGGAGCACGGCATCGCGAAGAATGCACTCAAGATCGACAAGGCGGCGCTGACCGCCATCATCGACGAATACACCCACGAATCGGGCGTGCGCGGCCTCGAGAAACAGATTGCCAAATTGGCACGCGTCACCGCCAAGAAGATCGCGATGGGTCAGGATTATCCCTCGACCATCAAGAAGGAGCATCTCAAGGAGTACCTGGGCCTGCCCACCAACTTCCACGACCTGCAGAAGGGCAATGAAGCCCCGGGCGTGGTCACCGGCCTCGCCTGGACGCAGATGGGCGGCGAGATCCTCTTCGTGGAGAGTTCCGTCTCCGGCGGCAAGGGTGTGATGACGATGACCGGCAACCTCGGTGACGTGATGAAGGAGTCGGCGACCATCGCCTACCAGTACATCAAGGCCCATCCCGAGATGGCGAACCTGACCTCCGAGCAGTTCGCCGCCAAGGACATCCACGTCCACGTCCCGGAGGGCGCCACGCCCAAGGACGGCCCCTCGGCGGGCATCACGATGGTGAGTTCGATGGTTTCCGCGCTGCGCGGCCAGGCCGTGCGCCACGGCATCGCGATGACCGGCGAGATGACCCTGCGCGGACGCGTACTGCCTGTCGGTGGCATCAAGGAGAAGATCCTGGCCGCCAAGCGCGCGGGCGTCCACACGATCATCCTCTCCGAGGAGAACCGCAAGGACATCGAGGACATCAAGGAGATCTACATCCGGGGCCTGGAGTTCCACTACGTCAAGGACATCCAGGACGTGATCTCCTACATCTTCTAGAGTTTCCAGTCGATGGGCGGCTGGCCCTCCGCGGCAAGGTAGTCATTGCAGCGGGAGAAGTGGCGGCAGCCGAAGAATGCGCCGCGGGCCAGCGGCGAAGGATGCGCCGCCTCGAGTACGAGGTGGCGCTTCGCGTCGATGAGCGGCGCCTTGCTGCGGGCGTATGCGCCCCAGAGGAGGAAAACCACCCCGTCGCGGCGCTCCGAGACCGTGCGGATCACGGCGTCCGTGAAGGTCTGCCAGCCGATCGACCCGTGCGAGGCGGCCTCGCCGGCGCGGACGGTCAGCACCGCGTTGAGCAGCAGCACGCCCTGCCGGGCCCAGGGGGTGAGGTCCGGGCTGCCGGACATCCGGATGCCCAGGTCCGATTCAATCTCCTTGAAGATGTTCTTGAGCGAGGGCGGCGCGGGGACCCCCTGCGGCACGCTGAAGCACAGGCCCATCGCCTGGCCGTAGCCGTGGTAGGGGTCCTGGCCGAGGATCACGACGCGGGTCCGGTCCAGCGGGCAGAGCTCGAATGCCCGGAATATCTGGCTGCCGGGCGGGAAGATCTGGCGGCCGGCGGCCTTCTCTGCATGCAGGAATGCCGCCAACTGAGCGAAATAGGGCTGGTCGAATTCGGATTGGAGGGCGTCGCGCCAGGAGGGTTCGATTTTTACTGTCATCATCCAAATATACGCATTTTTTGCCTATATTTGTTTGTTATGAGGACAATCGCTTTATTTCCGGGCTCTTTCGACCCGTTCACCGCAGGACATCTCAACATCCTCCGCAGGGCGCTGACGATGTTCGACGAAGTCGTGGTGGCCGTGGGCATCAACCAGGACAAGCGCGGATTCTTCACCAACGAACAGAAGATCGACATCTGCCGCCAGGCCACGGCCGAGCTGGGAGACCGCGTGCGCGTCATTTCCTACGACTGCCTGACCATCGACATCTGCCGGCAGCTCGGCATCCGCCACATCGTCCGGGGCATCCGCAACATGATGGACTTCGACAACGAGAAAGCCATCGCGGACGCCAACCGCCGGCTGGCCCCCGAGATCGAGACCATCATCATCCCCACGGCGCAGGAGTTCGCCCACATCTCCTCCTCGGCCGTGCGCGACCTGCTCCGCCACCGCGGCGACACCCGGGAGTTCCTCCCCGAAGGGATCACCCTGCCCGACGTGATATGAGGATCCCCCGACTGCTCAGCCTGCTGCTCGTCCTGGGGCTCTGCCTGCCGGGACGGGCCCAGATCGACACCACCGGCCGCTATGCCCCCCTGGACAGCCTGCTGACGCAGTTCTACGGTGCACTGGAGCGCGAGGAGGTCTCCGTCAAGAACGACGAATTCGATGCGCTCATCGCCTCCTGCCGCGACTCCCTGACCCGCCAGCACGTGGCGCTCGCCATTTTTGACCACTACCGTTTCAGCCGCGTGATGGGCGAGGAGGCCGTGGCCGTGCACGTCTTCGACGAATGGATCTCCCCCGGCAAAGTCAAGCCGCGCAGCGAGTTCGAGATGTTCGAGGCGGAGCGCTTCGCCCTGGAGAACCGCAGCACCCTGCTCGGGATGACGGCGCCCACCCTGACGCTGCGCACGCCCTGCGGGGGGCGGCGCACCGTCCCCGCGGAGGGCCGCATCACGGTATTGTTCTTCTACTCGCCACACTGCGCCAAATGCCGGCTGGAGACCCACGTCCTGCCCAGCGTACTGGCGGAGGTGCAGTTTCCGATGGACTTCTGCGCCATCGACGTAGACACCGACAGGCGGGACTTCCGCGCCTTCCGCAAGGCCATCCGCACGCCCAACAGGAACGTCCGGGTGGTCCACCTCTGGGATCCGAAGAACGAATCCACGCTCCTGCTGGACTACGGCGTGTTCTCCACGCCCAAGGTGTTCGTGGTCTGGAAGGACGGCGAGATCCTCGGCCGGAGGCTGGAGATGGAGAACCTGCAGGAAATCATCCACTATATCAATATGCTCTATGGCCAAGAGAAAGAAGAGTAGCAAGAAATTCACGAACGTGGATCCCGCGTACCTGGACAAGCAGCGGGCCTCGCTCCGGCGCATCCACCGCAAGTCCGTGCTATTCAACGCACAGGAGCTTGCGGCCATCGACACCTATTGCAAGCGCTTCAAGGTATCCTCCCGCTCCGCCCTGATCCGCCAGGCGGTGATGGAGCGGGTCCTCACCGGACTCGACGAGAGCCATCCCAAATTGTTCTAGCCGCGCTTGCCCGGTACGAAGAGCCGTACCAGCAGGATGGCGGAGAGGAGCAGGAAAAGGAGCGTGCACACGCGCCCGACCACGTCGCCGTGGCGCACGAACGCAGTCTGCTCCCCGCTCAGGTGGACGACGCCCGAGAGCGTCCCGCGGGTCCACCATTCCGTCTGATCCAGCACTTCGCCGCGCTGGTCGATGAAGCAAGAGATGCCTGTATTGCCGCAGCGGGCGATGTCGCGCCGCAGTTCGATCGCCCGCAGACGGGCATAGCTCAGATGCTGGCGGTACCCCGGGGTGTTCCCCCACCAGGCGTCGTTGGTGATGATGGTCATCGCCTTCGCTCCCTTGCGGACATATTCCGTACAATACTCCCCGTAGACGGATTCGTAGCAGACGGCGCAGCCCAACGGGATGCGCTCAGGTCCGAAATGCAGCAGGGACACGCCGTCCTGCCCCACGCAGCGGCCCATCAAGCCGCTTGCACCCATCTTCTTGGCCAGCCAGTTGTCCAGCGGCACGAAGATCTTGGGATAGGGCGTCAGCTCCGTCCCCACCACCAACTTGCTCTTGTGGTACACTTCCGCCGGGTCGTGCGCATTCGTCATCACCGCGCTGTTGTGTGAGACGATCCAGCCATCCCCGAACGGGCGTGCCAGGATGGTCGGGGCCGAGCGTGTGGCATAGAGGTCGTACGTCGTGGCCCCCAGCAGCATCTCCGCCCCGGGATGTTCCGCGAGGAAGCCACGGATGCGCTCCATCGTGGGCGAGGACTCCGCGCGGTCCAGGAAGATGTCGCCCGTGAAGGTCTCCGGCGCCAGCAGGAGAAGGGGACCGGGCCGCCGTGCGGCGAGCGCCTTCTCAAACTCCTCCAGCAGGACCTGGGTCTGCGCAGCCTGGCTCATCGACTCGAATTTCTGGTACGGGTCGAAATTCGGCTGGCCGACCACCACGTCCACCGTCCCTTCGGAACGCTCTTCGTACGCGGAATAGATGAACTTCGACGCCACAACGGGCCCGGCCAGCACCAGCACGATCCCGACGGCAGCACAACCGCGCGCGAGGTCGTTCCAGCGCTGCCAGTGGCCTCCGGACACGGCGACCAGCAGCCCGTAGATGCCCAGGTTGGAGAGCCAGACCCACAGCGATCCGCCCAGCATCCCGGTGTATTCGTACCACTGGACGGTGCGCGTGCTCTGCGCAAAGGCCCCGCCGAGCGTCAGCCACGGCCAGGATATCTGCACGTCGAAGTAGCGGCGCTCCCAGGCGATCCACATCGCGGCCAGGAAGATGTAGGGCAGCACGCCCGGCAGTTTCCGCCTGGCCAGGCGGAAGAGCAGCCAGACCAGCATCATCTGCACGGAATTGCCAAAGATGGCGAACAGTCCGCCGCCCACGGTGGCGTTGCAGACCCAGAAGGTCGTGGCGGCGTTCCACGCCACGAACGCGGCGGCCGGGAAGAGCCAGCGCGCGCGGAGTTTGTACTGGTCCGCGAGCGCATCCGCGCACAGCAGGGGCACGAAGGCCACCAGCGCCAGCGCTCCGGTATGGGGCACCAGCCAGGGCAGGCTCAGCAGGACCACGGACAGGGCCGTGAGCAGCCAGGGCAGGGTCTGGGGTTTTCTCATCATTCGTCGGGCATCTGACCGCAGTACTTGCGCCATTTGTCCAGAAGGGCGGTCATATCTTCCGGAAGCTCGGAATCGAATTGGAGCCACTCCCCCGTGCGCGGATGCGCGAAGCCCAGGGTCCGGGCGTGGAGGGCCTGCCGCGGGCAGATCTCGAAGCAATTGCGGATGAACTGCTTGTACTTGGCATAGATGGTTCCCTTGCGGATCTCGCTGCCGCCGTATCGCTCGTCATTGAATATCGGATGCCCGAGCATCGACATATGCACGCGGATCTGGTGCGTGCGGCCCGTCTCCAGCCGGCACTCGACCAGGGTCACGAAGCCGAAACGCTCCAGCACGCGGAAATGCGTGACCGCGCGCTTGCCGTGCGCCTCGTCCTCGACCGCCTTGAAACGCAGGCGGTCCGACGGGTCCCGGCCGATGTAGCCTTCGACCGTGCCCTCGTCTTCGCGGAGGTCTCCCCAGACCACGGCGTTGTAGCGGCGCTCGATGCTGTGGTCGAAGAACTGCTTCGCGAGCTTCAGCTGCGCCTCGTCGTTCTTCGCCACGGCCAGCAGGCCGCTCGTGTCCTTGTCGATGCGGTGCACCAGGATCCCCATCCGCTCGTCCAGGGCCTCGCTGTCCTGGCTGATGCCCAGGTGGTGGGCCAGGGCGTTGACGAGCGTGCCCTCATAGTGCCCGTGGCCGGGATGGACCACCATTCCCGCAGGCTTGTTGACCACCAGCACGTCGTCGTCTTCGTAGACGATCGCGAGGGGGATGTCCTGCGGGATGATCTCCAGCCCCCGGCGGCGGTAGGGCATCACGAAGCGGATCACGTCGCCGGGCCGGACGATGTAGTTGGCCTTGACGGTCGTCTCCCCCACCCGGACATAGCCTTCCTTGAAGGCCTGCTGGATGCGGTTGCGGGACGTGTCCTCGAGGTGCGTGGACATATACTTGTCGATCCGGACAGGGGCCTGCCCCGGATCCACTTCCAGCCGGAAGTGCTCGAACATCTCCTGCTCCCCGCCCGGCATCACTTCTTGGTGGAGGTCTGGGCAGGGACCTTGGCCGGATCCGTGGTCAGCGAGAAACTCATCTCGGTGCCCATCCGGACCTGCTGGGAAGCGGCGGGACGCTGCTGGTAGACGACGGCGCTGACGGAATCGGCGTAGGTCTTGACGGTCTCGTCGAAATGGAGCTGTCCGACATTGAGGGAACTCTCCTGAGTGAGGTCCACGGCGTGGAGATACTGCTTGCCGATGAGTTTCGGCGTGTAGGTCATGTTGTCGTTGGGGCTCAGGCCGACCACCAGGTTGATGGTCGTGCCGCTGGCCAGGCGCGTGCCGGCCTTGATGTCCACGCCGCCGCGCTGCTGGCGCAGGACGTTGTTCGTGGCGATGTCCCGGATGTAGATCAGACGTCCGAGCGTCAGTCCGGTGCGGACGAGCTCGGCCTTGGCCTGGCGCATCGAATAGCCGACCAGGGCCGGCATCACCACCTCTTTCGGGACCAGGGTGTTGGTGGTCAGGCGGACGCGGCGTCCGCGCTTGACGCGCTCGCCGGCTTTCGGAGTCTGGAGATAGACCGCCCCGGGCTTGAGCCGCTTGACATAGGTGGAGTCGGTCACCAGGATCCGCACGTGGGCCTCGGAGGCGGCCTTGCGCGCCTCCTGCAGCGTCATATTCGTGAAGTCAGGCACGGTGATCTCCCTCCCGTGCTGCGTGATGAGCGAGAGCAGGACGGTCGAGAGCAGCACCAGGCCGGCGATGAAAGCCACCGCCAGCAGGACGTTCTTGACAATCCAGTTGTTGAGAATCGATTTGATATCCATTTGTTAACTTCCTATTATCATCAATATGCCCCGGACCACCAGGACAATGGCAAACACGCACACCAAGGCGCCGGCCACACGGCTCACGATGCGCAGGGTACGCTCCCGGATCCGCAGGAAACGAGCCAGCAACCCGGTCACGACAAACCAGTACAGCGCCTCGCCGGCACCGATCAGCAGGGCCAGCAGCGGGAGCGGCACCCGGGAGCTGCCGGCGCCCAGCCCGAAGGCGGTCAGCAAAGCCAGCATCGTGGCGAGCGCCGCCGGGTTGGAGAGCGTGCTCACGAAGGCTTGTACGGCACAGGCCCAGTCCGACACCTGGCGCTTCTCTTCCGGCAGGCTCAGGGAGACCTCGCGGGTAAGCATCCCGACACCGATCACGCCGATGATCACCCCGCCGGCGATCAGGAAGACCGCCTGGTGTCCCAGCACGAATCCCTTGATCAACTCGAGAGTCAGCAGGCCAACAGTGGCGTAGACCGCATCCCCGGCGGCGGCGCCCAGCCCGACCATCATGCCCGCCCGGCGGCGATGGCACAGCGTCCGCTGCACCACCATCACGAAGATGGGGCCGACGGGCACGGCAGCGATGATGCCGACCAGCAGGGCTTTCAGGACCGAAACCAGCATAACCTTGCAAAGATAATAAATAAAATGATAGCGGCCTGCGCTTGCAGGCCGCTATCACTTGGCATTACATCATCGGGGGACGTCCGCCGCCGAAGCCGCCGCCGCCCATGCCGCCGCGGAAGCCTCCGCCGCCGCCCATATTGCCGCCGCGGAAACCACCGCCGCCGCGGTTGCCCCGGCCGCCCATACGGCCGAAGTTGTAGGAGAAGGACAGCAGGATATAGCGGCCGAGCGTATTGCTCAGGCTCTCCGTGTGCTGCGCGCCGCTGTCCGACACCATCAAGGCGCGGGACTGGCCGAGCAGGTCGGTCGCCGACAGCGAGAGGGTCACGGCGCCGATGCGCTTGTTGATGGTGGCGTTGACGAGCATCTGCGGCTCGGGGTTGGTCGTGTAGCCGTTGTACCACCTGTAGTTGGCGTCAGCCATGAAATCCATGCCGATCGAGGACACGGTCCAGGTGAAGTCGGCGCTCACGGAGTTGCGCCAGGTCAGCGTGTTCTGGGCGATCGTGCTACTCTGGCTGGCGGCGTCGCCCGTCCGGTTGTAGGACGTGAGGCTCATATCGGTGTTGCCTCTCAGGTTGGCGGACACGGAGGAGCCGCGATACTGCAGGGTGATCATCTCCGAAGCGGTAACGTTGTTGGTGGTGATGCCCACGATATGCGCCTTGTGGTAGGCCGGGTCGTTGAACTGGTCGATGAACCAGTTCATGAACTCGTAGAAGCCCTCCTCGGTGTACTTGCTCATATCCACGTTCACGCCTTCATAGGTGAAGGACTGGTTCCAGCGGGCGCTGCCCTGGTTGCTGATGGTGAACGGGGAGCGGCCGATCGGGATGTTGAAGAAGTAGTTGCCGCCGGCGTTGCCCGTGGTGGGGCCGTTGAAAGGCATCGTGTAGCGGCCGCCGCTGGTGGTGCGGATGGCCAGCGAGGCGATCGGATTCTGCGTGAAACCGCCGTTGATGCGGAAGTTGGCGGATACGAACTTCGCCCTGTTGTTGTAGCGGACGTTCATATTCATGTTGTGGTTGAAATATGGCGTCAGCGTAGGGTTACCGAAGCGCACGCTCAGCGGGTTGGAGTTGTCCGGGACGGGCATCAGGTCGGAGGTCTCCGGCTGGTTGGAGGTACCGCGGTAGTTGAAACGGAGGTTCCAGCTGTCGTTCGGGTTCCAGGTCAGCATCGCCTGCGGGGAGAAGTTGAAGCGGTTGTCCTCGTAGGTCTGCGGGGTGAGCACGCCGGCGAGGTCGTACACATCCGTCTTCTTGTAGGTGTAGTTCGGCATCGCGCTGAAACCGGCCTGCATATGGAACTTGTCGTTCTGGAAGAGGACGTTGCCGCCGATGTCGTGGCGACGGTTGATCTGCTCCGTACCGTTGGTGTTGGAGTAGTCGATGATGCCGCCGTAAGGATCCAGGAGCAGGTCGTACGTGGTCTTGTCGGACGTATTCTTGTTCCAGGAGAAGTTGTAATTGGCCTCCAGGTAGAAGTAGTTGCCGAGCGGCTCGGTGTACGTCATCCGGGCGGAAGTCTGGTAGCTGTTGGAGCCGTTGACGGAATGCTGCTTGAGCTCGGTGATGCGGTTCTCCGTCAGGAAGTTGGTCGTGTTGTTGTTGAACGCGTCGGAATTGCTCTTGTTCAAGCTGTAGCGGACGTTGGCCGTAAGGGTACGGCCCGGAATGCCGAGACGCTGGCGGTAGAGCAGGTAGCCGGAGGTACCCGTGGACTTGCTGGCGCCGGTGTTGCGGATCACGGCGGTGTTGAGCTGCTGGACCGGGTTGCCGTTGGCGTCGGCGGACCAGGTGTCGCTGTCGCTGGCGGACGTCGTGGAACCGGTACGGAAGTTCACCTGCGGCTCGAAGATGATCGAGGCGTTGTCCGAGAACTTGTGCTCCAGGCGGATGCCGAAGCTGTGGCTGTCGTTGAGCGAGGTGTTGGCGGAATGGCTGCCGTTGATCTGGGCTCCGGTCGTATAGAAGTTGGTCGTGGAGCGGTCGGACAGCGATTCGTTGCTGTTGTGGTTGTAGTTGTAGTTGCCACCGACCTGCATCCGGCCGTCGAAAGCCTCGGTCGCAGCATTCAGGCCGCCGCCGTAGTTGGTGGAGATGCCGCCTCCGCCACCCATGCCGCCTCCGCCGCCCATTCCGCCGCCTCCGCCGCCGAAGCCGCCACGGCCACCGCCACGGCCGCCGTTGGTGTTGCCGCCGTTGAGGATGAGGCTGAGCTGGGTCTTCTGCGTGAAACGACCGAGGAAGACGTTGCCGACATAGCGCCAGTCATTGAGGTCGCCCTGGTGGGCCGGAAGGTCGTGGCCGACGCCGAGGGTGGCACGGCCCATCAGGCCCTGCATCATCCCGGGATTGACGTTGAGGTCGATGACCGTCTCCTCCTCACCGTCGTCGATGCCGGTGAATTCTGCCTGCTCGGACTTCTTGCGGATGACCTTCAGCTTGTTGATCACCTTGGCGGGGAGGTTCTGCGTGGCCACGGAAGGGTCGTTGAGGAAGAAGGTCTTGCCTTCGATCGTGATCTTCTTGATGGTCTCGCCGTTGGCCGTGATCGTGCCGTCGTCAGCCACCTCGATGCCGGGCATCTTCTTGAGGACGTCGATCAGGTTGTCGGTATCCGTGGGATTGAACGAGGACATATTGTACTCGATCGTATCCTTCTTGATGACGACCGGGTTGCCGAGGGCGGAGACCTCGGCGGCATCCAGCTGTTCGCTGTCGACCTTCATCTTGATCTCCTTGAGGTCGATCAGTTTGGACTCCATCTTGACCTGGGAGGAGTAGGCGATGTAACCCATCAGTTCAGCCGAAATGGTGTAGTTGCCGTTACGGACGGACTCCAGCGTGAAGGCCCCCTTGTCGTTGGAGAGGACATATTTCGTCGGCCGGGACTGCCCCTCACGGGTCAGGGACACGGTGGCGAAACCTAAAGGTTCCCCGGTCGACTCATCGACCAGGACGCCTTTGATGTTGTTCTGGGCGAACAAGCTGAAACCCAGGAACATTCCTGCGAGCAGCAGGAGGAATTTGGCTGACTTCATAACGGTTGGTTATTTCTTCACACGGTTTGGGTTGGATGCAATAAACTTCTCCCAACTAGAACCCGACTGCACGCTGGCAAGCGGGCTGTTTAATTGGTAGAAATGGCACATCGCGAGGGCGAGGGCGTCTGTTGCGTCGAGGTATTTGTTAGCAATTTTGATGCCAAGCGTCCGCTGTACCATCAGCGAAACTTGCTCTTTCGAGGCGGCGCCGTTGCCGCAGATGGCCATCTTAGCCTTGCGGGGTGCATACTCATAAATGCGACATCCGCGCTGCAAACCTGCGATCATCGCGGCACCCTGTGCGCGGCCCAGCTTGAAGATGACCTGCGCATTGCGCCCATAGAACGGGGACTCGAGCGCCAGGTCGTCCGGGTGGTGAAGGTCACAGAGCGCACCCACTTTCTCGTGGATCACCTCGAGTTTGTCGTAGGGGGATTCGACCTTGCGCAGGTCCACCACGCCCATGTCCACGAATGAAGGGTGCCCTGCGGCATCCACACGCACGATCCCGAAACCAAGAATGTTGGTCCCGGGATCGATGCCGAGGATAATCCGTTCTTTATTAGTCAATTCTGTCGAAGCCGGTGTAAGGACGCAGGACTTCGGGGATGATGATCCCCTCGGGGGTCTGGTTGTCTTCGAGCAGGGCGGCCACCACGCGCGGAAGCGCCAGGGAGCTGCCGTTGAGCGTGTGCGCAAGCTGGGTCCTGCCGGCCTCGTCACGATAACGGAGGTGCAGGCGGTTGGCCTGGTACGTCTCGAAGTTGGAGACGGAAGAGATCTCCAGCCAGCGCTGCTGCGCGGCGGACCAGAGCTCGAAATCGTAGGTGATGGCGGAGGTGAAGGACAGGTCCCCGCCGCACAGGCGCAGGATCCGGTACTTCAGTCCGAGCTGGTTCACCAGCGACTCCACGTGGGCGACCATATCGTCCAGGGCCTGGTAGGAATCCTCCGGCTTCTCCACGCGCACGATCTCGACCTTGTCGAACTGGTGCAGGCGGTTCAGGCCGCGGACATCCTTGCCGTAAGAACCGGCCTCGCGGCGGAAGCACGGCGTGTAGGCCGTCAGGCGCTGCGGAATCTGGTCGGCGGGGAGGATCACGTCACGGAAGATGTTGGTCACGGGGACCTCGGCGGTCGGGACCATATAGAAGTCGTCCAGGTTGGCGTGGTACATCTGGCCCTCCTTATCGGGGAGCTGGCCCGTGCCGAAACCGGAAGCGGCGTTGACCATCACAGGGGGCTCGACCTCCTTGTAGCCGGCCGCGGTGTTGCAGTCGAGGAAGAAGTTGATCAGCGCCCGCTGGAGCTTGGCGCCCTTGCCCTTGTAGACCGGGAAACCGGCACCCGTGATCTTGACGCCCAGGTCGAAGTCGATGATGTCGTACTTCTTGGCGAGCTCCCAGTGCGGCAGGGCCCCTTCGGGGAGCTGCACCTCGGGACCGCCCGTCTTGACGATCTCGTTGTCCTCGGCACCCTTGCCGGGCTTGACCAGCGCGCAAGGGGTGTTGGGCATCAGCACGAGCTGGCGGTCCAGCTCGGCGGAAGCCTCGTCCATCCGGGCGAGGAGCTCGCCGGAGCGGGCCTTGAGGGCGGCCACCTCGGCCTTGGCGGCCTCGGCCGCCTCGCGCAGTCCCTGCTTCATCAGGCCGCCGATCCGGGCAGCCTCCTGCTTCTGCTGCGCGAGCAGCGCGTCGCTCTCGGTCTGGAGCCGGCGCCGGAGCGAGTCGAGCTCGAGCACCTTGTCCACGATCGGCTGCGCGTCGAAATTCTTGATCTTCAATTTCTCGACGACCGCCTTCGGGTCATCGCGAAGCATCTTCAGTGTCAACATATTCCTTCTATTCTAAACAGAAAGGACCCACACCTCAAAACCTTGAAGTGCTGGGTCCTTTGATTCAACTTCCGGTCCCCGGGATTAGTTCTCGAAAGGGACTACCGACACATAGGATTTGTTCTCCCGCTTGCGGGTGAACTTCACCGTACCGTCGATGAGGGCGTACAGGGTGTGGTCCTTGCCCATCCCGACGTTGCGGTCAGGATTGTGGACCGTACCGCGCTGGCGGACGATGATATTGCCGGCCTTCACGACCTCGCCGCCGAATTTCTTGAGACCCAGGCGCTTGCTCTGCGACTCACGACCGTTCTTGGAACTGGATTGACCTTTCTTGTGTGCCATAACTCTTAAGCGATTTCGTTGATCTTGATCTTGGTAAGTTTCTGACGGTGACCATTGAGCTTCTGGAAGCCCTTGCGGCGGATCTTCTTGAAGACCAGCACCTTGTCAGCCTTGACATCATCCTCGAGGACGGTGGCCTTGACCACGGCACCCTCGACATACGGAGTCCCGACCTTGACCGCCGCGTCGTCCGCGACGAGGAGGACCTTTCCGAACTCCACATCAGCACCCTTGGCATCGGCGAGCCGCTGCACAAAGATTTCGTTGCCAGCCTCAACCTTGAACTGCTGGCCTGCAATGTCTACGATTGCGTACATCTTAAAACTTGTTAAAAGTTTCGGCCGTAAGCGTCCGCCCCTCTCAGGCGGCTCTTTATCAATGGCTTAGCGGTCATCAAATCTATTTTGGGCTGCGAATTTACGCAAAAATCCCCATTCTGCCAAATATTTCCGTCAAATTCCCCGCTTTTGCTTCCTAACAATATTGTTACTAACTTTGCGCTATGGACAGTCATTTTCCTTACGACAAATACGTGACCGGCAAATACTACATCGGCCGGCGCACCGAGACGCAGGTCTTCGCCAACCTGGTTTCGCAAGGCGAGAACGTGGTCATCTACGAGCCGCCCAAGACCGGCAAGAGATCCCTCGTCCAGCAGGCTTTTCTTAACATGAAGCCTGCCGGACAGCGTTTCGCGCCCGTGCAGCTCAGCCTGCTGGACGTGCGGTCGCTGCGCGAGCTGGCGCTCCGGCTCGCCGCCGCTGCGCTGCAGAGCGCCGGCAGCGGCCCGGAGGATTACGCCCGGACGGCGCAGGAACTGCTCGCCGGTTCGCACCTGGTGTTCGACCCGGCGCGCTTCAGCGCCTGCGGCGAGGTCGTCTCCCTGACCTGGGAGCTGGACGACGAGGACCTGCGCGCCGCCTTCCTGCTCCCCTACCGGATCGGCGTCCGGGACGGCGTGCGGCGGATCGTGGTGCTGGACGAGTTCCAGAACGTGATGCTCACCGAGGACGGCGAGCGCGCCTGCCGCATCCTCGAGGGCGTCTTCAAGACCCTGCCGCCGGACCTGGCTCCCGGAGCGTGCTACGTCTTCCTGGGTTCGCAGGTCAACGCGATGCACGACATCTTCGGGGTCCGGCGCTGGTTCTGGCGCCGCGTGGAGCGGCTGCGCATCCCCACCATCGAGACGCGCGAGATCATGGACCACGTCAACCGCGGCTTCCTGACCTCCGGCAAGGTCATCGACCGGGAGCTGCTGCAGGGCGTCTGCCGGCTCTTCAAGGACAACATCTGGTACATCAACCATTTCAGCTCCATCTGCGACTCCCTGACGCGCGGCTACATCCTGGAGCCCACCCTGACGGAGGCCCTGTCCACCCTGCTGGCCATCCACGAGCCCCGGTTCGTGGCCACGATGAACGACCTGACCACCTTCCAGGTCAGTCTGCTGCGCGCCATCCTGGACGGCCACACCCGTTTCAGCAGCGCGGAGGTCATCCGCCAATACGGTCTCAATTCCTCCGCCAACGTCCGCCGGCTCAAGGATGCGCTCTGCAAGAAGGAGATCGTCACCTTCGACCCGGACGACAATCCCGTCCTGCTGGACCCGCTCTTCGAATACTGGGTCCGCAAGTATTTCTTCAAAATGACAACGGAATGAAACAACGCATCGCAGTGCTGACCGGCGCCGGCGTGAGCGCCGAGAGCGGCCTGGGGACCTACCGCGACAACGGCGGCCTCTGGGACAACTACGACCCGATGGTGGTCGCCTCCGCCGAAGGATGGGCCCGCAACCCGCGGCTCGTCCTGGATTTCTACAACATGCAGCGCGCCAAGCTGCGAGAAGTCAAGCCCAACGAGGCGCACCGGCTCATCGCGGCGCTGGAGGACCGCTACACCGTGGACGTGATCACGCAGAACGTGGACAACCTGCACGAGCGCGCGGGCTCCACGCACGTGGTACACCTGCACGGCGAAGCCACCAAGGTCCGTCCCGAGAACACCTGCAACGACTACGACGGCTTCTCCGAGAAGTATGTCATAGACGTCGGCTACGACGAGGTCCACCTCGGCGACAAGGCACCCAACGGCGCCCAGTACCGCCCGCACATCGTCTTCTTCGGCGAGGCCGTCCCCAAGATCGAACGGGCCGTGGAGCTCGTGGCCGCGGCCGACATCGTCCTCATCGTGGGGACGTCCCTGCAGGTCTACCCCGCCGCGGGACTCTATCGCTATGCCCGGGCCGACGCCCCCATCTACCTGATCGACCCGGCGGACGTGACGCTCTACGACAAGCGCGTCAAGCACATCAAGAAGGTTGCGACGGAAGGAATGAAAGAATTTGTTGGATTGTTAAAATAATTTGCTACCTTTGCGTCCTCAAAAGAAAAAGGAGGTGTAAAGCAATGATCATCGTACCCGTGAAAGAAGGCGAAAACATCGAGCGCGCGCTGAAGAAATTCAAGCGGAAGTTCGAGAAGACCGGTGCCGTCCGTGAGATGCGCGCCCGCAAGAATTTCCAGAAGCCCTCTGAGATCCGCCGCGTTGCGAAGCAGAAGGCCATCTACGTGCAGCATCTGCGCCTTCAGGACGAGCAGTAAGCCGTCCTTTACACCTTTTACCATAAACACGCGACCCTTACGGGCCGCGTGTTTTTTTCTTATCTTTGTGCAAACCGTCGGTATTTATGAAACGATTCCTCCCCTGGGCCCTGGCCCTGCTGCTCTGCCAGCCGGTACTGCACGCCGGCACCCCCGCCTTCTACAACATCCTGGACTACGGCGCCCGGCCGGGCGGCTGCGAGCAGGCCAATCTGCCCATCAACGCCGCCATCGCCGCCGCGAATGCCGCCGGCGGCGGCACGGTGGTCGTGCCCGCCGGGCAGTGGCACTGCTTCGGCATCACCCTGCAGAGCAACGTCACGCTGCTGCTGGAGAGCGGCTGCGTGCTCAAGGCCGCCCGGCCCACGGCCGAGGCCGGCTACGTGGAGGCCGGGCCGGACGGGCGTTACCCCCGTTGGAGCGGCTCGCTCTTCTACGGCGAGGGCATCCACGACGCCGCCGTCGTGGGCCCCGGACTCATCGACGGCTCCGACGTGGTGACGCGCGGCTTCGGCACGGACATCCCCTACCCCGTCCCGAGCCGCATCTTCACCGTCCGCGAAAGCCGGGGCCTGCTGTTCCGCGACTTCGCCGTACGGATGGGCGGAGCGCGGGTGATGTGGCTCGTGGGGGCGGACAACGTGACCATCGACAACGTGCGGATCGACTCCAACCGCGACGGGCTGGACATCGACTGCTGCCGCCACGTCCGCATCTCCAACTGCACGGTCAACTGCCTCAACGACGACGCCATCGTCCTCAAGAGCTCCTACTCGCTGGGCCGCGTGCAGGCCTGCGAGGACATCACCATCACGGGCTGCCAGGTGTCCGGCTTCGACCCGGGGACCTTCCTGGACGGGACTTACGGGCGGACCATCGACGAAGCGCCCGACCTGGACGGGCCCACCGGGCGCATCAAGATGGGCACGGAGTCCGTGGGCGGCTTCCGCGGCATCACCGTCAGCAACTGCGTGTTCGAGCGCAGCCGCGGACTCGCCCTGGAGTGCGTGGACGGCGGCATCCTCGAAGACATCGCCGTCTCCAACATCGTGATGCGCGACATCTGCACGGCGCCGCTTTTCCTGCGGCTGGGACACCGCGGCCGCGGACCCGAAGGGCGCGGGCCGGGCGTGCTGCGCCGCGTCAAGCTCTCCCACATCGTCGTGGACGGCGCAGACGCTCGCTACGCCAGCATCTTCGCCGGCATCTCCGACGCCTGGGTCGAGGACGTGACCGTCAGCGACGTGCACATCCGCTACCGCGGCGGCCTGTCGATACACGACGCCGAGGACCAGCAGCTCAGCAACAGCTTCTTCACCGCCGAAGGCATCAACGGCCGGGGCGGGCCCAACACCGGCGGGCTGCCCACCAAGGCCCGCGCCGAGGACATCGCCCCGCGCGGGGCCTATGACATCCCCGAGTGCCGTACGGCCTACCCGGAGCCCTCCTGTTTCGGGGTGCTGCCCGCCTGGGGCCTGTTCGTGCGCTATGCCCGGCGGGTCTCCTTCCGGGACGTCCGGATCGAGACCGCCGCGCCCGACACGCGCCCGGCGGTCGTCCTGATGGACGCCGAGGACATCCGGTTCGACAACTTCCGCATCGACAACGGGGCGGACGCCCCCGCTTTCGTGCTCCACGGCGTACGGGACTTCCGTCTGTCAAACACCGACGGCCGCAGGGACCTCCACCTCCCGACAGCAAACGACAAAACACTGAAATAGAATGGACAACGTAGTTCTCAAGGCGCTCCGTGAGCGCCGCAGCATCCGGCGCTACAAGCCGGAGCAGATCACGGACGAAGAATTGCAGGCCGTGCTGGAAGCCGGCACCTGGGCGCCGACCGGGATGGGCCGCCAGGACCCGTGGATCGTGGCCGTCCAGCGGCCGGACCTCGTGGAGCGCATCGACCGCCTCAACGGCGAGATCCTCGGCAGCCCGCATCCCTTCTACGGCGCCCCGACCATCGTGCTGGTATTCGGCAGCGATCCGGAGGTGTGGCGGAATTCCGTGCCCGACGGGTCCCTCGTGCTGGGCAACATGATGCTCGCCGCCCATGCCATCGGGCTGGGCTCCTGCTGGATCAACCGCGAACGTGAGATGTTCGCCACCCCGGAAGGCAAGGCCCTGATGCGCGAGCTGGGCGTGGACGAAGGCCTGATCGGCATCGGCGCCCTGTCCCTGGGCTACCCCGCCTCCTTCCCGCCTTCGGTCAAACCCCGCAAGGAAGGGTACTACCGGATCATCAAGTAAAAAAAAGGAGGCAGCCTCGTCGGCTGCCTCCTTCATTTTTCAAGTGGATTACTGCTCGTCAGGTCCGTTGTTTCCGTAGTCCGGCTGAGGACCCTGGGGACCAGCCTCAGGACCGCCCTGCGGACCCTGCGGGCCAGCCTGCGGACCGCCCTGGGCGGCGCGGGCCATATCCTCGGAGGCGGCATGCCAGGCAGCCTCGAGCGCAGCGTTGGCACTGTCGATGGCGGCGATGTCCTTGGCGTCGACGGCCTTCTTGAGGTCCTCGCAAGCGGACTCGATCGCGGAGCGCTTGTCAGCCGGGATCTTGTCGCCGTAGTCCTTAAGGTTGCGCTGGGTCTGGAAGACCATCGCGTCGGCGTTGTTGAGCTTGTCGGCGCGCTCCTTCTCGGCGCGGTCGGCGGCCTCGTTGGCCTTGGCCTCGTCACGCATACGCTGGATCTCGGCGTCGGACAGGCCGCTGGAGGCCTCGATGCGGATGTGCTGCTCCTTGCCGGTGGACTTGTCCTTGGCGGACACGCTCAGGATGCCGTTGGTGTCGATGTCGAAGGAGACTTCGATCTGCGGGATGCCGCGCGGGGCAGGGGCGATGCCGTCGAGGTGGAAGATGCCGATCTGCTTGTTGTCCTTGGCCATCGGGCGCTCGCCCTGCAGGACGCGAATCTCGACGGAAGGCTGGTTGTCGGAAGCCGTGGAGAAGACCTGCTCCTTATGGACAGGGATGGTGGTGTTGGACTCGATGAGCTTGGTCATCACGCCGCCGAGGGTCTCGATACCGAGGGAAAGCGGAGTCACGTCGAGCAGCAGGACGTCCTTGACGTCGCCGGCGAGCACGCCGCCCTGGATGGCGGCGCCGATGGCGACCACCTCGTCCGGGTTCACGCTCTTGTTGGGCTCCTTGCCGAAGAAGTCCTTGACCATCTGCTGGACCTTCGGGATACGGGTGGAACCGCCGACGAGCAGGACCTCGTCGATCTCGGAGGCGCTCAGGTGGGCATCCTCGAGGGCCTTGCGGCACGGCTCGATGCTGCGGCGGAAGAGGTCGTCGCACAGCGTCTCGAACTTGGCGCGGGTGAGGGTCTTCACAAGGTGCTTCGGCATCCCGTCGACCGCGGTGATGTACGGCAGGTTGATCTCGGCGCTCGTGGCGTTGGAGAGCTCGATCTTGGCCTTCTCGGCGGCCTCCTTGAGGCGCTGGAGGGCCATCGGGTCCTTCTTGAGGTCGATGCCGCCGTTGTCGGAGGCGAACTCGCGGGCCAGCCACTCGATGATGGCCTGGTCGAAGTCGTCGCCGCCCAGGTGGGTGTCGCCGTTGGTGGACTTGACCTCGAACACGCCGTCGCCGAGCTCCAGGATGGAGATATCGAAGGTGCCGCCGCCCAGGTCGTAGACCGCGACCTTCATGTTCTTGTTCTTCTTGTCAAGGCCGTAGGCCAGTGCCGCGGCCGTCGGCTCGTTGATGATGCGCTTGACATCCAGGCCCGCGATCTTGCCGGCCTCCTTGGTGGCCTGACGCTGGGAGTCGGAGAAGTAAGCGGGGACGGTGATGACCGCCTCGGTCACTTCCTGGCGCAGATAGTCCTCCGCGGTCTTCTTCATTTTCTGGAG
>JAFRQH010000021.1 GCA_017428725.1 Bacteroidales bacterium | reverse complement strand
GTCCTCGCGGAACTTGCCCTGGCTGACGGCGTACAGCAGGTTGACGTTGGTGGCGGCCACGACGCGTACGTCGGTCTTCTCCACCTTGGAGGAGCCGACCTTCATATACTCGCCGTTCTGCAGGACGCGCAGCAGCAGGGCCTGCGTCTCGCGGGGCAGCTCGCCGATCTCGTCGAGGAAGAGCGTGCCGCCGTCGGCCTCCTCGAAGTAGCCCTTGCGCTCGCCGATGGCGCCCGTGAAGGCGCCCTTCTCGTGGCCGAACAGCTCGGCGTTGATGGTCCCCTCGGGAATCGCCCCGCAGTTGACGGCCAGGTATTTGCCGGTACGGCGGCGGCTGAACTGGTGGATGATCTGGGGGATGTTCTCCTTGCCGACGCCGCTCTCGCCCGTGATCAGGACCGTCAGGTCCGTGGGCGCCACGGCCACGGCCGTCTCCAGGGCGCGGTTGAGTCCCGCGTCGTTGCCGATAATGTCGAATTTATTCTTGAGTCGCTGGAGTTCTTGCATTTCCATAGTGAGCAAAGTTAAGGATTTTTCTTTATATTTGTATTTCGAACCAAGTTAACAGAGTTAAAACCGTATTCAGTAATGAAGAATATCCTCAAGCTTCTGGGCCTTTGCGCCCTGGTCGCCGTGGCGGCCTCGTGTTCCCGTTCCCGTGCCGAACAGATGAAACTCGCCGAGCGGCTGTCGATCGAATGCGATCCCGAAGTCCTCGCACTCGTCGGCGACAAGATCCCCGTCAACCTGGCCGTCACATACCCCGACGGCTACTTCCACCCCAAGGCCACGCTCGAAGTGACCCCGGTGCTGGTCTACGCGGACGGCAACGAGCAGGTCGGCCCCACCTTCACCTATCAGGGAGAGAAGGTCCTGGACAACTACCGGGTCGTCCCCACGAGCGGCGCCACGGTCAGCCAGCACGTCGACTTCGCCTATGAAGAGGGCGTGGAGAAGTCCTACCTGGAGCTGCGCAGCGTCGCCTACTACAAGGGCCTTCCCATCTCCATCCCCTCCATCAAGGTGGCGGACGGTACGATCCTGACCCAGATGCTCGCCTCCCCGCACGGCACCTACAGCTACAAGCAGGACGCCTACCAGGCCGTGCTGCACGAGCAGGCCGAGGGCCAGGTGATGTACGACTACAATTCCTCCGTGGTCAAGAACAACGAGCTCTGCTCCGCCTCCGTCAAGGAGCTGCAGGCCGCCCTCGAGGCCATCGCCGCCGACCCGCGCCGCTCCGTGACCGGCAACCACGTGGTGGCCTATGCCTCCCCGGAAGGCGGCCAGGCCTACAACGCCAAGCTCTCCGACCAGCGTGCGGCTTCCGCCCAGAAGGCCTGGAAGCAGGTGACGGGCGAGTCGGCCCCCACCGACCTCGAGATCCGCAGCGTCGGCCAGGACTGGGAAGGCTTCAAGGAAGCCATCGAGAAGTCCAACCTCTCCGACAAGGACCTGATCCTGCGCGTGCTTTCTATGTATAGTGACCCGGCCGTGCGCGAGCGCGAGATCCGCAACATGTCCCAGGTCTACACCGAGATCAACAAGAACGTCTTCCCGGAGCTGCGCCGTGCCCGCTTCATCACGGACGTGGACTTCCAGAACTACACCGACGAGGAGCTCGTCGAGCTGTCCAACCGCGCCATCGAGGCGCTGGACGAGGAGGGGCTGCTGCGCGTGGCCTCCATCGCCGAGACCCCGGCCCGCAAGACCCAGCTCTACGAGCAGGCAGTCCGCCGCTTCGACTCCGACCGCGCGCGCTTCAACCTGGCCGCCCTCGCCCTTGACGACGAGCGTCCCGATGCCGCCGCCCGCCGGCTCTCCCAGATCAAGGAGCAGGACGGCGACGTGCTCAACGCCCTGGGCGTGGTCGAGCTGCAGCGCGGCGACCGCCAGGCCGCGGCGAACTACTTCCGTCGCGCTAACACGCCGGAGGCCAAGGCCAACCTGGGCCTGGTGGACCTGCTGGACGGCAAGTATGATTCTGCCGCCCGCCAGCTCAAGGACGGCGGGATGAACGCCGCCATTGCCAACATCCTGGCCGGCAACCTCGACGCCGCCGAGGCCGCCGTGACCTGCAAGTGCGCGAAGGCCGAGTACATCCGGGCGATCATCGCCGCGCGCCGCGGCAACGCCACCGGCGTACGGACCCATCTGGAGGCCGTTGCCAAGCAGGATCCCAAGCTCTACGAGCGCTCCCGCACCGATGCGGAATTCGCGCTTTATCGGTAGTTAGAGCGCTGAGATTTTGCGATTTGCATATTTTTCCGTATATTTGCAGCCCCCGAAAACCGGGGGCTTTTTATAACTTATTTACTTACAATAATTTATGCCAACTATTCAACAATTGGTTCGCAAAGGACGCGAGGTGATCGAAGTCAAATCGAAATCTCGTGCGTTGGATGCTTGCCCTCAGAAGCGTGGCGTATGCCTGAGAGTCTATACGACGACTCCCAAGAAGCCGAACTCCGCTATGCGGAAGGTCGCTCGTGTGCGTCTCACGAATTCCAAAGAGGTCAATGCCTACATTCCGGGCGAGGGACACAACCTGCAGGAGCACTCCATCGTGCTCGTGCGCGGTGGTCGTGTCAAGGACCTTCCCGGTGTACGTTACCACATCCTCCGCGGTGCTTTGGATACTGCCGGCGTGGAAGGACGGACCCAGTCCCGTTCGCTCTACGGCGCCAAGAGGCCGAAGTAATTGCCGAAGGATGGTTTAATTCTTAATCAATCACAACAATGAGAAAAGCAAAGCCTAAGAAGAGGATTCTACTTCCTGATCCTAAGTATCACGACACGCAGGTTACCCGTTTCGTGAACAACCTTATGTTGCAGGGGAAGAAGAGTATCGCGTATTCTATTTTTTACGATGCCATTGATTTGGTAGGCGAGAAGATGAAAGATTCTGACAAGGCTCCTCTGGATATTTGGAGGAAGGCGCTCGAGAACGTGACCCCGCAGATCGAGGTCAAGTCCCGCCGTATCGGCGGCGCCAACTTCCAGGTGCCTACCGAGTTGCGCCCGGAGCGGAAGATTTCGCTTTCTATGAAGAATATGATATCCTTCGCCCGCAAGCGCTCCGGCCGCTCGATGGCCGAAAAGCTGTGCGCCGAGATCATCGCGGCGTACAACAATGAAGGTGGTGCATTTAAGCGCAAGGAAGACATGCACAGGATGGCCGAGGCCAACAAGGCCTTCGCCCATTTCCGCTTTTAATTGATTTTTGGATCGTCAGATGGCAAAGAGAGACCTCAAGTACACGCGGAACATCGGCATCATGGCCCACATCGATGCCGGTAAGACCACCACATCCGAGCGGATTCTTTTCTACACCGGAAAGACCCACAAGATCGGAGAGGTCCACGAAGGCGCCGCCACGATGGACTGGATGGTGCAGGAGCAGGAGCGTGGTATCACCATCACTTCTGCCGCCACCACCGCTTTCTGGCACTACGGCGGGGAGACCTATCAGATCAACCTGATCGACACTCCCGGCCACGTCGACTTCACGGTGGAGGTCGAGCGTTCCCTGCGTGTCCTGGACGGTACGATCGCGACTTTCTGCGCCGTCGGGCGCGTGCAGCCTCAGTCCGAGACTGTGTGGCGCCAGGCGGACAAGTACCGGGTCCCCAAGATTGCCTACGTCAACAAGATGGACCGGGTCGGTGCCGATTTCCTCGCCTGTGTCGAGGACATCCGGACCAAGCTCGGTGCCAACGCCGTCCCTGTCTGCCTCCCCATTGGTGCGGAGGAGAATTTCGAGGGGATCGTCGACCTGATCTCCCGCAAGGCGATCATCTACAAGTCCGGCGAGGAACTGGTGAACTACGAGTACGCCGAAGTTCCCGAGGACATGCTGGATGCCGTCTCCTTCTGGCGGGACAAGCTCGTCGAGGCCGCCGCAGAGTGCGATGACACCCTGATGGACAAGTATTTCGAGGATCCCGAATCCATCACGGAGGAGGAGCTCGTGGCTGCGCTCCGCAAGGGCACCATCGCGATGCAGATCGTTCCTGCATGCTGCGGTTCTTCGTTCAAGAACAAGGGAGTCCAGTTCCTGCTGGATGCCGTGATGCGTTACCTCCCGTCTCCGCTGGACATCGGCGGGACGAAGGCGACGAACCTGGCAGTCGACAAGGAAGTGACGCTGATGCCCGATGCTTCCCAGCCGTTCTGCGGCCTGGTGTTCAAGATCGCGACGGACCCGTTCGTGGGCCGTCTGGCATACATCCGCGTCTATTCCGGCCACCTCGACGCCGGTTCCTACGTGCTCAATTCCCGTTCCGGGAAGAAGGAGCGCGTGGCCCGTCTCTACCAGATGCACTCCAACCACCAGAACCCGATCGAGTTCGTGGAGGCCGGAGACATCTGCGCGGCGGTGGGCTTCAAGGACCTGCGCACTGGAGACACCGTCTGCGTGGAGAGCCATCGCTACGCCCTCGAGTCCATGGAGTTCCCCGATCCGGTGATCGGCATCGCCGTGGAGCCCAAGACGCAGAAAGACCTCGACAAGCTGGGTGTCGCGCTCGGCAAGCTCGCCGAGGAGGACCCGACCTTCACCGTCAAGTCCGACCCGGACACGGGCCAGACCGTCATCAGCGGCATGGGCGAGCTCCATCTCGACATCATCGTGGACCGTCTGCGCCGCGAGTTCGGCGTGGAGATCAACCAGGGTGCCCCGCACGTCAACTACAAGGAGGCCGTCACCGCCTCCGTCCAGCACCGCGAGGTGTTCAAGAAGCAGACGGGCGGCCGCGGCAAGTTCGCGGACATCATCGTGGAGATCGGTCCTGCGGACGAAGGCGTCACGGGCCTGCAGTTCGACAACCAGGTCAAGGGCGGCAACGTCCCCAAGGAGTTCGTGCCCAGCGTACAGAAGGGTTTCGAATCCGCGATGGTCAACGGCGTGCTGGCCGGCTACGAGCTGCCTTCGCTGAAGGTGACGCTGCTGGATGGTTCCTTCCATCCCGTGGACTCCGATCAGCTCTCTTTCGAACTCGCTGCGCGGATGGCGTTCCGTCACGCCTGCCCGAAGTGCAAGCCTGTCCTGCTGGAGCCCATCATGAGCCTCGAGGTCGTCACGCCCGAGGAGTATATGGGCGACATCGTCGGCGACCTGAACCGTCGCCGCGGACAGATTGTCGCGATGGACTCGACGACCAACGGCGCCCGCATCGTGAAGGCCTTCGTGCCGCTCTCCGAGCAGTTCGGTTACGTCACCGTGCTCCGCACCCTGTCCTCAGGCCGCGCCACGAGCACGATGACCTTCGACCACTACGCCGAGGTCCCGCCCGCAATGGCGCGCGAGATCGTGGAGAAGAGCGGATACAAGATGCCCTCTGACGACGAATAGTATTGAATTGTAAAAAAGCATTTTGATATGAGCCAAAAAATTAGAATCAAACTCAAGTCTTTCGATCATATGCTCGTGGACAAGTCCGCGTCCAAGATCGTCGAGACCGTGAAGTCTACCGGCGCGAAGGTGAATGGTCCCATTCCCCTGCCCACCAACAAGAAGATCTTCACCGTGAACCGTTCCACCTTCGTCAACAAGAAGGCCCGCGAGCAGTTCGAGCTCGACTCTTATCGCAGACTGCTCGACATCGAGGACTCCAACGCCAAGACGGTGGACGCCCTGATGAAGCTTGAGCTCCCCTCCGGCGTGGAGGTCGAGATCAAGGTCTGAGCCTGACCGGTAAGGCACGCAATGTTCCATGCAGGGCCGCCCGGAGGGTTGTCCTGCATTTGGTCCCTTAGCTCAGTTGGTTAGCAGCAGCTGACTCATAATCAGCGGGTCGCAGGTTCAAGTCCTGCAGGGACCACGACGCTAAGCAGATGCCAGCCTTTGCGGCTGGCATCTTCGCGTCGTGGCCCCTGGGTCCTCGATGATCGAGGGGGCGTTCCCCCTCGAGCTCCCCTGCCTGGGAAGCGGCTGGCATTTTCGCGTCGTGGCCCCTTAGTCCGCTTAGTCCGTTCCGACAAGCGTGACGACGGAGCGGGCGGGGACCGCCAGCCGGCTGCCGACCGTCTGCTTGTATTGCAGGTCGCAGCGCTCCGAGGTCTCGTAGAACTTGAATTCCCGGGTGTTGTATGCCCTGGGCAGGCCGGGGAAGGAGAGTTCCGCGTTCTGGACCTCGTCCGAGTAGTTCACCAGCACCACGACGACCTTCTTGTCGGTCTTGTCCACGTAGGCCGAGGCCATCAGACCCCTGCCGGACTCCAGGACGGAGGCGGCCGACGCCTCACCGGCCTCGGCCAGGCGCACCATCCCCGGACGGACGAAGAAGCTGTAGTTGCCCATGATCCACATCAGTTTGGAGGTGCGGAGCACGCCGTCGTGCTTGAGGGTCTCCGTCCGGTTGGCGTTCCGCGCGTTCCCCAGGAAGCGGCCGTCGTCGATGAAGAGCAGCCCGTCCTTGTAGTCTCCTTCGGAGAAGGCCGTCCAGGACTGCCAGGAGGCGGCGTTGGACACCGTCAGGTCGTAGTGGATGAGGCGGGCGATGTACAGGGCCGTGTTCATCCCCAGGTCGCGCCGGTTGCCGCCCTGCGGGTTGTCGGCATTCTGCTCCATCGGGCAATACTCCGTCTGCCAGTAGGTGTACTGCTCCGGCAGGTACGTCTCCATCGCTTTCTTCAGCCCGGCGCGGGTCTGGATGAGTGTATCCAGCGGCCAGGTGCTCCAGTAGGAGTGCGAGGTCAGGATCGGGGCCACGGAGGACAGGCCGGCGACGGAATACTTGCCGTCGGCGGCGAAGATCTCACGGAGCTGGTTGTCGCGTTCGGGCTTGTCCGTGCCGCTGCGGAACAGGTAGCGGATGTCGCCGGCTTCGCCGAAAACAACTTTCGTCCGCGCGTTGCGCGCCGTCAGCTCCACGTCCAGCGCCTTCATCAGCCGGCTGCACTCTTCGTTCGTGGCCGGCATCCCTTCCTGGCTGTTCCCGTTCCAGTCCCATTGCGGTTCGTTGATCGGGCTCAGGTAGTCCAGGTCCAGGTGTTTGCTGACCTCCGCCAGGAAGGCGGCGAAGTCATCGTAGCAGTCTTCGCGCAGGTTGGCGTGGGGCGTTTTCTCGCTGCCGTGCGCCAGGCCGTTCTTCGTCATGAAATAGGGCGCGGCGTTGGAGAAGCCCAGCATATAGGGCACGCCCCGGTCGCGGGCGGCCTGGATCAGCCACCGCTGGCCTTCCTGTTTGGTCCAGTCCCAGTTGCCTTCGCTGTCCAGGAAGCATTCGGCCCGCCGCCATTCCGGATTCACGCCGCCGTGGTCCGGGGCTTCGTGGCTGCCGGCGCCGATGTTGAAGCGCCACAGCGAGAGTCCGATCCCCTTGGGGTTCCCCAGTTCGTCCATCTCCGTGCTGAAGAGGTAATCGGCCATCTGGTTGCGCTTCTCGAGCGGCCAGTTGAGTCCGAGGTACTGCCCCCTCCAGCAGTCGGACGCGCCGAAGCTGTGGATGGTCTGCTGCGGGTTGTTGAAGTCGAAACTGAATTCGTTGGATGGCTTGGCGTCCTTGCGGGTGTCTACGCAGCCCACGACGCTCAGAAGTCCTGCCAGCAGCAGGACGGATTTGGTGATCAGGATTCGCATATGTTGGCTAACGATTTGGTGGTCAGCTTGTCAGCGGTAGTCCTCGTACTCCGGCATCGCGAGCTGCGAGAGGAACTCCTTGAGCCGCTCCTCGTCGCGGGGACAGATCAGCAGCACGTCCTCGGTGTCGATCACGATGAAGTCGTCCAGTCCGCTCAGGGCCAGGAGCTTGCCGTCACGCGTGGAGTAGACGATGTTGTCCTTGCAGTCCTTGAGCAGGCGCCGGGAGGTGCGGTTGAAGGCGTTGCCCCTGTCGTCGTAGTAGGCGAGGTATTCGTAGAAGGACTCCCAGTTGCCGATGTCGGCCCAGCGGAAGTCGGCCGGGTACACCCAGGCCTTGTCCGTCTTCTCCATCACGGCGTAGTCGATGGAGATGCGGGGCATGTCGGTGTAGATGCGCTCGAGGATCTCCCGGCGGTTCTCGCTGGAGAGCAGCTCGGGCCAGCCGGCCCAGAGGCGCGTGATCTCCGGGGCGAGCCTCTCCAGTTCCTGGCGGATCACGTCGGCGCGCCAGACGAAGATACCGGAGTTCCAGAGGAACTCGCCGGTCTCCAGGAAGACGCGGGCCAGCTCCGTGTCGGGCTTCTCCGTGAAGGTCTTGATCTTGACCGGGCGGCCCTCCTCGGGCTGGCCGGCCATCTGGATGTAGCCGAAATTGGGGTCGGGGCGCGTGGGGATGACGCCCAGGGTGATGAGGGCGTCGGTCCCGGCGGCATAGGCCAGGGCGTTGTCCAGGGTCTTGTTGAAAGCGTCGTGCCGGGCGATGGCGTGGTCGGACGGGGTCACGATGGTGATGGCGGCCGGGTCGCGGCGCAGGATCTCATAGTTGGCGAATGCGATGCAGGGGGCGGTGTTGCGGTTGTAGGGCTCCAGCAGCAGGTTCTCCTCCGGAAGTTCGGGGAGCTGGTCCCGGACCAGGTCGCGGTAGCGCTCCAGGCTCACCACGAGGATGTTCTCCTCCGGGATGAGGGTTTTCATCCGGTCGAAGGTGCGCCGCAGGAACGACCGGCCCTGGATGTTGAAGTCCAGGAACTGCTTGGGGAGGCCTGCGCGGCTGACGGGCCAGAAGCGGGAACCGATGCCGCCGGCCATGATTATGCAGTAGTTGTGGTTATTAGGCATAGAGTGGTATAAAGGCTTTAGGATAGTACTCAATATCAAATTCCGCGCCCGTCCCATAGAAAACGACGCTCATCACGTCGAAGTAGATCTCCAGGTCGGGAGGCAGGTCCTTGCGGTCGTCGGAATGCAGGAAGGCCTGGGCGGCCGCGACCATCCGGCGCTGTTTCTCGCGCCCGACATTGCGCTGGGGTTCAGCCATCAGGGGCGCCGTGCGGCTCTTGACTTCCACGATGTGCAGCTCGCTGCCCGTCAGGGTGATGATGTCCAGCTCGAGATGCCCGCCCCGCCAGTTGCGGGCCAGGATCTTGTGGCCGAGGCGGGAGAGGTAGCGGCAGGCCTCCTCCTCGCCTTTGCGGCCGACGGTGGGTCTGTCCGTCCTCATAGCTTGACGATGGTTACGCCCGTGCCGCCGATCCGGACGTCTTCGTCGCTGACGGTCAGCCCGGGGATGGTCCGGAGGTATTTCTGGATCTCTTCGCGCAGCACGCCCGTGCCCTTGCCGTGGATGATGCGCACGGAGCCGACGCCGAGCATGATGGCGTCGTCGATGAAGTGCGTGACGATGTCCAAGGCATCGCCGAGGCGCTCACCGCGCACGTCCAGCTCGGGCTTGAAGGCGAGCTTGCGCTCGGTGATGGCGGTGTCGACGCGCTGCTCCACAGGCCGGAAGACCTTGCGGGCGGCTTCGCGGAATTCGTTGGAGGAGATGCGCTCCACGCGCGCAGGCGCCATCGTGCTGGTGATGTTGCCGACGATCACGGTGACGGACTTGCTGCTGATCTTGGCGACCTCGCCCACGAGGCCGTTCTCCTTGATGCGGACCTTCTCGCCGACCTTGAGCGGCGCACTCTTGGCGTGCTCCTGCGCGGGGGCGGGGGCGTCGGCCTTCTTGCGCTTCTTGAGCTGCTCGATCTTGCGGTCGATGTACTCGTCGCGGGTCTGCTTCTCGCGGGCCTTGCGCTCCTCCAGCGCGCCCAGGAAGCCCTGCAGCTCCTGGCGCGCGGCCTTGGTCTGCTCCTTCCCGGCCTGGGCCTCGCGGATGTCGCGGATGGTCTTCTCGACCTGCTTGCCGGCGCCCTTGACGATGGCTTCGGCCTCCTGCCGTGCCTCGTCGAGGATGGCTTTCTTCTGGTCGCGGATGTCCTCGAGCTCGCGCTGATAGCGCTCGGTCAGGCCCTCGAGGGTGCGGTCGGTATGCTTGATCTTCTGGAGTTTCTCGTCCAGGGCCCGGCGGTTGCGGGCGATCTTGCGCAGGTTGCGCTCGATCCCCACGAACTCTTCGCCGGCGCGCGTCTCGGCGTCCTTGACGATGGTTTCGGGCAGGCGCATCTTGCGCGCCAGCTCGAAGGCGAAGGAATTGCCGGGCAGGCCGATCTCCAGCTTGAACATCGGGGCGATGCGCGCGGCGTCGTAGAGCATCGCTCCGTTGACCACGTGCGTGTCCGCGCCCGACGCGTATAGTTTAAGATTGGTGTAGTGCGTGGTGATCACGCCCCAGACGCCGCGGCGGTCGATCTCGGCGAGGATCGCCTCGGCGATCGCCCCGCCCGCCGCCGGCTCCGTGCCCGCGCCGAACTCGTCGATGAGCACGAGCGTCTTCGCGTCGGCGGAAGCGAGCAGTTCGCGCATGTCCGCCAGGAAGGAACTGTAGGTGCTCAGGTCGTCCTCGAGGTTCTGGTCGTCGCCGATGCTCACGGCGATGCGGTCGAACACCGGGAGTTCCGAACTCTCGGAGGTGGGGATGAGCATCCCCCACTGGAACATATACTGGAGCAGTCCGACCGTCTTGAGACAGACGGACTTGCCGCCGGCGTTGGGGCCGGATATCAGCAGGATGCGCTTCTGCGGGGTCAGGGTGACCGTCAGCGGGACGATGCTGCGCCCCTCGCGCGAGAGGGCCTTCTCGAGCAGCGGATGGCGGGCCTTGCGCAGGGACAGGCTGCCATCGTCGGAGATGACGGGCATCCCGGCCACGATGTCGAGCGCCGTCTGCGCCTTGGCCATCAGGAAGTCCACCTCGCCGAGGAAGGCGGCGCCGGCGAGCAGGTCCGGCAGGTAGGGACGCAGGAAGTCCGTGAACTCCAGCAGGATGCGCTGGATCTCGCGGAGCTCCTCGAAGTGGAGTTCGCTGATGTCGTTCTCCAGCTCGATGATCTCGGCGGGCTCGACGAAGGCGGTCTTGCCGGAGGCGGACACGTCGTAGACGAAGCCCTGCAGCTTGCGCTTGGAGGAGGTCCCCACGGGGATGAGGTATTTGCCGTCGCGGATGGTCACGTCCGCGTCGGCGTCCACGAGTCCGTCCTCCTGCGCCTTGCGCAGGATCGCGCCGGCGCGCCGCGAGATCGCCGCCTCCTTGCTGCGCAGGTCGCGGCGGATCTCGAAGAGGTGGTCCGAGGCGGAATCCTTGATGTCGCCGTATTTGTCCAGGATGCCCTCGATGCGGCGCTGCACCTCCGGGAAGGAGTGCATCGGGGCGGCGAGCCGCTCCAACTGCGGGTAGATGCCGTGCTTGATACTCGAGAAGAAATGCAGGATGCGGCGGATGGTGTCCGTGACGGTCTTGAGCTTGCCCAGGCTGAGCACGTCGATGCTGGACCCCTCGCGCTCCAGGGCGGACAGGAAGGGGATCGCGTCGATGTAGCCGGTCGTGGGGAAGTTCTCCTCGAACATCAGGATCAGGCGCATCTCGTCCGTGAGGGTGAGCCGGCGCCGGATGATGTCCGGATCCGTACTGAAGGCCTCCTCCGCCACGCGGCCTGCGGCGTAGTCTGTCAGGCAGCGGTCGGAGATGCTCTTGCGGATCTTGTCGAACCCGAGCTTGCTTTCGAGTCTGTCGTAGGTCATTCCGTTTTCTCGCCGAGCAGCAGGTTGAGGGTGTTGATGTTGTCGATGGTTGTAATCCGACCGCCGCGTACGAAGGAGATCGTGCCCGTCTCCTCGCTGACCACGATCACGTCGGCGTCGCACTGCTCGGAGATGCCGATGGCGGCCTTGTGGCGCATCCCGTAGTGGGCCGGGAGGTCAGTGCGCTCCGTGATGGGGAGGGTACAGCGGGCCGCGACGATGCGGTCGCCGCCGATGACCATCGCCCCGTCGTGGAGCGGGGAATTCTTGAAGAAGATGTTCATGATGAGCCGGCGCCCGACCGCGGCGTCCACCACGTCGCCCGTGGAGATGATGTCTTCCAGGGTGTTCTTGTGCTGGATGAGGATGAGCGCGCCCGTCTTTTGGGCGGACATCTCGCGGCAGGCCTCCGTGATCTCCTGCAGGGTGCGGGAGTCCACGCTGCGGGCCTGGGCGCCCGGGAAGATCTTCTGCAGGAAGGTCCGCTGCTCCAGGGTGTGGCCGGCCGTGCGGCCCACCGTGCTGAGGAAGCGCCGCACCTCCGGCTGGAAGATGACGATCAGCGCCACGGCGCCCATGTCGATCAGCGTACCCAGCAGGGAGGAGATCATCTTCATCCCGACGGCCTCCGCGATGACGCGGATGACGATCACGATGATGATGGCGAGGAAGATGTTGATGGCGTTGGAACCGCGTATCCATCGGAATACCAAATAGATGATGGCCGCGACCATCAGGATGTCGACGATGTCGATCCACGAAAAATGCAAGAACTCCAACATCTCCTAGCAGTTTATGATACAAAGATAGATGAAAATCTTGGAAATCAAGTGTTTGTAAATTGAGAAATTAGTTGTATATTTGCAGCCCGCAAAAATAGGCGGAAACTTATAAAGTATTAGTAAACAATTAATTAACAAACCAATGCCTGGATTAATTGGAAAGAAAATCGGAATGACTTCCGTTTTCGGTGCCGACGGTAAGAACATACCGTGCACCGTCATCGAGGCTGGTCCGTGCGTAGTTACGCAGCTCCGTACAGTGGAGAACGATGGTTATGAAGCTGTACAGCTTGCCTATGGCGAAACCACCGAAAAGCACACCAGCGCGCCCCTGATGGGGCACTTCAAGAAGGCAGGGACCACCCCCAAGCGCAAGTTGGTCGAGTTCAAGGCCGACTTCGACGGGGAGCTCAAGCTCGGCACCGTCTTCACGGTCGCTGACATCTTCACCGAGGATGTCAAGTTCGTGGATGTGACCGGTACCTCCAAGGGCAAGGGCTTCCAGGGTGTCGTGCACCGTCATCACTTCGCCGGCGTCGGCGGACAGACCCACGGCCAGCACAACCGTCTCCGTCACCCCGGTTCCATGGGTGCATCCTCCTGGCCGTCCCGCGTCCTCCCCGGAATGCGCATGGCGGGCCACATGGGCAGCGAGCGCGTCAAGGTCGAGAACCTGCAGGTGCTCAAGGTGCTCCCTGAGAACAATCTTCTCGTCGTCAAGGGTTCCGTCCCCGGAGCCAAAGGTTCTTATGTAATTGTGGAGGCTTAGCGTTATGGAATTAGCAGTTTTGAAAATCGACGGTACCCAGTCCGGCAAGAAGGTCACCCTTGAGGAGAACGTCTTCGGGATCGAGCCTAACGACCACGCCGTCTACCTTGACGTCGTCCAGTACCTCGCCAACCAGCGTCACGGCAATGCCAAGACCAAGGATCGCAGCGAGATCGCGCACAGCACCAAGAAACTCGGCCGCCAGAAGGGCGGTGGCGGTGCACGCCACGGCTCCATCAAGGCCGGTATCTTCGTCGGCGGCGGCCGCGTCTTCGGCCCCCAGCCCCGTTTCTATCATAACAAGTTGAACAAGAAGGTCAAGGCCCTCGCCCGCAAGTCCGCGTTGACTTACAAGGCCCAGGAGAACGCCATCATCGTCCTTGAGCCCTTCACGATGGATGCACCCAAGACCAAGGAGCTCCTCGGCATCACCAACGCCATCAAGGCCGGTGACCGCAAGGTTCTCTACGTGCTTCCGCAGAATTCAACCAACATCTATCTTTCATCCCGCAACCTCCCGCAGGTCGATGTCATCTCCGTTGACGAGATCAACACCTACGCCATCATGAACGCCAACACCCTGGTGCTCGTGGACGGCGTGCAGGACATCCTCGCAGAGCGGAACATGCGCTAAAAGTACACGAAGATGGGAATTATCATTAAGCCAATCGTAACTGAGAAGTTGACGGATCAGGGCGAAAAGTTGAACCGTTACGGCTTTATCGTGGATCGTAAAGCCAACAAACTTCAGATCAAGGAAGCCGTGGAGAAGATGTACAACGTCTCCGTGGCCGATGTCAATACCGTGAATTATCACGGCAAGCGCAAGAGCCGCTACACCAAGGCGGGTCTGCTCCGCGGCCGGATGAATCACTTCAAGAAGGCGTACATCACCCTCGCCGGTGAGGACAAGATCGATTTCTACGCTAATATTTAAGGGAGGGACAGACAATGGCAGTTAGAAAATTCAAACCGGTTACTCCCGGTCAGAGGAACAAAGTGATCAGCGCGTTCGACGAGATCACCGCGAAGAAACCCCAGAAATCATTGCTGGAGCCCCTTAAGAGCACGGGCGGCCGCAACAACACCGGCCAGATGACCGTGCGTTACCTCGGCGGCGGCCACAAGCGTATGTACCGCATCATCGACTTCCGCCGCGCCAAGGACGAGTGCACCGCCACGGTCCAGACCATCGAGTATGATCCGAACCGCAGCGCCCGCATCGCCCTCGTGCAGTATGAGGATGGCGAGAAGCGCTATATCATCGCCCCGAAGGGCCTCAAGGTCGGTCAGGTGATCGCTTCCGGCAGCGGTGTCGCTCCGGAGGTCGGCAACTGCCTGCCGCTGAGCGAGATCCCCGTCGGTACCCTCGTGCACTGCATCGAGCTCCGTCCCGGCCAGGGCGCCGCGATGGCCCGCTCCGCCGGCACGTTCGCACAGCTCGCCGCCCGCGAAGGGACCCACGCCGTGCTCCGTCTGCCTTCGGGCGAGACGCGCATGGTGCTCGTGTCCTGCCGCGCCACCGTCGGCGAGGTTTCCAACACCGAGCATAATCTTGAGAGCCACGGCAAGGCCGGCCGTCGTCGCTGGCTGGGCAAGCGCCCGCACAACCGTGGTGTCGTGATGAACCCGCACGATCACCCGATGGGTGGTGGCGAAGGCCGCGCTTCCGGTGGACATCCGCGTTCCCGCAAGGGTCTCCCTGCAAAGGGCTACAAGACGCGTAATCCGAAGGCATCCTCCAACAAGTTCATCATTGAGAGAAGGAAGAAATAAACAGGAATTAACTTAAGAGATTATGAGTCGTTCTTTAAGAAAAGGTCCCTATATCCAGGAAGTTCTGGAGAAGAGAGTTCTTGCTATGAATGATGGTAGCAAGAAGAAGGAAGTGGTCAAGACCTGGTCCCGCGCCAGTATGATCTCTCCTGACTTTATCGGCCATACGATCGCTGTTCACAACGGAAACAAGTTCATCCCTGTTTACGTCACCGAGCAGATGGTCGGCCACAAGCTGGGCGAGTTCGCCCCCACCCGCAACTTCAGAGGACATTCAGGTAACAATAAGAAGTAATCACTATGGGAAAGCGTAAAAGACTTATGGCCGAGCGCCTCAAGGAGGCGAAGAAGGTTACGGCTGTTGCTAAGCTGAATGATGCCCCTACCTCTCCCCGCAAGATGCGTCTGGTAGCCGACACCGTCCGCGGCGTCGAGGTCAACCGCGCACTCGATCTGCTGAAGTTCTCCAAGAGAGAGGCTTCTGTCCGTCTCGAGAAACTCCTCCGCAGCGCCATCGCGAACTGGGAAGCCAAGAATCCCGAGCAGAGCAAAGAACTGGACAACGGCAACGTCTACGTCAAGACCATTATGGTCGACGAAGGCCGCACGCTGAAGCGCATCCGTCCGTGCCCGCAGGGCCGCGCCGGCCGCATCCGCAAGCGTTCCAACCACGTCACTGTCGTCCTTGATGTCAAACAACCTGTGGAGAATAAGTAATTATGGGACAGAAAACTAATCCTATCAGCAACAGAATCGGTATCACCCGGGGTTGGGACTCTAACTGGTGTGGTGGTAACTACGCAGAGAAGATCGCCGAGGACTACGAGATCCGCAAGTATCTGACCAACCGCCTCGCGAAGGCCAGCCTCAGCCGCATCGTCATCGAGCGTACCCTCAAGCTCATCACGGTCACGATCTATGCGGCCCGTCCCGGTTTCATCATCGGCAAGGGCGGCACCGAGGTCGACAAACTCAAGGAAGAGCTCAAGAAGGTCACCAAGAAGGACGTGCAGATCAACATCTACGAGGTCAAGCGCCCCGAGGTCGACGCCAACATCGTGGCTGACAGCATCGCCCGCCAGATCGAGGGCCGCGTGTCCTATCGCCGCGCCATCAAGATGGCCATCGCCAACACGATGCGCGTCGGTGCCGAAGGCATCAAGGTCCAAATCGCTGGCCGCGTCGGCGGCGCTGAAATGGCCCGCAGCGAGATGTTCAAGGAAGGCCGCACCCCGCTCCACACCTTCCGTGCCGATATCGACTACGCGCTGGCAGTCGCCAACACCAAGGTCGGTACCCTCGGAATCAAGGTCTGGATCTGCAACGGTGAGCGCTACGGCAAGCAGGATCTCACTCCTGCCGCCCTCGCCGCAGCGAACGCCCAGGCGACCGGTCAGAACCGTGGCGGTGGCCGCGGCGACCGCCGCCCGCGCCGCGACGGCGACCGTGACCGCGATCGTCGTCCGCGCCGCGACAGCAACAGGTAATTGATTGAGTGAATCAAGAAAATTACTATATTTACGGCCGGTTCCGGGATTCCGGAACCGGCTTTCTCATTGAAACATAGTAGTGTAAATATCATAACAAGATGAAGAAATTCCTTATGTCCGCAGTCACCGCGCTGGCAGTGCTGGCTGGCTGCAAGCAGGAGACCCCCGCCGACGCCCTGGCTGCTTTCGAGAACAATCTCCAGACCTGGATGGAGGAGTACAGTGCCTCCGCCCAGGCGGTCAACGACGATGCCACCCTCACCGCCGAGCAGAAATCCGAGAAATTCAGTGAAATGCAGGATGATATCATCGGCAAGATCACCGAGAGCGGCAAGGCCCTGCTCGACAAGTACTACGCCGACACCCTGGTGGCTCCCGCCGTGCTCACCGAGATCGGTGACTTCCTGGAGGAGGACGAGCTGGCCGAGATCCTGGCCAAGCTCCCCGAACCGGTCAAGGCCGACAAGTACGTCGCGCGCCTGGTCCAGAGCAACGCCGCCAAGCAGGCCACGGCCGTCGGCAAGAAGTTCACGGACTTCACGGTGGACCACGTGGTCGGGACCGACAAGAAGGGTGAGCCCATCTACGAGAAGCGCAGCCTGTCCGATTTCGTCGGCAAGGGCAAGGTGATGCTCGTGGACTTCTGGTCCCCCTGGTGCCCGCCTTGCAAGGAGGAGATCCCCAACATCAAGGCCGTCTGGGAGAAGTACCACGGTGACGACTTCGACGTGCTGAGCGTCGCGGTCTGGGAGGAGAGCCGCCGGATGGACTGGCACAACACCATCGACACCGCCGCCTTCTACGGGATGAAGTGGCTCCAGATCAACAACGGTCACCAGGAGCCGGCCGCCCTCTACGGCATCGAGGGCATCCCGCACATGATCCTCTTCGACAAGGACGGTACCATCCTCAAGCGCGGGAACGACCTGCGTGGCGAAAAGACGGCGAAGGCCGTGGCCGAGGTCCTTGGACGTTAGGCAGAAAATACAGCTTCTACCGCATTCCCCGGGCGTCTACCGCTATTACGACGCTGCGGGGAATGTGATCTATGTGGGCAAGGCCAAGGACCTGTACAAGCGCGTCGCCCAGTATTTCGTGGATCCGGAGCGGCTCAATGCCAAGACGCGCGTGCTCGTGTCCCGGATCGCGGACGTGCAGTATTCCGTGGTAGACACGGAGGCCGACGCGCTGCTGCTGGAGAACAACCTCATCAAGCAGTACAAGCCCCGCTACAACATCCTGCTCAAGGACTCCAAGACCTACCCCTGGATCTGCGTGACCGGGGATGATTTCCCCAAGGTGTACCTGACGCGGCGGGTGGTCCGGAACGGCTCGCGCTATTTCGGTCCCTACAGCTCCGTGATGCACGCCAAGGCCCTGCTGGAGTTCTTCCGGCAGACGTATCCCCTGCGGTCGTGCAACCTCAGGATCACCTCGGAGGCCATCCTGCACCACAAGTTCCGGCCCTGTCTGGACTTCCACATCGGCCGCTGCGAGGGCTGCTGCATCGGCGGGGTGTCCCGCGAGGACTACAACGCCTACATCGACGAGATCGTCCGGCTGCTCTCCGGCGGGGTGAACAGCATCATCCGCGACTACAAGGCGCGGATGGGCGCCGCCGCGGAAGCGTTGGACTTCGAGACGGCCCAGGCCTACAAGCAGCGCATCGAGGCCCTGCAGAAGCATTACGCCAAGTCCATCATCACGGCGGCGGGCGAGCGCGACGTGGACGTCTTCTCCCTGGAGAGCGACGGACTGGAGGCCTACGGCAACTTCCTGCGCATCCGGGGCGGGGCCATCATCCAGTCGCTCAACCTCGGTTTCAAGATGAACATCGAGGAGGACCGGGCGGCCGTGCTGAGCGAGTTCCTCGCCGAGATCGCCTCCAAGTTCGGCGCCCTCCGCGGCGAGGTCCTGGTCCCCTTCCTGCCGGACGTGGAGATGGACGGGGTGGATTTCCGCATCCCCGTGCGCGGGGACAAGCTGGCCCTGCTGGAGCTGAGCGTCAAGAATGCCCGGGAGTTCCGGGCCAATTCGCTCAAGCAGCGCGAACACACCAACCCGGACGAATACCGGGCCGCGGTGGTGGAGGAGCTGCGCAAGGCACTGGGGATGGAAGTGCCGCCCGTGCATATGGAGTGCTTCGACAACTCCAACATCCAGGGCACGAACCCCGTGGCTTCCTGCGTGGTCTTCCGCAACGCCGAGCCCTCCAAGAAGGACTACCGCAAATTCAAGATCAAGACCGTGGTCGGCGCCAACGACTACGCCTCGATGAAGGAAGTCGTGAACCGCCGCTACGCGCGGATGCTGGAGGAGGCCCCGGACGACCTGCCGCAGCTGGTGGTCATCGATGGCGGCAAGGGGCAGCTGGATTTCGCCTACCAGGCCCTCTGCGAGCTGGGGATCCAGGACCGGCTGACGGTCATCGGCCTGGCCAAGCGCCTGGAGGAGGTCATCCGCGTGGGGGATCCGTATCCCCTGTTCCTGGACCGCAACTCGCGTGCACTCAAGGTCCTGCAGCAGATCCGCGACGAAGCGCACCGCTTCGGCATCACCTTCCACCGGTCGCTGCGCAGCAAGGCCGCCATCCAGTCCGCCCTGCGCCAGATCAAGGGCGTGGGCGAGCAGACGGAGCAGCGCCTGCTGATGCATTTCGGGAGCGTGGCGCGCATCGCCGCCGCTCCTGTCGAACAACTGTCCGCCCTCGTCGGCCCCGCGCTGGCGGAGCGGATCCACGAACAATTGAACAATGGATAGATCGGAGAGATTCAACAAGTGGTTCAACGCCTTCATCCTCATCGGGATGACGGTCGTGACCCTTTTCGTGACCGCCCTGAAGCTGCGGGATGCCGACGGCGGCCAGGCCCTGCTCATTCTCGCCGCCGTGGGCTCGCTCTGCGGCGTGCTGGCCAATGTCTTCTCGGCCAACGGCCGCATCCTCACCTTCCTGTTCGGTCTGATCGACGTGACCATCTACGGGGTGATGTGCCTGACGAGCGCCCGCTACGGCAACGCTGCGATGCACCTGCTCTATTTCCTGCCGATGCAGTTCATCGGGTTCTTCCAGTGGCGCAAACGCGGGGCCGGTGAGGGCGAACGCGTCCGCGCCCGCCGGCTCGCGGGACGGGGGTGGCTGCTCTATGGGGCGGTCTTCTTCGTCGGGCTGGTTGTCGCGTACGTGGTCCTTGCGGCCCTGGACAAGACGGAAGCCGCCGCGGCGGTCCGCTGGCTGGTCCTGCTGGATGCGTTCTCGATGATGTGCAATATCCTGGGCCAGTGGCTGATGTCGACGGCCTATATGGAGCAGTGGATCTTCTGGATCGGCGTCAACATCGCCTCCGTGGCGATGTGGGTGCTGACCCTGCGCCAGTCTCCCGATTCCTCCTATGCCGCCATCTATGTCGTGAAGTATGCTTTTTATCTGTTGAACTCGCTCAACGGACTACGCATCTGGCTGGCCCTGAGCCGGCCTGACCCTACTGGGAAGGGCTCTGGGCAATGTTTGGAAATCTGATTTATTTTGCTTTACTTTGCAGTGTTTTTTACGAAAGGAATGTACTAATAAACCTTAATATCTAATAACGTTATGGAATACGCAGAAATCGTAGAAAAAGTGAAAGCGATCATCGTCGACAAGCTCGGCGTGGAGCCTTCCGAGGTTACCGAGACCGCCAATTTCACCAATGACCTTGGCGCTGACTCCCTCGACACCGTGGAGCTTCTCATGGAGTTCGAGAAGGTGTTCGGCATCAAGATTCCCGATGAGGAGACCAGCACGATCGCTACCGTCAAGGACGCTTGCGACAAGGTCGCCGAGAAACTCGCCTAATCCGAAAATCCTTCAAACAAAACCGGCCTGCAGATCCTGCAGGCCGGTTTTATTTGTGTATCCTTCGATTATTCTTCGTTCGGCAGGGCGAAGGTCAGCCGCAGCGTCGGGACGGGGCCGTTGGCGGCCGGGCCGTTGAGCGCCGCCCGGTAGAAGCGGTCCTTGTCCAGCTTGACGGTGGTCGAATAGGTCGTCTGGGACATACTGGCCATCTGGGCCATCATCGCATAGTTGAGGTAGTTGCTGTAGTATCCGCCGTAGCCGCCATAGCCGCCGTAACCATACCCGCCGTAGCCACCGTAGCCATAGCCGCCATAGCCGCCGTACATGCTGTTGTAGTAGCTGGAATAGGCGAGGTAGTTGAGCATCTCCTGCGTCTCCTGGCTGGTGGTGTTGACGGTGGCGAGGACCTCCTCGGCCATCACGAGCAGCCAGACGTCATAGTTGCCCTTCAGCAGGTACTTGGTGCCGGTCTTGTCCTTCTGCGACTCGTCGATCTTGAGGATCTCCTGCATATGGTAGGTGATGTCGGGGGCGTAGCGCAGCAGGGAGCGGTCCAGGTCACCCTGGTTCTCGTTGCTGGAGCTGCTGTCGGTCAGGCCCATGAACGAAGTGTGCTCCTCGTCTTCGTCATCGCCCACGATCATCCGGCAGGTCGGTGAGAGGCGGTAGGGCCAGAAGTCCATCTCCTTGTAGTCCTCCGGGAATTCGAAGGGGAAGATGATCGTGGCCTTGTTGATGATGGCGTCCTTGGGGTTGCCTCCCACGGCGGAGATGGCGTCCTCCATCTGGTGCTTGAGGCTGATGGCGGAGATGACGGGCTTGAGCCCGCCGCCGCCCTCGATGAGGATCTTCCCCGTGGCCTCGCCGACCCGCTCGCGGGTCTGCTGCCCCGTGACGTTGAGGGCGTACTGCGGGAAGGTGCCGGTGTAGTTCTTGAACAGGGAGTCCAGGTTGTAGAAGTCGGTGGCTCCGTAATAGAAGAAGATGGAGGTATCCTTGCGGACGCCGCCGAATTCGGCGGAATAGTTCAGCGTGGCGAAGTTGCCGATGACCGAACTGTAGTTGGGGTCGTAGTCGAGCTGGACGTCGAACATGTCGATGCGTCCGCCATCGCCCTCCGGGACGTCGGTCTCAAGGTAGATGCCAGGCAGCTTGGCCAGGTAGCTCTTCATGTCCTTGACGTCGCTCTTGGAGAGTTGGAGGAACTTCTTGCCGAACTCCTCCGAGAAATCGAAGGTCAGCGAATCCGCGCCTTTGTAGACGGGCACGCCCTTGCTGATCGGCGTCGTGCCGTGTTTGACCGGCTTGTTGCAGTCGAAATCCTCCACGGGGTCGAGGGCGGCGTCCAGTTCGTAGACGCGGACGTTCTGCAGGATGTTCTCCTGGTCCTTCCCGATGAAGGAAGTCGTGTCGAGGGCGGCGGCGAAGTGGAAGCGCTTGAAGACGGGGTTGGCCCCGATCTCGAACGAGCCGTCTCTGGGGATCATCGGGATCAGGGGGAAGGCGCTGGCGCGCGTTGTCAGCCCGTAGGTGTCCTCGCGGATGGAGCCGATGGTGATGCGGGAATCGGAGAAGCCGGACAGCTTGTCGGCCATCTTCATCGAAATGCCCTCGAGGGGAACTTCCGCCGTATAGAATGTATAGGTCTCGACGGCGGGCACGAGGCTGCCGCCGAGGGTGCTGTCGGTCTCAATGCAAGCGAGGCAGCAGAGGGGGACTGCCGCCAGGGCGAGGAAGTGGAGTTTCATCTTAAAGTTCATCGTAAAAACCGCAGTACGCATCGACATAGCTGCCGTCCTCGAGGGCCTGCCGGCTGAAGGGGAGGACGGGGAGACCGAGAGACTGGGCGTAACCGACAATCTCCGGCTCGACCTGCTCCGCGCCCAGGATGATGCCATCGGCGTACTGGACGGCGGTTTTAGCAAGATTTATGCCAGTGGGGTCTGCAAGATGGGGGAGGTCCGCCGGGGTGAGGCCTCCGAAGGCGGCCTTCCCGGCGAAGTCGGGATGGAAGCTGCCTTTCGGGGTGTCGTCGTAGAGCGACAGGACCACTTTGCTGTTTGAGAAAATGGGATCGTCTTTGTAGGCCTTCTTCAGGTAGGCGGGGACCATCTGCGCGATCCAGCCCTGGCAGTGGATGATGTCCGGAGCCCAGCGGGATTTCTTGACGGTCTCGAGCACGCCGCGCGCGAAGAAGACGGCCCGCTCGTCATTGTCCTCGAAGAACTTGCCGGAGGCGTCGCAGAAGGTCTGCTTGCGGCGGAAATAGTCCTCGTTGTCAATGAAGTACACCTGGATGCGGGCGGAGGAGATGGAGGCCACCTTGATGATGAGGGGGCGGTCGACGTCGGAGATGATGATGTTCATCCCGGACAGGCGGATGACCTCGTGGAGCTGGTTCTTGCGCTCGTTGATGCAGCCGTAGCGGGGCATGAACGAACGGATCTCACGCTTGCGCTCCTGGATGCCCTGGGGCAGGTAGCGGCCGATATTTGCGATATCCGACTCCGGGAGATACGGGTAGATCTCGGAGTTGATGAAGAGTATTTTCTGCTTAATATCGCTCATAACCACAAAGATAAGAATTTTTTTCCAATTATTCGTCTTTTCACTATCTTTGGGGTCTAATTTGGTGGAATATGCCCCGACAGGAGAAACGCTTAATCAGGAAACGCATCATCAACGCCTACCTTTCCAGCGTGATCAGTATCAGCCTGGTACTGCTGCTGACCGGCATCGCCGCCCTGCTCATCGTGAACGCAGGCAGCGTGACCCGGTACCTCAAGGAGAACATGCGGGTTTCCGTGCTGCTCAAGGACGAGGTCTCCGAAGACCAGGCCCGCAATTTCGCCACGATGCTCGAGACCCGGCCCTATGTCCACGCCGCGCGCGTCATCACGCGCGAGGAGGGGGCGGAGGAGCTCAAGTCGATGCTCGGCGAGGATTTCCTGGACGTGTTCGAGTCTTCGCCGGTCCCCCTCTCGGTAGACGTGAACCTGGCGGCCGAATACGTGCAGCCGGACAGCCTGGCGCTCGTGACGGGCGCGCTGGCCGCGTCTCCGCTCGTGGACGAGGTGGAGACGCCCCAGTCGCTGGTCGAGACGCTCACGACCAACCTCGCGCGGATCTCGGTCGTGCTCGGCGTCTTCATCCTCCTGCTGCTCTTCATCTCCTTCGTGCTGATTAACAACACGGTGCGTGTCAACGTATTCGCGCGCCGCTTCACGATCCACACGATGAAGCTGGTGGGGGCCACCCGCGGCTTCATCCGTGCGCCGTTCATGCGCGCCGCCCTCGTCCAGGGGCTGGTGGCTTCCGCACTGGCGGTCGGGATGCTCTGGGCCCTGCTCTCCGCGGTGCGCAAGTCCTTCCCGGAGCTGTTTGCGATCTTCGAGCCGCACCAGCTGCTGATCGTGTGCGGGATCGTGGTGGTGTGCGGCGTGCTGCTCTGCGTTGTGTCCACCTATTTCGTGGTGAACAAGCTGGTCGCCGCGTCCAAGGATGACTTATACTATTGATGTTTATGGATAAAATGGCCATTACCCCGAAGGGGCTGAAACTGATGCTTGCGGGCGTGCTCGTGATGATCGCCGGATACATCCTGATGATGGGCGGCGGTCCGAAGGATCCGCAGGTCTTCAACGAAGCGATGTTCGACTTCCGCCGCCTGGTCGCCGCACCCGTGGTGATCGTGGCCGGCATCGTGCTCGAAGTCGTGGCGATCGTGGGCGTGTTCGGGAAACGGGACAAATCGAAGTGATATGGAGTGGTTTGAAGCGATCATCCTCGGCCTGGTCCAGGGCCTGACCGAGTTCCTGCCCGTCAGCAGCAGCGGCCACCTCGCCATCGGCAAGGCCCTGCTCGGCGTGGAGCCGTCGGGCGACCTCATCTTCGAGGTCACGGTCCACGCGGCGACGGTCCTGGCGACCATCGTGGTGTTCCGCAAGCAGATCTGGAAGCTGCTGTGCGGCCTGTTCAAGTTCAAGTATAACGACGAGACCGACTACATCGCCAAGCTCTGCGTGTCGATGATCCCGGTGTTCGTGGTCGGGATGTTCTTCAAGGACCAGGTGGAAGCCGCCTTCAGCTCGCTGCGGGTGGTGGGTGTCTGCCTGCTCGTCACGGCCGCCCTGCTGACGCTCTCCGACTGGCTGTCGGGCCGCGTCAGCGCCGCCGTCAAGGCTTCGCGCAACGGCATCTCGTTCTGGCAGGCGTTCGTGGTGGGCATCGGCCAGGCCTGCGCCGTGCTGCCCGGCCTGTCCCGTTCCGGTACGACGATTTCTTCCGGCCTGCTGTGCGGCGTGCGCCGCGACCAGATGGCGCAGTTCTCCTTCCTGATGGTGCTGGTGCCCATCCTCGGGGAGACCTTCCTCGACCTGGTCGGCGGCGATATTGCCGCCTCGTCGGTCGGGGCGCTGCCGCTGGTGCTCGGTTTCGTCGCGGCGTTCCTGTCCGGCCTGTTCGCCTGCCGGGTGATGATCGCCCTGGTGCGCAAGGCGCAGCTCAAGTGGTTCGGGCTCTATTGCCTGCTGGCCGGCCTGGCGGTGCTGATCTTCCTGGCGTGATGGCGGAGCGCAGCGTTATCTATTTCGTCGCCGACGTCCACCTGGGGCTGCAGACTGCGGACCCGCAGGAGCGTGAGGACCGCTTCCTCTCTTTCCTGAAGGGGATCCCCGTGGAGCGGACCCGGGCGCTGTACCTGCTCGGGGACATCTGGGATTTCTGGTACGAGTACCGCGACGTGGTGCCGCGCATCGGCGCGCGCGTCGTGGCTGCGCTCATCCGCCTGATGGACGAGGGCGTGGAGGTCTGGTTCTGTCCCGGCAACCACGACATCTGGACGTATTCCTTCTTCGAGAGCCTGGGGATGAAGCGCTTCGACCAGCCGTACCACGTCCGGCTCGGCGACAAGGATTTCTGCCTGGGCCACGGCGACCTGCTGGGCGGCGCGCCCTTCGGGTACCGCTTCATGCTGGGCGTCTTCCGCTGCCGCCCGGTGCAGCGGCTCTTCAGCACGCTGCATCCCTGGCTGGCCTACCGTTTCGGGCTGGGCTGGTCCAATTCCAACCGCCGCAAGCACACGCCCTATCATTTCCGCGGCGCGGACGAGCCGCTCTACCGCTTCGCGGCGGAGGAGTCGGCGCGCCGCCACGTCGATTATTTCGTCTTCGGGCATTTCCACGACGCTGTGGACCTGACGCTCCCTTCGGGGGCACGGCTCTTCGTGCTCAAGGACTGGATGGCGGGCGGGATGCCCTGCGGGGTGTTCAACGGCTCGTCTTTCGAACTTCGCTGTTCAGCGTCTCCTGCTGAATGACGGTCTTGCGGGGCGGTTCCATGAAGATGGAGAAGTAGAACGGATCCCACTGCCCCGAGTCCCAGATCTTGCAGAGTTCCTCGATCTTGGCGTCTTCGCCTTTCGAGGGGTCGTAGCGTGTCTTGAGGTTCTGGGAGAAGATCCTGGCGACGAGCTGCCAGAAGTTGGCGGCCAGGCCGTTCTCGTAGGTCTTAATGATCTCGAAGGCGCTCATCCCGCATTCGCGGTCCACCAGGCGCATCAGCACGAGGCCCTGGGAGATCGTCGTGTTGCGGATGTCTTTCTCGAAGATGCGGAAGAGCTCTTTCTCCACGTCATTGATGTACCGGTTGCGTTCGGAGCGCTTGCTGGCGTCGGCCGCGAGGGTGCTGTCCACCTGGGCCATCATCTTGCGGCCCACGAGGGCGTAGGGGTAGACCCTGTTGAAGTTGTAGACCAGCTTGTAGTATTTGCGCCAGTCGCCGTCGCGCATCCGGCGTCCCCTGGGGAAGATCCACACCGGGTCGAGGGTTTCCATGAAGACGGTGTCGCCCTGTGCGTCCAGCTCGAAGTACATCGGGGTGCCGCGCACGGGACGGCGCGCCTGCCGGACGGCCTCCAGCGCGCCCTGCCGGGCCTCCTGGCCCTGGGCGCGCGCCGGCGCCGCCGGCAGCAGCAGGATCGCCGCCAGGCTCGTAAGCACCGATATGAGCACCTTCCGTCTCGTCACAGCCTGCAAAGTTAGCAAATTTTGTGCGCGATTCTTTTTCCTCCCCGGAATGCTGCTCGCAGGCAGTTGTGCCGTTCTTTTCAGCTCGCAGGCAGACCCCCGGAAAACTACGCGCTTCGCGCTATCCCTCCCACCGTCCCTTCGGGCCGGCGGGCCCCTCCCGTTCACGAGGCCACGGGCGGCCACGGTTTTCCAGGGGTCTGCCTGACTCGCCTGTAAACCAAGAACGGCACCTGTGGAAGATAGGGGTAAGAGGGTTCGGTCGAAAATGTAAGAAAAAAGTTTTCAACGGAGTCTGTAAGTGATTGAGAAATGTGGAGTTGGGTAGTGAGATTGCGCGTCGAAAAAGTTTGAAAAATTTTGCAGAATATGATGTTATTTCAATAATTTTTGCTAAATTTGCAGTCCCAAAAACCGGCTTCTAACCGCGTAAGATGCTGATTTAAAGGGATTTAGATGATTTTTATTTTAAAGTAATACTGAGATGTTACAACCTAAGAGAACAAAGTTTAGAAGGGAACAGAAGAACCGCATGAAGGGCAATGCCCAGCGCGGCAACCAGCTCGCGTTCGGTTCCTTCGGTATCAAGACCCTTGAAAATTGTTGGCTTACCGCCCAGCAGATTGAAGCTGCACGTCAGGCTATTTCCCGTAGGATGAACCGCGAAGGCCAGATTTGGATCCGCGTCTTCCCTGTGAAGCCGATCACCAAGAAGCCGCTCGATACCCGTATGGGTAAGGGTAAGGGCGATCCGTACGCGTTCGTCGCCCCGATTACCCCGGGCCGCATCATCTTCGAGGCCGAAGGCGTGTCCCTCGAGACCGCCAAGGAGGCCATGCGCCTCGGTGCCAACAAGCTCCCGATCGCGACGAAGTTCGTCGTGCGCAGAGACTATGTCGAATAATTAATGGAGAAAGAGTAATGAAAGCAGCTGAAGCCCGCGAAATGTCTGTAGCAGACCTGCGCGACCGCATCCAGATCGAGAAGGACAATCTCGACACCATGAAGATCAATCACGCGATTTCTCCGCTGGAGGATACCTCCAAAATCAGTAAGACCAGAAGGGATATCGCTCTTATGATCACTATCCTTGCTGAGAAAGAAAAACAGAACTAAATCAGAGCAATCTTATGGAAAGGAATCTTCGTAAGGAAAGAATCGGAGTGGTGGTCAGCAGCAAGATGGACAAGACCATCGTCGTTGCCGTTGAAAGGAAAGAGAAACATCCCTTGTACGGAAAATTCGTCAAGAAGACCACCAAGTTCGTTGCCCAGGACGAGAAGAACGAGTGCGGAGAGGGTGATACCGTCCGCATCATGGAAACCCGCCCCCTGAGCAAGACCAAGAACTGGAGATTAGTTGAAATCGTAGAAAAGGCTAAATAATATGATACAGCAGGAAACACGTTTACAGGTTGCCGACAACAGCGGTGCGAAGGAAGTCCTCTGCATCCGCGTGCTTGGCGGTACCAACCACCGTTATGCGACCGTCGGCGACACGATCGTCGTCGCTATCAAGAGTGCGATTCCCGGCTCCGACGCCAAGAAGGGCACCGTCTCGAGGGCTGTCGTGGTCCGCACCAAGAAGGAGATCCGCCGCGTTGACGGTTCCTATATCCGCTTCGACGACAATGCCTGCGTCCTTCTGAACAATGCAGGCGAACTCCGCGGCACCCGTATCTTCGGCCCCGTGGCCCGCGAGCTCCGCGATAATTACATGAAGATCGTTTCACTGGCACCGGAGGTCCTTTAATTAATGAGCGTTATGAAGAAATTACATATTAAGAAAGGCGACACCGTGTATGTGAATGCCGGCAACGACAAAGGCAAGACCGGCAAGGTGCTCTCCGTCGACCCGAAGGCCGACCGCGCCGTGGTCGAAGGCATCAATATGGTGAGCAAGCACACCAAGCCGAACTCCAAGCAGCCTCAGGGCGGAATCATCAAGCAGGAGGCTCCCATTCACATTTCCAATCTCAATCTTCTTGACCCCAAGACCAACACCCCGACCCGCGTGGGTTACCGGATGGACGGTGACAAGAAGGTCCGTTACGCTAAAAAATCTGGGGAGGAGATCAAGTAATTATGGCAAAGAAAAACGCACCCGTAGAGGCTCAGAAACTGCCTGCAGGTTATGTCCCTGCCCTTAAGAAGGTCTACAAAGAGGAAATCGTGGAGAAGCTGACCAAGCAGTTCTCCTATACCACCCCGATGCAGGTTCCCCGCCTGCTCAAGATCACGATCAACGAAGGCGTCGGCACTGCCACCCAGGACAAGAAGATCGTCGAGGAGGCCGCCGAGGAGCTCTCCATCATCACCGGCCAGAAGGCCGTCATCACCCTGTCCAAGAAGGACGTCTCCAACTTCAAGCTCCGTCGCGGCATGCCGATCGGCACCAAGGTGACCCTCCGCAACGTCAAGATGTACGAGTTCCTCGAGAAGCTCATCCGCGTCGCCCTCCCGCGTATCCGCGACTTCAACGGCGTGGCCGAGAACATGGACGGCCAGGGCAACTACACCCTCGGCCTCAAGGAGCAGATCATCTTCCCGGAGATCGACATCGACAAGAACCCGCGCATCCACGGCCTGGAGATCACCTTCGTGACCACCGCCCGCACGGACGAGGAGTGCCGCGCACTGCTCGCCGCATTCGGTCTGCCTTTCAAGAAACATAACAAATAAGATACTATGGCAAAAGAATCAATGAAAGCCCGCGAGGTGAAACGCGCGAAAATGGTTGAGAAGTATGCCGAGAAGCGCAAGGCGCTCAAAGAGGCCGGCGATTGGGCCGCCCTCGACAAGCTCCCGAAGAACTCCTCCGCCGTCCGCCTGCACAACCGCTGCTCGCTGACCGGTCGTCCGAAGGGTTATATGCGGGCGTTCGGCCTCAGCCGTATCCAGTTCCGCGAGATGGCCAGCAACGGCCTCATCCCCGGCGTCAAGAAGGCAAGTTGGTAAAAATTAAAAGAAGTTAACGATATGACTGATCCGATCGCAGATTATCTCACCAGGGTCCGCAACGCCTATTTGGCCGGCAAGAAGGTCGTGGAGATCCCGTCTTCCAAGATGAAGGTCGCCATCACCCAGATCCTGTGCGAGAAGGGTTACATCCTCAGCTACAAGGTAGTGGAGGGCACCCCTTACAATACCATCAAAATCGCCCTGAAGTACCATCCGCAGACCAAGATGGCCGCCATCAAGAAGATTGAGCGCGTCTCCACCCCGGGTCTCCGCCGGTACACCGGTGTCGAGGATATGCCGCGCGTGCTCAACGGACTGGGCATCGCCATCCTCTCCACCCCGAAGGGCGTCATCACCGACAAGGAAGCCAAGGAGCTTGGCGTCGGCGGTGAGGTTATTTGCTACGTTTATTAATCTTTAAAAGAATCATTAATAATGTCACGAATTGGTAAATTGCCTGTAAGCCTTCCGACCGGCGTGAGCGTGGAGCTCCTCGACGGCAACGTGCTGAAGGTTAAAGGACCTCACGGTGAGCTCTGTCAGAAAGTGGATCCTGACATCAAGATGACCGTCGAGGACAATCAGATCAAGTTCGAGCGCCCGACCGACCAGCCCCGTCACCGCTCCATGCACGGCCTCTACCGTGCGCTGGTGCACAACATGGTCGTCGGTGTGTCCGAGCAGTTCACCACCACCCAGGAACTGGTGGGCGTCGGTTACCGCGTGGCCGTCAACGGCCAGCTGCTGACCTTCTCCCTCGGTTATTCCCACGAAATCCAGCTGTTGCTCCCCAAGGAGGTGACCGCCACGGTCCCCGACATCCGCAAGGGCGAGAACCCGAAGCTTGTGCTCAAGAGCTGCGACAAGCAGCTGCTTGGCCAGGTGGCAGCCAAGATCCGTTCTTTCCGCAAGCCTGAACCGTACAAGGGCAAGGGTATCAAGTTCGTCGGCGAGACGCTCCGTCGCAAGGCCGGCAAGACCGCTGCAGCTAAATAATAGGAGGATTGAATTATGGCACTCACTAGAATTGAAAGAAGAAGAAGGATACATTACCGCATCCGCAAGCGCGTCAACGGCACTGCTGAGAAGCCCCGTATGGTCGTGTTCCGCAGCAACAAGCAGATCTACGTCCAGGTGGTCGACGACGAGCAGGGCAAGACGCTTTGCGCCGCCGCCTCCAACGACAAGGAGCTCGCCGCGCAGTGCAAGGGCAAATCCGGCATCGAGGCTGCAGCCCTGGTCGGCAAGGCCATCGCGGAGCGCTGTCTCGCTAAGGGTATCACCGCGATCTGCTTCGACCGTGGCGGCTACCTCTTCCACGGTAGGGTTAAAAGTTTGGCTGATGCTGCCCGTGAAGGCGGCCTCGTATTCTAAGAGTTAAGACTATGGCAAATACTAATGTTAAGAGAGTAAAGACGTCTGACCTTGAGCTTAAGGACAGACTGGTCGCCATCCAGCGCGTCACCAAGGTGACCAAGGGCGGCCGTCACTTCCGCTTTGCCGCCATCGTCGTCGTCGGTGACGAGAACGGTGTCGTGGGCTATGGTCTTGGCAAGGCAAACGAAGTCACCGCCGCGATTGCGAAGGGCGTGGAGGATGCGAAGAAGAATCTCGTGAAGATTCCCGTCATCAACACGACCATCCCGCACGAGCAGGAGGCGAAATTCGGTGGTTCCCGCGTGTTCATGAAGCCCGCAGCGCCCGGTACCGGTGTCAAGGCCGGTGGTGCTATGCGTGCCGTGTTCGAGTCTGCCGGTGTGCAGAACGTGCTGGCGAAGTCCAAGGGTTCTTCCAACCCCCACAACCTCGTCAAGGCGACGGTCACTGCGCTCACCCAGATGCGCGACGCTTATACCGTGGCCGGTCTCCGCGGCGTTCCCATGTCCAAGGTTTTCAACGGCTAAAGGAGGACACGACTATGGCAAAGTACAGAATTACCCAGATTATCAGCAGCAACGGTGAGACCCAGCGCCAGAAGGACAACCTTCGTTGCCTCGGCGTGCGCCGTATGCACAAACCCGTAGAGGTGGAGAAGAACCCGATTACCGAGGGTCAGATCGCCAAGGTCGCCCATCTCTGCAAAGTTGAAGTCATTGACTAAGAGGAGGACCCAAGAGATGAAACTCAATAATTTGACCCCTGCTGCAGGTTCTACCCACAACAGCAAGAGATTAGGTCGCGGACAGGGCTCCGGCAAGGGCGGCACCGCCACCCGCGGTACCAAGGGTGCCCAGGCCCGTGCGGGCTACGAGCACAAGATCGGTTTCGAAGGCGGCCAGATGCCTATCCAGCGCCGTCTGCCGAAGTTCGGCTTCAAGAACCCGACCCGCGTCGAGTACAAGGCCGTCAACGTCGCCGCCATCGAGGCCCTGGCAGTCGCCACCGGTCTCAAGGAGCTCGGCCTCGCCGAGATCGTGGCCGCCGGACTCGCCGGCAAGAACGACCTCGTCAAGGTGCTTGGCAACGGAGAGATCAAGGCCGCCGTCACTGTGACCGCCAACGCTTTCTCCAAGTCCGCTATCGCCAAAATCGAGGCTGCCGGTGGCAAGGCAGTCGTAATCGAGTAGTCCGATGAAGAAGTTTTTCGAGACAATCAAGAACATCTTCAAGATCGAGGAACTCCGCAAGAGGCTCGTCTACACGTTCGTGCTGATCCTGATCTACCGGTTCGGCTGCTTCGTGGTGCTCCCGGGCATCGACGCCTCCATGCTGGCCGGACTCCAGAGCAGGACGCAGGAAGGCCTCGTCGGCCTCCTGAACATGTTCTCCGGCGGCGCCTTCGGTAACGCTTCGATCTTCGCGCTGGGTGTGATGCCGTACATCTCGGCATCCATCGTCATCCAGCTGCTGGGCGTCTTCGTCCCGTATTTCCGCAAACTCCAGATGGAGGGCGAGAGCGGACGCAAGAAGATGAACCAGATGACGCGGTGGCTGACCATCGTCATCATCTGCATCCAGGGCCCGGCCTACATGGCTGCCATCCACAGCCAGATCCCGGCAGCCGCCTTCGTGGCGGTGAACCAGCTCGGCTGGAGCAACTTCATGTTCAACATCGTCTCCACCATCATCCTGATGGCCGGCTCGATGTTCGTGATGTGGCTCGGTGAGCGCATCACCGACCGCGGTATCGGCAACGGCATCTCCCTGATCATCATGATCGGTATCGTGGCCCGTCTGCCGTACGCCCTCCTGGCTGAGATCCAGGAGAAGGTCGCCACCAACAACGGCGGCGTCATCCTCCTCATCGTGGAGTTCGTGCTCTGGTTCTTCGTGGTCGTGGCTGCGATCGCGCTGGTCCAGGCCGTCCGCCGCGTCCCCGTGCAGTACGCCAAGCGCGTGATCGGCAACCGGCAGTACGGCGGTGTCCGCCAGTACATCCCGCTGAAGATCAACGCCGCCGGCGTCATGCCTATCATCTTCGCCCAGGCCCTGATGCTCTTCCCGCTGATCTTCTCCCGTTGGGATGCGACCCGCGGACTCGCTGCGACGCTGGGCAATTACCAGGGTTTCTGGTATAACTTCATCTTCTTCATCCTGATCGTGATCTTCACGTACTTCTACACGGCCGTGACCGTCAACCCGACGATGATGGCGGAGAGCATGAAGCGGGATGGAGGATTCATTCCCGGCGTGAAGCCCGGCAAGAAGACCGTAGAGTACCTGGACGGCATCATGTCCAAGGTCACCCTCCCCGGCTCCATCTTCCTCGGCATCATCGCCATCCTCCCTGCCATCGCGATGATTTTCGGCGTCACCAACGCCTTCGCAAGCTTCTACGGCGGTACTTCCCTGTTGATCCTTGTGGGTGTGGTCCTCGATACGCTCCAGCAGGTGGAAAGTTATTTGCTGATGCGCCACTACGACGGCCTGATGAAGACCGGCCGCCTCAGCGGGCGCTCAGGTATGTAGTTCTTTGATTTTAATTGAACGGTTGTGATCAAGCCCAAGACTGAGGAAGAGATTGAACTGCTGCGCGAGAACGCCATCATCGTCTCGAAGACGCTGGCAGAAGTCGGTAAGGCGGTCGCCCCTGGTGTGACAACGAAAACGTTGAATAAGGTGGCCGAGACTTTTATCCGCGACAACGGTGCCATTCCCAGTTTCCTCGGTTTCGAGGGTTTCCCCGCAGCCATCTGTGCCTCAGTCAACGATGTCGTGGTCCACGGTTTTCCGTCCGACTACGTCCTCAAGGAGGGAGACATCGTGAGCGCCGACATCGGCACGCTCTACAAGGGCTACAACGGTGACTCGTGCTACACCTTCCCGGTCGGGGAGGTGTCAGCCGAGACCCGTAAGCTCCTGGACGTGACGAAGGAATCGCTCTACCGGGGCATAGCGGCGGCTGTCGCGGGTGCGCGGATCGGAGATATCGGATACGCGGTGCAATCGTACGCTGAGCATTTCGGTTTTTCCGTCGTCCGCGAACTTGAGGGACACGGAATCGGCCGGGAGATGCACGAGAATCCGGGCGTGCCCAACTACGGGCGTCCGGGCCGTGGCACCCACCTGGTGGACGGAATGGTCCTGTGTATCGAGCCGATGATCAACGCCGGCGGCAAGGCGGTCTATCTGGACAGAAACGGATGGGCCGTGCACACCGCCGACCACAAGAACTCGGCGCACTACGAGCTTACGATTGTTGTCCGGAAAGGCCGGGCCGAGCAGCTCTCAACCTTCGATTTTATCGAGAAAGATGGCACGATTAAATTTTAAAGTGTAATTTTTAATGTCAAAACAAGTAGCAATAGAACAAGATGGAAAGGTTATCGAGACCCTTCCGAACGCGATGTTCAAAGTCGAGCTTGAGAACGGTCACGTCCTGCTCTGCAACATTTCGGGCAAGATGCGTATGAACTTTATCCATATTCTTCTTGGCGACAAAGTTAGAGTTGAGATTTCACCGTACGATTTAACCAAAGGCAGAATATCTTTCAGATACAAATAAAAACTCATCGATATGAAAGTCAAGACATCCATCAAGAAGCGCAGCGAGGATTGCAAGATCGTCAGACGCAAAGGCCGTCTGTACGTCATCTGCAAGAAGAACCCCAAGTTCAAGATGCGCCAAGGATAATCAATCAGTAACTAATAAAGTAAAGTATAATTATGGCAAGAATCGCCGGTGTAGATTTACCGAACAACAAACAGGGAGAGATCGGCCTGACCTATATCTTCGGTATCGGCCGCTCTTCTGCGAAGAAGATCCTCGAGAAGTGCGGGATCGATCCCGCCATCAAGGTGGGAGACTGGAATGACGACCAGATCGCCAAGATCCGTACCGAGATCAACGAGGAGTACAAGATCGAGGGCGAACTCCGTTCCTCCGTCCAGATGGACATCAAGCGCCTGATGGATATCGGCTGCTATCGCGGTATCCGTCATCGTCTCGGACTCCCCGTCCGTGGCCAGAGCACCAAGAACAACGCCCGTACCCGCAAGGGCCGCAAGAAGACCGTTGCCAACAAGAAGAAGGCGACCAAGTAAAACCAGATGAATTATGGCAAAGAAAACTACAACATCCAAGAGGGTTGTCAAGGTTGAAGCTTATGGCGAAGCCCATATTTCATCGACCTTCAACAACGTCATCGTGTCTCTGACCAACGCCCAGGGTCAGGTGATCAGCTGGGGTTCCGCAGGCAAGTGCGGTTTCCGCGGCTCCAAGAAGAACACGCCTTACGCTGCCCAGATGGCTGCCGAGGACGCCGCCAAGACGGCCTTCGACGCCGGCCTGCGCAGGGTCAAGTGCTATGTCAAGGGTCCGGGTTCCGGCCGTGAGTCCGCCATCCGCACCATCAACAACGCCGGTATCATCGTGACCGAGATCGTCGACGTCACCCCGATGCCGCACAACGGGTGCCGTCCTAAAGGCCGTCGTAAAGTTTAATTTCAGTTAAAGCAAGATTACTATGGCAAGATATACAGGTCCCAGCACCAAGATCGCCCGTAAGTTCGGCGAGCCGATTTTCGGTTCCGACAAATATTTCGAGAAGCGTAACTATCCTCCGGGAATGCACGGCCTCGCCGCCAAGCGCAAGAAGTCCAAGGAGTACGCTACCCAGCTGAAGGAGAAGCAGAAGGTCAAGTATATGTACGGTGTGCTCGAGCGTCAGTTCCACAACACCTACGACAAGGCCTCCCGCATGGCCGGCCAGAAGGGTGAGAACCTCATCCTCCTGCTCGAGTCCCGCCTGGACAACATCGTGTACCGCATGGGCATCGCCCCGACGCGCGCTGCTGCCCGCCAGCTGGTCTCCCACCACCACATCACCCTCAACGGCAATGTGTGCAGCATCCCTTCCACCACCGTGAAGGCCGGTGACACCGTGGCCGTCCGTGAGCGCTCCAAGAGCCTGGAGGTGATCCAGAACAGCGTGGCTTCCGTCACCAAGTACTCCTGGCTGGACTTCGATACCAAGACCCTCAGCGGCAAGTATCTTAATGTCCCGACCCGTGAGGAGATCCCCGAGAACATCAACGAGCAGCTCATCGTCGACCTCTACTCCAAATAAAATTTAACACCGTAACAATATGGCAATCTTAGCATTTCAAAAACCTGACAAGGTGATTATGCTCGAAAGCACCGACACCGTCGGCCGTTTCGAATTCCGGCCTCTTGAGCCGGGCTACGGCCAGACGATCGGCAATGCTCTTCGCCGCATCTTGCTGGCCTCTTTGGAGGGCTTTGCTATCAGTCAGATCAAGGTCTCCGGCGTGGACCAGGAGTTCCAGACCATCCCCGGCGTTCGCGAGGGGATGCAGGACATCATCCTGAACCTCAAGCAGGTGCGTTTCCGCCGCATGGTCGAGACTGTGGACACTGAGACGGCCAACATCGTCATCAGCGGCAAGCAGGAATTCACGGCAGAAGATATCTCCAAAGGATTGTCTTCCTTTATGGTGTTGAATCCGGAATTGCACATCTGCTCGCTTGAGCCTTCGGTCAAGCTGGAGATCACGCTCACCATCACCAAGGGCCGCGGTTTCGTGCCCGCCGAGGAACTCCGCGACGAGAACACGCCGATCGGCACGATCCCCGTGGACGCGATCTACACGCCGATCCGCAAGGTCAACTGGAGCGTGGAGAACTACCGCGTCGAGCAGAAGACGGACTACGAGAAGCTCAACCTTGAGATCGTGACGGACGGCTCCATTTCCCCGAACGCCGCCCTTCACGGTGCCGCCAACATCCTGATCTACCACTTCAAGCTCTTCACCGACGACAAGAAGATGTCCCTGGAGAACACCGTGGAGACCGAGAGCAAGGAGCTCGACGAGGAGTCGCTGCACATGCGTCACCTCCTGCTCACCAAGCTCTCCGACGTGGGGCTGTCCGTGCGCGCATTCAACTGCCTCAAGGCCGCCGAGATCGACACCTTCGCCGACCTCGTGTCCTACAGCCGTCCCGAGCTGATGAAATTCCGCAATTTCGGCCGCAAGTCCCTCAACGAGATCGATCTGCTCGTCGAGAAGATGAAGCTCTCGTTCGGAATGGACGTCACCAAGTATAATATCGAACCCAAGAAAAAGAACAACGTAGTTTAAGAGATGAGACACAATAAGGCTATCAATCATCTTGGACGTCAGAGCGGTCACCGCAAGGCGATGCTCGCCAATATGGCTTCTTCCCTGATCGCGCACAAGCGCATCAACACCACCGTGGCCAAGGCCAAGGCGCTGAAGAGCTATGTCGAGCCGCTGATCACCAAGTCCAAGGAGGACACGACCCACAACCGCCGCGTCGTGTTCAGCTACCTCAAGGACAAGAACGCCGTCACCGAGCTGTTCCGCACCATCGCCCCGAAGGTCGCCGACCGTCCGGGCGGATACACCCGCGTGCTCCACACTGGTTTCCGGCAGGGCGACGCCGCTGAGATGGCGCTGATCGAACTGGTGGACTTCAACGAGGCCGCCCTCGCCGCCGCCCCCAAGGCTGCCAAGAAGAACACCCGCCGCAGCCGCGCCAAGAAGGCCGAGGCTGCCCCGGAGGCTCCTAAGGCTGAAGTTCCGGCCGAGGAAACGAAGGCTGAATAAGTACTAAAGCCAGAACCCGGGGAAGGATTTCCCCACGCAAGCCTCATCGTCGATGACGATGGGGCTTTTTGCGCCCAGGGAGGCGACCTTGAGGGCCATCACCATCCGGTGGTCGTGGCGGGAGGTGTACTCTCCGCCCTTCAGCAGCCGCCCGTTGAGCAGGCGTGCGCTGAGCGACTCGCCGAAGACGACGAGGTCGTCGCCCTCGATGCGCGCCTCCACGCCCATCTGCAGGAGCATCTGCAGGATGGCTTCCGCCCGGTTGGACTCCTTGCCGGCCAGCCGGCCGACGCCGCCGATGCGGCTCTCGCCGGCGCAAAAGGCGGCGAGCACGGCCACGATGGGGAAGAGGTCCGGGGCGTGGTTGAGGTCCTGGTGGAAGGCCTCCAGCGGGGCCTTTCGGACACAGACCGTGCCCTCTTCGAGCTGGGAGACCACGGCTCCGGCTTCCACGAGGATGTCGATGATGGTCAGGTCGGCCTGCAGGGATTTGGTGTCCATCCCGGTGAGCTCGGCCGCGCCGAAGACGGCGCCCGCCACGAGGAAGTTGGCGGCGGCGCTCCAGTCGCCCTCAATGGCGAAGTCGGCGGAGCGGTAGTGCTGGCGGCCGCGGATCCGGAAGGTGATGCCGGTACAGGCGGACCAGTCTTCGGCTTCGAGCAGGTCGGTGTCGCCCTCCATCTCGCTGCGCGTCAGGACGCCGAAATGCCGCAGCACGTCCAGGGTGATGTACATATAGGGGATGCTCCGGGGGTCGCTGACGTGTAGCAGGGAGTCCTTGTCGCAGAGCGGCAAGGCCATCAGCAGGCCCGAGATCAGCTGGGATCCGCCCCGGCCGGGGATGTCGGCATTGCCGGGGATGAGGTGGCCCTTGACGCTGGCGGGGATATAGACATCGCGGCCTTCGCGCTCCGCGGCGTTGGACAGCAGCACGCCGTAGGCGGCCATGATGTCGGCGGCGCCTTCGAGCGGACGGCGCAGCAGGGTGCCGTGGCCCTCCACGGTGAGGCGGCCGCTTCCTACGGCCGCAAGGACCGGGATGCACAGGCGCGTGAGCAGGCCGGACTCGCCGGTGTCCAGGCGCTCCAGCGGCAACTGGCCGCAGTGCGCGCCGATGCCGGTGATGGCGAGCGTGTCGCCGTCCTTGCGGACGGTGGCGCCGAGCGCCTCTGCCACGCGCAGCGCCGCCTCGGAGTCGCCGCAGGGGCTGTACCCGGACAGGTGCGAGGTCCCCTGCGCGAGCGCGGCGGCGAGGATGGCCCGCTGGGCGAAGCTCTTGGATGCGGGCATCTTGCGGCCCTCGGTGCGGTAGGGCGCACGGTCGCCGTAGACGGCGGCGTTTATCTCGGCCGTGGTCCACTGGCCCGGGGCCGTGGCCTCGGCGGCATTGGGGGCGGCGTAGGTGAACGGTGCGCCGCGCCGCAGGCACTCCAGGCGCGTCTGCCGGCCGGCGTCGCCCATCCCGAAGGCGACGAGCCGTCCCTGGAGCGAGTCGACCTCCTCCAGGACGATGGTGTAGAGCGATTCGATGCGGGCGGCGTCCTCCGCGTCGTGGCAGGTGGTCACGATCTTGGCGATGTCGGCGCCGTAGCGGAAACAGCGGGCGAGCACGCGCTGCAGGATCTCGATGTCCGGCGTCCCCTCGAAATCGTGGTACGAGCGGATGATCTCCGTGCCCTGCTTGCGGCAGAGGTGCTGGAAGCGCTTGCTCACCGGGGCAGGCGCCTCGATCTCCAGGTCTGCAAAGCGGGCGCCGGCCTCGATGGCGAGGCGCAGGCGCCGCTCGGCCACCTCTTCGGAGGGAGACTCTGCGATGCGGCAGGTGGCGATCAGGGGCGTGTCCGACTCGCTGAAGAGTTCTTCGATCTGTTCGTCCGTGAGCGGACAGCGGTCGAGGCGGATCTCCGCCATCTCGACCGCGGGGTCTTCGAGGATCTCGAGAATCTGCTCGAAGGTCCTATTCTGCAGGCTGGTGCAAATCATCCAGGTCTTTGATTATCACCTTGCCGATCTTTTTGATCAGGACAAAGTGGATGATGCCTTTCTCGGCTTTCTTGTCTTTCCAGAGGGCGTCCTCGAGTTCGGACTCCGGGCAGGGGAGGTCCGTGGGCAGCCCGCAGGCCTGCAGGTCCGCGCGGATTTTGTCCGCCAGCCCCGGCTTGCAGACGCCCAGCCGCTCGGAGAGCAGCGCGGCCTGCACGATCCCCACCGCCACGGCCTCGCCGTGAGTCAGCGGGTCGGCCTGCCCGTGCGTGTGCTGGTACCACTCGATGGCGTGGGCGTAGGTGTGGCCCAGGTTCAGGCAGCGCCGGAGGTTCTCCTCGTAAGGGTCCTGCTCCACGATCTTGCGCTTGACGGCGGCGGCTGCCTCGATCAGCGGGGCCAGGGCGCCGAAGTCGATCCGCTCCTCGGAGAGGACCTTGACGGCCTTCTCATAGTGACCGCCCTTGTCCTCGATGATGAAGGTCTTGAGCATCTCGGCGGCGCCGGAGCGCAGCTCGCGCGCCGGCAGGGTCTGCAAGACCTCCGGCAGGATGCGGGTATAGATGGGGAACTTCGTCACCCCGAGCATGTTCTTGTAGCCGTCCAGGTTGACGCCGGTCTTGCCGCCCACGCCGGCATCCACCTGGCTGAGCAGGGTGGTGGGGTAGTTGGCGTAGCGCACGCCGCGCTTGTAGATGCTGGCGGCGAACCCGGCCATGTCCGTGGTGATGCCGCCGCCCACGGCCCAGACCAGCGCGTCGCGCCCAGCGCCCTGCGCGAGCAGCCAGCGGCAGATCTCCAGCACGGTGTCCATCGTCTTGTGGTCCTCGTCGGCAGTGATGCCCAGTGCGGGGCGCCCTTCGGCGAGTTTCAGCGCGAACGCCTCGACGTTGCGGTCGTAGACGACATAGATGCTCTTCTTCTTGTCCATACGGAAGACGAAGATACGCAAAAATTTGATAAATGATGAAAATTGAATACCTTTGCAATCCCTACCAGCCCTGATGGCGGAATTGGTAGACGCGCTGGACTCAAAATCCAGTGGCCTTTAAAGCCGTGCGGGTTCGATTCCCGCTTGGGGCACCTAGAGATGTTTTTGAGGTTTTTCAAGCATTTCTTAAGATTGGAAAAGTCTAACAATTAGCTAGTTGCTGTTGTTAGACTTTTTTAGTTGGTGCTTGCTATTTCGGAAAATAGCTTGTATTTTTGTCTTGTAAGAAAAATTTACAAGCTATGGCTGTAACCTTCTATCTCTTCACGAGAGCGGACAAGAAAGGCGACCATCCGATCTACACTTCCATCTATCTGAACGGGAGCAGGTTCTGCTCCAGCATCGGGTATAGCATCAGCCCTGAAAAGTGGGATGACGAAAAGATGAAAGTGAAGCATGGCGCGAGCAATGCCCGCAAAGTGCCTTTCAATACCATCAATTCCAGGATCGCAGCTATTTCGTCCAGGTTCGACACCCTTGAAGCGAATAACGCCAAGTTATCCAAGGAACAGATCAAGAGGCAGCTTGCAGAAGTGGTCGGTCGTGCAGCAAAAGAGTCGGACACACCAGAGAAGTATGGCCCTGTCAATTTCTTCCACTATTTCGATGCTTTCATCCTTGATGGTAAGTTGAATCATAAGTGGGCGCTGAATACGGTCAAGAAGTGGGGAACACTCCGTGCTCATATGAAGAAATTCAACCCGGACATTACGCTGGATGACTTTGATAAGGA
>JAFRQH010000020.1 GCA_017428725.1 Bacteroidales bacterium | reverse complement strand
TTCCGGCTCGCGCGCGCCGCCCGCTACGCCGCCTCCCGCGGCCTGCCCGTCCTCGCCACCACCCTCGCGTCCTCCCGCTGGAAGGACCTCGACCAGGTCGCCGAAGCCGGACAAACAGCTTGTTCGGCAACCGCAGCTTCGTTCCACGGCAGCCAGCCTCCTGAAACGTCCGGCTGCGCCGGACCCCTCCCATCTGACGATGGGCCCCTCCCTCTTACGATGCCGAGGGTGGCACGGTTTCCGGAGGCTGCTGCCGATTCCACTTCGCGTGCGGTTGCCGGAGAAGACCAGGTGGTCGTGTTCTGGCCACAAAACTGGAGGAAAGGCGGATTGCAGGAGCGGCGGGGAGAGATCGTGCGGGAGCAGGGCTTCTACAACCAGAATTGGTGCGGCTGTGAATTTTCGAAACCTCAAACCCTTTAATATTTACCGTTATGTTAGCAAAAATCATCTACATCCTCGGCATCGTCCTCGCCATTTGGTGCGTGCTGGACATCTTCAAGAACAGCAAGTACGGCATCATCGGCAAGATCCTCATCTCCATCCTGGTCCTGGCGTTCAGCTGGGTGGGGTTCGCCGTGTACTACTTCCTGCTCCGCGGCAAGATCTGATCGGTCGCGTCTGAAACCTGCCTGAAATGCTGGCACCGTCCCTGGTTGTGGACCGGTGCCAGCGTTTTTTTTGTCCTAAGAGTGAAAGATTCGATAATTATTTATTGTTTTTCAATAAAACATCATTATATTTGCACCGCATTGCAACAGGTGCGAAATACGAAAAATGTTGGTTAGATTCTTGCAGCATAAAAAAATATGATTACCTTTGCAGTGTAATAGTTCAATAGGACACTATATGCTCATCGAACTCAAGGACGTCAACAAGACCTACAACAACGGCCAGCCCCTCCACGTGCTGAAGGGGATCGACCTCTCCATAGACCGCGGGGAATTCGTCTCCATCATGGGCGCCTCCGGCTCCGGCAAGTCCACCCTGCTCAACATCCTGGGCATCCTGGACAATTACGACACGGGCGAATACTATATAGACGGCCGGCTGATCAAGGGCCTGACCGAGCGTCAGGCAGCCGACTACCGCAACCGGATGATCGGTTTCATCTTCCAGTCCTTCAACCTGATCGGCTTCAAGACCGCCGTGGAGAACGTGGAGCTGCCGCTCTTCTACCAGGGCGTCAGCCGCCACAAACGCCACGAGATGGCGATGGAGTATCTGGAACGGCTCGGCCTGACGGACTGGGCCGGCCACTATCCCAACGAGATGTCCGGCGGCCAGAAGCAGCGCGTGGCCATCGCGCGCGCCCTGATCACCAACCCCAAGATCATCCTGGCGGACGAGCCCACGGGCGCCCTTGACTCCAAGACCTCCGAGGAGGTGATGCAGCTCCTGACGCAGCTCAACCGCGAGGAGAAGGTCACGATCATCGTGGTCACGCACGAGAGCGGCGTGGCCAACTGCACCGACAAGATCATCCACATCAAGGACGGGATCATCGGGCAGATCGAGGACAACCGCCGGCACCAGTCTTCGGTGTTCGGCACCAGCACCATCATGAAATGAGGGACGTCTTCGTTGAAATCTGGGAGAGCATCCGGCGCAACAAGCTCCGCACCTGCCTCACCGGCTTCGCGGTGTCGTGGGGCATCTTCATGCTCATCGTCCTGCTGGGCGCCGGCAACGGCCTGATGAACGCCTTCATGATGGGCGGCGAAGACATCGCCACCAACACGATGCAGGTCGGCGGCGGGCGGACCTCCAAGCCCTACGACGGGCTCAAGGAGGGCCGCCGGATCCGCCTGGACGACCGGGACGTGGCGCTGACCGGTGGAGAGCTGTTCTCCGCCCACGTGGACCAGGTCATCGCCACCGTGAGCTCGGGCGTCACCGTCAACTACGGCAAGAAGTACTTCTCCGGCCTGATCGAGGGCAATTACCCCGAGCGCCAGGAGATGGACAAGATCGAGGTCCGCTACGGCCGCTTCATCAACGAGAAGGACATCCGGGAGCGCCGCAAGGTGGTGGTCCTGTCCGAGAACCAGGCCGAGATCCTGCTCGGCAGTGACGCCAGCATCTCCCGTTTCAGCCTGGGCCCGCTGGGCAACGGCAAGAAGGGGACGAAGCAGGTCGACGTGCAGCGCCTGCTCGGCGAGCGGGTGCGGATCGGCACCTTCGCCTACCGCGTGGTCGGCATCACCAAGTCCGACCGGATGAGCGACAGCAACCTCTTCTACGCCCCCTACACGACGGTCAAGACCATCTACGGCAAGGGCCAGGACATCGACGACATCACCTTCACCTTCCACGGCCTCGACTCTGAGGCCGAGAACGAAGCCTTCGAGGAGCAGTACCGGGCGGTGGTCAACCTCCGGCACCGCGCCGCCCCGGACGACAACCGGGCCCTCTGGATCTGGAACCGCTTCACGCAGAACCTCCAGATGAACCGCGGCCGCAACATCCTCAGCACCGCCCTCTGGATCATCGGCCTGTTCACGCTCCTGGGCGGCATCGTGGGCGTGAGCAACATCATGCTGATCACGGTCAAGGAGCGCACGCACGAGTTCGGCATCCGCAAGGCCATCGGCGCCGGTCCCTGGGACATCATGAAGCTGATCCTGGCCGAGAGCGTGAGCATCACCGCCTTCTTCGGCTACGTCGGGATGTTCCTCGGGATGCTCGCCTGCCTGCTGCTGGACAAGACGGTGGGGCAGTCCACCGTGTCCGTGATGGACGAGCAGATTGCGATGCTCGTCGACCCCACCGTGGGGCTCGACGTGGCCCTCGGGGCCACGGTCGTGCTCATCGTAGCCGGCACGATCGCCGGCCTGTTCCCGGCCCGCAAGGCGGCCCAAGTCAGACCTATAGAAGCCCTCCGCGCAGAATGAGATTCGACGTAGACAGTTTCCGGGAGATTGCGGACTCGCTGGTCCGCAACAAGAGCAGGAGCCTGCTCACCGGCTTCGGCGTGTTCTGGGGCATCTTCATGCTGCTCTTCCTGATGGGTGGCGGACAGGGTCTCAAACAGTTGATAATGAGTAATTTCGAGGGCTTCGCCACGAATACCGGCATCCTGATTTCCTCCCAGACCACGGTGCCCTATAAGGGCTTCAAGGAGGGCCGCTACTGGCGCCTGTCCTACACCGACGTGGACCGCCTCCGGCTGATGATGCCCGAACTGGAGACGGTGACCCCGGTCATCAACACCGGCGGGCGCGAGGCCGTCTACGGGACGGGCACCACCAGCGTCAGCGTCCGGGGCATCTACGCTAACTACCACAAGATCGAGGAGCCCAAGATCCGCTACGGCCGCTACCTCAACGAGACGGACATCCTGCAGGAGCGCAAGGTCTGCGTGATCGGCAAGCGCATCTACAAGGAGCTCTTCCCCGACGGGGGCGACCCCTGCGGGAAGTTCATCCGCGTGGGGCCCGTCTATTACCAGATCGTGGGCGTGGACTTCAGCAGCGGCAACATCAGCATCGGCGGCCGCGCGGACCAGACGGTCTTCATCCCCCTGCCGCTCGCCCAGAAGATCTACAACCGGGGGAGCAACGTGGACATCATCTGCACCGCCGCCTACTCCGGGATCCGGATGTCCGACCTGGAGCCGCGGATGCGCCAGATCATCGCGAAGCAGCACGCCTTCGACCCCGCCGACAAGCAGGCGATGGTCATCATCAACACCGAGCAGATGTTCGCCCTGGTGGACAACCTCTTCAAGGGCGTGAACTTCCTGATCTGGCTGGTGGGGCTGGGGACCATCCTCGCGGGCGTGATCGGCGTGAGCAACATCATGATGGTCACGGTGCGGGAGCGTACCACCGAGATCGGCATCCGCCGCGCCATCGGCGCCACGCCCCGCGACATCCTCTCCCAGATCATCCTGGAGAGCATCGCGCTGACGCTCGTGGCAGGCTCGTTCGGCATCGTGTTCGCCGTGCAGCTGCTGCGCCTGATGGAGACGGTGGTCCGGCTGAACCCCGACAACCCGCCGGCCGACTTCCAGATCGGCTTCTGGCTGGCCGTGGCGGCCGCCCTGCTGCTGACCCTGCTCGGCGTGGTCGCAGGCCTGGCGCCGGCATCCCGCGCGATGGCCATCAAGCCCGTGGATGCCATGAGAGACGAATAATAAACAGAGACAAGATATGAAAAAAGCAGTCAAGTACATCATTTTCGCACTGATCGCGCTGGTGTTCCTCGGGACCTTCGTGTTCCTGTTCCGGAACTCCCGGCCGGCCAAGGTCGAGTACCAGGAGCTGGAGGCCACGGTGATGGACATCCACAGGACCACCGTCGTGACCGGCAAGATCGAGCCGCGCAACGAGGTCAACGTCAAGCCGCAGATCAACGGCATCATCGCCGAACTCTACAAGGAGGCCGGCCAGCAGGTCAAGGAGGGCGAGGTGATCGCCAAGCTCCGCGTGATCCCGGACATGAACTCCCTGAGCTCCGCGCAGTCCCGCGTGCGCCTGGCGGAGATCAACCTCAGGCAGGCCCGGACCAACTACGAGCGCGAGAAAGCCCTCTACGACAAGAAGCTCGTCAGCGACGAGGAATACGACAAGGTCCTGCAGGCCTACAACCAGGCCACCGAGGAGAAGGCCGCCGCCCAGGAATCCCTGGAGGTCATCCGCGACGGCGTGTCCTCGCGCAACACCACGGGCAGCTCGACCCTGGTCCGCTCCACGATCACGGGCCTGATCCTCAACATCCCCGTCAAGGTGGGCAATTCCGTGATCCAGGCCAACACGATGAACGACGGCACGACGGTGGCCACCGTGGCCAACATGTCCGACCTGATCTTCGACGGCAACATCGACGAGACCGAGGTAGGCTCGCTCGTGGAGGGGATGCCGATGCACATCAGCATCGGAGCCCTGCCGGACTACGGCTCCGAGGCGGCCCTGGAGTACATCTCGCCGAAGGCGGTCGAGAACAACGGCGCCAACCAGTTCGAGATCAAAGCCGCCCTGCAGGTGAGCACCGACCATATGATCCGCTCCGGCTACAGCGCCAACGCGGAGATCGTCCTGGAAACGGCCTCCCAGGTACTCTCCATCCCGGAGAGCGCCCTGGAGTTCGACGGGGACGACACCTATGTGTACCGCAAGAACCCCAACGGAAGCTATGAGCGCATCCAGGTCCGGACCGGCCTGAGCGACGGGGTCAACATCGAAATCAAGAGCGGCCTGAGCGCGGGCGACAAGCTGCGCGGGCCGATGGTCATCAATGTCGACGAAGATGAGAGCTAAGCTGATCCTCCTGCTGACCGCCGCCTTGTCCGCCGGCGTGTCCGCCCGGGCCCAGCAGGGCCCCTGGAGCCTTGCGGACTGTATCGACTACGCCCTGGAGCACAACCTGACCGTCCGCCAGAGCGAGCTCACGGTGGAGCAGCGCGAGATCGACCTCAACACCGCGCAGGGCCGCCGGCTGCCGGGCTTCCGCGCCTCCGCCTCGGAGAACCTCTCCTTCGGCCGCGGCCTCACGGCGGACAACACCTACTCCAATTCCAACACGACCTCGGCCTCGTTCAGCCTGGGCGGCGACCTGCCGATCTTCCAGGGCTTCGATATCGTCAACGGCATCAAACTCAGCAAGTTGAACCTCGCCTCCGCAACGGCCGACCTGGAGAAGGCCCGCGACGACATCCGCGTGGCCGTGGCGCAGGCCTTCGTGCAGATCCTCTACAACCAGGAGCTGCTGGGCGTGGCGCACAAGCAGGCGGAGCACGACGCGGAGCTGCTGGAGCAGGTCCGCGAGCGCCTCTCGGCCGGCAAGGTCAGCGGCGCTGAGGTGTCCGCGCAGCAGGCCACGCTGGCCCAGAGCCATCAGTCCGAGATCCAGGCCCAGGGGAACCTCCGCATCGCCCTGCTGGAGCTCACCCAGCTGCTCGAGCTCCCCTCGCCGGAGGGATTCTCCATCGTGACCCCGGAGGTGGGAGACCCCTCGCAGCTGCTGCTGATGCGTCCGGAGGCCATCTATGAGGAGGCCGTCGCCGTCAAGCCGGCCATCGAGTCCGCAGAACTCAAGGTCGACTATGCCCAGCTCAACATCGCCCGCGCCAAGGGCGCCCTCCTGCCCACGCTCTCGCTCAGCGGCGGGCTCGGCACCAACTACTACACCAATTCCAAGTTCGCCTCCGCCCCCTTCGGCGAGCAGCTGCGCAACAATTTCAGCCAGTACGTGGGCCTGTCGCTGAGCATCCCCATCTTCCAGCGCTTCTCGGTCCGCAACAACATCCGCACGGCCGAGCTGAACTTCAAGGGCCAGCAACTCCAGCTGGAGAATACCAAGAAGGCCCTCTACAAGGAGATCCAGCAGGCCTACTACAACGCCGTCACGGCCCAGGCGCGCTACGCCGGCAGCCGCGAGGCGGCCTCGAGCGCGCGCCTGCACTACGAGCTCACGGAGGAGAAGTACAAGGTCGGCAAGGCCGACATCGCCGCCTACAACGATGCCCGAAACAGTTGGCTGCGGGCCGAGTCGGAACACATCCAGGCGCGCTTCCAGTGCCTCTACCAGACGAAACTGCTGGATTTCTACCGCGGCCGCGGACTCGCGTTTTGATTTTTGCGTATATTTGTGATATGAAAAAGATTCTGCTTGCACTCACGGCCTTGGCCGCACTGTCCCTGGGCGCCTTCGCCCAGGATATGGAGTCGTTCAACGAGATTCCCCTCACCAAGGAGGGGTCCAAGATCGAGACTGACCTTGGATTCGCCTTCCCGATGTATTTCGGCGCTTCCACGCTCGCCGGCGCGACCTACAAGGGCGAGTGGGCCGTCGCCGAGAAGATGATCCCCGGCTTCCAGGAGATGCAGATTCCCAAGAATTTCGTCTACGGGCTCGACATGGTGTCCCTGAACTTCGGGATGGACGAAGCGCCGCTGAAAGTCAGCCTCTCGCTCCGCTGGACCTTCATGGATTTCACTTTCAAGAATCCCGCGAATACCTTCCGTGAGGTCAACCACACGTATATTCCCTACGCCATCGGCCTGGAGACGGCCTCCTACGACGGCAAGAAGTCCAAGATCCACGCCAACTACCTGGGTGTCCCCCTGCGCATCAAGTACAAGATCGGCGATGGTTTCGTCTACGCGGGCGCCAGCGCCGAGTTGCTCATCAGCGGCTACACCAAGTACAAGAAGCCGAAGGTCCGTACCACCAACAGCGGCATCTTCAGCCCGTTCCGGGCCACGCTCGAGGCCGGCTTCGGCTACGAAGGGCTGGGCTTCTTCGTCCTCTACGGCCTGACGCCGCTCTTCCCCGCCGGGCTCAGCGACGCCCGTACGCTCTCTTTCGGCCTGGTCCTGGGCATATAGGATGGGGCTGCAGGAGATTGAACGCAAATTCCTGGTCGCCGGCGACTTCCGTGCGGAGGCGTCCGGCGCCAGCCGCATCATACAGGGTTTCCTGAGCTCCACGCCGGGCCGCACGGTTCGGGTGCGGGTGCGCGGGGACCGGGGATACATCACGGTGAAGGGCCCTGCGAGGGGCCTGACCCGTTTCGAGTGGGAGAAGGAGATCCCGGTGGGGGAGGCGGAGGTGCTGCTCCGGCTCTGCGAGCCCGGGATGATCGACAAGACGCGCTGGCTCGTCCCCTCCGCCGACGGCCACACCTGGGAAGTGGACGAGTTCCACGGCGACAACGAGGGCCTGGTGGTGGCGGAGATCGAGCTGGGCTCCGAAGCGGAGGAATTCGAGCGCCCCGCCTGGCTGGGCCGGGAGGTCACGGGCGAGCGCCGCTATTTCAATTCCTCCCTTACGAAGTGTCCGTACAAAGATTGGAAGTAACAACTGATAAGCGATATGAGCAAAAAAACCGTACTCGTGTCCGGCGGTGCCGGATTCATCGGCAGCCACGTGACCGTGGAGCTGTCCCAGGCCGGCTATGACGTGGTCATCGCCGACAATTTCTCCAACTGCGACGAGACCAACTACAAGGGCGTCTGCCGGATCCTGGGCTTCGAGCCGCCGTTGATCCCGATGGACTTCTGCGACAAGGCCGCCGTGTACGCCCTCTTCGAGAAGTATCCGATCGACGCCGTGATCCACTTCGCCGCCTTCAAGGCGGTGGGCGAGTCCGTCTCCGAGCCGCTCAAGTACTACCGCAACAACCTGCTGTCCTTCCTCAACATCCTGGACGCCGCCAAGCACAAGGGCGGCTGCAACGTCCTCTTCTCCTCGTCCGCCACGGTGTACGGCGAGGCCGAGACGCTTCCGGTCACGGAGCAGACGCCGCGCCAGCCCGCCACCTCGCCCTACGGCAACACCAAGACGATGTGCGAGGACATCCTGCGCGACAGCGTCCGCGCCTATCCGGGCATCTTCGGCATCGCGCTGCGTTACTTCAACCCCATCGGCGCCCATCCCACGGCCCTGATCGGCGAGCTGCCCCGCGGCGTGCCCAACAACCTGGTGCCGTTCATCACCCAGACCGCCATCGGCAAGCGCGAGTGCCTGTCCGTCTTCGGCAATGACTATCCGACCCCGGACGGGACCTGCCTGCGCGACTTCATCGACATCGTGGACCTGGCCAAGGCGCACGTCAGCGCCGTGGGCCGTATGCTCGACGGCAGGATGAAGCAGGGATACGAAATCTTCAACGTGGGCACGGGCCGTCCGGTCTCCGTGATGGAGCTGATTAACACTTTCGAGCGCGTCAACGGCGTCAAGCTCAACTGGAAGTTCGCCCCGCGCCGCCCCGGCGACGTGGTGTCCATCTGGGCCGACCCTTCGCTGGCGGAGCGCGAACTCGGCTGGAAGGCCGTCCGCAGCCTCGACGACACGCTCAAGGCTGCCTGGGAGTGGGAGAAATACATAGCAGACAAGGCATAGATGTACATCGGTCTGATCAGCGACACCCACGGGGTGTTCAGCGACGGGTTCCGGGAGTTTTTCCGGCCGGTGGACGTGATCTGGCACGCCGGGGACTTCGGCGGCACGGTCGCGTTCGCCGACGGGATCGCTGCGTTCAAGCCGTTGGTCGGCGTCCACGGCAACTGTGACGGGCAGGACATCCGCCGCGAGTACCCCGCCCACCAGTACCTGGAGGTCCAGGGGCTGAAGGTCCTGATGACCCACATCGGCGGCTCGCCGGGCCACTACGACCTGCGTGCGCAGGCCCTGATCGACCGCTACAAACCCGACGTGTTCATCTGCGGCCACTCCCACATCCTCAAGGTGATGCAGGACCACAAGTTCAACATGCTGTATATCAACCCCGGAGCCGCAGGTATCCAGGGCTGGCACGTCGTCCGCACCGCCCTCCGTTTCAAGATCGAAGACGGAGAGGTCCGGGAGATGGAAGTCTACGAACTCCCGCGGCAGTAGTTTTTTTCAGATTTTTCACAGTTCTTATTGGAATTCTGAAAAATTGTCATACCTTTGCGGTGTACTATTATACTAATACACAAGCAAAGGTATGAAACATTTCCTTCATATCGCACTTTCAGCGCTCTTCGCGCTCGCAATCATTCCCGGCGCCTTCGCCGGACGGCAGGACGCGACCCTTCTCCGCGGCAGCGTAGTGGACGCCGCCGGGGAGCCTGTGGGATTCGCCACGGCATACCTTTCCCGCGCAGACGGCTCCGTGGTCATCGGTGCCACAGCCGGTGAGGACGGCCGCTTCTCGCTGGCCGCGGCCCCGGGGGAGTACACCCTCACCGTCTCGCTCGTCGGCTATCGCGACGCCTCGCAGCCCGTCCGCCTGGCGGGCCCGCAGATGGAGCTGCCGCCCATCCGCCTCGAAGAGGACACGCAGCTGCTCGGCGAAGCCGTCGTCCAGGCCGTGATGCCCAAGACCAAGCTTACCGGCGAAGGTCTTGCCACCTCCGTGCACGGCTCCGTGCTGGAGAACGCCGGCACGGCGCGCGATGTCCTCGGCAAGGTCCCGGGCCTCATCAAGGGCAAGGACGGATTCGAAGTCATCGGCAAGGGCGCTCCCCAGGTCTATATCAACGGCCGGAAGATGACCGACGCCACCGAACTGGACCGCCTCCTGAGCCATGAGATCCAAAGCGTCGAGGTCATCAACAACCCCGGCGCCCAGTATGACGCGACCGTGCGCGCCGTCGTGCGCATCCGCACCATCAAGCGGAAGGGCGAAGGCTTCGGCTTCAATGTGAACCTGACCGACGAGCAGTCGCTCCGGGTCAAGAAGTTCAACGACCCGGACGCCGCGCTCAATGTCAATTACCGCACGGGCGGCGTGGACCTCTTCGGCGGGGTGAACTACAACCGGTTCAACCAGCGCCAGAACAGCGACCTCGTGCAGGAAACGATCCTGAATCCGGTCATCCGGCAGATTGAAACCCTGACCGCCGACTTCAGCAACGCTTCGTTGACTGCCAACGGAGGCGTCAACTGGCAGATCGCCAACAATCATTCCACCGGTTTCAAAGTGGAATGGGGCCGCAGCCTGGATTACAACGATTACGAGTTGATGGAAGGAGACATTTTCCGCGGCAGCGAACTCATAGACCACCTGAAGACCGTCAATCGCGGGCAGAACGGACCGAAAGCTCCCCAGTCCCTGGGCGCGAACGCCTACTACAACGGCCTCGCGGGCAAGATGGGCATCGACCTGAACTTGGACTATTTCCAGATTTCGGACAACAAGATTTCCAACATCCGGGAGGACAGCGACATCCAGGATGCGACCGTGTCCACGGAATCCGGTTCCGACAGCAAGCTGTACGCCGCCAAGCTCGTGCTTTCCTATCCCGTCTGGCGGGGCCAGCTGCAGGTGGGCACGGAAGAGACCTTCTCCCGCAACCGCGACAATTACCGGCTGACCGGGGCCGATATCCCTTCGACCTCCTCCCGCGTGAAGGAAGACAACATCGCCGTGTTTGCGAATTACGGGTTTGTCGTCGGCCAGATCGGCCAACTGAGCGCCGGACTGCGGTATGAGCACGTGAACTATGCCTATGAGGCTCTGCTCGGCGACGGCAGTTTCTCCCGGAAATACGACAATCTCTTCCCTTCGGTCTCCTTCGCCGGCGTCCTCGGTCCGGTCCAGACGATGCTCAGCTACAGCGCCCGCACGGCCCGGCCCAGCTTCGACATGCTCTCCACCGCCATCCGCTACAACAACCGCTATACCCTGCAGGGCGGCAACGCGGCCATCCAGCCGCAGGCCATCCAGTCCCTGTCCGCCTCGGCTCTCTGGAACTTCCTCACCCTCTCCGTGAGCTACGACCGCACGAAGGATCCCTTCATCACCTGGGCAAACCTGTACAATGACGAGGGCGTCATCCTGCTCAAGCCCCTCAACGGGGATCATCCGCTCCGGTCCCTGACCGCCTACCTGGTGGCGACGCCCACCATCGGCCCGTGGAACATTTCCGCGGTCACCGGCATCATGAAGACCTGGCTCCAGGTGGAAGACCTTTCTTTCAACGATGCGCCCATCTGGATCGCCCAGCTGAACAACACGTTCACCCTCAAGAAGGGCTGGCAGCTGGAACTGGGTGGCGAATACCATAGCCCGGGCCAGCAGCAGAACATGACGCTGACCAACCACTTCTTCGACCTCACGGCGGCGGTGCAGAAGACCCTGCTGAAGGACGGTTCCCTGGTGCTCCGCCTGGAAGGCCGCGACCTCGCCTACCTGGGCCATAACAATGTCTTCTCCAACCTGGGACACTACAGCATCACGCAGAGCGTCCTGATGGACTCCCAGCGCCTTGTGTTCTCCATCCGCTACCGCTTCAACACCACGGAGAGCAAGTACAAAGGAACAGGCGCAGGCAATGACACCCGCGACCGCATGAAATAGGAGTACCCGCTCTTTTTGCTTGGCGCTTTCTGTTTTTTTCTTTATATTGCGAAAAATTTCGCAACGAAAATTTTCGCAATATGGAGAATCCTTTCAAGTTCGGGTCTGTCGTGGAGGCGCAGTACTTCACGGACCGGCGGCAGGAGCGCGACTATCTGCTGCAGATCCTCCAGAGCCCCAACCACGCCGTGCTGATCAGCCCGCGGCGCTTCGGCAAGAGCAGCCTCGTGCAGGAGACGCTGCGGACGGTCCGGCGCCCGCGTATCAGCCTCAACCTGCAGGCGGTGACCAGCACGACGCGCCTGGCTGAGGCCCTGCTGCGCCGCGTCTTTGCGCTGTATCCGTATGAGAAGGTCCGGCACTATTTCTCGCATTTCCGGCTTATTCCCACCTTCTCCGTCAATCCGGTGACGGGCACGACGGAGGTCTCCTTTCACCCCGACGCGGATTCACAGATCGCCCTGGAGGACGTCTTCGACCTGCTGGAGAAACTCGGGAAGAACAAGCGACTGATCGTCATCCTGGACGAGTTCCAGGAGATCCTCAAGATCGACAGGAACCTCGACAGGATCCTGCGCTCCATCATGCAGGAGCAGCAGAATATCAACTATGTCCTGATGGGCAGCCAGGAGGATATGATGAAGAAGATTTTCGAGCGGAAGAAATCCCCGTTCTACCACTTCGGGGCGCTGATCCGCCTGGACAAGATCCCGTACGAAGACTTCTTCCGCTATCTGTCGGACCGCTTCGGCAAGCTGCCGCAGGTCCCGGATGCGGCGGCCGTGTCGGACGAGATCCTGCGGATCACGTCCTGTCACCCTTATTACACGCAGCAACTGGCGTTCCAGACCTGGTATGTGGCTTTGTCCGGCTCGGACGGGGACCCGGTCGGGCTGGCCGCCGAGCAGCTGGTCCGGATGCACGATTTCGACTACGAGCGGCTCTGGGACGGGATGAATATGACCAACCGCGCCGTGCTGATGCAGCTCGCCACCTCCAAGAGCTCTCCGCTCGGGAAGCGTTCGCAGCCGACCAGTACGGTCTTCAGCGCGCTGAAGCGCCTGATTGCGGCCGGCATCGTCATCAAGCTGGATTCGTATGAGATAGACGACCCTTTCTTTGCCCGGTGGATCCGGGAGACCCTGAACAGCGATTGAGTTATGGCAACAACGAAAGCAAAGACAGTTTTCTACTGCACCTCGTGCGGCAACGAGAGCCCCAAGTGGATGGGGCGCTGCCCGGCGTGCGGCGAGTGGAACACGATGGTGGAGGCTCCGGCGGAGCCCAAGGCTGCGGCTGCGGGCGGCGGGCGCGCAGGCGCCCCGCGCTCCGGGCGCCGCCCCCAGCAGCTGCGCGAGATCGACTACTCGCAGGAGGCGCGCCTCTCCCTCGGCATGGGCGAGGTGGACCGCATCCTCGGCGGCGGGATGGTGCCGGGCTCGCTGGTGCTGATCGGCGGCGAGCCCGGCATCGGCAAGTCCACGCTCAGCCTGCAGATCCCGCTGATGTGCAAGGATTTGCGTACGCTCTACGTGACGGGCGAAGAGAGCGCCCGGCAGGTGGGCATGCGCGCGAAGCGCCTGGGCGGCGACGACTCCAACTGCCTCGTCTTCTGCGAGACGCTGATCGGCGCCGTCATCGAGGAGGCGGAGGCGATGCGCCCTGACCTGATGATCGTGGACTCCGTGCAGACGATGTACACCGACACGGTGGAGTCCGCCCCCGGCTCCGTCAGCCAGATCAAGGAAGTGGCCGCTGCGCTGCTGCGCTTCGCCAAGGAGAGCGGCGTGCCGGTGATCCTGATCGGCCACATCACCAAGGACGGCTACATCGCCGGCCCCAAGATCCTCGAGCACATCGTGGACGTGGTCCTGCAGTTCGAGGGGGAGAACCGCGGCTCCTACCGGATCCTGCGGAGCATCAAGAACCGCTTCGGGTCCACCTCCGAGCTGGCCGTCTTCGAGATGACCGGCACGGGTCTGCGGGAGGTTGCCAATCCTTCGGAGATGCTGATCCCGATGCACGAGCAGGGGCTCAGCGGGACGGCCATCGCCGCGATGCTTGACGGCACGCGCCCGCTGCTCTTCGAAGTGCAGGCGCTCGTGAGCTCCGCCGTGTACGGCACGGCGCAGCGCTCCGCCACGGGCTTCGACGCCCGGCGGCTCAACATGCTCCTGGCGGTGCTGGAGAAGCGCGCCGGCTTCCACCTCAGCGCCAAGGACGTCTTCCTCAACATGGCCGGCGGGCTGCGCGTCAGCGACCCGGCGGTGGACCTGGCGGTCATCTGCGCCGTGCTCTCGTCCAACTTCGACTTCGCCATCCCGCCGGACGTGTGCTTCGCCGGCGAGGTGGGCCTGAGCGGCGAGATCCGCCCGGTCGGGCAGATCGAGCGCCGCGTGCAGGAAGCCGCCCGGCTGGGATTCAAGCGCATCTTCGTGTCCTCCTTCGCCAAGGTGGAGGTCAAGCCTGAGGGGATCCGCGTCGTCAAGGTGGCGGATGTCCCGGCGCTGGTCAAGGCCCTCTTCAAATAGTACATGCCTATGGAACTCTTTTTCTCCGACGACATACAGGACGCCCAGGTCCGGCTGGACCCGGAAGAATCCGCCCACTGTGTCCGGGTGCTTCGGCACCGCGTGGGCGACGAGATCTCCGTGATTGACGGGCGCGGCACGCTCTACCGCTGCGTGCTGGAGATCGCCGATGCCAAGGGCGCCTGGGCGCGGGTGCTGGAGCGCATCCACGGCTTCGGCGCCCATCCCTACCACCTGACGATGGCGGTCTGTCCCACCAAGAACATCGACCGCTACGAGTGGTTCGTGGAGAAGGCCACGGAGATCGGCGTGGACGTGGTGGCGCCGGTGATCGGCGAGCGCTCGGAGCGCAAGGTCCTCAAGACCGAGCGCCTGCGCCGGCTCGCGCTCTCGGCGGCCAAGCAGTCGCTCAAGGCTGCCGTGCCGCAGGTCGCGGAGCCGGTGGGCGTGCGGGATTTCATCCTCTCCGCCCCGGAGGGCGCCCTGAAACTCATCTGCTACTGCTTCGACGACGTCGAACGGCTGCCCATCACGGAGGTCCTCCGCCGCCAGGCGGAGCGGGTAATGGTGTTGATCGGGCCCGAGGGGGATTTCAGTCCGGAGGAGGCGGCGCTGGCGCGCGCGAACGGGTGGGTCCCCGTGCAGCTCGGCCCCAGCCGCCTGCGTACCGAAACCGCGGCCCTCACGGCTGTCACCGCCGTATACCTGTTTTCTTTAGAAGCTTGACCCCTTAAGGTCTCAGGATCTCCACCTCGCCGCCCAGGCCGAGCTTGATGATCTGCGAGGAGCGGCCCGTGGCGCCGGCGCCGAAGGGCTTCGGCACCACGTAGTCCACGGCGGCCTTGATCTCGTCGGAGATCCCGGCGAAGGATTCCGGCGTGGGCTCGCCGGAGATGTTGGCGGAGGTGCTCACGAGCGGGCGGCGCAGTCGGCGCACCAGTTCGCGGCAGAAGGCGCCGGCGGTCAGCCCGCCCTTCGGCGCGGCCTTGCGCGGCCCTTCCGGGCCCTCTTCTTCTTCCACCACCGGGATGCGGATCCCCACGGACCCGTCGGCCGCCACGGCGTTGGGTGCCAGATACTGGGCGCCCGGGTAAATGATGGTCATCGGGGCGTCGTTGACCTCCACGAGGTCGATGGCGATGGAGGGGATCTGCTTGATGTACTTGGCCACCATGTCGAGGTCGCAGGCCAGCAGCACGAGCGACTTCGCTTCGGAGCGGCGCTTGATTTCGAACACGCGCGCGACGGCCTTCTCGTTGGTGGCGTCGCAGCCGATGCCCCATACCGTGTCGGTGGGGTAGAGGATCACGCCGCCTTCGCGCAGCACGCGCACGGCTTCCTGGATGACGGGTGTACTGTCCATATCAGAATAATTTGTCCTGGTCGAAGAGGATCCCGCGCTTGCGCCACGCCAGGATCATCAGCCAGCCGATGAGCATTCCGCCCAGGTGGGCGAAGTGCGCGATGCCGCTGGCCAGCCCGGACACACCGGTCACGAGCTCGATGGCGGCGAAGATGACCACCATCCACTTGGCGCTGAGCGTCACGGGTGGGAAGAGGAGCGTCATCTTGGACTCCGGGAAGAGCATCGCGTAGCCCATCAGCACGCCGTAGATGGCGCCGGAGGCGCCCACGGTCGGGGTGAGCTTGATGGCCTCGATCTGTTGCAGGGCCGCGGCGTTGCCGAGCGCGGCGCCCTCCATATAGGACTGCATCTGGAGGTACTGGACGCCGAAATGCAGCGCCACCGCTCCCAGGCCGCAGACGAAATAGAAGAGCAGGAACTTCTTCGGCCCGAGGTAGCGCTCCACCACGCTGCCGAAGATCAGCAGCGTGTACATGTTGAAGAAGATGTGCCAGAAGCCGCCGTGCATGAACATGTGCGTGACGACCTGCCACCAGTGGAAGTAGCGCGAAGTGGGGTAGAACAGGGCGAAGGTCCCGACCATGAAGTTCTCGTTGATCAGGGTCGCCACGAACAGGATCACGTTGATGATGATCAGGTTCTTGGTCACGGTGGGCAGCGAGGAGAGGAATCCCCCGCGGCGCCCGTCGTTATAGTAGTTGTAAGCCATTGTCAGAATTTTTTGTCAATGTCCGCGGTGGTCACGATGCTGACGATGCGCCGCCCGCCCGGGGTGAGCTCGGCGTTCTCGCTGGCGAACAGGGTGTCGATCAGGCGCTGGGCCTCCGTCGGTGAGCTGAGCGGACCGGCGTGGGCGGCGCCCAGCGTGGCGAATTTCTCCGCCAGGCGCTGCTGCATCATCTCCGGCAGGGCCTGGCTGTCCTCCGACAGGATGTAGACCAGGTCGCCGACCAGCTGCTCCACCTTGCCGCCCTCGCAGCTGTAGCCCTCGGGCACACCGTTCACGACCACGGTGTCCGTCCCGAAGGGGGCGATGTCGAAGCCCAGGCGCGTGAGCAGCGCGGCGTTGTCCTCGAACAGGAGGCGCTGCGGCGCACCCACCTGCACCTGCACCGGGAAGAGGGCTGTCTGCGTGACGTGCGCCTCGCGGGTGAGCGCGCGCAGGGTCTGCTCGTAGAGGATGCGCTCCCGGGCGCGGGCGATGTGGACGATCATCACGCCGGAGGCGACCGGCGTCAGGATGTAGCGGCCCTGGAGGATGAGCACGCGCCCGGTCGGGAGCGTCTTCTCCTCGAAGAGGCGGCCGTAGTCTTCGTGCCGGTCGACGTGGCGGCTGAAATCGTAGTCCTGCGGCATCGCGCTTGCCTGCTGCCCGCCGGAGGGGGCGGGCGCCGTGCGGAACGGGTCGTAGGACGGGTCCGAGGCGATGGTGGGCATCTCCACGTCCTTGTACTGCCCGAAGCTTTTGCCGAGCTGGGGCAGCTCCACGGCGCCTTCGGTGTTGAAGTCGATGCTGGCGCCGAAGCTGTTGCGGCCGAGCGTCTCCTTGACGCAGGCGTACAGGATCTGGAAGATGACGGAGTCCTCCTCGAACTTGATCTCGGTCTTGGTCGGGTGGATGTTGACGTCGACCGCGTGCGGGTCGACCTCGAAGAAGATGAAGTAGGAGGGCGTGACCCCGTCCGGGATCATCTCCTCGTAGGCCTTCATCACGGCTTTGTGGAGGTATGCGCTGCGGAAGAAGCGGCCGTTGACGAAGAAATATTGGTTGCCGAGCGTCTTGCGGGCGGTGTCCGGCCGGCCCACGAAGCCGCTGATGCGCACGACGGAGGTGTGGGCGGCGATGTCGACGATGTCTCCGGCGACATTGCTCCCGAGCAGGTCCAGGACGCGGAATTTCAGGGATTTGGCCTTCTTGAGCACGTAGATCTCCCGGCCGTTGTGGGAGATGCTGAAGGAGATCTCCGGGCGGGTCAGGGCCACGCGTGTGAACTCCTCCAGGATGTGCTTGAACTCGACGTTGTCGCTCTTGAGGAACTTGCGGCGCGCCGGGGTGTTGTAGAAGAGGTTGCGCACCGCGAAATTGGAGCCCGTGGGCGCGGCCACGGAGGCGGTCTTGACCTCTCCGAAAGCGCCCACGCGCACTTCGGTGGCCGTCTCGTCCTGCGGACGGCGCGTGCGCAGGGTCACCTCCGAGACGGCGGCGATGCTGGCGAGCGCCTCGCCGCGGAAGCCGTAGGTGAGGATCTGCTCCAGGTCCTCGGCGGTGGCGATCTTGGAGGTGGCGTGGCGCTCGAAGCAGAGCACGGCGTCCACCGGGCTCATCCCGCAGCCGTTGTCGATGACCTGGATGAGGGTGCGGCCGGCGTCCGTGACGACCACGGTCACTTGCGTGGCGCCGGCGTCCACGGCGTTCTCCATCAACTCCTTCACCACGGACGCGGGCCGCTGTACGACCTCGCCCGCGGCGATCATGTTGGCGATCTGTGCCGGCAGGACCTTGAGCTTGCCCATCCCGCTATAGCATCGAGTAGAATTTCGCGATGTACAGGAGGATGCCGACGATCAGCAGCAGCGAGATGATGCCGATGATGGTCTGGGCGCGGCGCATCGGGGTGCGCGTGCGCGAACCCTCGCGGAAGGAGCCCCGGATGTAGGAGCCGGGCACGTAGGTGCCTTCTTTCTTCTCGCGCTCCATCGTCCCGTCCACGGCGCCGAAGCGGCGCTTGCGCTCTTCCTCTGCCGGATCGTAGTAGATCGGTTTGTAGTTGAATACGCGGTGTTCGTTCTCACCGAAAAAATTAAATAATCCCATAGTCCACAAATGTAACCATTTTTCTTTACATTTGCAGGGTTATGGAATTCAGAATAGGACAGGGATACGACGTACACGCCCTTGCCGAGGGCCTTCCGATGTGGCTCGGCGGCGTGCGGATCCCCTCGCAGTCGGGCTTCGTGGCCCACTCCGACGGCGACGTGGCCATCCACGCGCTGTGCGACGCGCTGCTCGGCGCGCTCGCCCTCGGCGACATCGGCCACCTCTTCCCGGACACGGACGACCGCTGGAAGGGCGTGGACAGCAAGGAACTGCTCGCCACCGTGCTCGCGCTCCCCGCGTTCCGGGGCTGGTCGGTCGTCAACGCCGACATCACCATCGCCCTGCAGGCGCCCAAGCTCGCCCCGCACATTGCGCAGATGCGCCGTACGCTCGCGGGTGTGATGGGCATCGGCGAGGACCGGGTCAGCGTCAAGGCCACCACGACGGAGCGGTTGGGCTTCGTGGGGCGCCGCGAGGGATGCGAAGTGTGGGCGATCGTGCTGATTGAGCGAAAATAATTTTGCAAATTACCAAAAGTGTTGTACATTTGCAGTCCCAAAACCGCAAGGCGCGGGATCATTGAGATATGGTGTAACGGTAGCACTACAGATTCTGGCTCTGTCAGTGAGGGTTCGAATCCTTCTATCTCAACAAGCTAAATAGCCTGATGGCGGGGTAGCTCAGCTGGTTAGAGCGTCGGATTCATAATCCGGAGGTCGTGGGATCGTGACCCACTCCCGCTACCACACCGACACAAGAATAATCATCATATATCCCTTCCGGCGCATACCTGCGGCGGTTTTTTTGTATCTACAGGCCTCCCTTCGTTTCGTTTTCCGGAATGCTGCTCGCAGGCTGTGCCGTTCTTTTCGGCTCGCAGGCAGACCCCCGGAAAACTACGCGCTTCGCGCTATCCCTCCCACCGTCCCTTCGGTCCGGCGGGCCCCTCCCGTTCACGAGGCCACGGGCGGCCACGGTTTTCCGGGGGTCTGCCTGACTCGCCTGAAACACAAGAACGGCACCTAGGTAGGACTCCCTGCTTGCGTGCTGCATTCCGGAGGGGTGCCGGCATTTGGATTTTGGGCGAAAAATGATTAATTTCGAAAGTTGCATTGATGACAGGGGAATGATCCGTACTCCTTCATATCGGTTCTTGAGGGCCCTTCCTTCGAATAGGGGTGGGCGATTAACTTGTTATAAATTAGGCATATGCTATCCGTGTCGGTGCTTCCGGAGTGGAAGTGCCGGGCTTTCCGCGTATCTATTATCAAATCAATAATCGATGGTTACACAGACAAAAGAGCAGTATACCCCGCCGATGTGCGAGGAACTGGATGTCCGGCTCGAGGGCGTGATTGCCGCCAGCGGCGGTTTGGGCGATAATAAGTATGAAAAAGAAGAATGGTAGCGGTTATGAAGAAGATGTTGTTTGCGGGGCTTGCCATTGCAGCAATGGCCGCCCTGGGCGTTTCCTGCCAGAAGAATGCGCTCCAGACCCCCGAGGGAAGGCGTGCCGTGTCATTCGAGGCTTCCATCGCGTCCGCTCCCGGGACCAAGTTCTCGATGACGGACGAAGGGACTTATGTCAAGGCCTCCTGGGAGGTGGGCGACGAGATCGCCGTGTTGTGGTACGCCGGAACGGATGATGTGACGGAAGAAACCTATGAGAAGTTCACGGTGACCAAGGTCAGTTCCGACGGTAAGAGCGCTACTTTCAGCAATGAATACAGCGCTTTCCCGGCCACCGGGGAGGTTACGGCAATGTTCGTCTATCCGTATCTGGATTATTTTACTGGTGATGGTTATTATTATAACCCGACCGGATCCTTTACGGCCGCCGAAGTGGCCGACCCCGGGGAAACAGTCGTCTATTTTGCAAAGGACAATGTGACGGACGGGGCTATTCCGGCCCTGACCTTTACCCAGCAGAATTCATTCTTATATATCAAGAGCGGTACAGTGTTTTCCGGGGTCACCGAGGGCAGTTATTGGCTTTACTTTTCCGGGCTTCTTTTCGCCGGGAAGGCAAATCGTGATACTGGCAATGGATTAACGGTTCCGGACTATAGAAACATCACCACCGCTAAACTGGCATTCGACAGCACCGGTGCCATCCAGCAGGACGTCTGGATTCCGTTCTTCCCTGACGGGAACGCAATCACTAATATGAATGTTATTGTCGGTACATCCCCGAACACGCGTTTCAACGTCGGCTCCAACACCCCGGCAGTCGGCAAGGTGTACGACCTCAGCGGCAAATTCTGACGCGCCAGAGCGTTGTTCTATACCCGGCACCGCCATCCCTTCGCGAGAGGAGATGGCGGTGGTCGTTTAGAGAATGCAACCGGGTTGCACGGACGATACCGTATTTTTGCGAGAAGTTAATACCTAGTCAGTATGACCCGCAAAGAGACCATAGTCGCTACCATTTTGCTCATCGTCTTCGGCACCAGCATGCATTTCGTGCACCACGTGCCTTTCTTCAACCATTTCCTCGGCTATATCTTCCCCGTGAAGGAGAGCGTGATGGCCCATATGAAGATGGTCTTCTATCCGATGCTGCTGCTGGGCGTCTATCTCGCGGTCAGCCGGCGCGACATCCGGGAGCTGGGGGCCCCCATCCTGGGCGGCCTGGCCGTGATGCCGCTGATCGTCGTGGTGTTTTTCTCCTATTGGATCTTCGTGCGCCACGAACTGATGTTCCTGGATGTCATCATCTACATCGCTGCGATGCTCGGAGCCATCCACCTGGCCAAGCGCTGGAGCCACAGCCGCTTTGTCCGGGACCGGTGGCCGCTCTGGATCGTCGTCGCGGTCCTGTTCATGGTGGCGGCCGGCTACCTGACGTACACCGCGCCGGACTGGATCATCTTCGTAGATATGGGCTAGTGTCCGGTTTTTTTCGTATCTTTCGGAACACCAATTAACCGAAAGAGATGAAAAGACTCCTCGCACGCATCGCCGCAGTCGCCCTGCCGCTGCTGCTCGCCCTCCCCGTTCCGGGCCGGGCGGACCACAAGAATTTCACCGTTTCCGTATATGTACGCGCCTATGAGGTGCAGAAGATGAAGGATCCGGCCTGGCTGGAATCCACCTGGAAGCTCATCTCCGACCAGCTGGACGTGGACAAGGTCTACCTGGAGACGCACCGCGACCTGCTGATCGTGGATGACGAGACCCTCGAGAAGGCCAAGGCTTTCTTTAAGAAGCAGGGCGTGGAGGTGGCCGGCGGCATCACCTACACCATCGACGAGTCCAACGAATTCGAGACCTTCAGCTATTCCGACCCGAAGGACCGGGCGATGGTGCGCCGCATCGCGGAGCACACGGCCCGGCACTTCGACGAGTTCCTGCTGGACGACTTCTTCTTCACCTCCAGCAAGAAAGACGTGGAGATCGAGGCCAAGGGCGACCGCAGCTGGACCCAGTACCGGCTGGACCTGCTCAAGGAGGCCGGACAGAACCTGGTCGTGGGCCCCGCCAAGGCCGTCAACCCGAAGGTCAAGGTGATCATCAAGTATCCCAACTGGTACGACCATTTCCAGGGCCTGGGCTTCAGCCTGGAGGACGGCCCCAAGATCTTCGACGGGGTGTGGACCGGCACGGAGACGCGCGACCCCGCCGGCGCCCAGCACCTGCAGAACTACCTCAGCTACAACATTATGACCTACTTTGAGCACATCTCCGACGGGCGCAACGGCGGCGGATGGGTGGACTCCGGCGGCATCTCGATGAGCATGGACCGCTACGCCGAGCAGCTGCACCTCACCGCCATCGCCAAGGCCCGGGACGTGATGCTCTTCGCGTGGAACCAGCTGGTGGACGTCAAGCTCAATCCGCGCTTCCGCGCCCCCTGGCAGGGGAGCGGCACGAGCTGGGACTACGACGCGATGACGGCGCCCTTCAAGAAGGGCCGGCAGACCGTGACCCCCACCACGATGGCGCGCATCGCCGACGTGGTGCTCCGCCAGGCCGACGAGCTGGTGGGCAAGCTCGGCAATCCCGTGGGCCTGTGGTCCTACAAGCCTTACCATTCCCTCGGGGATGATTTCCTGCAGAACTACCTCGGGATGATCGGCCTGCCAATGGATATGTACGCGAGCTTTCCGCAGGGGCGCAAGTGCGTCCTGCTGACGGAGCAGGCCGCCTCCGACCCGGACATCGTGGCCAAGATGGAGCAACAGCTGCGCAGCGGCGGCGACGTGCTGGTGACCGCCGGCCTGGTCAAGGCCATCCCGGACAAGATCGCGGACATCTGCGAGCTGCGCGTGACGGACCTCAAGGCCCTGGTCGACGATTTCGGCCGCTACGGCAAGAGCGAGCGGGAGATCCTCATCCCGCAGATCCGGTATATGACCAACGACAGCTGGGAGGTGATCAGCGCCGGCCGTCCGCTGACCGGCGGCGTGTCGGGCTACCCGCTGCTGCACAAGGCTTTGTATTCCGGCGGCTACCTCTATGTCCTGGCCGTCCCGGACGACCCGGGCCAGCTCTACGACCTGCCCGAGGGCGTGCTCAACGAGCTGCGCCGCATCGTCAGCCGGGACCTGGACCTCTACCTGGAGGGCCCCGCCAAGGTCAGCCTCTTCCTGTATGACAACAAGACCGCCATCGTGGAGAATTTCAACGACACGCCGGTCGAGGTCAGGCTGGTCGGTGACGCGGCGCTCACGCGTTTCACCGACCTGGAGAGCGGCGCGGTGGTGCCCGCCGCCGCACAGCAGGGGCCGTTCGTCCGCACGCCGAAGGCCCGCGCGGCCGTGACCCTGCCGCCCCACTCCTACCGCGCCTTCCGTTACGAGTAGCCTCTCCGGCCGGGCGCCTTGGCTTTTTGGCGGATAATTGTTATTTTTGGGAGGCAAAGCCGCTTCCATCCTCTTATGAAAGAGTCCGTTTCGAGTTTCCTGAGCAACGTGCTCTCCGTCATCCTGGGTATCGTGATCACCTTCACGGTCCAGGGGATCATCAACCGGACCAACGAGAAGCGCGAGGTGCGCTCGGCGCTGGACCTGGTCCGCTCCGAGCTGGTCACCAACGCCGAGGACATTGCTGTGATGTCCGACTACCTCCTGCAGGAGCGTGCCTCCGCGCAGTATTTCCTGTCCCACCTGGAGGACCTGGATGCCTGTCCGCCCGATTCCGTCGCGTACCACAGCGGGATCATCTTCGCGGACGCATCGATCACGCTCAGCGACGATGCGCTGGAGCTGCTGAAGATGTCCTCGCTCTTCCAGCGGATCGGGGACGTGGGGCTGGGGATGAAGATTATCCGCGCCTATGATTCCTGCGCCTCGATCGCGGCGGGCCTGAACCGCCACGTGGAGGCCCGCAACGAGCACTTCGACGATTCCGTCACCGCGCAGACGGTGCTGCAGTACGCTGCCGGCGGCAATATCAGCATCACCGATTACCTCCGCACGCCTTACGGCCTGTACTCCATCCGCTGGCTCACGGCGCAGGGAGACGTGGACCTGCTCGCGGACGTGTCGGACATCGAGGATGCGGTCGGCGCCATCGACGCCTACCTGCACGGCCGCCGCCACAAAGATACCAAACGCTAAAAGAGATACCCATTATGGTCAAGATGAAAAAAGATTCCCCCTCTCGGGTCGTCATCGTCCCGCGCCCGTCCGTCCCCAACGACACCTCCACCGTGGCCAAGTCGGGCCTTGAAGATGCCCTGAAGCGCGCCCCGGCCCCGCCGGAGTCCGGAGCGGAAGCCCCGCTCCTCCGCAAGGACCAGGAGCTCTTGGACAAGACGAAGCTCCCGCGCGACCCCGCCAAGAAGGAGGTCAAGAAATAGCAGGCTCCCCGGCTTTGAGAAAGATCCTGACCCTTGCCTGCCTGGCATTGTGCCTGGCGGCGACCGGATATGCCCAGCAGATCCGGGACATCGACGAGACCGTGGTGCTCCGCCCGGACGGCAGCGCCCGCGTGACGCAGGTCTGGGACGTGAACGTCGTCTCGGGCACGGAGTTCTACCTGCCCTTCGACCATCTCGGCCCGATGGACATCACCGACCTGTCAGTCAGCGAGGACGGAGAGGTGTTCGTCTCCGAAGGGGACGGGTGGGACACCAAACGCAGCCGCGAGGAGAAACGCGGCCGTTGCGGCATCGTCCGCAAGGCCCACGGCGTGGAGCTTTGCTGGGGGCAGGGCGACTACGGCGACCACGTCTGGACGGTCAGCTATACCGTCAAGGGGCTCGTGATGCAGATGGGAGACTATGCCGGGCTCTATTTCACCTTCGTGAATCCCGGCCTGTCCGCCCCGCCGCAGCACGTCAAGCTGACGCTGATCAACGACACGGACGGCCCGGCGTGGACCCCCGACAACGTGCTGGTGTGGGGCTTCCGCAGCGACAGCGAGATCTACGTGGAGGACGGGGTCGTCCGGGCGGAGTCCAAGGCCCCGTTCGACTCCGACAGCGCGATGACGGTGCTGGCCCGCTTCGAGCCGGGTCTCTTCACCCCCGCCGTCACCTACGGCAAGAGCTTCGAGCAGGTCCGCAAGATGGCCTTCCGCGGGAGCGACTACAAGGAGAAGCGGACGTTCAAGGAAATCCTGCAGATGATCTGGACGGCTTTCCTCGTCCTGGTCGTGTTCCTGCTCTCTCCCGTCGGCTGGTTCATCCTGGGTCTCATCTACCTCTTCTGGAGGGCTTTCAGCTATTACGTGCTGGGACAAAAATACAAGAAGGGCATCTACGGCCAGCGCAAGATCCACGGCTGGTACCGCGATGTGCCCGTGGACAACGACCTCCCCGCCGCGTACTACGCCCTCTCGAAGGGCGACCGGATGGAGTCCGACAAGTACGCCAACAACCTGATCGGCGCCTATTTCCTCCGCTGGGTGATGCGGGGCCAGGTCGGGGTGCTGCCCGATCCGTACAAGCCCAAGCGCGTGAACCTATCCTTCGAGCGGGAAGCGCACATCGCGGAGCCGGTCGAGCGGGACCTCTACACGATGGTGCGCGAAGCCAGCGGCAAGAACCTGATCCTGGAGGAAGGCGAGCTCGAGAAGTGGTCCAAGAAGTCTTTCAGGCGCCTGTCCAACATTCCCGGCCGGGTGCAGACGCTGGGTCGCAAGTGGTTCGATGACCACCACCTGTCCAAGAACGCCTCGACCCTCACCCCCGAAGGACAGGAGCAGGCCCGGCACCTGATCGAATTCCAGAACTTCCTGCAGGACTTCACGCTCAACGGGGAGCGGGGTGCCATCGAGGTGGGTGTCTGGGAGGACCTGCTGGTATTCGCGGCCCTCTTCGGCATCGCCGACAAGGTGGCGGAGCAGTTCGAGAAGCTCTATCCCGCCCAGTTCGGCGAGCTGGCCCAGTCCACGGGCCTCAATCCGGCCACTTTCCAGAACCTCACACGCGTGTCCCACGACATTTCCGCCTCGGCGATGCGCCAGGCCGCCGCAGAAAAAGCCGCCCGGAGCGGTGGCTCGGGCGGCTCGGGCGGCTCGGGTGGCAGGATCGGCGGCGGAGGCGGCGGCTTCTCGAGGAGTGGCGGAGGCGGGTCCTTCGGCAGATCCTCCGGCGGCGGCAGCCGCTAGTCAGCCACCTGGTTCGCGACTAGCGTCTCGAACTGTTCCCGGGGCATCTCTCCGTCCAGGCAGATGAAGGACACTTCCTCCGCCTCGGCGGCGAGCATGACGAAGCCGTTGACGACCTGTTCGGTGCCGACGGTGTACATCCGGACGGCCTCGCCGCTGTCCTTGGCCTCCATCAGGAGTTCGTAGCGGCCGGCGGAGATGAAGCGCTCGACCTCGGACCGCAGGGTGCGGTTGATGTCGGGGTTGCTGCTGTTGAGGATGTACATCCCGGTCAGGGAACGGATGACGGGGGAGAGGTTGACCTTGCCGTCACCGGTCTCCAGGTCGGGGATGCGTCCGATCATCCGGAACATCGCGGGAGAGATGTAGACGGCGCTGACGCCCTCGGCGTCGGAGTATTTCTGGTAGATGGCCTTGCCGTTCTGGGCAAGTGCGCTGAGGCAGAGCAGCAGGGCTGCCGCCAGGGTGAGTATGCGTTTCATTTGGATTGGATTTTATCGAGGATGGCTTGGGGTTTGCCGGTGAGGGCCTCTGTCTGGCTGGCAGCCAGTTCGAGCCCGCCGGTGAGTTTGTCGGAGATGGTGCTGAAGGCCTTCTGGACCTCGGCGTAGGCGAGGTAGGGGTCGTCGAAGGTGTCCTTGGGGCCGCGCTGGGGCAGTGTCAGCAGGAGCGCGGTGGCTGCTGCGGCGCCGGCCAGCGCGGCGGCGGGCACCCAGCGCGGGGTGCGGGGGCGCGGGGAGGCCTCCGCGGCGAACTCCTGGGCGGCCAGGGCGGCGCGCAGACGGGCCTGCAGGCCTTCCGGGACGGGCGCTGGCTGCACTGCGGCGAGCCGCTCCAGTTCTTCCGGGGTGAGTTTCTCTATTTCTTCGAGGGTCTTCATATCTGTCGTTTCAATTTGAGCCGCGCCTGCGAGAGCAGCACGCGAAGGGTGAGGTTGTTCATTCCGGTCCGACGGGCGATCTCCTCGTAGGAGAGGCCGTCCAGGGTGCGGAGGACGAGGACTTCCCGCTGCCGCTCGGGCAGGGACTTGACGGCGGCGAGCACCTTGGCGAGCCGCTCGCGGGCGTCGATCCGCTCGTCCTGCCGCCCCTCGCCCAGTGGCTCCGGGGCCGGGTCGGCGGTCTCCAGCCGGCTCTGCTGCCGGATGCGGTCCAGGCAGAGGTTGCGCAGCAGGGTGAGGCCGTAGGCCTTGGGGCTGCGGATGCCGTCCAGCACGTCGCGGCGCTTCCAGAGCCGCAGGTACAGCTCCTGGACGGCGTCTTCCGCCTCGGCGGTGTCTTCGAGGATGTACCATGCCGCCTGCCAGAAGGTCTCGGCCAGGGACAGGTACTCCGCGGCGAAGCGCTCGCTAGTCATTGGCCGCCAGTTTGCCGAGGACATCCATCGGGATGCTGCCGAAGATGCAGATCAGGGCGTGTTCCGACGGGGCGTGGATCACGAAATCCCGCACCCGGTCCGTCCGCTCATCCACGATGCCGTAGATACGCATCGCGGTGCCCTCGTCCTTGGCTTCCATCAGCAGTTCGCTGCCGTCCAGGGCGGCGTCCAGCCGCCGGGCGATGCGCTCGCGCACGGCCGGCGCGCAGTCGTCGTATTCCATTACGGTGAGGTTCCGGACCCCGCGCAGCACCGCCAGGGCCTCGCGCGCATCGGGGTCCTCGCGGGCGGCGACGCGGACCAGGCCGCGGATCGCGGACGTGCCGAGCCGGCCCAGCCGGACGACTTCGACACCGTCCTGGCGGCGGACTTCGGAGATGACGGAGGTGATGCGGGTCTTGGAGACCTTTTTGGTGGCGGGAGCGCCTGCGGAGGCTGCCAGCGGCAGCAGCGCGAGGGCGAACAGGAGGAGTAATCTTTTCATCGTCTCATTGTGCTTTCCGACAAAAAGACGGCCAGCCCAGGAAAATGTTAATGAAAAAATCTAGGACGGGTCCGGCAGGATGATCACGGTCGTGCCCAGCTTGACGCGCTGCTTGAGGTCGGTGATGTCCTCGTTGCGCAGGCGGATGCACCCTTCGGTGGCGCGGGTGCCGATGGACTCGGGGAAGGGCGTGCCGTGGATGCCGATGTCCCGGAAGCCCGGGACGTCCAGACGCAGGAACCAGGGGCCGTAGGCGTCGGGGATGGGGCCCTTGCCGTCGTGGAAGTCGTGCGGGATGCCCTTGGCGTTGAGGAGCTGGTTGATCTTGAAGGTCCCCTCCGGGGTCTTGTGGTCCCCCCGGCGCTCCTTGGGCCCGTAGTTGACGGCGCAGGCGATGCCGTACTCCTTGACGGGCTCGCCCCGGCCGTCCACGAGCCAGAGCTTGAGGGCCTGCTTGTCGATGAGGATGAACGGGGCGCTGTCCGCCCGGTCGAGGTATTGTGCGAAGCGTCCCTGCGCCCCGGCGCCCAGCGCGGGCAGCAGCGTAAGGACCAGAATCAACAGTCTTTTGGTCATAATGGCACGAAGATAGCAAAAAAAATGCTATCTTGCAGATTGCACCGGATTAACACTGATAACCAAACGATCAATACCGACCATATGAAAAAGTTTTTCCTTGTATTATTGTCTATGGCACTCTTTGCGGCACCTTCGTTCGCCCAGGGCCAACTGTCCGAGGCGGAGATCCAGAACATCGTCGAGAAGATGGAGAACGACTGGCAGTTCGCCCACCCCATCGTCCAGTGGCTGGAGGACGAGTACAAATTCGATTTCTATATGCGGACGGCGCCCCAGCGCACCCCCGAGGAGCTCCAAAACGTGCTGGATTTCGGCAAGGAGAGCTATGAGCAGGGCCTGCAGGTCCTCCAGGTGGAGAAGCAGGTCTATCCCAAGCCCGGACGGAAGAAGTCGGAGGCCAGCCTGGCTAAGTATTTCAAGGATACAGAGAAAGCCAAGGCCAAGTTCGCCGCCGTCCACACGGATGTGGCCCGCTATGAGCAGATGGCCGACCTGTTCCCCAAGATCATCGCCGGGATGCGCACGAGGGAGTACGTCGTCCCGCAGGGCGCCCTCGTCCACTACGAATTCCACTCCGGCGGCGGGATGATACGCCGTCCGGCGGTCCATCTGGAGGTGGCGCGGCAGGATGACGGCTCCTATGTCGCCCGGCTGAATACCAACTCTTTCGACAAACTCGACACCGTCGCCCTCACGAAGGAGCAGGTGGACCATATCCGCCAGCTGCTCATCGAGGGCGAGGCCTACAAGATGCCCGCCTACCACGACACGCCGGTGATGCTGCTCGATGGCCCGAGCAGTTCGGCCTCCGTGGAGTTCGAGGATCGCAGCTACAGCTGCAGCGACTTTCCGCCCAGCGACTGGGGCGGCAAGGCCGTGTCCGCGGTCAACAAATACCTTAGAGAGATCCATCCCCTGCCCGAGATGACCGAAGAGGAGCGGAGGATGTGGTAATGTCCATGCTTATGAAACGCCTTTCCCTGCTGCTTGCGCTGGCAACCCTGCTGCTTGCCGCGCCTTGCCCGGCCCAGGACTATAGCGGGCTGAAGCTTGACGAGACCCACCTCCTGCTGAATGCCTACGCCACGCCTGCGGAGCTCGAGAGCCCCTTCGTGGCCGCCACGCTCCAGACCCTGGGCGAGTTGTCCGCCGACCGGCGGAGGCTCACCCTCCCCGCCGGCACGACGGTCTACATCGCCCCCGGCGTCTACTGGACGGACGAGACCTACCGCAAGGGCTTCCCCTTCGACGACAGCGGTTTCGTGATCGCCCCGCCCAACGTGGGCCTGACCCTCGAGGGCGACAACCTGACCTTCATCGGCCTGAGCGGCAATGCCGACGACGTGCGCATCTGCGGCAACCGCGGTGAGGGCGGGGCGCGCGGACTCGGGGCCGGCGGCAGCTGGTACACGCTGGCCGTGCCCACGGGCTTCCACGCCGAGAACATCACCATCGCCAACTATGCGCAGGAAGACCTGGTCTACCCGCGCGACCCCTCGCAGAACATCTCCAAGCGCATCGACTCGAAGAACCATGCCGAAGTGCTGACCGCCTCCACGCGCGGCGTGGACCGGATGTACTTCCGCAACGTCCGCTTCGTGGGCTACCTCAACATGATGGCCGGGTTCTCCCCGCGCCGCGCCTACTTCAAGGACTGCTTCTTCCAGTGCACCGACGACTCCATCTTCGGTGGAGGGGTCAATGTCTACGAGAACTGCACGTTCCACCATTTCGGCAACCATCCGACCTGGAGCGGCGCCGCGGCGGGCGGGATCAACGCCCTGCTGGGCTGCCACCTGGTCGGGATGCCGCAGATGAGCCACCCCTTCCTGTCGCTGGCCAAGAATGCCTCGCCCGGCAACGGCGCGCAGGCCTCGGCCATCTACGCCGTGATCGACTGCGACTTCTCCGGGCGCATCGCTTCTGTGGAGTGGGAGAACCACGTCCGCGAGGACGCCCGCTACGCCGTCCACGGCAACACGCTGGGCGGCAAACCGCTGGTCATCAGCCCGGCGGCCCCGCAGCTTTCGGTCGAATACGACGGCGAGGCCCTCAAGGCCTTCAAGGTCGGCGACGAATACAATGTCTACAACCTCCTCAAGGGCGAGGACGGCTGGGATCCCAAGGGCCAGTGGCGGCCGGAGTGGGCCCCCTATGCCAACCTGCCCTACCGCTTCCTCGTGGGCTACACCGGCAAGGAGCTGGATTCCGCGGTGAGCGGGGAGGGGAACCGCGTGGTGCTCACGGCTGCGCCGGTGCCCGTCTCCTCCGTGGACCTGCGCCAGGTCCGCTGGGAGTATGACGCGGACCTGCTGGAGGCGAATCCCGGCCCGGCCGCCGGCGCGCTGACCGTCAGTGCGAAACCCAACCACAGCGGGGCCATAGCGGAGACGCTGGTGTCCTGCGTGCTCCCGAACGGCATCCGGGCCGGCGTGACGCTGCGCATCCGGCCCGTGCCCGTGGCGGCGCCGGTGCTCACCAAACCTGCGGTCCGGTTCCGGGACGGCCGCGCCGTGCTCTCCTACCGGATGGACCATCCTGAGTTTCGCGACGTATCGCGGATCGAGTGGTACCGCGAGAGCGGCCCCGGCCGCACGGACGGCGTCCACGTGGGGACGTCCCGCAATGACGAAGCCGGCCTGTTCGTGGACGATCCGTTCCTGGATTATCCGCTGAACTGGTACGACGTGGGCTGCTGGCTGCGTGCCGTGATCACGCCCAAGTACGCCTTCAGCCCCGTCGCCCCGCAGACCATCACGGTATGGACGCCCCGCGCCGTGCGCGCCAAGGACGTGCGCACGCGCGTGCTGGAGACCGACTTCAAGAATGTCTACATCGCCACGGAGCCGCGTGCGACTACGCGCGGCCGCTGGTTCTTCGACAACGAGACGGGCGCGCCCGACCCCTGGCTCTGGGGGACGGGTTCCAACGGCTCTGACGGCCGCTGGGGCTTGTGCAACAATATGCGCCAGCCGGAGCCGCCGCTGATGGTCTTCGCCCAGGAGGGCGGGTACGGCGACGTGTCGCTGACCGTGGATTATTCCTCCAGCAAGGTGGAGGGCCAGGGTTTCGGCGGCAGCGGCTGCTATATGGACGTGATGGTCAAGTACGACCCCGCCGCCCGCAGCGGCTACGGCGTGCGCATCGAGCGCGTGCCCGCCACGACGAACGGCACGCTCTGGACGCTCTACCGCTTCGTGGACGGGGAGAAGACCGCCCTGTCGCAGAGTGTGCTCGCTGCCACCTTCATGCCGCAGAGCAGCCTGACGCTCTCCGTCGAGGGGAATACCCTGCGTCTCGTGGCCGCGACGGCCTCGGAGCGGACGCCCCTGCAGGTCTCGGAGCGCCTGCCCGAGCGGCTGGAACTCAGCTGGACCGATCCGGACGGCAGGCTGGCCCGCACGGTGGCCGGCGGCTGCGCCTTCCGGATCAGCAATTCCGGCACGCCCGGCTACGCCTACAACGCCGCCTCCAACAACTGTGTAATGCTCCACCGGGTCTCGCTGGATGCGGTACCCCGTTAGCCAATGTTTTACGTGATGAAACGGATCCTTCTCATCGTGCTGCTGGGCCTCGGGGCCCTGTCCGCCGCCGCGCAGGCCTGGGACGGCCCGCAGTGGGCGGTCGTCAACTCCTCTTCGTGCTTCCTGCGCCTCAAGCCCGACTACGAGTCCGGCAACGAGACCCAGTGCCTGATGGGCACGGTCCTGCGTGTCAAGGGCGAGGACCGCTACTGGCGGCTGGTGGACGCCCCGGACTACAAGGACGTCTGGACCACGCAGCTCAACGTGGCATTCATGGACGAAGCCGGCAAGGATGCCTGGATCGCCGCCCCCAAGTATATCTGCTCCGCCGAGTATACGCACCTCTTCGAGGCGCCCAACACCACGGCGCAGCGGGTCTGCGACTTCACGATGGGGGACCTGGTGCGCAAGGGCACGGAGCGCGTCCGGGGTTGGGTACAGGTGTATCTGCCCTCGGGACGGGCGTGCTGGGCCCGCGACTATGACGTGACGGATTTCGACGAGTGGGTCCGCACCCGCGAGGCCACGCGCGAGCAGCTCCTCGCCACGGCGCGGCGCCTGCTCGGCACGCCTTATATGTGGGGCGGGGCGAGCATCAAGCACTTTGACTGCAGCGGCTTCACGCAGTTCGTCTACCGCCAGGCCGGTATCGTGCTGCCCCGCAACGCGCGCGAGCAGATCCACACCGGCGAGGAGATTCCCTACGATTTCGACCGGATGCTCCCCGGCGACCTCATCTTCTACGGCACGCCCGCCACGGCCCGCAAGCCGATGGTGGTGGCGCACGTGGCTATGTACCTGGGCGACAAGAAGATCATCCACTCCTCGCAGGTCGTCCGGATCAATTCCCTGGTCCCGGAGGGCGAGGACTACTACGAGCGGACCAACCCGCTGGGCGTGCGCCGCATCCTCGGCCACGTGGACACGGGGGAGGGCATCCGCAGCGTCGCCGCCCGTCCGTGGTATTATTAGACCGAACCCTCAAACCGCATCATAGATGAAAAAGACCATCCTTCTGCTCGCCGCCGGCCTGCTCTGCGCAGCCGCATCCGCGCAGGCGCCCGTGACCTTCACGACCCAGCAGGACCACCAGAACATGCTGGACCAGCTGGGCATCAAGTCCATCCGGCCCAGCTTCGACTCCAATGCCGACAGCCCGAACCCCGCCAATTACGACGAGAGCCGGGCCAATCCCTTCCCCGTGCTCCCGGAGATCCTCCGGACGGACGCCGGCCGGCGGGTGACCACCGCCAAACAGTGGTGGGAGGTCCGCAGGCCGGAGATCGTGGAGGGCTTCGAGCGGGAAGTCTACGGGCGCGTCCCGGACAACGTCCCGGGCGTGACCTGGATCGTGGAGGCCGAGGAGATCGAGACCGTGGGACGGATCCGGGCCAAGGCCAAGCAGCTCCGCGGACACGTCGACAATTCCGCGTGTCCCTCGATCAACGTGGACATCAAGATGGTCGTCGTGACCCCCGCCAACGCCCAGGGGCCGGTCCCGGTGCTGATGATGTTCGGCCCGGCGAACCTGCCCAACCCCGTCAAGCCCGGCGCGGCCGATATGGCGGTCATCAACAAGGTCCTGCGCCGGATCCTGGAGAATGATCCCGAGACGGCCGAGCTGATGAAGAAATACCCCGCCTGGCAGCCTTTCGAACCGGCCAATCCCTTCGCGGCGTTCATGCGCCCGACCCAGATGGCGCCCGGCCAGGATCCGCCGTCCAACCAGCAGCTGCTCGCCGCCGGCTGGGGCTATGCGCTGATCGAGCCCGCCAGCATCCAGGCCGACAACGGCGCCGGCCTGACGCGCGGCATCATCGGCCTGGTCAACAAGGGCCAGCCCCGCAAGCCCGACGACTGGGGGTCCCTCCGGGCCTGGGCCTGGGGCGCCGCCCGCGGGCTGGATTACCTCGAGACCGACCCGGACGTGGATGCGAAGCACGTCGGGATCGAGGGCGTCTCGCGCTATGGCAAGGCCGCCCTGGTCACGCTGGCGTTCGAGGACCGCTTCTGCATGGGCCTGATCGGCTCGTCCGGCAAGGGCGGCGCCGCCCTGCACCGCCGCATCTTCGGGGAGGGGATGGAGAATCTCGCCAATGCCGGCGAATATCACTGGATGGCCGGCAATTATATCAAGTACTGCGCCGTCGAGTCCAAGACTGGCGCCTGGAACGCCGGTATGCTCCCCGTGGATTCCCACGAGCTCATCGCCCTGTGCGCCCCGCGCCTTGTGTTCATCAGCTATGGCATCCCCGAGAAGGGGGACGACCTGTGGCTGGACCAGTACGGCAGCTGGCAGGCCGCCGTGGCGGCCGGTGCGGCCTACAAGCTGCTCGGCGCCAAGGACCTCGGCGTGTCCAACGACTACCGCAACGAGCCGATGCCGCCGGTGCTCACCGGCCTGCTCGACGGCGAACTGGCCTGGCGCCAGCACGACGGCGGCCACACCGACGGCCCCAATATGAAGTATTTCATCGAATGGGCTTCCAACAAAATCCGCAACAAATAAGATCGATCAGAATATGAAAAAAGCTTTTCTCCGTCGCATCAGCGACATCTCGAAGGTTATGAATCGCGCCGCCTTTTCCGATGTCGAGCCGAAGATGACCAAGTACAAATATGGCTCCGATGCGTTCATGCGCATCTTGGGGAGCCGCTACTCGTGCCACGCCTTCAGCGATGCCTACGTCTCGGAGTCCAAGCTGGAGATGATTCTCGAGGCCGGCCGCCTGGCGCCCTCCGCCAAGAATCTCCAGCCGACCCGGATCTGGGTGGTCCGGAGCGAGGAGGCCCTCGCCCGCCTGCGGGCGGTCCACCCCTGCTACGGCGCCCCGATCGTGATGATCGTCGGCTGCCGCAACGAAGAGGCGTGGGTCCGCGAGAGCGACGGCATCAATGCCGCCAAGACCGACGCCGCCATCGTCCTGACGCACCTGATGCTCACGGCCACGGACGCCGGGCTCGCGAACATGTGGATCTGGGATTTCAACCCCGGCAAGATCCGGGAGGCCTTCCCGGAGATGCGTGAGCACGGGATCTACGGGCTGCTGGCTATCGGCCATCCCGCCGACGTCGACGGCGCCCCCACGGAGCTGCACACCCAGCGCAAGTCCATCGAGGAGATGGTCACGATGCTGTAGGCCGCTTCCGGGCACGGAAATCCAATTATAATTTGTATCTTTGCAGCGTATTAATTCAGAAAGATATGAATCTCAGAGACATCAAGAAAGACATCGAGTACGTGCTCAGCGCGTTCGTGGAGGATTGCTCCGTGGTCGCCTGTGTCAACCCCAAGGTCACCGATAATAGCGTCAGCGAGCTGATGGAAGAGGCCATCGACCTCTACAACGAGCTCCGCGACAAGGTCAACGCCAAGGTGGAAGGTTCCAAGAAGACCTACTACAACGAACTCCGCAAGGAAGTCCTCTCCAAGACGGACGCCCTCTACGAAAAGCTCAGCGCCGCCGTCAAGGAAGCGGTCAAATGAGAAGACACCTTCTCCTGTGGTCAGTCGCGCTTCTCCTGACGGGATGGAGCGCGACTGCTGCTATTCCCCGGTCCGCTGCGCAGGCCGCCATCGCCAAGATCCGCGGGAAGGAGCCCCTGCGCAATGCGCTGGTGGGCGTGTTCGCCCAGCGGATGGACGGCGACACGCTGGTGGTGATGGACATCAACCGCCGGCTCGTGCCCGCGTCCAATGTCAAGCTCCTGACCACGGGCCTGGCGCTGAATGCGCTGGGGGCCGATTTCCGCTTCGAGACGCAGATCGGCTATACCGGGACGGTGGAGGAGGGGACCCTGAAGGGAGACCTCTATATCCTCGGCGGGGGCGATCCCACGACGGGTTCGCGCTCCGAGAACGCCATCCCGCTCAATACCACCCTCTCCGCCTGGATGGACCTCCTCAAGGAGGTCGGCATCGAGCGCATCGAGGGGCGCGTGCTGGGCGACCCGCGCTATTTCAACGACCCGATGTCGCAGAACCTCGGCTGGACCTATGACGACCTGGGCGCCAACTACGGCGCCGGGCCGCTCGGGCTCAATTTCTTCGAGAACGCCCAGAATTTCTACGTCACGCCCGGACCGGCCGCAGGCTCCGCGCCCTATGTCCGGCCGCGCTACCCTGACACGCCGTGGATGCAGTATGAGGTGCTGGCCACCACCGGCCCCGCCCGGACGACCAACACGCTGTACTACGTGGGCACGGAGTTCGGCCCCTACGGCCGCTTCGCCGGCTCCTTCCCGCTCGACCGCAAGGGCTACACCTACGAAGGTGTCAACCCGTTCGGGGCCTACACCTGCGCCTACTATTTCTACACCTTCCTCCAGACCCGGGGGATCGTGGTCAAGGGCGGGTTCGGCGACGTGACCCCGCAGGGCCGCGTCCGCACGGATCTCTCCTTCGACGAGGTCCGCAGCCGCGCGGCGGCCTGGCAGGACATCAAGGTGCTGGGGTCCACGCGCTCGCCGCGCCTGGCGGACATCGTGCGCGACACCAACTGCGACAGCGACAATTTCTACGCGGAGACCCTCCTGCGCACGCTCGCGCGCCGCGCCGGCCTCTCCTCCAGCCAGGAGGACTGCCAGTCGACGGCCGAAGCCGGCCTGCGCGCCCTGGGCCTGCGCCCCGACAACGGCTGCCAGCAGTTCGACGGCAGCGGCCTGTCCCGCAAGAACTACGTCTCGCCGGAGTTCTTCGTGCGCTTCCTTCGCAAGATGACCACCCTGCCTGTCTGGGACGCCTATTTCGGCTCGCTGCCCGTGCCCGGGGCCAAGGGCACCCTGGAGCCGATGTTCCCGGGCGCGCCGCAGGATTTCAAGGACCGCATCCACATGAAGAGCGGCTCGATGAACGGCGTGCGCTGCTACAGTGGCTACATCCTCTCGCGGGACGGCAACCCGCAGCACACCATCGTCTTCTCCTTGATGATCAACAACTGCACGGCCTCTTCCTGGCTGGTCAACCCGTCCATCTATGGGATCATCGAGGCTCTTGCGGAGGAGAACGGATAATTATTATTAAATTTGCAGGATGATGCGTAAATTGCTGACATATCTGCTGCCGCTGCTGCTGTGCTCCTGTACGGCGATCTCCTCGCTCGTACACGACGACCAGGTGGTGGCGCGGGTCGGCGAACACAAGCTCTACAAGTCCGAGCTCGAGCAGTTCATCCCCAACATGATCCCGGCCGCGGACAGCGTCCGCCTGGCCGGACAGTACATCAACACCTGGGCGATGGACCAGCTGTACCTGGACGTCGCCGAGGCCCAGCTCTCCAAGGCCGAGCTGGACGTGAGCGCGGAGCTGGAGAGCTTCCGCCGCTCCCTGCTCAAGTACCGCTACGAGCAGCGCTACATCAACGACCGGCTGGACACGCTCGTCACCGACGAGCAGGTCCGCCAGTACTACCAGGAGCACGAGGCGGACTTCGCGCTGAAGCGCCCCGTCCTCAAGGTGCGTTTCGTGGACGTGATGAAGGATTCGCCCAACAAGGACGCCATCCTCAAGATGATGACCTCCAAGGAGTACAGCGACGTCCAGCGCGCGGACACGCTCGCCCAGTCCACGGCCCTGCGCTATTTCGACAGCTCCGACACCTGGATGGACGCCGGCGAGCTGGCGCGCTACTTCGGGCTGGACTACACCGAGATGCTCTCCCACCTGAAGGGCGACATGATCCGCTATGAGCCGGCGGACCGCGGCGACCTGATGGCCGCCTATGTGCTGGACATCCGCAAGAGCGGGTCAGCCCCCATCGAATACTGTTCGTCCCGGATCCGGGACATCCTGATGAGCGCCAGAAAGCACGCGCTGATGACGAGTTTGGAACGGGACTTGCTTGAGAACGCGCTCGAAAGTAATAATTTTGTGATCTATCAGAATGAATAATCGGATGAAAACCGCGGCGGTCGCCGCGTTGCTGTGTCTGTGCGCGGCCGCTTCGGCCCAGAAATACCAGGGGATCATAGACAAGTCCGTGGCCATCGTCGGCAACGAGATGATCACCTTGTCCGACATCGAGGCGCAGGTCCAGGCCGCACGCGCCCAGGGGATGCCCGCCGACCGCTGCCAGCTGCTGGAGAACATGATGCAGTCCAAGCTCTTCGTGGCCCAGGCCCGCATCGACTCCCTGTCCGTCAACCAGGACCAGGTGTCCGCCCAGCTGGAGCAGTACACCGCCCAGTACCTCACGCTCGCGGGCGGCGAGGACGGGATCGAGCAGCAGTTCGGCAAACCGCTCTTCAAGCTGCGCCAGGAGTGGCGCCAGCAGCTCGAGGAGCAGACCCTCGCCCAGGAGGAGCAGCGCGAGATCGCCAAGCGGATGCCCACCGTGACCCCGTATGACGTCAAGCAGTACCTCGATACGGTCGACGTGGCCTCGCTGCCCGTCGTGCCGATCAAGTACCAGATGAGCCAGATCTGCGTCTATCCCGACCGCGAGGCGGCCGCCATCGCCGTCAAGGAGCGCCTGCTGTCCATCCGCGAGCGCATCCTGGCCGGCGAGCGCTTCGCCACGCTGGCCCGCCTCTACTCCGAGGATCCGGGCAGCGCCCGCAAGGGCGGCGAGCTGGGCATGGCCTCCAAGTCCATCTTCTGGCCGGCTTTCTCCGACGCCGCGATGGCCCTCAAGCCCGGCAACATCTCCCAGATCGTGGAGACGCCCGACGGCTTCCACATCATCGAGGTGCTCGAGAAGTCCGGGGACATGTTCAACGCCCGCCACATCCTGATCAAGCCCAGCTACACGCTGGAGGACCAGGAGAAGGCCTTCAAGCGCCTGGACAGCCTGCGCACCGCCATCATCGACAGTACGATCACCTTCGAACTAGCCGCCCGCTTCTACTCCGAGGATCCCGCGACCCGCACCAACGGCGGCCAGATGGCCGACCCCAACACCGGCTCCTCCTACTTCGAGATCGACCAGCTCAAGCCCCAGGACTACGCTGCCATCCAGGACCTGCAGCTCGGCGGGATCTCCGAACCGATCGAGTCCCTGGACAACGAGGGCCGCGACGGCAACGTGGTCTACAAGATCGTCCGCCTGGACAAGATCGTCCCCGCGCACGTAGCCACCTTCGAGTCGGACTATACGGAACTGCTGGGGCAGGTCCAGAACGAGAAGACGGTCGAGGCCATCGACGAATTCCTGGATGACAAGATAAAAACGAGCTATATCGTCATAGATCCCCTGTTCAAGGACTGTGAGTTCTCCCGGAAAGGATGGTCGGCAAAAATCAGAAAAGATTCCTGATCCCCTGCGTCGCAGCCCTGCTGTCCGCACTGCCCCTGTCTGCCCAGCGTAATGCCGGGCAGACGGATTCTTTGGTGCGCCTGCTCAACGCGCGTTTCATCGAGCAGGCGGAGCAGGAGGACAGCCGGATGATCCGCAAGGCCATCGAACCCACCTTCCTGCACAACGGCACCTACCTCTCCTGCGACACGGCCTTCTGGCACGTGGACGAGAAGATCATCAACTGCTTCGGGCACGTCCAGCTGATGCAGGGCGAGTCCGTGCTGACGAGCGAGAAGCTGGACTACCTCGTGGACGAGAACCTGGCCCAGTTCCGCGGCGCGGTGGTGCAGTTGCGCAACAAGAAGGAGAACCTGCTGCGCACGCGCATCCTGGACTACAATACGCAGGACAGCCTCGCCGTCTTCCGGGGCGGCGCCTCAATGAAGAGCGAGGACGGCCAGATCATCGAGAGCGACGAGGGGACCTATTCCAACTCCACCGGCCTGTTCTCGTTCCAGGGCAACGTCAACATGTTCACGGATTCCGTCTTCGTGAAGACGAATGCGCTCAACTACGACTCGGACCGCGCCCGGGCGGACTTCGTCGCCCCCATCGATTTCTGGAAGGACGGCAACATGCTCTCGGCCGGCGCCGGCTGGTACGAGCGCGACGAGGAGCTGTTCTTCTTCCGGGACGCCGTCCACGGCCTGGGCGAGACCCAGGAGTCGTGGAGCGACAGCCTGTATTATTATCGCAGCACCGACGACATCCTGATGCTGGGCAACATCCAGATCCAGGACCAGAGCCGGCAGGTGGCGGCGATGGGCGACCGCCTGCACTACGTGGATTCGCTCTCCTGCGTGACGCTCGAGAAGCGTGCCTCGGCGGCCCTCTGGGACGGCGAGGGGGAGCAGCGGGACACCACCTACCTGGGTGCGGAGCGCTTCGTCTACGACACGCGCAAGATGTGCGACATCGACAAGGCGGAGGTCCGCACGGCGGAGAATCGCCTCGAAGAGATGCTCGGCGACCCGGTGGCGGAGTACCGTCGCCGCGCCGCGGAACAGGCGGCGCAGGCCGCGGCCGAAGCGCTGCGCGACGACCCCAACGCCGGGCCGCGGCCCGGCAGCCCCGCCGCGCGCAATACAGGGCGGCCGGCGCGGTCCGGCTCCCAACCCCAACCGGAACCCAAGCCGGAGTCTAAACCGGAGCCCAAACCGGCGCCTGAGGCTGAGCCCGCCCCAGCCCCGGCAGACACGCTCCGCGCGCTGGCGGATACCCTGCAGCACGCCCTTCCGGACAGCCTCGCCGCGGGCGTGGACAGCCTGGCGGTCCCGCCGCCCGACACGACCAAGGTCGGCTTCCTGCTGGCCCTGGGCGACGTCCGCGTGTTCCGCAAGGATATGCAGGTGCGCTGCGACTCGCTCCGCTACACCGACCTGGATTCCATCGCCCGGCTCTACAAGGACCCCATCGTGTGGAACGAAGGCAACCGCCAGTACAACTCCGACAGTCTCTTCGTGCTGATCCGGGAGGGCCGGATGGAGCGGGCGAACCTGCTCTCCAACGCCTTCATCCACACCGAGGAGGCCGAGGGGCTCTACGACCAGATCCGCAGCACGGACGTCATCGCCTATTTCAACGATTCCACCGCCCTGCGCCGGTTTGACGCGCTGGGCGGGGTGAGCGCCCTGTTCTACCTGGAGGAGACCGCCACCGTCAACAAGGTGGAGTGCAAGATGATGATGGCGACGCTCGAGCACGGCGAGGTCCAGCGGGTCTACAACTTCGACAATCCCAAGAACGACGCCTACCCGACGGCGCAGCTGCCGGAGGCGGACCGCATCCTCAAAGGCTTCAACTGGCAGCCCGACCGCCGTCCCAAGGACAAGTACGACGTGACCTCGATGGTGGTGAAAGACTCCGAGCGGGCGGCCTACGAGGCCCGTCCCCGCACGTCCTTCCTCCAGACGGACATCTATTTCCCGGGGCATATGAAAGAGCTTTATGCCGGGCTTGAGGCGGCGCGGGCGCGCAGACGCGCGCGCCAGGCTGCCCAGGCCGATGCCGGCGCGCCCGCCCCGGACTCCCTGGCCCTGCAGGATTCCCTGCGCATCGCCGGGCGTGATTCCCTGGCGGTGGGCGGCCCCGGCGTAGCGGCCGATTCGCTGGCTGTGCGGGATTCCCTTTCCGTAGGGGGCATTGCCGGGCCCGAGCCGGAGTCCCAGCGGGACACCACCTATATGTCCGAGCGTGAGCTGAAGCGCGCCCTGCGCATCGCGCGCCGCGACGCCCGTTGGGCGGAGCTGGACGCGCGCGACGCCGCCAAGGCCGCGAAGAAGGAGGCCCGCAAGGCGGAGCGCCAGGCCCGCAAGGAAGCCCGGCGCGCCAAGCACGCCGCCAAACAGGCGGCCATCGATGCCGCCAAGCTGCAGAAATACATCGAACGCTACCAAAAACAGAAAGAGCGCAATGAAGGAAGAAAACAAAAATCTCTCCCTGCCGGAGAACGCCCACCGGCCCCTGAAGCCGGGGGAGAAGTACCAGCCCCTGCTGGGTCCGAATGAGAAGCCGCTCGAGGTCACGCCCTATTCCGTGACCCTCGGGTTGCTGATGACCATCCTCTTCTCCGCCGCCGCGGCCTATCTCGGGCTCAAGGTCGGGCAGGTCTTCGAGGCGGCGATTCCGATCGCCATCATCGCCGTGGGCCTCACGGGTGCCCTGAAGAAGCAGGGCGGCCTGGGCCAGAACGTCATCATCCAGAGCATCGGCGCTTGCTCGGGCGTGGTGGTGGCGGGTGCCATCTTCACCCTGCCTGCCATCTACATCCTGGGGCTTGACGTCAATTTCTGGCAGATGTTCCTGTCCTCGATGCTGGGCGGTTTCCTCGGCATCCTCTTCCTGATCCCGTTCCGCAAGTATTTCGTCAAGGAGATGCATGGGCAGTATCCCTTCCCGGAGGCCACGGCCACCACGCAGGTGCTCGTCAGCGGCGAGGGCGGCGGCAAGAGCGCCCGCACCCTCCTGGCGGCCGGCCTGATCGGCGGCCTGTACGACTTCGTCGTGGCCACGTTCGGTGCCTGGGCCGAGACGCTCAGCACCACGGTGATGCACTGGGGCCAGGTCGTCTCCGACAAGGCCAAGGTGGTGCTCAAGCTCAACACCGGCGCCGCCGTGCTGGGCCTGGGCTACATCGTCGGCCTCAAATACGCCTTCATCATCTGCTGCGGCTCCTTCCTGGTGTGGCTGGTGATCATCCCGCTGATGAACCTCATCTGGGGCGGGAGCGTCGTGGACCTGATGGGCACGGGCATCACCCAGACCATCTCCGAGATGGCCCCCGAGCAGATCTTCCGCGAGTATGCCCGCCACATCGGCATCGGTGGCATCGCCACGGCCGGCATCATTGGCATCATCAAGAGCGCGGGCGTGATCAAGAGCGCCATCGGCCTGGCGGCCAGCGAGTTCAAGCGCAAGCCGGGCGCCCTGGCCGAGAAGCCGGAGCGCACGCAGGAGGACCTCCCGATGAAGACGGTGGTCTGGGGCATCGCCATCGCCCTGCTCGCCGTGTTCGCCTTCTTCGCCTTCGGCGGCGTGGTGAACAACGTCTGGCAGGCCCTCATCGGGCTGGTCATCATCGCGGTGATCGCCTTCCTCTTCACGACGGTGGCGGCCAACGCGATCGCCATCGTGGGCACGAACCCCGTGAGCGGCATGACCATCATGACCCTGATCATCACGGCCCTCGTGCTCGTGGCGGTGGGCCTCAAGGGCAATGCCGGGATGGTGGCCGCGATGGTGATCGGCGGCGTGGTCTGTACGGCGCTCTCCACCGCCGGCGGCCTGATCACCGACTTCAAGATCGGCTACTGGATCGGCACGACGCCCCGCAAGCAGGAGGCCTGGAAATTCGTCGGCATCGCCGTGGCGGCTGCGACCGTGGGCGGCGTGATGCTGATCCTCAACAAGACCTACGGCTTCACGGGCGAGGGCGCCCTGGTGGCCCCGCAGGCCAATGCGATGGCCGCCGTGATCCAGCCGATGATGAACGGCGGCAGCGCCCCCTGGCTGCTCTACGGCATCGGTGCGGTGATCGCCATCCTGCTGACGGTCTTCAAGGTGCCGGCTTTGGCCTTCTGCCTGGGTATGTTCATCCCGATCGACCTGAACCTCCCGCTGCTGCTGGGCGGCGCCATCTCCTGGTACGTCAGCACGCGCAGCAAGGACGCCGCCGTCAACACCGCGCGGCAGGAGAAGGGCACGCTGATCGCCAGCGGCTTCATCGCCGGCGGCGCACTGATGGGCGTCGTCTCCGCCATCCTCAAGTTCGCGAAGGTCGACTGGTTCATGAACGCCTGGAACACCGTCGCCCCCGGCCACGTGGCCTCCGGCGCCGAAGCCGTCGCCATCCTGCCGCTGATCGGCATCTGCGCCTATATGATCCTGTCCTCGATGAAGAAAGACCGATAGATACAACACATTATGGAAAAGATACTTGACAGATTTCTCCGCTATGTGGCGGTAGACACCCAGTCCAACGAAGAGAGTGAGAGCCAGCCCTCCGCAGCCAAGGAGCTGAACCTGCTGCGGATGCTGCGCGACGAGCTGCAGGCGCTCGGCGTCGAGGCGACGCTCGACGAATACGGCTACGTGATGGCCACCATCCCCTCCAACGTCGAGGGGCCGGTCCCGGCTATCGGCTTCATCGCCCACGTGGACACTGCGCCGGACGCCTCCGGCGCCGACATCAAGCCGCAGATTATCGAGGATTACGACGGAGCCGACATCCCCCTGAAGGGCGTGCCGGGCCTCGTGCTCAAGACCGCCGAGTTCCCGGAGCTGCTCGCCCACAAGGGCGAGACGCTCGTGACCACCGACGGCACCACCCTGCTGGGCGCCGACGACAAGGCCGGCGTGGCCGAGATCATGGACACCGTCCAGTACATCATGGCGCACCCCGGGTTCAAGCACGGGCCGGTCAAGGTCGGCTTCACCCCGGACGAGGAGATCGGCCGCGGCGTGGTCAAGTTCGACGTGCAGAAGTTCGGCGCCGACTACGCCTACACGATGGACGGCGGCGAGGTGGGCGAGCTGGAGTTCGAGAACTTCAACGCCGCTTCGGCCGTGATCCGCATCCAGGGCAGCAATGTCCACCCCGGCTACGCGAAGGGCAAGATGCGCAACGCCCTGCACATCGCGCAGGAGTTCGACGCGCTCCTGCCGGTCAGCCAGCGTCCGGAGTACACGCAGGACTACGAGGGGTTCTTCCACCTGATCAGCCTCAAGGGCACGGTCGAGGAGGCCCAGTTCTCCTACATCATCCGCGACCACGACCGCGCGAAGTTCGAGCACAAGAAGCAGGTCATCGCGCAGTGCGCCGACTTCATCAACGCGCGCTACGGCGCCGGGACGGTCACGGCCACCGTGCGCGACCAATATTATAATATGCGCGAGCAGGTGGAGCCGCACTACCACGTGGTGGAGAAGGCCGTCAAGGCGATGGAGCTGGCGGGCGTGAAGCCCCGCATCCAGCCCATCCGCGGCGGCACCGACGGTGCCAACCTCTCCTTCAAGGGCCTCCCGTGCCCGAACATCTTCGCCGGCGGACTCAATTTCCACGGCAAGTTTGAGTGGGTGACCCTCGAGAACATGGAGAAGGCTGCCGCCGTGATCCGCAACATCATCGCGCTCTACGCAGAATAATCTTGCGTTTCATAAGCGATTAAAAATCAATTGATTACATTTTTGCTCCGGGGAGATTTCCCTGGAGCAAATTTATAATAGGCTGAGAAGCAGCAATTTCTGACAACGGTCAAAAAATTAAAATTTTTTCGAAAAAGATTTGCAAGTTCAAAAAAAGTGTGTACCTTTGCCGTCCCTTTCGATGAGGACATAACTCAACGAAAGGACCTAAAGTTCATTGACAATACTGAGAGAGATAACGAGGTAAGAAGTTAAAAGAGATTATAGTCTGTATAATTAGAAATTCGAGTTTTTTCGAGTTGCGAAAATAGGGACTGCAATTTCAAAGGCAAACGAGTAAAAATTTATGAGACGTCGAGTCGCATAGATTCACTTAAGTACGAGAAAGAGAATAAGAGCGAACGGGGGATGCCTTGGCTTCCGGAAGCGAAGAAGGACGTGGTAAGCTGCGAAAAGCTCCGGGGATCTGCAAACAGGAATTGATCCGGAGACATCCGAATGGGGGAACCCCTGCAGTTGAAGACTGCAGACCATCGATAGATGGGGCACACGCAGGGAACTGAAACATCTTAGTACCTGCAGGAAGAGAAAGAAATATCGATTCCCAAAGTAGTGGCGATCGAAATGGGAAGAGCCTAAACCGGGTGCGTTACGGCGTATCCGGGGTTGTAGGACCAGTCATAAAGTCATCATCAGGAACCGGAACTGTCTGGAAAGTCAGTCCGCAGAGGGTGAAAGGCCCGTACGGGTAACGTGATGTTGACGAGATTGGCACCTGAGTAGGGCGGGACACGTGGAATCCTGTCTGAATCTGCGGCGACCATGCCGCAAGGCTAAATATAACCGGAAGACCGATAGTGGACCAGTACCGTGAGGGAAAGGTGGGAAGAACCCCGAACAGGGGAGTGAAAAAGAACCTGAAACCGTTCGTTTACAAGCGGTCGGAGTCGAAAGACGACGGCGTGCCTTTTGCATAATGAGCCTACGAGTTGCTTCTCGATGGCAAGGTTAAGGCCTTCAGGGCCGTAAGCCGCAGCGAGAGCGAGTCTGAACAGGGCGTTCAGTCATCGGGAGCAGACGCGAAACCTAGTGATCTACCCATGGCCAGGGTGAAGGTGCCGTAACAGGCACTGGAGGCCCGAACCAGTTTCCGTTGAAAAGGGCTTGGATGAGCTGTGGGTAGGAGTGAAAGGCCAATCAAACTGGGAGATAGCTCGTACTCCCCGAAATGTCTTTAGGGACAGCCTCGTCTGTGTCTTCGTGAGGTAGAGCGACTGATAGGAAAAGAGGGCTTCATCGCCTATCGATTTCTGATAAACTCCGAATGCGCGAAGATTAAAGGACGGGAGTGAGTCGTCGGGTGCTAATATCCGTCGGCGAAAGGGTAAGAGCCCAGCCCTTCAGCTAAGGCCCCCAAGAACAGTTTAAGTTGAGACGAAACGAAGTGACACCGCTAAGACAGCTAGGATGTTAGCTTGGAAGCAGCTATTCATTCAAAGAGTGCGTAACAGCTCACTAGTCGAGCGGTGATGCGTGGATGATGACCGGGCATAAAAACTGTCGCCGAAGCTAAGGACGCGTAGAAATACGCGTGGTAGGGGAGCATTCCAGTCAGCGTCGAAGGTGGTACGTGAGTACTGCTGGAGCGTCTGGAAAAGAAAATGTAGGCATAAGTAACGATAATGAATATGGAAATATTCACACCGAAAACCCAAGGTTTCCTGAACAACGTTAAACGGATCAGGGTTAGTCGGGACCTAAGTGGCAGCCGAGAGGCGAACATGATGGAGAATCGGTTAATATTCCGATACTCGCTTTGCAGGACAGATTGAGACCGAGGAGTGACACTGCCGCCGTCTGACGGAATAGACGGTTGAAGGCCGTAGGGCGACTGAAAGCCGACAGTACCGAGAGTCTTCGGACGATCGGACAGCGCAGGTAATCAAGCTTGCAAGAAAATCAATCTATCGATAAGCGCAAAGCGACCCGTACCGTAAACCGACACAGGTGGGTGAGGAGAGAATCCTCAGGTGCTCGAGTGAATCACGGCTAAGGAACTAGGCAAATTTACCCCGTAACTTCGGGAGAAGGGGACCCCCGCAAGGGGGCGCAGAGAAATGGCCCAGGCGACTGTTTACCAAAAACACATGGCTATGCTAAATCGTTAAGATG